>NVSY01000007.1 GCA_002401385.1 Flavobacteriaceae bacterium | reverse complement strand
CTATTTTTATCCTTATGCTCGTTTTCAACGGCAACGGTTAAAAATATAAAAGCCCAGAAATATAAATTTCTAGGCTTCTTTTGTCGGGGTGGCAGGATTCGAACCTGCGACCTCCTCGTCCCAAACGAGGCGCGATGACCGGGCTACGCTACACCCCGAGGTGCTTGTTTTGCGAGTGCAAATATAGTTCCTTTTATGGTTTTCACAAGCATTTATTCGAAAAATATTTTATAAAGCCTAGCAATACTTTTCTCTAGGTCTAATGTGCTAATGTTCCTGCTTTTTCTAATACTTTCTTTTCCATTAAAATACACCAAAATTGTWGGTTCTACAAAGACAGAATGTGCGGCACATATTTTTTTTGAAAAAGGTAAATTAATTAGGTGATAATTAATTTTTGGAAATTTTTCTTGGATTAATCGCCTCACTTTTGGTTCCAGTGCTTCTGCTACTCCACAAGAAATACTTGAATAATAGAAAAGTACGGCTTCTTGCTGTGATATAATTTGTTCGTATTCTTCTATAGTGTCTATTAATTGCGTTGATGCATCCATTTTTTGAGTTTTAGTGCTGTAAAGGTAAAACACAAATGTTAATTAATGTAACCAATGTTACATATAGGCATTTGTTATACGAGTATTGCAAAAAAAGATTGAAAACCAGTGGTCAAGCAACGGAAAATTGATAAGTTTGTACCAGTAATAAAACTAAAGAAAATGTCTGATACAATCGAAAGAATTAAATGCCTTATTATAGGTTCAGGTCCTGCAGGATATACTGCAGCAATATATGCTGCACGTGCTGATTTGAAACCAGTAATGTACACAGGAATGCAAATGGGAGGTCAATTAACTACCACTACAGAGGTAGATAACTTTCCAGGATATCCAAAAGGTACCGATGGTACTGCAATGATGGACGATTTAAAAAGTCAGGCGGAACGTTTTGGAACGGATGTTCGTTTTGGTTTGATCACCAAAGTTGATTTTAGTAAAGACAATGGTGGGATTCATAAGGTTGAGATTGATGGAACTACCATGATCGAAGCAGAAACTGTGATTATTTCTACAGGTGCTACTGCAAAATATTTAAATATTGAAAGTGAACAACGATTGATTGGTGGTGGAGTTTCTGCTTGTGCTACTTGCGATGGTTTCTTTTATAAAGGACAAGACGTAATTGTTGTTGGAGCTGGAGATACCGCTGCTGAAGAGGCTACTTATTTATCAAATATTTGTAAAAAAGTAACTATTTTAGTGCGTAAAGATTWTATGAGAGCTTCTAAAGCTATGCAACATAGGGTTGAAAAAACTCCAAATATTGAAGTGTTGTATCATTCTGAAATTGATGAGGTTTTAGGAGACAATGTTGTAACAGGTGTGCGTGTGATGAACAACCAAACTAAAAAAACACATAATGTGGATGTAACAGGTGTGTTTATAGCTATTGGGCATAAACCGAATACTGAAATCTTTAAAGGTGTATTAGACATGGATGATACTGGGTATCTTATCACTCAAGGAAAATCTACAAAAACTAATTTACCAGGTGTGTTTGCAGCTGGAGATGTTCAGGACAAAGAATACCGTCAAGCGGTTACTGCAGCTGGTACAGGATGTATGGCAGCTTTAGACTCTGAAAGATATTTAGGGGCATTGGTTTAATCCAATTAAACATATAGCATAAAAAAAACTCAGACTTCGGTCTGAGTTTTTTTTATGCAAAGGTTTTCGTTAATATAATAAAGAAAAGATGGTTTTAATGCGTAAAACTGTAATTTTGTACGCTTAATTAAATGTTATGGATTTATTTTCGAATAGTTACTTTGTGCTTTTTTTAATCATTGTAATCGGCTTTGTGCTTGGACGCATAAAAATAAAGGGTATTTCTTTAGATGTATCGGCAGTTATTTTTGTGGCCTTGGTGTTTGGTCATTATGGAGTGAGTATTCCTAAGGATTTTCAATATTTAGGTCTGGTGCTTTTTATTTTTACAATTGGAATTCAGGCAGGGCCAAGTTTTTTTGAGTCTTTTCGAATGAATGGAAAAGAGTTAGGGTTACTGGCCGGCATATTAATTATTTCGGCGTCCTTAGTCACTTTTGCCATTTATTACTTTTTTGGAATTGATAAAAATTTGGCGATCGGTTTGTTGGCAGGATCTTTAACAAGTACACCTGGACTAGCTGCAGCCATTGACGCTACTGGTTCTCCTCTGGCCTCTATTGGTTACGGAATTGGTTACCCTTTTGGGGTGATAGGCGTGATTTTGTTTGTGAGTTTTTTACCGAAAATCTTACGCGTGAATATTCTGGAAGAGGAACAACGTTATAAAGATGAATTACAAGAAGGATTTCCAGAGATTGTACGTCAGTATTTTGTAGTAGAAAATGAGAAAGTGTTGGGTAAGAGTTTGGCGGAATTGAATGTTCGTTTTATGACTAAGGCTGTGATTTCTAGAGTTATGCAAGGAGATGTGGTGTTGGCGCCCTCTCCAGAGGTGATATTTCAAAAAGGAGATATTATTAGAGCTGTAGGAACCAAAGATTCTTTGGAACGAGTACAATTATTGATGGGCTCTCCAACGGATAAGGAGATACCTCAAAACACTAATATTGAAGTGAGATCTGTATTGGTAACAAATAAAAATGTAGTGAACAAAACATTAGGGCAACTCAATATGTTTATGGCTTTTAATGCAACCATTACACGTATYCGTAGATCGGGAATTAACTTATTACCAAAACCTTCRGCKAAATTGCAGTTTGGGGATAAATTGGTGATTGCTTGTGATAAAGAACATATGAAACTGGTGACTCGTTTTTTAGGWGATGATGATAAAAAATTATCCAACACAGATTTTTTACCTATTGCTACTGGGATYTTATTAGGGATTTTGGTAGGRAAATTGAGTGTTAGCATGGGGAATTTCTCYTTCAGTTTAGGRTTGACAGGAGGKATYTTGTTAGTGGCATTAGTGYTGGGWAGAACAGGTAAAACAGGSCCTATAATGTGGACGATGACRGGRGCRGCCAATCAATTATTACGTCAATTTGGATTGTTGTTTTTCTTRGCTGCKGTGGGTACAAGTGCCGGTTCTAGTTTGGTAGCRACCTTTCAAGAGTATGGAATGGAGTTGTTTATGTATGGAATTGTTATCACMTTATTACCAATGATGTTGACAACATTGGTAGCCCGTATGTTTTTTAAAATGAATTTATTAACCTTGTTAGGAACACTGACAGGAAGTATGACCAGTACGCCAGGATTGGCCACCGTAGATAATATGGTGGATACCGATGCACCTGCGGTGGCCTACGCAACAGTATACCCAATAGCCATGGTTTTATTGATTATTGTGATCCAAATACTGACAATGTTGTAAAAAAATATAAAATAAATTTGCATATTTAAAAATAGATGCTACATTTGTAGCATCTAAAATATATTAGACAAAAACAACAATGACAAGAAATACAAACATATGGTGGTGGAACTCTCTTAATCAAACAAGCGAGCAATAACCTCTATATAAATAATATATAATTTTAAAAAGGACTTATCTCGCGATAAGTCCTTTTTTTTGTACACATATGAACACACTACACTACAACACCATCGTAAAAAATCAACTTTCGGATACTATAACTCCGGTAAGTTTGTACACAAAAATTCGTGATAAATTTTCTAATACTTTATTGTTAGAAAGTTCGGATTATCATAGCAAGGAAGAGAGCTATTCTTTTATTTGTATCGAACCATTGGTTACTTTAAAAGTAGAGGATGGCATTTTTTCTTATGAAAAAGACAATCAAATAGAAACATCAGAAACTATCAATGGTAACTTTTATGAAATATTTGAACGTTATAAGAAAACTATTGATGTAAACTGTGATGATAAAGTGGCTTCTTTTAATGGCTTTTATGGCTATATTTCTTTTGATGCTGTTCAATATTTTGAAACCATTAAGTTGACATCGAAGAAAGCACCTTCTGATATTCCAGAATTTCAGTTTAGTTTTTTTAAATACATCATTGCAATCAATCATTTTAATGATGAAATGACCTTGATTGAAAATGTGAAAGAAGGAGCCGATTCAACTATTGAAGAAATTCAAACCATTATTAATACGCAAGCATTTCCATTGTATGATTTTTCTATGTTGGGAGATGAAAAATCAAATTGTACAGATGCTGAATTTAAGGAGTATGTGCGTAAAGGGAAGCAACATTGCAAGCGTGGAGATGTATTTCAATTGGTGATGTCTCGCCAGTTTCAACAAGAATTTGAAGGGGATGAGTTTAATGTTTATAGAGCTTTGCGCTCTATCAATCCATCGCCGTATTTGTTTTATTTTGATTACGGGAATTTTAGACTGATGGGCTCTTCTCCAGAGGCGCAAATTAAAGTAGATGCAACCAAGACTATTATCAACCCTATTGCTGGAACATTYAAACGTACTGGGAATATGGCTGAAGACATATTGTTAGGAGAAAAATTACTGAAAGATAAAAAAGAAAACGCGGAGCATGTGATGTTAGTAGATTTAGCTCGAAACGATTTGAGTAAACATGCCAGTGATGTAAAAGTGAGTRTTTTTAAGGAGGTGCAATATTTTAGTCATGTGATTCATTTGGTCTCCACAGTAGAGGGAACACCAAATGGCGATGCTATGAAAATTGTAGGTGATACTTTTCCAGCTGGAACTTTGAGCGGTGCTCCAAAATACAAGGCTATGGAACTAATTGATACCTATGAAAATCAGACACGTGGTTTTTACGGAGGAGCTGTTGGTTTTATAGGTTTGAATAACGATGTGAATTTGGCCATTGCCATTCGTTCTTTTGTGAGTAAAAATAATGTATTGTATTCACAAGCAGGCGCAGGAATTGTTATCAGTTCAAACGAAGAAAGCGAATTACAAGAAGTAAATAACAAATTGGCGGCTTTAAAAAAGGCCTTGACATTGGCAGAAAATTTATAATGTAGGATTTGAGTGAATTAAAAGCATTCAACCGATCAAAAAAAGCAAAAAAATGAAGATTTTAATACTAGATAATTACGATTCGTTTACCTATAATTTGGTGCACATGGTCGAAGATATTACAGGGGTGTATCCAGCGGTTTTTAGAAATGATGAGATTGATATTCAAGAAATAGATGCCTATGATTTGATTATTTTGTCTCCAGGTCCTGGAATTCCGGATGAAGCGGGGATATTAAAAGAAGTGATAAAAACATATGCAGGTAAAAAACCAATATTTGGCGTCTGTTTAGGATTGCAAGCCATTACAGAGGTTTTTGGTGGGAGTATAGAAAATATGGATCAAGTATTTCACGGAGTAGCAACCACCATGTTTCAGACAGATATAGAAGCGGTAGTTTATAAGGATGTTCCAAAACAATTTGAGGCAGGGAGGTACCATTCTTGGATAGCAACGGGTGATACATTTCCTGATGAATTAGAAATTACAGCGCTAGATGATGATGGTGGAATTATGTCTTTGCAACACAAAACAYATAAAATAAGTGCGGTACAGTTTCATCCAGAGTCTATTTTAACGCCCTTAGGAAAACAAATWGTACAAAATTTTATTGAAGCTAATGCTAATTAACGATGAAATGAACATGAATTTTTTTAATCAAAAAACACCCCCAAGGGTATGATTAAAATAAATTCATTTGAGAACAAGTGTAACGAGTGCTTACATGGGGTCTCAAATTCTGAAATATTTTTAATTAATTACAAAATTTAAAACACATGAAAAATATTTTAAATAAACTGTTTGCTCATGAGCATTTGAATGCGGAGGAAGCAAAGGATGTACTGATTAGAATTGCAAAAAATGAATTCAATACGTCTCAGATAGCGTCCTTTTTGACCGTGTTTTTAATGCGTTCACTGTCGGTAAATGAGTTGATAGGATTTAGAGATGCCTTATTGGAATTGGCCATTAGAATTGATTTCTCAGATTTTAATACCATCGATTTATGTGGTACAGGAGGAGATGGAAAAGATACCTTTAATATTTCCACACTGACATCATTTATTGTAGCAGGTGCAGGGTATAAAGTAGCAAAACACGGGAATTATGGAGTTTCCTCAACGTGTGGATCTTCCAATATGTTGGAATATTTGGGCTATCAATTTTCGAATGATGAAGCTGTCTTAAAACGTCAGTTAGACACCGCGAATATTTGTTTTTTACATGCGCCGTTATTTCATCCAGCGATGAAAACGGTGGGGCCTATTCGTAGAGAATTGGGATTAAAAACATTTTTTAATGTACTAGGGCCATTGGTGAATCCGAGTCAACCAAAAAATCAAATGGTAGGCGTTTTTAATATGGAAATTGCCCGTTTGTATGGTTATTTAATGCAGCAATCGTCAGGGAATTATAAAGTAGTTCACAGTTTTGATGGCTATGATGAAATTTCTCTGACGTCTAAATTCAATATCATATCCAACAAAGGAACACAGATATTTACGCCAGAAGAAATTAACTTTAAGCGATTGGCACAAAGCGATATTGTTGGAGGTGATTCAGTGGCTTCTTCAGTAAAAATATTCAAGGATATTATACAAGGAAAAGGAACAGAAGCTCAGAACAATGTAGTGCTGGCCAATACCGCTTTTGCCATCCAGACCATTGCACCTGAAACTAATTTTGAAGAGGCGTTTGAACAGTCAAAAGATTCATTATTAGGATTGAAAGGAGCGGAATGTTTAACCAATTTATTAGCTTAGAGAATGACAATATTAGATAAAATTATTGCAGCGAAACGAATTGAAATTGCTGCTTTAAAGAAAAATACATCCATTGCTATATTGGAGGATTCGGCGATGTTCCAAAGGCAGGTAAATTCGTTGGAAAGTGCTTTGTTAGCAAAGGGGAGTTCAGGGATTATAGCTGAATACAAAAGAAAATCTCCTTCTAAAGGCTTGATAAATGGAGTAAGCAGTATTCAAGAAGTAACGGAAGGMTACTTAAAAGCRGGGGTGGCAGCGCAATCTATTCTTACGGATRCYGATTTTTTTGGWGGAATGAATGAAGATTTGCTRAAAGCCAGAACCATCAATAAAAATACACCTATTTTAAGGAAAGATTTTATTGTTGATGAATTYCAAATTATTGAAAGTAAGTCTTTRGGAGCAGATGTTATTTTATTAATTGCTGCCTGTTTGACCAAACAAGAATTGAAAAATTTTGGGGCTTTGGCAAAKGATTTAGGATTGAGTGTTTTGTACGAAGTACATACTCAGCAAGAATTGGATAAAATTGAATTAGAAAATAAAATCATAGGAATCAATAATCGGAATTTAAAAACCTTTGAAGTGGATTTGGAGCATTCTATAAAGTTGGCAAGTCAAATTCCATCTAGTTGTATCAAAGTATCTGAAAGTGGAATTAGCAGTCCGCAGACTATTTTGGACTTGAAACAACATGGTTTTAAAGGGTTTTTAATTGGAGAGAATTTTATGAAAACAGCCAACCCAGGATTGGCTTGTAATCATTTTATTCAGCAATTACGATAGTTGTGAAACGAACATGATTTCTCAAATTCTGAAATATTTTTATTCAATTGCAAAATATTAAACACATGAAGTTAAAAGTTTGTGGCATGCGAGATGCCGAAAATATTAAGAAACTCATTGCCTTGAAACCAGATTTTATAGGGTTTATTTTCTATAAAAAATCTGGTAGACATGTAACGGTGTTTCCTAAAGTGGATATTCCTGTAGGCATTAAAAAGGTGGGGGTTTTTGTAAATGAGTCCTTGGAGCATGTTCTAGAGATTGTAACTGAGAATAACCTGGACTGTGTGCAGTTACATGGTGATGAATCTCCTGAGTATTGCAAAGAACTTAAAAAAGCTATGGGGCTTAAAGTAGGAGTTATTAAAGCATTTCCTGTGGATGCCAAGTTTGATTTTGAACAATTAATCGCTTTTGAAAAGCAGGTAGATTATTTTTTGTTTGACACTAAAGGAGACAAAGTTGGAGGAAACGGAGTGGTGTTTGATTGGAGTTTGTTAAAGAAAAATAAGTCTGAGAAACCATTTTTACTAAGTGGTGGCTTAGGAGTAGAATCAGTAAATGAACTTAAAAAATTCAGGAAGACTTCCCTGTTAAATAATTGTATTGGGTGGGACGTAAACAGTAAGTTTGAAATAAGTCCAGGGTTAAAAGATATAGATAAGATTAAAGAATTTAAAGACAAGTTGGTATGAGTTATTTTGTAGATGAAAACGGGTATTATGGCGATTTTGGAGGCGCATTTATCCCAGAAATGTTGTATCCGAACGTAAAAGAATTGGGTGAACAATATTTAAAAGTGATGAGTGATCCTTCTTTTATTGCCGAGTTTGAGTCTTTGTTAAAAGATTATGTTGGGCGTCCGACCCCTTTGTATTATGCAAAGCGATTGTCTGAAAAGTATCAAACCAATATTTATTTAAAAAGAGAAGATTTAAATCATACAGGCGCCCATAAAATAAACAATACTATTGGTCAGATTTTGATGGCGCAGCGTTTGGGGAAAAAGCGAATTATTGCAGAGACAGGTGCAGGGCAGCATGGAGTTGCAACGGCTACCGTTTGTGCACTAATGGGCTTGGAATGTATTGTATATATGGGCGAAATAGATATTGCGCGTCAAGCGCCAAATGTAGCACGTATGAAAATGTTGGGGGCGACTGTAATTCCTGCATTGTCTGGAAGTAGAACCTTAAAAGATGCCACTAACGAGGCAATACGAGATTGGATCAATAATCCTGTAGACACCCATTATATTATTGGTTCTGTAGTAGGGCCACATCCGTATCCAGATATGGTGGCGCGTTTTCAATCGGTAATTTCAGAAGAGATAAAGATTCAATTATTAGAGAAAGAAGGGAAATCAAACCCAGATTATGTGATTGCATGTGTTGGAGGAGGAAGCAATGCTGCGGGTGCTTTTTATCATTATTTGGACGAGGAATCGGTAAAATTAATTGCTGTTGAAGCAGCGGGTAAAGGTGTAGATTCTGGTGAAAGTGCAGCGACAAGCGTGTTGGGAAATGAAGGAATTATCCACGGAAGTAAAACCTTRTTAATGCAAACCAAAGACGGTCAGATTATAGAACCATATTCTATTTCTGCTGGCTTGGATTACCCAGGAGTGGGACCTTTACATGCACATTTATGTAAAACAAAACGAGCAGAGTTTATTGCAGTTACGGATGCTGAAGCCATGAAGTCAGGATTGGACCTGTGTAAATTGGAAGGGATTATTCCTGCGATTGAAAGTTCACATGCCTTGGCGGTTTTTGACCAAAAACAATTTAAGAAAGATGATATAGTCGTGTTGAATTTGTCGGGTCGTGGAGATAAGGATTTGGATACGTATATTAACTATTTCGGCTTATAGATTCGGCGCTTCTCAGCTACCGTTGCGCTGTTTAGTTGCTTTTGATTTTAAGACTAGATAAATGCGTATCAGTAGATTCAATAACATTTAAAAGAAATTACATGAACAGAATACAACATAAACTAAACGAAAATAAAAAATTACTTTCCATCTATTTTACTGCTGGATATCCAGCGCCAGATAGTACTGTAAAAGTATTGCAGGAACTTGAGAAAAGTGGGGTAGACTTTGTAGAAATTGGATTGCCTTTTAGTGATCCTTTGGCAGATGGTCCTACTATTCAAGCAAGTTCTACAACGTCTTTGAATAATGGAATGAGTACCGAGTTGTTATTTGAACAATTAAAAGATATCAGAAAAACGGTCTCCATTCCACTAGTGATTATGGGCTATTTTAACCCATTGTTACAATACGGTGTAGACGCTTTTTGTAAGAAATGTAAGGAGGTCGGAATAGATGGTTTGATAATTCCAGATTTACCAGTCAAAGAATACAATGATTTATATAAAGAAACCTTCGAAAAATACGATTTGATCAACGTGTTTTTAATCACGCCTCAAACATCTGATGCGCGTATCAGGTTTATAGATAAAATTTCGAATGGCTTTATTTATATGGTAAGTTCTGCTAGTGTAACAGGTGCTAAAAGTGCTTTTGGAGGTACGCAAGAAGCCTATTTTAAACGGATAGATGCCATGCAGTTAAATGCTCCTCAAATTGTTGGATTTGGTATTTCAAATGCAGAAACATTCCAACAAGCTACTAAATATGCCAAAGGAGCTATTATAGGTTCAGCTTTTGTAAAGCACTTGACAGAAAACGGTGTGAATAAAATTGATGAATTTGTAAAGGGGATTCGTTAATTTACAGGGAAATCAAAATAAGTTTTAGGAAAAGGTTCCCAACAGAGTGTGAAATGCCACCACTCTTTTGGGTAGTTCCTGAAATTAAATTGTTTCATGGTGCTTTGTAATAACTGCCTATTTGCAATTTGAATGGCTGTTAGATTTCTGTTAGAAACCCAAGATTCTGGTCCGAAAAAATCAAACGGACTGCCCATATCTAGTACAATTCCTGTTTTTAAATTGATAAGAGTTACATCAATGGTGCTACCTCTACTATGCCCAGATCTTGTGGCGATGTATTGTTCTTTGAATAAATTTTTCTTTTTTACACCTGGATAATAATGTTGTTTCATCAAGGTGTCGTTGGTGTTTTTTGCCCAACGCATAAAATGGTTCACAGCTTGTTGCGGTCTGTATGAATCGTAGATTAATAAACCTAGGTCTTTTTTGTTTAAGGATATTTGTGCTTTTTTTAAGGCCTCTGTTGCTTTTAGACTTAGAATACATCGTGCTTTTTGATAGCCCTCAATTGGTTGTCCAACAAAGTTATTGAAGCTTGTATAGCGCAAATCCAATGCTATATTTGGAATCAATTCATCTACATATACAAAACCTTTGGGTAGGTCTTGAGCGGTGGTTTTTAACGTTAGTACAACCAACGTAAAAAACAATATGATATGCGTATAAGTTAATTTCAAAGCGGTGTTTTAGATGGTAAGTTAAAAACGATCATTAGATGCTGTTACAATGTATCATTTTTAACTTACAACATACAGTTAAAGCAATTTCTTTTTTTTACTTTTTATAAACAATTTCACCGTTTACATAGGTCTCCTCAACATGTATGTCTAGGATTTCATCTTCCGAAATTTCCATTATATTTTTGTTCAAGATAGCAAAATCAGCAAATTTCCCAGCTTCTAAGCTTCCTTTTTCATTCTCTTCAAAATTGGAATATGCAGCCCAAATTGTCATTCCTCTTAGGGCTTCTTCTCTGGTTAAAGCATTCTCAATTTGAAAACCATTCTTGGGAAATTGTTTTAAATCTTTTCTTGTAACTGCAGCATAAAAGGTAAGGATTGGGCTAACTTTTTCTACAGGGAAATCGGTTCCTAGTGCTATCTTACCATGCGCTTTTAATAATTTTTTATAGGCATAAGCGGTTTTTATGCGAGCTGCTCCAAGACGGTCTTCTGCCCAGTACATGTCAGAAGTGGCATGTGTTGGTTGCACGGATGGGATTACATTTTTGAATAATTCTACATCTTCTGAACTTACAATTTGTGCATGTTCGATTCTCCAACGTTTATTCACTTTATCTTTTAAAACTTCTTTATAAATGTTTAATAACATCGCATTTGCTGAATCCCCTATGGCATGTGTGTTCATTTGAAATTCTGAGTTGGCCAATTTTTCAGCAATTTCTTTAAACGATTCTGGGGATGATAATAAGGCTCCAAAATGATTGTGTTTATCGCTATAGGATTTTTTTAAAGCGGCTCCTCTAGATCCTAAAGCACCATCAGCATATACTTTTACAGAGCGAACGTTTAATTTGTCGGTTTTGTAGATTCCTTTTTGTAAATAATAGTCTACATCTTCCTTTTTGTTGGAGATCATGGCGTAGATACGCATCTTTAAGTCACCAGATTGCTGTAAACTATCTATAAGTTCGATAGAACTTCGTGATAGGCCTGCGTCGTCGACCGTAGTAAGTCCAAAATAAAAACCATGTGTTTGTGCATCTAGTAATGCTTGAATTTTCTGTTTTTTGGGAGTAGGTGGAATTTTATTTTCAATTAAATCCATCGGCATATCAATAAAAACACCGGTTAACTGTCCCTCTTTCTTTAAGATCTCTCCACCTTCAAAAAGGGTGTTTATGGTAACTCCTGCAAGGTCAATGGCTGCTTGGTTTGCTAATAATGCATGTCCATCAATACGACGAATCGCAATAGGGGTATTAGGAAATAATTTGTCTAGCTTTTCTTTTGTTGGATATTCTTTGATGTCCCAATCGTTTTGATCCCATCCACGACCAGTGATGTATGCAACATTTTTTTCTTTTTGAAAATCAACGATTCGTTCAATTACCTCGTCAAAACTTTTGGTACCTACTAAGTTTACTTTTTGCTTAGAAAGTCCCAATCCTAAAAAATGACAATGGGCATCTATAAATCCAGGTACAATGGTTTTTCCTTCTGCATTGTTAATGTATTCGGGCCTGTATTTGGATTGGATTACGAGATTGGAAGCTACTTCTACAATTTTTCCATCTTTAATAGCCATTGCCTGCGCGACTTCAAAATTGTCGTTGACCGTATAAATATTGGCATTGATGATGATGGTGTCTACTGCTGGTTTTAATTCACAAGAAAGTAAAAGAATACTACTTGCAATTAATAAAATATATGTTCTCATGTTAGTTTGATAAGTTTCAAATATTGATTTGTTTAATGTACAAAAATACAAAAACAGATTAAATTAAGACAGTTTTATCTTGTAAGTCCTTCAGATATTAAGTTTCAACCTGAAACCAGCAACAAGCAACCAACAACTAACAACCAGCAACAAGCAACCAACAACTAACAACCAACAACTAACAACCAGTAACTAGCAACCAGCAACTAACAACCAGCAACCATATTAATCCAAATGTTGGTCTAATAAATAGATAAGTGATGTCATTGCTGCGGTTCCTAATTGTAGTTCTCGTTCATTGACTTTGTCAAAAGTGTCGTTTGCAGAGTGATGATAATCAAAATAACGCTGTGAATCGGGTCTGTAGCCTGCCAACACAATGGAGTCAGATTTTAGCGGATCAATATCCACACCAGTGTGTCCTTTTTCCCATTCGTGCAATCCATAAGGGGATAATAATTTTTTCCAACTTTTAAACAATTCAACTTTATCAATATTTCCGTCATAACTAAAGCCTCTTGGTGTATGTCCTCCGGCATCAGATTCTAGTGCAGCAACATGAATTTCGTTGTTTTCTTTTGCGGCAGCAGCGTATCGTTTTCCTCCTCTATTTCCGTTTTCTTCATTCATAAAAAGGACGGCTCTTATACTGTGTCTTGGTTGGATATTGTTTGCTTTAAAAATTCGTAGAACTTCTAAAGATTGTACAACACCCGTTCCATCATCATGTGCACCATCTCCTAAGTCCCAAGAGTCTAAATGACCACCTACGGTGATGTATTTGTTTGGGAATTCAGCACCTTTTAACTCACCAATAACATTGAATGAAGGAGCGTCAGGCAGTGTTTTACATGATTGTTGAAAGTGAAATTTCAATGTCGGGTTTATCTTAAGAGCTGCACTTAATTCATTGGACGCTTTCGTGCTAATTGCAGCTGCAGGAACTCGTTGTTCTTGTGGTAATTCTTGGTATCCCATAGATCCCGTGTGAGGGAAATCGTCAATAGTTCCTGTCATGGATCTAACTATTACACCCAATGCTCCGTAGGTGCCTACAGCATGAGCTCCTGCCCATCGTTGGTCTACACAGCCCCCGTAGGCATGAAATGTATTGATTAGTGTAGGGTCAAAAGCGCGGTTAAAAAACACTATTTTTCCTTTTAGTTTTTCTCCGTGTTCTGACACTTGTTTGATGCTGTTTAATTCTATAACTTCTGCGGTAACTCCATTTTCAGGGGTGGCTACCGAACCTCCTAAAGCACAAATAGCAACAGTTGTTTTGTTGTTTTTTGAAATAAAATACGCTGTTTCTTGTGCCCCTCGTACCCAGTGTGGAACCATAATTGGTTGTAGCCAAACGGAATCAAATTGCTGTGATTTCATTAATTGTTCACCCCATTGTACGGCTTTTTCCGCTTGTGTTGATCCAGATAATCTGTGTCCTATATTTTGAGTTAGGTCWCGTAACCATTCATAACCTTTTCCGTCACTTAAAGCAGTGTCAAAAACTGCTCGTATCACAGTTGAATCTTGAAGATGAGTATTGGTAAGGGATAGAATATCTTTTGATGTTGATTTGTTACATTGACATGAGATGATGGTGGCTATTGAAATAAAAGCCAAAAGTAATTTTTTCATTTGTAGTTGTTTGGGTGATAAAACTAATCAAAAAAAATGAACCGAAAGTAATAAATACTAGCGGTTCAAATATATGTTGAATTTCAAAGAAATTTAGGCGTTGTTTTTATAATTATAAATCAAATTTATAAGTGATGCCTCCTAAGAATTGTGCTCCTTGAACTTGGTAGTTTAAAAACCGTTCGTAATGTGAGTTGGTGATATTATTTGCTTTTACAAAAGCGGTTAAGCGGTCAGAAAAAATATAACCAAAATTTAGATTTACATCTACAAATGCATCAATTTCGGTAGCGGTAATCAAACTAGCATTTTGACCAAAAGGAACTACAATATCTTTTTTATCACTTTCATAGAATAGTTTGGCACTCCCAAACCATTTATTGTGTTGGAAATTGGCAAATGCAGCGGCTTTTAAAGTGGGCGTGTTCCAAACTTCACTGAACTTAGTTGGCGTATAATTGACATAATCWACAGTTCCACCAAAACTGATTTCCTTGGAAACTTTAACATTAATTTCTCCATTAAAGTGAATGCTTTTGACATCATCATATACTACATTAAATGAATTTTCTGCTCTGTAAATATCCGAAATTTCTAAGCTCCCGTTGGTTTGGATCTCGTTGTGAATAAACATTGCTTTGTTCTTGGTATTGCTATAGGTGATTTTTCCTTGGTAACTAATATTAGAGGCTAATTTACCCTTTGCGCCAATATACCCGTTGTATTGATTATCTGTAGGGAGKATTGATAAAGTAGGTGAGACCCATGGATTCTCGTCTGCAAACGTTTGGTAAGAATTCTGAATTAAATCTCCCGTAACACCTCCTATTAATATAAAAGCATCGTCAAGTACTCGTAACGAAGCTGTGATGTTTGGGTAGGCATAGAAAGTATTTTCTTTTTGCTCTAAATCCATACTATAATAAGTTTTAACTCCTAAATTGAAGGTTAAATTATCACGTCTTACTTCAAGATTTGGGTTGATTCCTAGGTTTAGGAAATTATTTTTAAGTTCAGAAGTATTGGCATATCCTTGTTTAAATTTTCCAGAAAGCATCTCGATAGAAATTACCGTATTTATGAGTTCTGTAGAAATGGGCAACTCGATAGTTGGTTTTACAAGTAAATGGATTTCGTTACTGTCAAAGGCATCGGAAAAATTGGAGATTTGAGTGGTAATGTTTGTTAAAAAGAAATCGTAAAAATTAATGGCTCCTCCTACATTTATGGTGTTGAATGTCTGTGTTAGATCTAAATTATCAAAAAAAGTAGGTGTAAAAAGTACGGTACTCGGAATGCCATAAAAATTCTGTTGTTTTCGCTGATATCCGGCATCTAACTTCCAGTCGTAATCTCTGTCAAATTGCTTGTAATACAAAGCAATGTCGCTGGTAGAAAATTTAGAGTCTAGCAATGCATCTTTAACCCCGTCTTTGGATGAGTTGTGTTTTAGAAACAGTCCAAAATCATTGTCTCTATTAGTCTGAGTGTGAATATATGCCTCAATCATTGGGCTGCTATAGTTTCCGAAACCAGCGGACACATAGTTGTCGTATAGCCTAGGTTGAGGTTCTCGAACTATATTTTTTGCCTTTCCTTTGGACGGTGTAAATGTAGATGCTACAGGAAACGAAAAAATTCGATAATTAACAGGGTGTTTTTTTATAGAATCTGATGCTTTGAGTTTGGGGTTGCTTTTTATTTTAAAGGCATCTGATACAGTGGGTTTGTAAGATTTTATAATGTTAATTTCTTGCGTGTGCAGCGTGTCTTTGTTTTGTGCTAACAATCCGATAGAACTCATAAAAATGAAGCTTACAAATAGATTTTTCATCAATGGATAGTGAAATGATTTTCTGTTCAACATCATTTTAATTTTTAATAGTTTGTATAGATTCATTGGTTTTAGCAGCTTCGTTTTTTATTGATTTCAGAGTGGTAGATGCTTCTTCAACTACGGTGTCGAATTCACTGAAATTTTTGATGACGCTTTCCAATATATAAGTTGCTTGGTAGCTGTCATCTAATTTATGGAAGTTTTTTGCCATGATAATCAGGGATTTTCCTCCCCAAACGCGATGAGATGCATAGTTGGCGGCAATATTTTTTATAATACTATTGGAAACTTTGTAACTGCCATCTTGATGTTCAAAGAGTGCTTGATAGTACAATGCTTCTGCTTTTAAAGAGCCAGTAGCAATACTGTTTAATTTTTTGTAGGCCGTTCTCGCCTTTTCAAAATCGTTGGTTTGAATGGCGGAACGTGCAATTATAATTTGAGCATCTGATTTGATGTCATTGGCTACACTTGTGTTTTCTATGATTAATGTAGCATATGATTCGGCCTTGCTGTAATTTTTCAACGTGTAATACCCTTTCATTAAATTACTTTGTGCAAATAGCTCATTGTCCGTAGAATTAGAAGTTTCTTCTAAGTTTAAAAGTAAAGGCATGGCTTGCTTCCAGTTTTCTTCTTCGATATAAATGGAAGATAACTGGTATAAACTTTGTTCAGTGTATGTGTTTGTATTGAGAGATAAAACGGCTTCAAAATAGGGTCTAGCCTGTTGATGCTTCTGTTGATTGTAAAGTGTTTGCGCTAAGAAATAATTTGCTTTTAAACGATGCCCTCCGTTGGGGAAACGCTGTAAGTATTTTTTTAAACTACTAATTGCTTTGTGTGTGTTTTGTTGCATGTACTGTATTTCAGCAGCTTCAAAAGTGTCGTTGTCGAGTTCACTATCAGTTATGTTTACAAAATCTATGGTCTTGACCCAGGCCGCATAGCTATCCACATCTCCCATGTCTATATATATCTTACGTGCATTTTTTACGGATTCCTGAGCCTCGGATGTATTGGGGAAATTGTGAACTATTTGTTTGTAAATACCCAGTGCCAGAGAATTTTTGTCTGTATTGTAATAAATAATTCCTTTTTTCAACAAGCTTTTTACAACAAACCTGCTTTTTTTATGGCTGTCAATAAGGCGATTGTAAGATTGCAATGCTTTGTCTGACTGCCCTTTGTTCATATARGTRTTTCCTAATATATACATGGCATCATCATGCAGACGCGATTTTTTATGTCGCTTTAAAAATTGCTCTAATGACACGATTTTTTGATTGTTTTTCCCAATATATCCATAGCTAATAGCCTGTTGAAATTCTGCATAGGCTCTTTGTTTGGTATTGTTGGTCATTGCTTTTTCGTACATGGAAATTGACTCCTTATAACGACTCATTGCAAAATAACAATCTCCAATTCGAAGGTAACTGTCATTCAATAAAACAGGTGTGTTGTTGTCTTGATTTGTATAGTGTTTAAAAGCAGCTACGGCTTTGCTGTAATCTTGGAGCTTAAAATAAGTATAGCCTAAATTATATTGAATCAAGTTTTTTTCTTCTAAGCCAACAGTGTTTATAGACTGTTCAAACTGTTCGAAATTACTTTTTGCACTTAAAAAATTACCCGTTCTGAAATAGCTCTCACCCAACCAATAACTAGCTCTTAGCCTGTGGGCATCGTTTTGTGAAGTTGCTGTTACAGTTTTGAAATCTAGGGCAGCTTCTTCGTATTTTTTAGCATTGAATAATTGAATTCCTCTGTAGAAATGCGCCTCGGAAAACATTTTTTTACTGCTTGGGTCTTTTTTGTGTTTTAAGTAATTAATCGCCCCGTCGTAATCGTCACTCGTCATATAAGAATTTACAACGAGTTGATGTATTTCAGATGAAGCTTTCGATTTTGGATGTAATTTCAAGTAGTTTTGAAGTACGCTCGGTACAGGTTGATAAGGGTTTCCAATCTCGTAACTGAGTTTTGCGTAATTCAACCAAGCATCTTTCTGAATAGCTGGGTTGTAACTCATTTCGCTTGAGTTTTTAAAGGCATTTAACGCTTCTGACTTTTGCTTTTGATTCAAGTAACATGCTGCTAAATGATAGTAAGCATTTTGAGAAACGGCATTGTCTCCTCCAATTATTTTGTTGAAATAAGAGATGGCTTCTGGATATTCTTGTTGCTTATAATGAGCATAACCAAGGAAATAGTAATCAGTATTATTCCATTTACCTCTTTTTCCTTTGTAATTTTTTAGATGGGGAATGGCTTCTGAATATTTTTGTAAGTTGAAATAACTTTCTCCTAAAATTTTTGAAATTTCGGAATGTTCTTTTCTTGTTACTTTTGCTAACAGAGGAAGTGCTTTGTCAATGGATAATTGAAATTTTCCGAGTTTAAAATTCATATCGGCTAGGTAATAAGAAACATCTTTTTTATAAGATTCATCCTTAGAAACTTCTCCTAAATATTTATCGGCGGTTTTATAGTCATCATCTTGATATGCCATATAGCCGTAATAATATTTGGCCTGAGAACCATATTTTTTGGAATCTAATAATTTACCAAAATACTGTTTGGCGTTTTTATAATCTTTTCGCACAAATAATGCATATCCATATTTGAAATTATAGGCTTCCAAAGAACTCCCTGTCAAATTATCTGTGGATGCTTTTCCAAACCACTTGAGTGCATAACTGTATTTTCCGGTTTTAAAATAGTGATTGGCTACATCCATAAAGGCGTCATTCCTTTTGGTACTCGTAGGGTATTTGTCTACAAAGTTTTGCATGAGCTCATCTGCGTTTCTGTCGCCTAACTGTACAGCGCAATTGGCAATATAATAGGCGCAATTTGCCTTGAGTTCAGAAGCTGGTTCAAATGAATTTTGAATGGAAGAAAATTCATGTTGAGCAGCAACATAGGCGCTGTTTTGGAATAATTCCAAGGCGTGGTTGTAAGATTGTAACTCATTTGTTTTGATAATGGTTTCTTGCGAATAACCAATAGAGATTAAACAAGTGGCTGCCAAGGTAATTACTAATTTAAAATGTTTCATTCGGATATCAATTAGCACTAAAGAATAAATTGTTTATCATTAATAACGTTTATTTTTCTCAAAATTGCATGTAGTACTCACAAATTTGATAAAAAACGTCAAGTTTTTTAATGACTGGAAGTAGAAAAATTTATTTTGCCGAAGCTTATGAATTGGTTATGTTTGTAGGAAACAATATACAATGTCTCAGACCATATTAGAATTAAATAATTGTGCCATTTATCAAAGAGAAAACTTGGTGCTTTCCGATGTGAATTTACATATTAATAAAGGTGATTTTATTTATTTAATTGGAAAAACGGGGAGCGGGAAAAGTAGTTTGATGAAGACTCTTTATGGAGATTTGCCCTTGCAAGAGGGGAAAGGAAGTATTGTTGATTTTGATTTGACAAAACTCAAAGAAAAAGAAATTCCTTTTTTAAGAAGAAAGATCGGCGTAGTTTTTCAGGATTTTAAATTGTTAAACGATCGTACGGTGTTTAATAATTTGTTGTTWGTGTTAAAAGCTACRGGATGGAAGGACAAAGAAAAAATGAAGTCCAAAATTAATGAAGTGCTTGCAAAAGTAAGTCTGGAAGCCAAAGGGTTTAAAATGCCTTTTGAGTTGTCAGGTGGTGAGCAACAGCGTGTAGCTATCGCGAGGGCCTTATTAAACGATCCAGAATTAATACTGGCAGATGAACCAACTGGAAATTTGGACCCTGCAACTTCAGTGACAGTAATGAAAGTTTTGAAAGAAATTCATGCTAGCGGTAAAACCATTTTAATGGCCACCCACGATTATGCTTTGATTTTAAAATATCCTTATAAAACCTTGAAATGTGAGGGTGGCGAATTGTTTGAAGTGGTAAAACGTTAGTTTTTTGACTTTTCTTTTTTAGTCAAATAGTACGTGTTTAAAGATAGGATGAATGTATTGGTAATAATAATGGGCCAAGATGTGGCTAACATAAATCCGTAAACGACAAAAAGTATGGCGCCTATAGAGTTGATAATTCTAAGTTGGTTTACATTTTTACGCGTAAACGAAATAATGAGGACTAGCGAAGCTAAGTATCCTACCCATTCTGTATAAGGAATTCCTAATATCATAAGTTTTGATTTTTAATCAGCCGTTAAAGGTACTCAATGGATTTAGTTTTTCGGAAATTTCGTCAAATTTATTTTTTTCTTCTCAAGGCACCACATAGCTTAGGCTAAAGGCGAGTTGTAGTGATGGTAAAAGTATCGCTGAACTACGATTTAAATTTTTAACGCTGAGAATGGGGAAAAGAGCGCGTAAAAAACTCAAAAGCGATGTGCATTGAGTATATAGGAGAAATTTTCAGTTTTGAATACCTCGTTTACTGTTGACTTTGCTTCATTTTTTTGTACAGTTCTTGTACTTCATTTTTTGCCCAACCTGTGCGTCTTAAAAAAGTCAAGCTTGATCCTATGGAAGGATTGTTTTTAAAACAGCCTATAGGTATTTTATATGCCATGTGTTCCCAACCATAATACTTTTCTAATTCCTTGAGCATATCTACTAATTTGACACCGTGTCCAGGATTGTTTTTTTGAGTTTCCATATTAGAATAATTCTTTAATAGCTTTTGCTACACCATCATTTTTATTGGTGTCAGTTACCATGTTTGCAATTTCAAGTACTTGAGTTTGTGCGTTGGCTACTGCAACTCCCATTCCCACGGCTTCTAGCATTTCAATATCGTTAAAATTATCACCAAAAGCAATAATTTCCTCCATATTTATTGTGGTGAAAGTGTGCTCTAACAACATTTCAATGGCTGTTTTTTTAGAGATAGCTTTGTGAGAGATCTCTATATAAGTAGGCTTAGAACGGTATAAGTGAATTTGGTCAGCATAATTATTTTTTAAATAATTGTACAAAATGTCAATTTCGTTTTCGTCTCCCATGCACATTATTTTATGGGCACCTTTTTCTTCTTGAATCCATGTATTTATTACGTCTTCAGTAGGTTTTACCGCAGGAGTAACCTTCGTATTGTTGGCCTCTCTTTTTGCCCAAAAATCCATACTCGGTACATACCATTCGTCATTAAAATACAAACTTAAATGTACGCTGTTCTCCTTGCATTGATCCGCAACTTTTTGAATCATATTTGGTGCAATAAATGTAGAATGAATAGTTTGATTGTCTGCTATAACTAAACCACCATTGTAGGCAATTAGCGGAGTGGATTCGTTTTTTAAATCTCTTTGTAAATGATGCATAGCAGCTGGCATACGGGATGAAATTAAAATAAAAGGAATTGGAGAAACCCGTTGTACTTGTTCTATAGTAGATTGAGACAATTCTCTATCTACATTTAATAAGGTTCCATCTATGTCCGAGCAAATTAATTTATATGCCATGTTGTATTTTAAATTTTTGCAAAAGTACGTGTTTTTATTGAGTCGGTGGTTTTTATAGTACGAGTAAATTGGGGAAAAGGAGTCTTTCTTTTCTTGCAACTGTTTTATCTTTTTAGTAAAGCGTTTTCTTAGGTCCGATTTCATCTGAATATCTGGAGGAAATTCAGACTTAATCAGGAACCTGTGCTCAAGTTGTGGATATTAGATACAAAGCATAATTAAGTACAGTGCCTATGTGTTTTTAGTGTTGCTTTTTTAGTATTTGCACTTGTTTTTAATCATGCTTATTATCCAAATAGGGGAGTCCTGATTTCTAATTAGATCTAAAAAAAGAAATAGGATGAAATTTATTGATTGGAAAATATCTTGTTTTGCTTGTAGCTCCACCCTATTTTAAATAGCTGCAGTATTATTTTTACAGAGTCCATTAGCGATAATTTAGACCCGTCGACATGTATCCAACGGTTTAAAGGTTTTTCACAAATCATTTTTTTAGCTCTTTTAAGGCTATAGTGTTTTTTTAAGCGTAAAAATATTTCTATATCAAATAACCACCTACTAACAAAGGGTTTTTTAAACGAGATGTTGATGATGTCTTTTTTAAAAACCTTAGCACCACATTGTGTGTCTTTGAAATTCATTTGGAGTAGTTTGCAAATGAAAAAGTTGATGGTTTTACTAATAATCCCTCTGAAAGAGTTTGTACTAATATTTGCTCCCATTCTGTCAATTCTTGAGCCACTTACTATTTTGTAACTACTAGAATCAATGGTATGGACTAATTCCTCGAAATCACTGAAATCCGTTGATAAATCTGCATCTAAAAATCCAATGTAATCAAATTCTTCATATTGRTTTAAGTAAAGCATTCCTAAGCGAACAGCYTCTGCTTTTCCTTTATTTTGTTGACAGTTGTAAATATGGACAAAATCTTCTCTTCCTTTTTGTARGCGTTTTAATACTTCTAATGTATTGTCTGTGCTACCATCATTTACAAAACACAAGAAATAGCCAGTGTGTTTATCAATAAACTTAATATATTCCTTGCTTAATAATCTGTCGGCTTCATTGTAACAAGGAATTACTACTCCTACACAACGTTTTTGAATAATTATATCATGGGATCTTTGTTGCAGTCTATTTGGAAAATGAGTTAGCTGTTGAATTCGCAAACAAATTTCATGCAAGCTGAGCGGTTTTTTTAGATAGTCATTAATTCCAAATTCATAAGCTTTGGCAATGGTTTTTGTATCTGTTTTTCCCGATAGAACGATAATAAAGACWTCTTTACTATGCGTTGATCTGATGTATGAAATAATATCAAGTCCAGAGATGTTTTGTGATATATTGATATCTACAATGACCAAATCTGGCTGGAATTTTTTGAGCATATGAATTGCATCCAAAGGGTCAGTTTCTGTTCTTACATCGTATCCAATTTTTTTCAATCGTTTTTCTAATGGGAGTAGAATAAGCTGTTGGTCATCTATCGCTAATATTTTCATGATTATAGGTTTTTACTTATTTATAGTGTCAAAAGTAATGGGCTAGGAGCTTGTAAATGGAGAGATTGTTTCCAAAGAACCATTTGTTACGTTGAAATGTGGTTTTGTATAGACCAACAAATTTGTCAATATTTTCTTTTAAAATACCTTTAGAGTATTGTTAAACAATAAGATTAGAATGAAAGAAACAAGTGATAAATATTTGATAGTAGCCTTATTAATTGGAATTGTATTCCATGGTACTACCATGTTTTTTACTTTAGAAAAAAGCTATGACGCCCTAGTTCATTTATTTTTTGCTGAGCATTATGCATCACATTGGTTTGCGTCTTGGAGTTTTAAATGGTACACTGGATTCTCTGTAATGGGATATCCACCTCTAGTGCATCAATTAATGGCTGTTTTTTCATTTTTAGGGGGACTAAAATTTGCGATGTTTGTGGTGGCTTTATTGGCGGTAATTATTTTTATAACTGGAGTGTATAGATTTACTTTATTGTTGATGGGGAGTAAAAAAGTTGCTGGTTATGCGTGTGTTTTAGCGGTGTTTTCTTCATCATTTTTAGAAGCGTTACATATTTTTGGTCAACTGCCAAGTATTATTGGTATTGCCTTGTTATTGCATACTTTACCGGAAATATACAAGTGGCTACAAACGGGTAATTATCGTTTTTTATTTACATCGCTTTCGTTATTGTCTATCACGGTTTCATCACATCATGTCACAACTATTTTTGGGCTGGTGTTTTTTGTTTTACCAGTGGTAGTTCAAGTTAGTTTTGACTTTTATAGCCGTTTGGATGCTACATTTAGTTTAAATAAAAAAATAAAGATCACATTTTTACATTATTATAAACGACTTTTATTATTTACTTTTTTTGCTCTTTTACTTATAATTGTATGTATTTTACCTTATTGGTTAAATATTAAAGATAATCCGATAACTCAGGTACCTATTCCTCATGGAAGTAGAGATGATTTTTTAAGTGTTTATTCCTCTGGATTGGTGTTTTTTCTTGTTCCTTGGGGAGTGTTGTTATTCTTTTTTCCGTTACTTTTTTATCGTTTCTTTAATAAGAGGCATTTTAGTTTTGGTTTGTCTTTTGTATTGCTAGCTCTTTTAGGGACGGGTGGCACAACTCCATTACCTGAACTTATATTGGGTAAAACTGCGTTTGAAATACTAACCCTTGACCGATTTACTTTTTGGGCTACARTWTTRGCTTTACCTATGTTTGGAGAGCTTATTTTTAGTTTTGTTGAGGGTGATTTAAAATCTAAAATACAGRCTAAAATTGGCCCTGTATTTCATAGGGTGTTGGGGGCTTTAATAGCGATAGCCTTTCTGTTTGTTGCAGGGTTTACCATAAGTTTTGGGTATTTTAGACCGATGCAACCTGCAAAAATTAAAATGCTGCCAATTGTTAATTTTCTAAATCAAGATCAACATAGCCAGTGGCGTTACTTGCCTTTGGGTTTTGGAGATCAAATGGCCTGGTTATCTACTCAAACTAATGCGATGACGGTAGATGGTAATTACCATTCTGCAAGAAGATTACCTGAATTAACAACAAGGGCCGTAGAACGTTTGGAAAATGCTAAATATAGAGGAGTAGAGGGAATTGGCTCTTTGCAACAGTTTTTGACAGTACCKGAGAAATACCATTTAAAATTTATATTTTCTAATGATAAGTTTTATGATCCAATGTTATATTTTTCGGGTTGGCAACGGCTGTCCTTGTTAGAAAATGGAATTTCAGTATGGGAAAAAATAAATATACCTCCTATGCCCAAAATACGGTATAAGAAGCATGTTGCTCTAGGGTTAAAACTGCTATGGGGTATTGTACCATTACTCTGCCTGATGATTGCGATTGCGTTAAATTTTCATTTGGCATGGAGCAGCTTGTTTAAACCTTATAAGACGGTGTTACTGTTTAATGATTCTCAGGGAATACCTTTGTACAGTTCGGTGATTATAAAATTTTCGAAAGTATGGATATTGATTTTCTTATTACTTATTGGGAAAGTGATATATGGTATTTATCTAACACAGTCGGTGCATATTTCTCCAGAGAATGTGATTACTTCTTATTACGATGCGTTGGATATGAAAGAGTTTGAAAGAGCACATTCTTATTTATTACCTAATTATATAAAGCGTGACGCTTTTATGTTGCAATTGTCTGTAAAGGATGGAGTAATTAACTCTTATGCCAAATTGGAAAGTATGAAGGTGGTAACAGAAAAACGATCTGATTCAACTGCAGAAGTTTCTGTGCTGTCTACTTGGATTACTGCTATTGAACAGTCGGAATATACAGAAAGTTTTCGGGTGGTTAAAAAGGATCGTAAGTGGTATGTAGTTCCAAATCAGAAAAATACAGATTTGGCTCCAGAACAACTTATGCAGTCTAATTCAACACATTATTTTAATCATGGAAGACGACGTATTACCACACAACAAACACATCATGAAGATATTTTAAAGAGGCCTGTATTGGAAGTGTTAAGTGCTCGCTTAATTTGTGTTGAAGGGGTTTATTCCGTAATTGGGGAAATTCAAAATATAGATAATGTTCCTGCAGATATTGATGTAAAGGCCACTTTATATGATCAGTTAAATAAGCAATTGGCTAGTTACAATGCTCAATACACTATAAAACATTGTTTGATGCCTAAAGAAATCACTAGCTTTAGAGTAGATTTTGAAGGAGTTGCTTGGTTGAATAAAGATGCTTTAAAGCCTAGTACATTTAATCCAGCCGAGTTTACTTCAGCAAATTTTACGGCAGTACCAACAAATTTTTCCTTATCATGTATGGGCAATGTGCTAACTCGAAATTTGTATAAGAAAGTAGCACTTTCTAATGTGAGTTATTACAATGGGAAAATTAGAGGTGAACTTTTTAATTATGGTCTTAAAGAAGTGACCATTCCTCAATTGATAGTGTCGTATTATGATGCTGAAAATGAACTTATTTGGGTAGATCATCAATTTTTAAAAAATGGAATTAGAGTACAAAAGAAACGTAGTTTTGAATATGTTTTAGCAGGTGTAGGAARTGTTGAAGTCATAAATTCGGATCTTAAAAATTGTTTTGTAAACAACCTTCCAAATGCGGAGATATCCGCTCAAATTTTACCRCAAAGAAATCAATTGTACCAATCAAAAAATAAGCAAACGTTTTCGGATGCTAAAGGTACTTATACAGTGAAAATAGAGATGGATAACTTTTTAGGACAAATCATGGAATGAAACAGCTAGTAAACATATCTTTTATTGTTTTGTTACTRATTTTTTTTAGTGACCAAACCAACTATAAGCCAGAAATTAAATGTGAAAAATCACAACTAATTAGTGGGCGAAATCAATTTGTTGCAGGTGAGCTTATAAAACTTGGCTTTAAAGCGGGGATAACTTCGAGTCTATTGCTATTTGTACAAAGTTCATATGGTAGCAATGTGTTGACTGCGATTTATAAGGATGGTGTATCTAGTTTTGTATTCCCTGCTTTTCTAAGTGAAAAATCGGGGCTTATTAATTGGCAACTTTCCAATAATCAGTCCGTCGTGTTGTCTGGGACTGTTGAGGTGTTTTCTGATATGGATCACACTTTTTATATAGAGACCTATTGTGGGCCTCCAAGTTTACAAGCTGGTTCTACGGATTTTAGTATGCTAGTAGCTATTCCTACGGATAGGTTTGACAATCCTTTGGAGGATAAAAATACCGTGCAATTTTCATCCTTCTATAACAACAATCATAAAATCGAGCGCATTCAACTCGAACAATTTATTGCATGGAAAAGGTTTTACTCCCAATCAGAAACAGGCATGTATTTACTATCTACAAAATTTAAGAATATATCGTCAAAGGAAATTACTGTGTTTATAGGGGCCTCTTTTCCAGAGAATTTTAAAATATCAGCAAAATCTGCGCATTTTTTTGCTGATGGTAATCAGTTATTAAAGTTTAGTACTTCTGAGGTAAAAGATAGCTACAACAATATTGTGGCAGATGGAACTTTGATAAATTTTGTAATTACGTCTGATGTTGGCCARGTACTATCGGTACAAGGAACTACWATAAGAGGCGTGGCTACGGCAAAAATAATACATCCAGAAAAGCCAAGCACATGGTCTATTCGCGCCTATGTGGATGGTGTAGCATATAGCAATCAGATTCCTTTTTCGTTTAAACCTGCCATTTCAAAAATTAATTATACTTTTAGAAGTGGCCGTCAAGAACTTATTGTCGGGCCATTACATAGTTTTATAGATCAATTAAYACCTGACGGTGTTTCGGTTTATTTACATGTGTATGTGAAAAATAAACACATAAAAACGATAAAAAAACGTACTTTTAGGGGAGTTGTTAGTTTTGAAGATGCCATTTTTAATAGCGCAAATAAAAATTACAATTTTAAGATTGAGGCTATGGGATTGCAACAAGATATACTTTATGGAAACGAATAAACAAAAAAAAATAATTAAAGGTGTGTTGTTATTGGGGTTTATCCTGTTAATGCTGCTAATGATACTCGGGTTTTCTAATATTTTAATCTATTTTAATTCCGGAGCCGATCGGGAAAGTATGTTGCATTCGGAATTCCAAACGGAACAAACCTATGTGCCTCATGTGATATGGTCTCCATTGAGAAATCAAGGGAGGCGTGTACATAAAGAAGCGTTGGAAAAGATAGAAAAAGATTATATAAAATCGTGGTATGTTAAAAGTATTGGTTATAAAAATAATTTACCCTTTGGTATTGACGATTATTATACAGACAGTTCAAGGGTTAATTTATACCATGCAATTGCCTATAATAAACAGCAGAATCTAGTTATAGATGGTACTACACTAAATCATAATCTAACCCTTAATTTTTATAGTGAAGATGGCACTTTAGCTGTTTTTACAGATAATAGTGTTAAACAATATCAACGTGTTTTTAAAAGGAATAAATTACAATTTATAGTGAAGGATACTTCAAGCTATAAGGTAATGATGTTGTTAGAAGATGGTTTTTGGAGAGTACGCCATTTACAAAGAATAAAATCTAAAGAGCGTATTTCTATTCCTGATCCTAGTGGTTGGATTAAAGCCGAAAAGGATCAAATTATTGTAGCTAACAAGCAATTTATTATAAAAGGGATAAACTATTATCCAAAAGAGTTGCCTTGGGCAATGTTTTCTAAAGCTTTTAATCCTTTAAAAATAGATACAGATTTTGAACGTATAAAGAATATAGGTTTAAATACGGTGCGTATTTTTGTCCCTTATGTAGCATTTGGAAAATCAAATGTTATTAATAGTAAACTTAATAAGTTGGAGCAAATTCTGGATATTGCAGAAAAACAACAGTTGAAAGTGATTGTAACTTTGTTTGATTTTTACGGTGATTATACCGTATTAAATTGGACAGAAACTCGGAGTCATGCTCGTAAAATAGTTGCTATGTTTAAAAATCATGCAGCTATATTAGCGTGGGATATTAAAAACGAACCTGATTTGGATTTTAAATCAAGAGGTGAGTTAGAAGTTACTGAATGGTTGTCGCAAATGCTTACATTAATAAAAGAAATAGATACAAATCATTTGGTAACTGTTGGATGGGCCCATCCAAAAAATGCACATTTATTAAAAAATGAAGTAGATATAGTGTCGTATCATTATTATAAAAGTGCCAATTCATTTATAAAAAATCACCTTCAGTTAAAAGCTAGGGTAGCTAATAAACCCTTAGTGTTACAAGAGTACGGGAAGTCTTCTTATCAGTTTTTTTGGAACCCTTTTATTGATGGAAATCAAGAGCAAGCGAGATACCATAAAAAAATGCAAGCGCACTTTAAAAAAGATACACTTGCATTTATGTCCTGGTGTTTGTACGATTATGATACAATACCATCTTCAGTTGTGGGGGACTTGTTTTGGAGAAAGAGGAGGCAGCAATATTTCGGTTTTATTACAACTCAAGGGATACCAAAACAATCTTTCTCATTCATYACCAATTAAAAGCTGTTTTATATTKTCGGTTATTAATTTTGAAAAATRAACAATGTACATRTCTGTAATTATTGTTAGTGGTAAGGAGCAAGCTGCCTTGTAATTTGTTATTGCTAGTTCCATACGATAGGTGTCATTAGTAATTATTKTTTCTATGGCATTCGCTAATGAATCCGAATCTGTAGGTTTGAAAAATTCACCATCGTAGCCTTCTTCACGGATTAAAATACTTAAATCACCAATATCGGGAAGGATGACAGCTTTTCCATAACATCCCGCTTGATGCAGTACTCCTGAACTACCTGTGGTAGCAGTGTATGGGAAAACTACTACCGTGCTATCTGCAAATATTTTTTGAACATCTTCTTCCTCAACATAGCCTGTAAAAGTGATGCCATCTAGGTGCTCATACTTTTTTTTCACAGATTGTAAATAACCTTTTGARTTTGGACTGTCTGTACCTGCAATCACAATTTCTATAGTTTCCTTACTTTTTTTTCTGAGTTTTTCTACCGCTTCTATTAATACTTCTACCTTTTTGTAGGTACCAAATTTCCCGAATGTAAGTATTTTTTTTGCTCCTTTTGGTATGTCAAAGTGTGTACTTGCCGGTATTTCAAAGGAGCCATGCGGAATATGAACAATATTATTTTTATGGTATTTTTTTTGTAGAATTTTAACATATTTACTTATGGTAACTGCCAATACATCAGTTTCTAAAATTAAACGAGTTAAAATAGTACCAATTTTGTAATACATCCATTGAGAAATTTTATTTTGTGAAATTCCTGCTTTTGATAGATCAACTTGTTCTAAAATATTGTGTAATAAAACAATGTTAGGGATTTTGAGAATTTTGAGAAAGAAAGGAAGTAAAAGACCTAGTGCGGCAGGTATTTTTTTATCTCCAAAAGTCATAAATTGTATGTTAAACAACACGATATCTGGCCGCTCTTTCAATAGCGTTGATAGTATTGTAAAAATGTTCAAGTAGCTATTGAATCTCCAAGATTCTTTGACTTTTATGGAGCAATCGGAAGTGAAAAAATCAAGTGTTTTTTTGTTTTTTGTATGGTCAGTAATCAAYAAKATTTCATTGATTTCTTCCTTTTGAGAAAATTCTTTAACTAAATGATAAGCATATTCATTTAACGTTATCTTACTCGGAGGGAACGGTGTTACAATTGCGATTTTCATAATACAAGTGTTAAAGGTTAAGGTTTCATTTTAAAGGTATTCACTTGTTTGGAATTGTTCTAAACTATTCGTTCGTTTGAATGTTGCCGTAGTTGAACGTATCATTTATGATGATAAATAAAATAGAGTGCCTGAAAAACCAATAGCACTATCATTAATAAAATTTGTATGATTACTATTTGATTTAAGCTGTTATGTAATAGAGTGATTGAAATAATTTGAGCTGTGCCTATTATACTAGATATAGCTATGGGAGCGTATTTGTTTAGCGATAAAAAGTAATAACTGAATATATTTGCTATGGCAAAAATGGATGAAGCCAAGGCGTATTTCCATAAAAGAGGGGCAATTCCGATATAGTCTTTTCCGAAAAGTAATTCTACGATTTGATTTGGAAAAAGTTTAGAACAAATAATGAGTACTATTGCTATAAGACTAGTATATATAACGTATTTAAATAATGTTTTTTTTGTGTCTTTTCCTTGCTTTTTCAGCGCTATTACTTTTGGGAGCAATAACATTATAAATATCCAGGCCGTGTAATAAACAGCTCTTCCTGTTAAAGCCAGGGCTGCATATAGCCCGGTGTCGTAGTTGCTAAAATAATGTTTTACCAATAATAGGTCGCTGTGGTTTATGAGGATTTGAGTACATTCATAAAAGGCTGTAATAGTAAAAAATGTTCTAAATTTTTTGGGGTCTAAATGGGCTTTACTTAGTGTCCKAAAAGTAGCAATGTAATTATTCTTTAATGGGAATAAACCAATGAGTAGAGAAATAAGTATTCCCAAAGCTACCGCTATAGTACTATATGATTTCGGAAGTAAAACAACTAATAGTAGTGTAAAAATCAAGCGGCTTAACATTTCGCTATGATAGGTAAGTGATAATAAAACTAATTTCTTTTCACCTAAATAAATACCTCTATTAATGCACATGAAAAAATAAAACGGGACGCCAATAGCAAAAATTATAAACATCCCTTGTGTTTGTGTTTGGAACAAAAGGTGTAGYTTTTTACTTAATGCTATTATAATTATGCTAGTACATAAGCCTAAAACAAAGGCATATTTTACAGCCAATTTTGTTAAGGCTGCTTTATTTGAAGTGTCTAAAAGGATCATGAATTTTGCTGTAGCCACCTGAAAAGCCATTCCTATAAATGAAAGAATAAGCAATAGTGTTATTAAAAGAGCTGTGTCAGCAAATAACCGTGGTCCTAATATGTTTCCTAAAATAACATTTAAGAGATAGTTTCCTGAATTTACGATGATAATGGATATAGTAAATATATGTGCAGGTTTTATTTTTATGTCCAGCAATTCTTTTTTAAGGAAGGATGTACTCATTGTTTTCGAATTAAGGTTAGTGTATAGTTAGATGTTTTTTTTAGTATTACGCTGTTTATTAAGTTGTTAATAGGGGTGCGAACTTTATTCAAAAACACAAGAGGATTAAGTCTTGTAGTTTCTGAATTTTGTGTGTTTTTTAATGAAATCTTGAGCTATTCTAACGTGTTTTTTAAGGGGGTGAAAATAAGTGTTGCTATAAATTGATTCCTTTTGACTAACGACTCCATTTAACCCGAAAAGACCTTTTTTTTAATTGATTTTAAAAGTCATAATATTGAGTTTTAGGGAGGAGATTAAGACAAAGATTGTAAACAAAACTGTGAGAATTAGGTTTTCTTCGGTGAGATGCAAGTTTCTGTAGATTAATACTCAGTGTTTTATATATAAATTGCATATGCTAGTAATCTCTAAAATGTACTTATGAAATATTTAATTCTTTTCGTGTTTGTATGTATACCATTTAATACCTCAATTTCTCAGAATATGACTGATGGTTTTAAAATGTTGGAAAATGGAAAATTTAAGTCAGCAGCAGTCTTTTTTGAAGATGTTTTAATAAAATCTCCGAAAAATGTAACTGCAAGATTGTGCTATGCCAGGGCTGTAGGTCTAAATGGAAATGCTAAAAATTCTCAGATGTTATTTTTGAATTTGGTTAATGAATATCCCAATAATTTTGAATTGCAATTAAATTATGCTGAATCCTTTTTATGGTGTAAAGAGTTCGGAAAAGGGTTGGATTATTACCTGAAATTGCAAAAAAATGATAGAGATAATGTGATCGTTTTAATTGGTTTGGCAAATGCTTATGCAAATTTAAAACAATACAGAAATGCTAAATTGTGGATAGATAAGGCCTTGAAGATTGATCCTTTAAATCTAAATATATTGAATAGTAAAAAACATATTTACAAGGCATTGGCATTTGTATTGTTGAAGGAAAAAAATTATGAACAAAGCTTAGTCTTACTGGACGAAATTCTTGTTCGTTTTCCTTCAGACCCAGAAGTGTTATTAGATAAAGCAGCTGTTTTTTTAGATTCGAAACAGTTTTTAAAGGCCAAGGCTACATTGAACAGTATTTCTGGAACAGTGGTAGATTCAATAGCCGTTGCTAACACCAAAGCATTGCTAGCTCACTATAAGGGGCAGAACAAAGAGGCGTTGAGGAATTGCGAAATTGGGCAGGCTATGTTGACTCGTTGTAATGATGAGAAGATATTAAAAGCCAGTCAAAAAAGATATGTTGAAGCTTTATTATGGAGTAAAAAATACAAAACAGCTAAGAAGGAAATTGATCATTTAGAAGAGGAGTATGGTGAAAAGGCATGGATTTCACTTATGAAAGCTGATTTTTATATGCGTACAAGGAGCTATCAAAAAGCGCAAGAGTCTTATGGTCAATTGTTAAATGAAACCAATTATGCTTTTAATGCTAATTTAGGTTTGGCAAATGCGAGTTTTGCAAATAAATCCTATGGAAAGGCCTACAAAGGAGTGTATAGTACATTGAAACTATTTCCTGAACAAGAGGATGCTTTAAAACTATTGAATAGTATGAATTACAAGTTTAGTCCTTCTGTTAAAATAAGTTCAGATTATATGTATGACAGTGGTGACAATACCTCTATAGAAAGTAAGTTTACAGCGCAAATGTATCAAAGTTCATTCATTCAAACGTTTTTATTATATCAACATAGGCTGTCTGAAAACAGTCAGTCTAATAATAAAGCAAACATTCAACTCTTGTTTTTAGGCGCCAACTACCAAGTTAACCCTAAAGTTTTTATTAAAACCAATGTAGGATTTAGTCGTTTAGGAGAAGAGGCTTCTTCCAAGTCGTCAATGTTAGGAGGAGTGGAGGTAGAAACATTGTATTTGAAATATCAAACAGTTACTTTAGGGGTCAAACGAGAGCAACAATATTTCAATGCCGATTTAATAGCAGAAAACCTAAAGTACAATCGATTCTATTTTAAATACCATTTATTTTTGAATCAAGGAATTGGCTGTTATACGGAAACAGATTTTAGTTCAATTTCGGATGGAAATCAAAGACGRCTATTTTTTGTTTCTCTWTATCAAAAAGTGTCTTCRAAYCCTGTGASTAAGGTAGGAGTTAATTATCAGTATATTAGTTTTATGGAGCAGAAAGATGCTTTGTACTTTAGTCCAGTAGCTTTTAATGCGTATGAATTGTTTATTAACTTGACAAAAGAAGAGATTGCTTGGAGTAACAAACAGTTATTTTATCAGTTTACTGGAGCCTTAGGACGCCAATACATCAAACCATATAAAAAGCAAGTCACCTATCGATTGCAAACTAGTGTTGGATATCGTTTTTCAAATCAATTTAAATTTATTGTTGTTGCAACTACAAGTAATATAGCGACTGCTACAATTGCTGGTTTTAGGTATACCAATTTGGGAGTTTCCGCGCAATGGAGTATTGCAAAAAAAAGTAACTATTATACGGATTTACTTTTTTAAGTAGTAGTTTTTTGTTGAGGTACCGGTGTTAGTTTATAATGATATTGAGTGCCCACAATTAAGTATGTCACACAGATTTTAGTTAGGTCCCTTTAAAAAACCGAATATTTAGGTTGTTATACCAACTTAAATATTTGATGTCGTAAAATAAAACACTTTTATTTTTTACAAGATTGAGACAAAATATTTTAGCATAGCCATAGTTACGGTCAAATATTTTAACAATAAGATTGTGAAAAAGAAACTATTTTATGCGACAATAGGTATTTAAATTGGTATAAAACCCTGTATTGATTTCTCAATATGGGGTTTTTCTTTTGTTTGAAACTCACGCTTTATGTTTCTGGACATAGGAAGCAGGAAACARGACTTAGCAMCTTTGCGGAAACTGASGTCAGTTCGAGTGATTTTATGAGGAACGAATAAAATAGTATCGAGAACCGAGTGGGGATAAAAACAAGGAATCTCGATACAATTTTTGGAAAAATTCTATTCAGAATTCACTCAAAAACCACTTGATTTGACGAGAATTGACGTCATTATTTCCACTTGTTTTTACATTTATAAAAACGCTATTCTCAATGTGACGAAAACATTAAACCAACAAAAAAAGAGGTAGCAAAAACGCTACCTCTTTTAAGCAAATTGCCATGCAAGGTACTCTAGAACCTCACTTGTACTTGCATTAATAACGCATCGTTATCAATGCTATTTGCGCCTTCAGTCTTTAGTTGGTAATTGATTTGAAAACGGGTGTATTTATTAAAGAAATAATTCGCTCCAATAGTCACCATTTCTTGATATCCYAATTTTGTAAWATCGGCATCTGCATCAAAATATTCAAATTTCACTACAGGTTCCAGTCCAAAATCAGTTCTGTAAGATAGCATTCCATAAGCACCGTGGCGTTTTTTTCCTAACTCCAATGGAGTTGTTCCACAACCACCTCCAGCAGCTCTATTATAATCACCTTCGTCATAAATATACTCGCCTTGCAATTTGAAGTTATCATATTTTAAGACCATATCTATCCCGTAAGTAGTTCTATCATCATCCACATTATTTGGGAATCCATATCGGAAACTACCTCCTATTTGAGCCCAGTCAAATAGTTTGTAGGAAGCACGCCCAATAATGTCTTTTTTGGCATTATTATCTTTTACGTACAAGCCACGCCCRTTCATCAATGCTACGGCATATCTAAATTGTGTTTTTTTAGTCCCTCCTAAAACCATCAATCCCATATCGCGCTGTGGCGCAACTAATTGATCGGAAACAATGGCTCTATCTATGGTCATTAAATTATTACAGGCCTGAGTAACCTCCAATCCAAATGGTTGTTTAAACGAACCCATAGAGATTTTTGCCCAGTCGTATTTYTTATAGGTGATAAAAGCATCCAGTAGYTTCACTGTTCCATCCGAATTTATAAAYGGACTTGCTTCTAACAAGAAATAATATGAAAAATCGTTCGATATTCGYCCCAACGCACCAATTCTCGCACGTTTAAAATAAAAGGAATTTTCGTTGTCRTTTCCATCAAAATCATAGCCGTATTGGGGTTGAAAAAACCCGAACAACTTAACGGTAGGYTTCGATAAATCTACRTTTTCTGTTCCTGTTGCARCACTATCGTCGTCTTCGCAACCCTGYGCCACTATTGTATTCACGCTAAGMAGCATGGTAAAAGCTACTAAATATATTAGTTTATTCATGTTTGATTTTTTATCAATAAATATTAATGTTTGATTGTAAAGGACRCYCRATTTTTGTTGCAAGTAATTTCCCAATTATGCGTTGTCTAAGCTCCTTTRCACACYGTTTAATTAACCAGTTCGTACTCTTTAGAAACAGCAGCGCTCCATTTGTTACTCGACCATGCTCCGTTCTCGTTATTCAGACCATTCATTCCAAACAACAAACTATACGCATCGTATCCTATAACATTCAACCATGCAGTCATCACAGCAGAAGTTTGACCAGTATAACAATAGGTCACCACTTTTGCACCCGCTGTAGGATCCAGTTTTTGATAGGAATTATCTGACAATAATAATGGGTTTACACGGTAAGCACCTTTAATATGCCCAAAACCTATATAATCTGTATTGTTAAAATAATTATTGATAAAATAATTACCTGGATTATTCACAACATCACTTGCAGAAACATTTTTAAATCCTTGAGAAACCACATATTCCACGCGTTTCTTTAAGATGGTATTTCCATCAACAGATATACTTGAAAAAACAGGGTCGCTAAAAGTTAAATTTGCAGGGGCAGCATCAAAAGTCCAATTGGCATTTCCAGAAGCCACATTGCCAATATTATTATTCCAAGAGCCGGCTGTGGTACTATTCCAYCCACTCATTCCCCATTTAAGRGCTTGCGTTTCTGACTGACCATACATGCGTAATAAAGCAGTGGCATAACAAGCTGTTTGCCCAGAATAGCACACTACTAATGTAGGTTTACTACTGCTAGTGGCTGTTAATATATTTTCAAATTTCACATTCACGGCACCGTCTATATGGCCATTTGCATAATCTGCTGCACCACGAATATCAATGATATTAAACTTAGATAGAAAAGCAGGAACATCAGCCGCGGTAGTAGGAGGAGCAACTACAAATTTTGTACCAGCAGAAGAGCTCAGAACTCCAGAGGCATCAAGTTGATTCTCTATCATATAACTTTTTAAAATACTAAATGATGGTTCTGAAACCACAACATCATCTCCTGTATCACAGGAAGTGAACAAGAACAAAGGAATGATTAGGAGACCGAAAATAACTAGGGATAATTTTTTCATGATATTGATTTTTATATTAGGTGATATTGATTTATTCTGAATACAAATTTTTCTTTACTGGGTAATTATGGATTTCTTTGGGACTAAAAGCGTCCCAACCAGCACCTTTCTCTAACAARGTAGCATTCATTAAACGGTTGGCTCCATAAGCTAAGTTTGTCACTTCATATCCCAAAACATTTAAATAAGCAATGGCATATGCCGTTTTTTGCCCAGTTCCATCGTATAAAACTATTTTTTTATCCAGCGGTAGCGTGTACAAATCTGTAGTAGAAAGTAAGGATGATTTTGGAGCGTAATGAACGGCCCCTTTTATATGTAATTCATCGTAATTTTTCTTGTCCCAATAATTGATTAAATAAAAATCGTTACGGGTCTCAAAAAATGCARGAGCTTTTGTGATATAGGTTTTATAGGGCACTGTGAACAGGTGTTCAATACGTGCTTTTAAAATAGCAGCTGCCGTTGTTTTTCCCGTTGATAATATTGGTCGTGTACTTAGTAGTTCAGGTTTATGGTTTATGGTAGTTTCTACTTCATCACTAAAATCATTTGTACTACGTCTTGTCCACATGCGCTCAGCATAAGCTTTGCCCCAAGAACTCATTCCCCAATTCATACTATAGGCATTTTTAAAGCCATACATACGCAATAAACTGGCATAATATCCAGCAGACTGCCCAGAATAACAAGTAATGATTACTTTATCATATTTTTCTGGAGTCACTTTACTCTTAAAAAACCGGAGTAAATCGGCTGCTTTTATATTTTTGGAACCTTTGATATGTCCATTATCAAAATAGTCATCTCTTCTGAGATCAATTACCAAATAGCGTTTGTTTTTAATATTTTCAAAAATCTCTTTGGCAGATACAATTGCGGGTACTTCTTCACTTTGTATATAGCTCAATGAAGTTTCTAAATGCTTGACTAAAATCTCGAATTCGTCTGGTGGATTTACAGGTGTGGTATTGATAGGTTTAAAGCTTTGTAAAAAGAGCAATAAACATACAAATCCAACAAATTTGAAGGCTGTTTTTTTCATAATGATATTTTGATTGAGTGGGTTATTTGGTTTTGTTTCCTTCAAATTTAGTCGCCAAAAATTAGCCTCATTATGACTTTTATCACTATTTAAACAACTGATATACAGAAAGTTTGTAACTAAAGTTACCTAAAACAAGAAGTTTTTGCCCACAACCACACTTCCATAGAAAAACGAGGAACCATAGCTGAAAACCAGTAAGTTACCTTCAAGTAACATAAGTTGCTTAACACAGCCGAAAAATCATTATAAAATCATATTTTTACATAAATTTTCTGATTTTTTTATAGTCAAAGGACTCAAAAGTTACATTATGCGTGTTTTTTGATGAAATATGTTGTTATTTTGTCCTAAAATTATTGAATGTTTCGTCAAATTTTATTTTTCAGTGTTGTAGTTTTAGCTTTAAGTCTTCATAGTTGTGCCAGACGTGGTTCTCCAATCGGAGGAGCAAAAGACAGCATTCCTCCTGTTTTTGTAAAATCCATGCCTGTAAATAGTTCCGTGAATTTTGATGCTACAAAAGTGCGTATTTACTTTGATGAATACATTAAACTGAAAGACTTAAACAAGCAATTGGTAATTTCTCCTCCACAGAAAAACGCTCCAATTATTATGCCTCTAGGTACGGCGAGCAAGCATATCGATATTAAAATTATGGATACACTTGCCGAAAATACCACCTATTCATTTAATTTCGGAAACTCTGTGATTGATAACAATGAAGGAAATATTTTTCCTCAATTTAAATACGTGTTTTCTACCGGAACCTATTTAGATTCACTGACACTAAAAGGAAGCATAAAAGATGCCTTTTTAGAGGAACCGAACAAGAGTATTGCCCTATTATTATACGAGATAAATGAACAGTTTACAGATTCTATTATTTTCAAGAAAAAACCAAACTATGTAAGTTCTACATTGGATAGTACCGTGTTTGAATTCACAAATCTTAAAAAAGGAAAATACCTTTTGTTAGCGTTAAAAGATGCTAGTTTCAACTATATGTTCAACCCAAGAGAGGACAAAATTGGCTATCTAAAAACCTATATTGACTTACCAACGGACTCCACCTATTTATTGAGTATATTTAAAGAAGTCCCAGATTTTAGAGTATTGAAACCAAAAGAAGTCTCCCTTGGTAAATTAAGTATTGGGTATACAGGAGTTAAGGACAATTTAAAAGTAAAACTATTAACACCAACGCCTCCCGATTTTAAATCAAGATTTGTCTATGAAAAAGACAAGGATACCTTGCTCTATTATTACACGCCTTTTGAAACAGACTCTCTAAACTTCGAAATCACCAATACAGATTTCAAACAAGAATACAGAGTTCTTTTGCGTAAAAAGAAGTTGGACTCCTTGCAGGTAAAAAGCCTGGTTTCTGGAGTGATGCATTTGAGAGACACTTTTGCCTTGATTACCAACAATCCCTTGGACTATATTGATACCAAATACATGGAATTGATGGATAAGGACTCTACTGTACTCAATATTAAAACCGTACAAACAGGAACTAAACTATATGTGTATTTTGACAGAAAATACAACAACAAGTACAATTTTACCATGCTTCCAAAAGCATTAAAAGATATCTATGGAATAGAAAATGATACTTTAAAAGTGTCATTCACCACCAAGCACCCAGATGATTACGGCATCATTCAATTAAAAGTCAATAAAATAGGTACAACTCCTATCATTGTAGAACTTTTAAATAAAAAAGGTGATTTAATCACCCGAGAATACTCAGAAAACAAAACTGACTTCAGCTTTGTAAACTTAGAGAAAGCGACTTATAAAATTAGAGTAATTAGAGACTTAAATGCCAATGGTAAATGGGATCCTGGACACTTTTTAAACAAAACACAACCTGAACCTGTGTTGTATTTTGGAAAAGAATTGGAGATATCTGCCAATTGGGAACTGAATGAAGTGTTTGATTTGAAATAGTATTGAGAAATGAGTATTGAGTATTGAGATGAGCATCTTTGCGGAAAAAGATGCCGGACTATTTGATACAGGAGACAAGACGTGAGTAGTAATTAGATCTGAGATTTTAGTAGTGAGTTGAGTGTCTTTGTGTACTACGATGCAGCACTTCAATTGCTCTCCATTTTTAGACTCCCCCAACAACCAACAACCAACAACCAACAACCGACAACCGACAACTAGCAACTAGCAACTAGCAACTAGCAACTAGCAACCAACAACAAAATCATCCCCATCTTTTAAAAAACCAAAACGTTTGCGATTTTTTTCTAGATTTTCTTTTGACAGACTAACTAAACAGCCCATTTCTTTATGTGATTCTGGAGCGTCCATAACAGCACCTAAGGAATCGAGAACTACGGAGTTTCCACAATATTTATGTCCATTGGGATCTGTTCCAACTCTATTCAGCCCAATGGTATAGCTCATGTTTTCTATAGCACGTGCTTTTAACAAGGCGTCCCAAGCTTTTATGCGTACTTCTGGCCAATTTGCTACATATAACAATACATCATACTCTTCTTTATTTCTTGCCCAAACCGGAAATCGTAAATCATAGCAAATCAATGGACAAATTTTCCATCCTTTAAAGTCAATAACAATGCGCTCCTTCCCTTTTGTGTATTCTTTTTGCTCTCCTGCCAAGGTGAATGCATGTCTTTTATCATAGGATTCAATATGCCCCGTTTCATGAACAAAAATCAGTCGATTGTAGTAATTACCCTTTTCCGTGATTATGAGACTCCCTGCAATTGCTATTTGGTAATTCACAGCCATTTCTTGCATCCATAAAACCGTAGCACCATCCATTGTCTCTGCCAAGCCTTGTGGCCTCATACTAAAACCGGTAGTGAACATTTCCGGCAATACAACAAAGTCTGTATCAGAAGGCAATCCTTCTAGAAACTTTTGTATTTTTTTCCTGTTTGCTGATGGGTTTTCCCAAGCAATATCATATTGAAATAAGGCTATATTTAAATCTTGCATAGTAATTCGGCGGCTTTTAAAAGGGTTTCATCGGTTTTTGCGAAACAAAATCGCAATACATTCATATCAGCTTCTTTGGTATTAAACACAGAAATAGGAATGGAAGCAATCCCAAATTCTTTGACCAAACGTTTTGAAAAATCAACATCATTTTCCAAACTGATGTCCTGGTATTCTAATAATTGGAAAAAGGTTCCTTGTGTAGGTGTGATTTTAAAACGAGACTCTTTTAACGCTTCTAAAAACAAGTCTCTTTTTTGTTGATAAAAACCGTTCAAGCACAAATAATTATCTTCATTTTTTAAGTATTCTGCCAAGCCTATTTGACTTGGACTGTGCACGCTAAACACATTAAACTGATGCACTTTTCTAAATTCAACCATCAATTCTTTAGGTGCAACAACATAGCCTAACTTCCAGCCCGTAATATGAAATGTCTTCCCAAAAGACGACACAATAAAMGCTCTTTCTGCCAACTTGGGAAACATCCCTGCACTCTGATGTTGTTCCCCATCAAAAATAATATGCTCGTATACCTCATCACTCAACAATAAAATATTGGTCCCTTCCAATAGGTCAGACAGCTGCTGCATATCACCTGCCGACCAAATAGTCCCAGAAGGATTGTGCGGCGAATTGATAATCATCATTTTTGTATTAGGCGTAATGGCATTTTTTACTGCTTCCCAATCCACAGAAAAAAACGGTGATTCCAATTGAATCGCTACAGATTTTGCGCCTACCAATTCAATAGCCGGTTCGTAACAATCATAAGCGGGTTTAAAAATAATTACCTCATCGTCTTTCTTCAAAAAAGCGGTGATGATAGTAAAAATCGCCTGAGTGGCGCCAGCTGTTACGGTAATTTCTGCATCTACATCATAGTTTTTACCATACAACTTTTCTGTTTTAATTGCAATTTGTTCACGCAACGGTAAAGCTCCCGCCATGGGKGCATATTGATTGTAACCATTTTTCATGGCCTCACTAGTAAATCGTATCAGTTCTGGAGAAGCTTCAAAATTTGGAAACCCTTGAGATAAATTTAAGGCCTTGTATTCCTGAGCCATTTGACTCATTACTGTAAATATAGTGGTGCCTACATGAGGTAATTTTGAGGTAAATGATATTGGCATTTTAACTGTAAATTTAGGGGACTAAAGATAGCGGATAGTTGAGGGATATCAAAGGGGAAATTAAAATAGTTATTAGTGACTAGTCACTAGTGACTGGTGATTGATAACTGGTGACTAGTACTCCGAAATAATGCTCAACTAATTTCTCAATAGTCTTTCATTTTGATAATGGTAACTTTTAAGTTACCTTTGCTTAAATGAAAAAGGTTAGAGAAGTAATTGCTTATAAAAATTATTTCGAAGATTTCTTACTTTCTCAACCCAAGAAAGTACAAGACAAAATCTTTAAAGTAATTGAAATAATCGAAACTTATGAAAGGGTCCCTACAAATTATCTAAAAATGATTCAGGGTACTAAAGGACTTTATGAGGCTCGAATAAAACTAGGCTCAAACATTTGGCGTGTGTTTTGTTTTTTTGACTAAGGACAATTAGTAATTCTACTAAATAGCTTTACAAAAAAGACTCAAAAAACGCCAAAAAAAGAAATTAACAAAGCCCTTAAATTAATGAATACATATTATGGAAAAGATTAAAACTAAAAGTTGGAAAGACATTAAAGATGATGTGTACGGAAAAAAAGGAACCGAACGTCGAGATGAACTTGACCGTGATTTTGAATCTTTTAAAATCGGATTGCTATTAAGAAATGCAAGAGAAGAAAAAAACTTAACTCAAAAACAGTTAGGTGATTTAGTAGACAAAAAACGCACTTACATTTCAAGAGTTGAAAATAATGGAAGTAACTTAACTTTAAAAACCTTATTTGATATTGTAGAAAAAGGACTTGGAGGTAAAGTCCATATTTCTATTGAAATTTAAAGTTTGCATATCTAAATAATGCTCAACTAATTTCTCATTTCTCACTACTCATATCTCATATCTCAATACTAACTCACTATCTCCATTTTCTTCAATAAAAAAGAGGCGTTCATATTACTACAAATACCTTTTTTTAATASATAACCAAAAAACAGTTCATCATTAATTATTTCAGCATCAAAAAAGTAATTTTCTACTGCTAAAATTTCTTCCTCTAATTCACACAAACTCAAATCGTGAGTTGCGATAATTCCACAAGCTTTTTGATATGCAAACTGACGTACAATCTTCTTAGATCCCAAGGCCTTATCATGGCTATTGGTTCCTTTTAAAATTTCGTCTAAAATGATAAAATATTTATCGGATTTTACGGCATCCACAATGGTTTTTAAGCGTTGTAATTCCGCAAAGAAATACGAAGAACCTTCCGCCAAAGAATCGCTCGTCCGCATGCTAGTAATTAATTTAATAGGTGAGTATATTGCCTTGGAAGCACAAATAGGCAAGCCCATATTACACAAAACAATGCTCAAAGACACCGTGCGTAAAAACGTACTTTTTCCCGCCATATTGGCCCCTGTTACAATAAAAAACTGTTCCTTCTCAATAGTAAAATCATTATCAATTCGTCCTTTTATTTTCAATAAAGGATGCCCTAATTTTTCTGCTTTTAGCACAACATTCTCACTTGGATTGATGGAAGCCGTTTGAAATTTTGGATGATTGAACACATAATTCCCAAGACTGTTTTGAGCATCAAAAAACGCAATAACCTCAAACCAATCAGCTACTTTTGAATGGTATTTTTCAATCCATGCTTCTATTAAAAACGATTGTTTCAAATCCCACAGAAAAAAGCCATTCAATACCATGCCAATAAAGATATTGTTTCGACTATCCAAAGCCGATAACAATTTAGAAAACTCCTGTACTATCCCAGAGGCTATCACCTGTTCCTGTATCAATTTTTCTTGTTGCTTTTTAAGTCCATCACAAACAAATTCAGCAGACTCCACACAAGCAATCAATTTTGAATATTCACTAAATGTATCACTTACCGTGCTTGTATGATTGGACAAAGAATTTACCCGACCTACATAGATCGCACTGATTCCTAAACCAAGGAAAAACCAGGCATAAAAAACAACTGTAGGTACTAAATCTATAAAAAACAAGACTGTAATCACAATGGAAATTGCAGAAAATACGCTCGGTAAAAAACGCATAATCTTAGGTACAAAAGAAGTGTAATTGGTCAGCCAATTGGTCAAAGTCTTTACTTTTGTATTGTTTTTTATCAATGATGAGATGGCGGTAAAATTCTGACGCCAATCTGCTTTATAAGATAACTCTTCAACCACTTGCTGTTTTTGAAATATTCCTTCTATATCATTGGAAGTAAAAAGCGTTGCCAATTTTCTTTTCCCTTCTTCTGTACTTGTTCTGTTAATGTATTGAAACAAAGAATTGGGGCCAAACAAATCGATATCATAACTATAAAAATGACTCGGATCTATAAATTCATCACCCGTTGGCAGTTTAGATATATTGCCATTTAAGACATCTATTTCCAACTGATTCATGGCAATAAGCGCCTTTATTTTATCTCGTTTATACGCCAGTTTTAGATGACGTAGCAATAAAAAGACAAAGCCAATAACACCAACAATAGCACACAACAAGCTGATTTTCCATTGATCAAATGTAGTATAGATGGCAAAAGAAGTCCCTAAAAAAACAACGAATCGAAATAGAGAAGACAAGTACAACAATCGTTTTACAGCTTTTAATTGGCTATTAAAATCTAATAATCTATTGGTATAATATAAAATAGGGTTCTCCTGCATTTCGTTTTCTTTAAAACGTAAAAGTAGGTAAAAAAAGAGTGTGAATTACTTAGTACAAACAGGTAAAATCTCTTGTGGAGACAAACAGTATTCAAGTACTTTTTCTGGAGCTATTGTTTGAGCATAATTTATTTCTTGCACTTTAAACCCTACAGCTCTAAGCTTCTCAAAATAATCCATCCCATACACACGAACATGGTCGTACTGTCCAAAATGTTTTGTACGCTCTGCTGGACTTGTGATCGTAAAATCTTCGTAGGTTGTAGCCCTATCAATTTCCTGAGGAATTTGAAACACCCCCAAACCGCCTGGTTTTAATACACGGTACAATTCGGACATAGCCTTAGTATCATCCGTAACATGCTCCAACACATGGTTGCAAAACACTACGTCAAAGGCATTATCATCAAAGGGTAAATTACATACATCTGCTTTGACATCTGCCAATGGAGAGTGCAAATCTGCTGTGGTATACTCAATATTCTTTAGTTTTTTAAATCGGTCTAAAAAGCATTGCTCAGGCGCAATATGAAGCATTCTTTTAGGAGCGGTAAAAAAGTCAGTTTCATTTTGTAAATACAACCATATCAAACGGTGACGTTCCAAGGACAAAGACCCTGGAGCCAACGCATTTGAACGTTGTTCCCCATAACCATAAGGCAATAACTTTCGAAATTTACGCCCATCAATAGGATCCGTAAAGGTGGTTCCTCTATAAAAGAAGGCTAATAACGGACTTGCCCAATAACTCATTTTCAACAAATAAGGTCTTGGAATAGTGTTTAATATAAATTTAAAAATCGGCATTATATTTTTGAAGCTACTGCTCTGAATTCGTCTTCTGCGTTGGTGATAGTTCCTAAAGCTTCATCGACATATTTAAAGGTAGACAACAATTCTGGTTTCCCGTTTACAATAGCAACATCATGTTCAAAATGCACACTTGGCTTATTATCTTTGGTCAAAATTGTCCAACCATCTTTCAATTGATTGATTTGATGTGTTCCCATATTTACCATTGGCTCAATAGCAACCACCATTCCTTCTATAAATTTTTTCCCACGACCTCTACGCCCATAATTTGGCATTTCTGGTTCTTCATGCATTTCTATTCCCAATCCATGCCCTACAAGTTCACGAACAATTCCATAACCATGTTTTTCACAGTAATTCTGAATAGCAAAACCAACATCTCCTACTCTATTTCCTGCTTTGAATTGACGAATTCCTTCATACAAACTTTGTTTGGTAACTTCAATCAATTTTTTGGTTTCTGCTGCCACTTCTCCTACTTCAAAAGTATAGGCGTGATCTCCATAATACCCATTTTTAAGCACCCCGCAATCTATGGAAATAATATCTCCTTCAACCAAAGGTGTATCGTTAGGAATTCCATGTACCACTTGAGCATTCGGACTCATACATAATGTATTTGGAAAATCATACAGACCTAAAAAACCTGGAATACCACCGTTATCACGAATGTATTCCTCTGCAATTTTATCCAAGAACAATGTCGTTACACCTGGCTTCACCTCTTTGGCGATAATTCCTAAAGTTTTAGAGACCATCAAGGCACTTTCGCGCATGATTTCGATTTGTTCCGCTGATTTTATAATGATTCCGCTCATTGATTGTAATTTTTGTGCAAATATAATTGTTTTTGGGGGTTTAGCGAAGAGTGAAAAGAAAAAAGTTGAGAAGGATAGGATTAAGTGAAAAGGAGAAAGTATTAAGGGCCACTCATGCGGTTGATAATACTTACTTTGTCAATAACAAAAGTGAGTTTAGCACTAGAACATAACAGTAATGTACAGAAAATTGGGCTTTATTTACATGAAGGATCAACTCCAACTATCCAGAAAATACAGCATCCAATTAATACTCTTGTAATTTCCAAAGATCAATTCTCAAACATACTTAGCCAAGATCGAGATTTTATTATTAACTATATAAGCACTCGAATCATTATTTTTTTCTAATTTCTACCTTACTAATCTTTAGAATGCAATCCAATAGTATTTCCTTCGGTATCTATAACCATAGAAACAAAACCAAATTCACCAATACTAAATTTAGATTGGGTCACAACACCTCCGGCCAATTCCACACGACTTTCCTCTTCGGCACAATCAATACAATTAAAATAGACGATGGTTCCACCAACTCCTGCTTTTGCAAAATCTGCTTTTACTATGGCTCCAGCGGCAAATGGTGCATTTTCAACCCATGGAAAGGCAAACATTTTCAACTGCTCATTACTTAAATCATTCCATTCTTTAATTTGAAACACAGTTTCATAAAAAGTTTTCGCCCGATCGATATCATCCACATAAATCTCAAACCAACCCACAATATTTGCTCTCTTGTCCATAATAAAATAAGTTTAATTAGTATTTTCTAAAGGTAAGAAAATTTGAACACGCATAGATGGAAAAGTGACTGTTAGTTACTCGTTACTAATTGATTGCCTTGAGCACAAACTAACAGACAACAACCTAATACCCAAGAGAAATGCACCTTTCACTTGTGTTTTTAGCAATATAAAAAGTCTAAGCAGAGGGCACTTTCAATTCCATTTTTATATCAGCTCTTTTATAGGGTGTATTCGGATTCAATGCCACTTCCACGAATCCAAATTTTCGGTACAATGTCAATGCGGGAGTTAAGGTTCTATTGGATTCTAGCATAATGGTTTTAAACCCCATTTCTTGAGCACAATCGATGGCTTTTTTGAGTAATCTTATACCAATTCTTTTTCCCTGATAGCCTTCGGTTACCGCCATTTTCGCCAATTCCACCAAACCATCATTAATTTTTAATAAGGCCACTGTTCCTATTATTTTAGTGCCATCTATAGCTACAATAATTTCTCCCCCTTTATCAATAATATAAGATGTTGGATTGTCGAGCATTTCTGAATCATGGGCTTCTATTTCAAAATATTTCTCTAACCATTCGTAGTTTAATTTCCCAAAATCCCTGGCATATTTTTCTTGAAAGGTATCTAAAACAATCTGTTTTTGGTAAAGTGCATCAAGAGTTCTTTCTTTAAATGACGCCTTGTCAAAAGCATTTTCTAGCGCATTTAATTCCTCCAAGAAACGAGTGTTTTTCAGGGTGTCAGAAACACCTTTAACACCTGCCTCCCACAAGGTTTCAAACTGAGGTAATTTTTGATGAGCCTTTGGGGTTAATTCTAACAATTGTTTCCGCATATCATCTGGACAAGACATTGAAAATAAATAGCCTGATTGCATCATTTTTTTCACCATTACTACTACAGAAGGATGTGAAAAATGAATCATTTTAGCAATTTCCATTACTGAAAGTCGTTCGTGTTTTTGCAATATTTTAAAAATCACAAACCAGTTAGGTTCTATGTCCATGCTCAAATCCTTGTACATTTGACGTCCACTGTGAGTCATTTTATCACTCAATCTTTTAAGCCTTGTAGCCAAAGCCATATAGCCCATTTCTTGTAAAAAATCATTCTCCATAATGTATATTTGCGTAGTTAACTACGCAAATATACATGAATATATCCGTAGTTAGCTACGGATATATTTTATTAACTCTGAATTTTAGTGTTAAAATCTCAAAAACCAACAATAATCATCACGAAACACTTCTTTTTTATAGATATTAAAACCTGCTTTTTCTAGCACCTTAATAGAACCTATATTCTGTGTATCTACCACTGCCATAACAGTTAAATCCGGGTAGGTTTCTCTGCAAAAACTTTTCATAAACCCAATCATTTCTGAAGCGTAGCCTTTTCTCCAAAACGAAGGTAAAATAGCATATCCTATCTCCACACCTTCTCCATCAAAAAGTACTGTTTTTGCAAAACCCACATGGGTTCCATCAAGCAAGCTTACTTTAAAGAAAACAAAACCACTGTTTGAATTGTTCTTTTCTAAAATATCATCAAATTTATTTCTCGCTACTTTTAGAGAATTCCCTTTTCCTCCAATATGAATCATAATTTCGTTATTGCAAACAACATCGCAAAAATCATCAAAATCATCTTCCTCATATTTTTGATATATTAATCTGTTCGACTTCCAATTCATTTATTTAATTTTGAATGTTTGCTCATTTTTATTTTTAGAAGCACGAATTGTATACGTTCCTTTTGGTAAGTAATACACCTTGTTTTTTGCTTTTTCTACATGGATTTCCTTGTTGTCGAAATAACGTTTTCCATAGGTTGCATCTAAAGAAACATCGAAGGTTATATAATTTAATCCTACTTCCATCGGAGATTTAAACATCTGAATTTTAGTTCCATCTTCTGAAAGTACTTCAAAAGTACAGTTTCCTTTTTTCTTGCTGAAAAACACAATATCTATAGTAGGCGTATTTGGCTCTAGCCATTTAGACCAGGATTTACCCCAACTTTTAGAATGCTTTTTATCCTCAATATCAAACAAGGTAAATACATTGTTTTTCACTTTATTCACTTGTTGCAATGCCGCAATATTGGCTTTATAAATAGAACGCCCATGGGTTCCTATCAGTAAATCTTTGGCTTTAGTCTGTAACACTAAATCATGAACAGCAACCTTAGGGAGTCCTGCCTTGAAAACATTCCAGCTTGCCCCTTGATCAAAAGAAACATGCACCCCACTGTCGTTACCTACATACAACAAATCGGCATCGGTATTATCCTCTATAATTACATTGATTGGAGATGCTGGCAACCCGCTTGAAATAGATGTCCAAGTAACACCAAAATCTTCACTTTTATACAACATTGCAGTAAAAACATCATTTCTATAACCGTTCAGTGCGACATACAAACGCGCTTTTTGATGTTGTGAAGTAATCACACGAGACACCCAAAAATCTGAAGGTAAATTCTTAGAAACTTTTGACCATGTAGTCCCTCCATCTTTTGTTACATGTACCAAACCATCATCACTTCCCACAATCAACTGACCAAATTTAAACGGACTTTCACTAATGCTAGTCAACGTACCAAAGGCCACATTTCCCTCTTTTCCTCCTTGAGTTAAATCTTTAGAAATAGTAGAAAAATTAGCGCCCTTTTCAAAAGATCTGTGCAATTTATTAGATCCTAAATACAAGATATCCTGATTGTGTTTTGACAATAAAATAGGTGTTTGCCAATTAAAACGCAGTGGGTTTTCTCCCAAATCATGTTTCGGTTGAATATAGGTTTGTTCTCCTGTTTTTAAATTAAAACGATAATAATTTCCAAACTGAAATCCTGTGTACAAAATATCTGAATTCCTACGGTCTATTTCTATTTTCATGCCATCACCTCCCAATAAAGAAGTGTATGGATATTTCCCGTTTTGATTCCAATATTTGGACGCTTTGTAAGTATTAGGGCCTTTCCAAACTCCATTATCTTGCAGCCCTCCGTACACATTGTATTTTTTTTCGTAATCTACATTGATAGCATAAAATTGCCCAACTGCAGGTTGATTGCATTTGATCCAACTTTCTCCATCGTCATAACTGATATTCAATCCACCATCATTTCCCAAGACCAAATGACGTTTGTTTTTTGGATTTATCCACAGTGCATGATGATCTACATGCACATTTTCCTTATTGATAGAAACAAAGGTTTCCCCTCCATCCTTCGATTTTAAAATAGGTACTCCTGCCACGTACACATCGTCTGCATTGTTTGGGTTAACGGCTACTACGGCAAAATAATACCCATAGGAAAACACCAAATCATCAATATAATCTGCATGTGTTTTAGACCAGGTAAGTCCCCCATTAATAGACTTGTACAATTCCGCACCTTTAACGGGTGTATCAAATAAAGCAGCGTTGGCATTTTCTAAATACAAGGCCACATCCTTCGGCTGAATAGTTTTGTTTTTTACTAAGTTTTTGACGTTTTGAGAGCGGTATTTTTCTTGAAATCCATTGCGCTTAAGGAAGCCATTCAATTTTTTATCACTCAAATTTAAAAACGATTCTACGGACATATTTTTAAAATCATCTTTTTGCAAACCTTCGTTTTTTTTCTTCTTTTTAGAAGAAACTGGCCTTCGTTCTTGATTGTCCAATAAGGCATAAATTACATCATCATTATAAACAGCCAATCCTATCCGACCTACACCATTTCCTGATGGAAAACCACTTCTATTATGGGTAACACGCACCCAAGTATCTCCAAAATTCACACTCTTATAAATGGCAGACTTCGCACCATTTCCAGAGAAATTCCATGCTTTTCTGTCCCGTTCCCAAGCAGCTGCAAATACTATATTTTTATTCTTAGGACTTTGTACAACATCAATTACCCCCGTATTTTCATCGATAAACAGGGTGTTTTTCCATGTTTTCCCTCCATCAATAGTTTTGTACATCCCACGCTCTTTATTTGGCGTATATAAATGTCCTATGACTCCAACAATTACTTCATCTGGATTTTTATCGTTTAAAATAATTCGCCCAATATGATGTGAATCTGGTAGCCCCATATATTCCCATGTCTTCCCTTTATCGGTACTTTTTAGCAATCCAATACCAGCATAGGAAGAGCGTGAAGAATTATTTTCTCCAGTTCCTACCCAAATGATATCATTTTTCCAGTCTACGGCAATATCTCCAATATTCTGTGTTGGAGCATTGTCCATTACTGGACTAAAGGTAGTCCCGTTATTGTCCGTATACCACAATCCGCCAGAAGCGTACGCCACATACATTTCGGTTGTCATGGCAGGATTTACTGCAACATCTACAATACGACCACTCATAATTGTAGGACCAATATTTGTAAATGGAACATTTTTAACCATCGATTCTTGGGCGTGTAAACCAATACTTACACACAGTAAAAAAGTACTTAACAGTAAATTTCTCATTGGGATATATTTGAATTTTGTTATTAGTTAATAGGTTTTTGTCATGGAAGTAGGCGTTACTATAATCACATCGGCCTTTCCTTTTATCTCTTTGTTAAACTTTTTAATAGACGCTTGTTCTTCTACAGTGATGGTTAAGATTTTCAACTGAGGATTGGCCTGTTTTAAGTACCAATAAATTCCTTCATGATAATCTGAATGATAAGCACCGTTATAATGTATAAAAAGTGAATTCCCTTTGTTCTTCAGAATAAAATACGCCATTGTTGCATCCTTACACGCCTGAGCTTTCGGTAAATTATCTCCTCCATGACCACCCATCATAGCTTTCATTTTTACATATTGGGACAAAGAGGCATCGTATTTTAAAGGCAACGGAGCCATCCATGATTTTTCTTCCATAGACAAAGAATCCAAGGATTCTAACCCTGTTCTAAACACTTTTTTAGCAAAACGCCTAGGGATATTTGTTGCAATAAACGGAATTTTGTGATTTTTTGCTAAATCCACAAGTGGCTTATAATCTGTTTGATAGTTTTTCGACAATCGTGCAAGGGTATCTAATGCTTGCTGGTTTACAGCTCCTTCTAAATAATCATTCAATGCTTTCTGGTTGTCGGCTTCCAACATTTCTGAACCCAAAACAAGGTCTTGACCTACAGCAATATCTTTTGTGAGTTCGTACTGAAGCCAATGCACTATAGGATTGTTGTGAAGCTCACCAAATAATACAATATCTGCCCGCTTCATCTTTTTTATCACTTTTTTATAAGAGATCTTATGTCCCTTAGAATTGAAGAGTTTATAAGCTGGCTTGTTTTGGCTGTAAGAATAAACTGTAAATGTTAAAAGCAGTGTTAATACTATTGATTTTTGCATAAATCGTATGTTTTTTATCACTTAGGTTGCAAACAAATTTATAACTTTGTTTGCAAATAATACAACAATATTTTTATTTGGAAAATCGATGTACTATTTTGGCTTTTAAACCAACGGTTCATCCAACCATCAAATAGATTTAAAACATACATATCACATGAAATACACTCCGATAAACAATCAGCTTTTCATTAAAAACAGAGCAAAATTTATTGCTCAAATGAAATCCAAATCTATTGCTATTTTCAATTCAAACGACACTTTTACAACAGGTGCAGATAGTACACTTCCCTTTGAACAAAGCAGCGATATCTTTTACCTTACAGGAGCTGACCAAGAAGAAACTATTTTATTATTGTTTCCAGATGCATTGAATCCAAAGCACCGAGAAATATTATTTGTTACAGAAACCAACGCACATATTGCGGTTTGGGAAGGTGCAAAATTAGACAAAGAACAAGCGAAGGTTACTTCTGGAATTCAAACTATTTATTGGTTGCAAGAATTTGACAAAGTGTTTAAAGATTTAATGTCAGAATCTGATACTATTTATTTTAACACCAACGAGCATTACCGCCAGTCTGTAGTGATTGAAACACGTGAAGATCGTTTTATTAAAAAATGCAAGCAAGATTTTATGGCGCATAAATGGGAAAAGAGTTTCCCTATTATGGAAGACATAAGAGGCGTAAAAGAACAGGAAGAACTGGATATAATGCAAACGGCTTGTGATATTACCAATAAAGGATTCCGAAGAGTATTGCCATTTATCAAACCAGGTGTGATGGAATACCAAATTGAAGCTGAATTTATGCACGAATTTTTGAACAATCGCTCTAAAGGTTTTGCCTACACGCCAATTATTGGTTCTGGATATAGCGCTTGTGTGTTGCATTATATTGAAAACAACCAAATGTGTAAAGATGGTGATATGTTATTGATGGATGTTGGTGCCGAATACGCCAACTATTCTAGTGATATGACACGAACAATCCCTGTAAACGGACGATTTACTGACCGTCAAAAAGAAGTATACAATGCCGTATTACACGTGAAAAATGAAGCTACAAAATTATTAGTTCCCGGAACTATTTGGGCAGATTACCACCAAGAAGTTGGAAAAATAATGACTACTGAACTGATTAAATTAGGTCTGATTAGTGAAGAAGATGTTAAAAATGAAGATCCTAACTGGCCAGCCTATAAAAAATATTTCATGCATGGAACTTCTCACCATATGGGATTAGACACTCATGATTATGGGACACTAAAAACACCCATGAAAGCAAACATGGTATTTACCGTAGAGCCAGGAATTTATATCCCCGAAGAAAATATGGGAATCCGTTTAGAAGATGATGTAGTCATCCAAGAAACTGGAGAACCAATTAATTTAATGGGCGATATTCCAATTACTGTTGAAGAAATTGAAGCATTGATGAACTAGAACCCTAACCCCGAAAGAGGTATTTGAGCACTTTTTGTGTTCTGGGCAACCTAAATTTAATAGAAAACCTCACTCAAATTTGGAGTGAGGTTTTTTTTGTAATTTCGACTCCATTACTAATCAATGGATTAAAATCCTTTAACAATAACAACGCCTTTATTATCCATTTAGCCAAGCAACAACATCCATGAAAAAACTGCTATACTTTCTCACACTTATCATCATATCAAATTACGCTTCTGCACAAAAAACAGGAACACCTCAACAAATTAACGCCAAGCGCAATACAAAAGGTGACCTTGTTGGAATTGTGAACAAAGCAAGTTTTTCAATAGCTCCTTACACTAGTTGGTTTTCAGAAAACTACGCTTTTTACACTCCTGAGCCCTCCGTTATTAATGCATTGAAAAAAGAATTAAAAGGAGTGACTATCAAAGCTTTTATGGGTACTTGGTGTGTCGATAGCAAAGAACACACACCTGTTTTTTACAAAATAGTAGAAGCAGCGGATTTTGATGAAGATAATATTCAGATGATTGCCGTAAATCGCAGTAAAAAAACACCCGATAATTTACAGAAAGGCTACAATATAATAAGAGTGCCTACTTTTATTTTTTATAAAAAAGAAAAAGAGATCGGTCGTTTTGTAGAATACCCAAGAGAAACTGTAGAAGCCGACTTATTAAAAATAGTGAGTGGTGCAGGGTATAAACATTCTTATGAAGACAACTAATACCAATTTAAATATTTGATGTCGTAAAATAAAACACTTTTATTTTTTACAAGATTGAGACAAAATATTTTAGCATAGCCATAGTTACGGTCAAATATTTTAACAATAAGATTGTGAAAAAGAAACTGTTTTATGAGACAATAGGTATTAAGAACCAATAATCACGGATAAAAAGTAAAAAAACAATCATTAATCTCCTTTTTCAAACCACTTATAAAAAAGTTTCGCACATAAAAAAACCGCAACATCCAAAGATGTGCGGTTTTTTGTGGAGCATATCGGAGTCGAACCGATGACCTCTTGGCTGCCAGCCAAACGCTCTAGCCAACTGAGCTAATGCCCCTTACGCTTTATACACGAGTTTTATTGGGTTTGTTACTTCTTAGAAGCCCCAAATAAAACTATAAAGGCATGCAAATATATACATTTTAATGCAAAAACCCACCATCAAAACCCACCATCATTTTAATAAATTTTGTGTTGGTTTTTGGGGGTGAAATTACCTAGCGACAATCAATTTTTGAATAATAAACGCATCCAAATAAAGATGGTTAATTAATACGCATATCCCCTAGCATCTTGCCAACTAAAAATGTGTCTATATCATAAAAAATAAACGGTGTTGAGGTTATTTATTTTATCATTCCTATCAAACTCATAAAAGTATTAGATAAATTATGAGAAATTATTGGCAATAAAATACTTTTGCTTTTTACCGCCATCCAGCCCCAAACGGTTCCAAGTATAAATGTTTCGACAAAGTACAAAATATTAAAACTTAATTCCCAATCTGAATTTAATTTTAAAGCGTGGATTAAGCCAAAAAGAATACCAATTATCCAAATCGATGGATTGGATATGGTAATTTTAAATATCCGTATTTTTTCTGACAATATTGAGGAGAGTATTCCTAACATAATTCCTCTATATGCTATTTCTTCATCCATTCCAGGAAGGGTTAATTGGAAGAATAATGTTTCTAAATTCCAACTTTCGTTATTAAATAAAAATCCTCCTATTATTGATATAACTGAAATTACCGCAATGATTATAATAATTCTCCGCAACGATTTTTTTTCTTGTTTAATTGTGAGAAAGTGATGAGGATAAAAATTATTTTTAAAAAAGGAGTAGAAAATTAAAGAACCTATAATTGCCAAAAGTTTTCCTGACCAATTCCAATCTCCTTCAATAAATTGGAAAGAAGAAAAGTAAAAAGGCAATCTTAAGAGCACTTGATAGCCAATAAAATACATAACAAATAAAATTATCAGTTTTATTCTTTTAGAGTTGTCTGTTTTGATACATAAAAATAAAAGTGGAAGTATTGCGATTACATGAATTAAACTCTCAATTATTTCTTTTCCCATTTGTTCTTTTTAATTCGACCGTATTCCAAGTGTTTTCAGTTCAGATTTAATCTTTTCAGCTTGATATTTGTTAATTAATACTTCTCGATTTTTCTTTTTTAGTTTGAAAATCAATAATCGGTTTCCCAAAACTAGCTAGTGTTGGCAAAGACATACTCTTTTGCAATTTTTGGTATAGTGTTGGCTTAATATATCACCATATCATTTTTCATATTGAATAATAAATCGGCTAAATTCCTATTATTTTCTTCAAGAATCGCTTTGTTGATTCTTTTATTTAAGTGCAAGTTTAGATAATCCTTTAAAAATATAAAGCCTATAGATTCATCTTTAAAGTATTCTAGTAAACTTAATATCACAGTCTCATTAATTGCTTGTTTGAAGAGTTCAATAGTGTCCAATGTTATTCCTTCATTCGCGAGTTTTTTATCACTTTCAACTTCTTCAATTTCTGTTGGTAAAGGGCCAAATCCGATAGCTTTTTTAGTTTTAGCAATACGAAAGGAGCTTTTTATTAAACTCGCGGAATCACAGGCAAGTAAAAATAAATTCTGGTTTTTGAAAATGCCCATTTCATTTTTTTTTACCAAAGATTGTTTTGGGAAATCATCAAGTAATTCACCACCATAAATTTGGTTGTCCTGGCCGTGACCTAAGAATAATATTGTGGTATTTTCTGGAAGTTTAGCAATATTGTCAAGACAACTTTTATATGAATCTTCGTTAGGATGAACTTCAATCAATTTAAATTCGATAGAATTAGATTTCAAACTTTCTACAATTTCAAACAAAAATTTAGTTGAAGGATCAACTGAAATAATTACTATTATCATCAATTCTCGAATTTATTTAAGTCAACTAAATGAGCTATAGTTAGTTCAACCAAATTTTTCTGGAAGTCAATTCCGTTTGGTAAATCTTTATCTATTTCATGAGCTATTTCAGACAATGATTTACCTTTAAATTTAGGATAAACATTATTGAAAATTAAGTCAGGGTATTTTTCTAGATAATCAATTAAGTGTTTAGAATAACTATATTTTTCCTTAGGCTTAATAAAAAGCAAAAAAAGATCATTAGCCAAATTGTTCCGGTCAATAAAATCATCAATTTTTAGTTTGACTAATTTTTTGATTTTATCAGGAGAATTTAGTTGTTCGACAACTTTATCTTGTTCTGCTGAGTATAGACAAAATTGTGCAAAACGTAATCTATATTTTTGAGATTTACTTTGGTTTTTAATCCAAGAAAGAAGTTGATAACCATCTAAATTTTCATCAGAATAATCATAGTCAGAAGCAACGATGTCAAAATTTTCTTTAGAATAGTTTTTAATTATATATTTTTTAATTTTTTTTATATCTAAAATTACTTTTTGATTGTCATCTCTTTTTTTGAATTTTTCATCATTTAAATTCAAAAAAGTTTCGTCAAGCTCAAATCCAGAGCGTTTTAACTTTTTTCTTAGATTATCAATTTGTGAATCAATTCTATTATCATCTATATATAGTAGTCTAGTTACGCTCATATTGTGTTAAAAATGATTTTGAATGATGCACCTTGTAATTTTAAATTATTACCTAAAAAAGAAATATCACAGTTCATATCATTTAATAAACTCTTGGTGTAAAAGAGACCAATACCAGATCCACTCATTCCAGTTGGAGGAAATTCACGAACCGAAAGTTCAAAAATTCTTTTAGGATTGCTTAGAAATTTGTTTGATAATCCATTTCCATCATCTGAAATAACCAAAACTAACTGTTTTCTGCTTGAATTTTCAAAGTCTAAAAGAATGTTTTTAGCATTCCATTTTACTGCATTACTGATTAAATTGTCAATAATAATAGATAAATTTAATACGCTAATGTTCTTATTTAGATAAGAGTTGTTGGTTTGAAATTTAAATGAAATTTTATCGGAAAAMGCTTCTCCGTAAAGCGATATATATTCTTTTAAATATGAAACTATATCCACATCTTTCTTTTCAATATCTTCCTTAAGGTCAGCTCTAGTTACAAATTCTGCCATTTTGAGAGATCTTTCAGCATTAATTTTTAAAAACCCTAATTTTTTAATTAAGTCTTCAACCTCAAAATCGTCTTCAGTTAAATCATCTATTATATTATCAAGCCCATCTCTAACTTCAATATTATTTATTTTAATTGTATGAATTAAACCATCTGCATCAGGACTTAATGTTCTTCTAGTTGCAAGTAAGTATAGATTTTTTTCTTTTTCAATATTGAAATTTGTCTCTGCTTTTTCAGCTTTTTCTTTATAAGTATTTGCTACTTTTTCAGCATTCTCTTTTTCTCCTTTTAAGTTGTGAAGTTGAAATTGTAGTTGTTGTATTAATATTGTTTGTTCTTCTATTGTTTTTTGATAATTCTGTAATTCTAAAATCGCTTTTGAAGTAACTTCATTAGTGTTATATTTTTCAAACTCTCTTATTTGTTTTTCTAAATCAGCATTTTGTTCTGCTTTCCTTTGTAAAATTCTACTCAGTGTTTCAGAGTCAATCTTTTTATTATCAAAGTCTTCAATTAATTGTTGAAATTCTCTTTCTGATTTTTCTTTCTCTTCCTCTATTTTTTGAGTAATAAGTTTTTCATTAATATAGAGCTCAATTACATCATTCGTTTTAGCAGAAATTATAGAATGTATGGCACTATAGATACGTCTTTGTTTTGTCTTATGATCTTCCCTAAACACTAAATCATCTTCAAAAATATCACCAGACACAATTTTGGATTCTATCTCTTTTAGAATTTTGGCGTCTTCTTTATTTTGACTGTCATAAATAGAACTATCCCAGTTAAGTCCTTCAACGACATATCTTTCGAGTCTTCTCAAAGATTTATAGAAGTAGCTATCATTTCTTTCAGAATTCGTTAGATTTTTATAGTTATCGTTTCTAACGATTCCTTCACGACTTGATACAATTTGAAAGTCATTTTGTTCATCAAGAATCTCTATTTGGCCTATTATGTCTCTTAATCCAAGATATCGTCTAGTCCCTTGTGCTTTTCTTTGGTCTAAACCTAACCAATCATTACCGACTTCTCCATATGGGGATATTCGAAAGCCATTTATAAATAGAAATACCGAGCCATAGTTTACAGATTGAATTCCAGTTTGTTTTGTAAAAAAAGCTTTTGCATATGGGTTTAAGTAAAAAAGCGAGGTTTTTACATTTTTAATAAATGGGTAGTAGGGGTTTTTTTCCTTTATCCAAAAAATAGTTTCTCCTTTATCTTTTAATTCAGTATAAATAATTTCACCATTTTCGATAGTTTTTGTTTCAATACTTGTTGATTTAAAATCTAATTTATCAAATATTCTATTTTGAACTTTACCTATAAATATTTCGTGAGCCTCTCGAATGCTATTTTCTTTAATAAATTCGGGTGCATCTATGAATATTCCAAAATCATCACTTTCAAAAGCTTGATTTGGATTGATTAGTTTTTCGAGATATTTTTTTAAATCAACGAACTTTTCGGTATCCCATTTGGTTATTATCCCTTTTTTGTCTTTGATGGGATAAGCCCAGGAACTACGTAATTTTATTACTTCTAATAATACGCCTTGTTCAAATGCTTCAATTCCAAAATCAGCTAACTCAGACTTTGTTAATGATTGATATTGTAACGGAATAGATTGAATTTCTTTTTTTTCGTCTTCAATTTCAAATAATTTCCAATCAATTGTCAATTTTACATACTCAGAATCTTTCTTTGTCTTAGCATATAAATTTAGATATTCACCAAGCCTATCACAGGAAAACCGTCCCACACCTTTGGCACCTGCCATTCTCCTTTTATGTTGGTTTTTGTTTGTTTTTTTTTCAGAATATGCAATATTTAACCATTTATCTTGAATTCCATCTAAGTCCATCCCAAGCCCATTGTCTTGAATGATTAATCTTGATGTTTTTTCAGAAAAGGTTTTATTTATTTTATCGTCATTATCTTTAAGATTAAGATAAGTTACAGTAACATTTTTAGCATCCGCATCAAATGAATTCTTAACTAATTCAAGAATAGCAATATTGTCATCATTGATTAAGTCTTTACCAATAATGCTTTTTAATTGAACGTTAGTTTTAAAATGTAGTTCTTGTATATCACCCATTAATTAGTTGTTTTAAAACTAAACCTGCTTGCTCCCCGAATAAAGGAGGAATAGCATTTCCAATTTGTGAATATCTAGGAACTTCTTGAGTTCTTCTTTTTCCACCAGTTGTGTACTTACCTTTAAATTCATACCAATCATTAAAAGACTGTATCCGAGCATATTCTCGAACTGTAAAAATTCTAGGCTCACAATAATGCACATAATCGTCTGGTAAAGTCGTAATTGTGGGAGTGGGAGTACTTCCAGACAAAGGAATTATAGTTCTTTTTTTAAGATTAAATTTTTCTTTAATTTCGTCCGACAACGTTTTATTTTTATCCGCATTTTCAAGTATATACTTGAGTTTTTCTACTGTAGAAGGATTGTGCTTCGCAAATCTGTGACTGTCAGGAATTTTCTCTGAATAATTTCCTTTTAAGAGCTTTTGATAATTCGAGTTAGGTTTATTATAAAAAGCAGCTTTGAAAGATGCAGTGTCAGGTGATGTAGTTTCATTAATTCTCAACAAATCAGATATTGCGTCTTCTAAATTATTTGTAAGACCTATTCCCTTGTTTACAAGGAATTTTTCTCTTTCATTCCTTAATGAATCAAAAAAAGCAGTAGGTTTTGTGTTATTTACTATGTCTTTTCTAATTCCAACTAGAATAAAACGAGTTCTTTTTTGTGGAATGCCATATTCAGAAAAATTGACAAGACGACCTTCAACTTTGTAGCCTAAATAATTTCCTTCTTTTGGAGTATATTCTAATGCACTTTTTACATATTCTGAATACACTTTTCCTTTAATTTTATTTTTATCGAACTTTTGAGTAAAACCTTTTACGTTTTCAAAAAATATAACCTTTGGTTGTACTTGACGAATAAATTTAATGTATGATTTGATTAATTTATTTCTTGAATCATTTTCAATTCTTTTTCCTGCGGTTGAAAAACCTTGGCAAGGAGGTCCACCAGCAACCATATCAATTTTTCCTCTTAATGATTTCAATTCATTAGGGTAGTTTTTGATAATATCATTGATGTCGTGATTAGATTTCGGTAACCAATTAGGCCAATTGAAATGATTATTGTTTTCAATCAAATTGTGATTAAAAGTCTCAAATGCATCTGGACTTTTTTCAATTGCGAAAAGTCCTTTCCACAAGCCAGAATTATACAGTCCTAGCGAAAGCCCTCCACAACCTGCAAAAAGGTCAATATATGTTTTCTTTTCACTCATCTTCTTGATTATTATCCTTTGTTGGAATTAATAATATTCTAACATCAACATCCAATATGTTTGCAATCTTTCGGAGAACTTCAATGCTTGGTTGTGCATTATTATTGCAGTAGTTTGTTACTATTACATAACTTTTTTCAATCTTTTCAGACAGCCAGGTTTGAGTTCTTCCTTGTTCTTTTAATATTTCCTTTATTCGATTCATTTCGACCATTTATAAGTCATTGTAAAGCTTTTTTATACAGTTTAGTAATATAAATAAATACCGTATTTCAAGTGCTTTATATTATAATACGAAATTACAATATAAAAACGTATTGTAAAATATGATAAAATAGTATATATTTGTATTGTATTACAATATATAAATATAAATACTATGAGCAAAAGATATACCAAAGCTGATTTAGAAGCGATTGTTTACAAGCAATTAGAAAATCTAAACGCAATGCACGATTTATTGAGCATTATGAAAATTCAAAATGATTTGATTCAAAATATTAATCAAACATTAAGAGAAGAAATCGGTCAATTCAAAAAGCAACAAGTTATGTATCCAACAAGAAGAAATTCAAAATCATAGCTGTTAAGAAGGGTGGGGAAATTAAGCTTTTTTGGTTTTTTAGGGTTGGCTTGTGTGATGGTAAAAACCAAATGTGCTATTATGCATCCACAAAACATTGAATTTAAAGACAATACACTTCAAATATAAAAAAGGTGATTTGAAATGTGTATGATTATTGTCATTCATCCAAACCAGCCCCAATCTTTAACTAATCCTGGTAGTTCCCATTCCGCATGCATCACATGATTTCCGACCTCTTTCAAGTATGTTTTAAGCCCTGATTACACAATAATCACATGGTATAACCTTCGCATGTAAAACATCATTAAAAGTGATTTATGCAAGCCTGAATAATTCTTGAATACACCAGACAAATTCCGTTTGACGTATAGTTAAACTCTGTTTTTTAGATGGTTCTGGGTTTATCTGAGGTTGATATTTACTATCACTATATAGTACCCTACAATTATTGAGTTACCATATTAAATCTGTACAATAATTCACGAGCCGATAAATCAAAAATTACAACTTCCAGATATTCTTTATTACCATTTCTAATCACCCGATTAAAATCATCATCATCTTTAAATAGTAAATTACCATTAGCAGCATTTGTTCTGTATTTTTCTATACCATGACCACGTGCTCTTACTTTTATTCCATATAAAGATTTACCATCAACAAACTTTATTTTACTACCCGTTAAATCATGTATTTCTATTTCAATATTATTATCACGTTGAAAAACATGAATATGTATATCTTCAATTGCTTCAAAAGATAAAGCATCATATGCTTCATATATAGTATGTATTTTATATACCTTATAAGTACCGTTAACATCACCTAAATCATCAAAAGTATTCATGGTATACCATTCATTGTATTTTTTATCCTCTAATTCTGGGTATGGATAACTGATTTCTTGGGCATGACTTATTGAAGTTATTGCTATTGCYAGTAATAGTAGTAGTCTTTTCATTATTGTATGTAGGATTATGTATGATGTAAATATATGGTTTATTTTGGTTTGATAGTGTTTTAAATATCGTACTGGTTATGGCGTAAAAACAAGAGTAATTAAGTGGTTTGCAAATAATTACACACAAACATTTTTAGAATACACCAGACAAATTCCGTTTGATATTTTTTGAACAATTACAAGTTTTTCAATAATCCTTAACTACAATTTATTGAATGAGGGTTTTAGTTACAATCTTCTATAAACTCCACCACCATAACCTAACATCTAAGAAAATAAAACTATATTTTCCTGTGTTTAAAATTTTGTAACGGAATAAAATAGCTCAAAATTTGAGACCCCATGTAATCACACGTTCACAAATGAATTTATTTTAATCATACCCTTGGGTGTATTTTTKRTTAAAAAAAATCATGTTCGTTTCAGAATGCATGCTCCCTATAATACAATTTGCAGAATAAAATTAAATTGTTCAACTCTTTCATTTTATTATTAAGTATTTATCCAATATCCTTTTAAAGGATTGCTGATTTATTGGTTTTGATATAAATTCATCACAACCYGCTTCAATTGATTCTTCTTTTTCTTTTAGTGTTGAATATGCTGTTTGTGCAATAATTGGTAAATTTGGACAAAGTTTTTTTATCAATTTAGTTGCTTCAAAACCGTTGAGAACAGGCATCTTTAAATCCATCAAAACTAAATCAATAGTTTTGTTTTCTTTACAAGCATCAATGGCATCTTTACCATTTGTTACATGAATGATTTTACAATCTAGACCAATTCCATCTTTTAGTAATGTTTCAAGATATAATTGGTTTATCTCTTCATCTTCAGCAATTAAAATGGTGTTTTTAGGTGTAGTTTTAGCCTTTTCTGCATCATTGACTTTATAAACTGGTTTATAAGGAATTGTAACGTAGAAAGTAGAACCTACTAATACTTTAGACTCCAAATGTATACTTCCTCCTAATAATTCTGCATTTTCTTTTGCTATTGACAGTCCTAGCCCTAAGCCTCCCACCTTTTTTGATAAATCTTTTTCTCCTTGTGAAAAGCGTTCAAAAATAGATTCATGTTTAGATTTATCAATTCCTATTCCAGTATCTTTAACATAGAGTTCTATTTTATTGTTTTTTAGCTGATAGCCAAACTCAATAAATCCTTCATTCGTAAACTTTAAAGCATTTTCCAATAAATTGCTTAATATTTTATTCAGTTTTGTTTTGTCTAATCGTATCGTACTTTGCTTATCAGAGAGTGCCTTTTTAAGATAAAGTGGTTTGTTTTCCTCTTTTGCTTTTAAATAAAAAGTGGAAAACAACTCTAACATTACATCATTTAAACACACATCGGATTCTATAATTTTTACTTGTTTGGTTCCTAATCTCGATATTTCTAAAATATCATCAATTACGTTTAATAGTTGCTGGCCACTACTTTGAATAATCTTTATAAAATTCGCTCTTTTTTCAACTGATAAATCATTATTGTCCAACATCTCAGAAAACCCCAGAATCCCGTTCATTGGCGTACGAATCTCATGTGACATATTATTGATGAATTCAGTTTTTAACTGGTCACTTTCCTCTGCTTTTTCTTTGGCACTTATAAGTTTCTGTTCTTCTTCTTTACGTTCAGAAATATCTTTGAACGTAATTACTGCACCAACAATTAGATTATTTTCATCTCGCATTGGAGTACTTATATATTCAACTGGAAAACTGCTGCCATCTTTTTTCCAAAACATTTCATCATCTTTTCTATGAGTTTTCCCATCTTTGTACGCTAAAAATATAGGGCAAATATCGCTGGGATAAGGAGTCCCATTAGCTTTTGTATGGTGTACTTCCTGATGTTGGTTCTTCCCTATAATCTCATGAATTTCCCAACCAATCATTTTTGCAGCAGCAGGGTTAATAAATGTAGTATTCCCTTCAAGGTCTATACCATAAATTCCCTCCCCTGCAACATCCAAAATTAAATCGGATTGCATTTTTAATTCTCTTATTTCTAACTCATTTTTTTCAGCTTTTTCTTTAGCTACTATTAATTCTTGTTCTGTTTGCTTATAAGATGTAATTTCTCTAATTACCCCATGAAATATCCTATCATTTGGCTCATCTATTATCATTGTTACTAAAATCTCACACAAAAAACATTCTCCGTCACTTTTTTTATGCATCCACTCAAAACGGTACGTTCCATTTATTGCGGCTAAATTTAAAAGCACCTCAACTTTCTCAAAAGAACTTTTACCATCAGGCTGAAATTCTGGTGAAAGTTGTGATGGATGGGTTCCCATAAATTCATCTTTTGAATGATATCCAAATAATTTAACCATAGCCTGATTAAAATCGACAATTACTCCATTTTGATTAATTACAATAGCATCGCCAGATTTTTCATAAAGCTCTCTAAATTTTGACTCACTTTCCTCGATTTTTATTGTAGCTTTTTTTACACGGTTTCGTAACAATACAACAAATACGACTAATAAAATTGTTATTCCAATAATTAAAAATAATGAGTTTTTGAGCCATTTTGGAATAATTTGAATTGCTCCTACTTTTCCATGTGACCATTTTTGTCTCGATATATTATAAACTGAATTTACATCATGTTTCCAGTCATCAAGATATTTATCAAATAGGTTTAATAATTCAGCATTTTTATTCTTTTGTACGGTAAGATGAATATCGAATGGATTAAAAACAATGCCACTTGAACGTATATCGTATTCTTCCGATTTACCTGCTCCAAAAGTGTTGTTTACAACTCCTGCATCTACTTCATTTGAAGCAATACTTTTAAATACTCCCTGAAAATCTGCTTTTTCAATAAAATTGCAATTAATTAACATTTTTTCGGTAAGAACTTTTAATTGCTCACCGTTTATGTCAGATTTCATAACAGCAATTGTTTTACCCTCTAAGTCTAAAATGCCATGAATTTCAGTAGCTTCTTTCACGTACACATCCCCCCAAACAGTTATCAAAGGTGTAGAGCTATAATCCATATAGGTAGCACGCTCATCAGTATAAGCAACACTAACCATCACATCAATTTCATCATTTTGAATACGCTCTAAGCCTTCGCCCCAAGTTCCAAAAATATAWTGGAATTGTATATTTTCTTTAGCTTCAATTTCGTGAAATGCATCAACGTAAAAACCTTTAATCTCACCATCATTATCTTGAAAAATTGCTGGATAAAAATTAAAAGCACCAACTCTAACAACCTTTTGAGAGTAAAGATTGTTTGAAGCAATAATGAAGTATATTATACTGAATATTATTTTTTTTATCATTTATTTTTTTTARAAAAACAAAATAAATTGAGATTGAAATTAATGAAATTTAATGAATAATTAAATGATAATTATCATTGACAACATTTTAAGATTAGCGCTATATTCAACTTAAAAAATCGCATGAAATTTTTACAAAATAATTTTTTACACATCCGACCTTTTGTATATACACCTAATTTTTCAMCCCTATTATAAGGCAATATACGTGGAAGTTGTTTATAATAATTCAATATCTGGTATAACATTAAACCCACACCCCTCTTCAAGTACTTAAATAGGCTTAAAAACAACACTTCAACCAAAGTTTATACTTTAAATACAGTGTTGTTGTACACTCAGGTACATTTAAAGAGTTAAAGTGAAATTAGAGTGAGTTCACTTGAATCTGATATATTTATATAGTAAAAACTATAAATATTACGACTAGAATTCCAACAACTGAAAATACTGAAGTACTAAACGTAAGAATATCACAAAAATTAAAGAAGAAACTAAATGAATTATCCAAAAGCAGTAAATATGGTGGAAGTGCATCAGAAGTGCCAAATAAAACTACAAAGGCATGCAACCATATAAATACAATGCAAAAACCGACCATCATTTTAATAAATTATGAGTTGAATGTTGGAGGTGAAATTGTARCCTAATACTCCTCAAATTTAAGACTTATATAAAAATACCCCTGTCATATTTCACTAAAAAACCAAGACATAACACCTTTGTTTTGAGTATAGATAGGAGTACAAAAACGACAAACTCTATTTGGATAAATTAAGAAATTATTGCGGAGGGATTAGCTAGGAAGGTATTTGAATCGGTTAAATTAAACGCTGTTTTTTGTAAAGAAAACTTTAAACTGCGACTGAAAAGAGGTATACTACTATCATAMTAAAACTTGAAGATATGTCTTTTCTCAAAATCCGTACTTCGATTGTAACAAGCGCACTCATAACAATTATGGGAGTTATAGGTGGTGGAATCTTTCTTCTTTTCGGAGTGGCTAACCTCATAAATCCAGATGTTCCTGAGGCTTATTTAACACAGAACACAATAGTTTGTTTAGTGGCCTGCTCTATTGGCTTGGTTTTTATTCTCCTTGCAATTAYAACTTTACGAGGGCTACTTTCCGAAAAATAGAATGCTTTTGTGGCGCACAACAGGAATAACAGTGGTGACTTTTTTTTGTACAAATATTTATTAATCACTGACGGAAGCATCATCTGTATTGCTAATAAATAAGTGATGAGCTCAATTAATTTGCTTGTCTATTATTTAAAAATGAATAAATTAAAAACAGTAATCCCGGGAAAGCTAGACCGTCAATCATTGTGTTAAAAAGTAAGTCCGGTCTAAAAAAATGAAAACAAATAATTCCAATTGTTGTAATAAAACCTCCTATTCGATACCATTTTAAAGCAATTCCCAATCCAACCATAATACTAATTGGAAAGAACAGAAATGAAATCATTTCAGTTGTTGAATTAAATCCTTCACCTATTGATTCTTTTGATACAAATAATGCATCAATGAGATGGGCACCAACCATAAAGAGTAAAAAAACTAGACTTATACCCCCCCCATATTCTTGCCGTCCAAAGTAAAATTTTTAATGTTTTTATACTTCTCATAATATAATATTTAAAATTTTTAAACTATTTAGAGTCAAATGATATCATTAAAGTTAACTAAAAATAGAATACACCCTAATTTTTTCATAAGTGAATATCATCTAATCCTTGCTGCCTAACAAGTGCTACACCTGCTATAGTAGTACAATATGTGGTTCTTAAAAACATATTATTGGTCAATAGTAAAAGACAATTGTAACATATAGCATATAAATGATAGTTGGTATTAAGATAAATCTTAAATTTGCATATAATTTTAATTTTATTATCATGAGTAACGGAACAGTAAAGTTTTTTAATAATTCTAAAGGATTTGGATTTATCACACCAGAAGATGGTAGCAAAGATGTATTTGTACATGTAAATGGACTTGTTGATGAAATCAATGAGGGAGACAAAGTAAGCTACGAAGTAGAAGAAGGTCCAAAAGGATTAAACGCAGTAAATGTGACAGTTAACTAATAACTTTCCAATTTATTACAAAAAAAAAGCTTGTCATTACTGATAGGCTTTTTTTTGTGCCAATAAATACATATGAATACCAAAACCTAAAAAACAAGAACCAACTAGTCCGTCATCCTTTGCTGTAGTACAATAGGTGGAAGTTAGGTTTTAATCCTTTTCTCTAATGTTTTAGTGTATCGCTATTTCAGGACGGGAAAAAATTATTTTCTCTTAGTGTCGTTCTAAGCCCATTATAGTTATCTGTAATTTATAAACTATATCTTCTGTAGTTTCCCCAAAGTACTCTTTTAGTGTTTGAAAAGCTAATTGTAATAAGTTTTGATTTGTTTAAAGTTGTCATAATAGTTAATTTTAATTGTTATATACCTAAAAGACGCTTGTAAAAGAGAATTGTTACAATACTATGCATAACAAAGTACTATTTTAACACAAGGTTAACAGTTTAAGCAAAAACTACCCGCCAATCTATCATCATTCGTAGTGTTTAGCATGGGTGGTTTTGATTATAAATATTATTATTTGCATAAAATTATAATCTTCGCTTTTAGAATTTCTCCGTAAACAATTAGTTATATAACTCATTAAATCGGGGTTTTAGGGTAGAAAAAAAACCTACTAAAAGAACATTCGTTTTACCTGCGGTTTTTAGCGTCCGCTCATTTTAGCATCGAAACTCCAAATTTCATCCCAAGAGTTTGAGAATGAGTCATTCATATTTTCAATAAAAGGTTGCCATGACTTTTCGCCATTAACTTTTTTAAATGCTTCCTTAAAATTCCCTTCATTATCTAATTCAGCCCAATTTTTCATTGCACTTACAGTTGCTATATGCCTGCCTAAATCACCTTGACGAAACTCGTTGTAATATATACTCCATGGGTTTTCACCATCCATCGCTTTTACGGCTTTACTTATTTGAGTAAGTAAATACTTGACATTATGACCTTCCCCTTTAACAACCTCAAGGTATCGAATATATAATAGTGGATGCGTATTATTATCTGGGTCAAGCATGTCTGTATTGGAAAGTTCTTTGTCTTTTTTCCAATATTCACCATTTGACATTTTTTTTACATATGGAAGAACATTATCTCTCCAATCAGCATCATGTCCGCCTTCTGAAGGTCGTCCATCTAAATGAGCATAAGTTAATGGCCCCATCTCCCAGATAATTTTACCAATATTTGGTCCCGTTGAAATAGTATAAACATATGCTTTATAAGGTCCCTCTTTATGATATTTCTGGTTGTGTTTTCTCATATTCTCCCCCAACACTTTTAGCTTAGTATTGTCTGGAGTAAGTGTTATGCTTTCCCACATAACATAGGATTTGTCCTGTGCTTTTACCGTAATTATAGTACCAAATACCATAACTACCATCATTAATAATGAAATTGTTTTTTTAATCATAATAATAAATTTAGTTAGTAGTTTTGTTGCACAATAAAAATTGCACAACAGAATTATTAGTTAAAAGAAATATGGAGTTTGAATTATAATAATTGAATGGATATTACCATACAATTAAGATGAAAGTTCAGTTAGTAGGTTCTCTAAGATAAGTTTAATTATTCAGAATACACTAATTAATATTTTTAACAAGCTACTTTCACTCATTAARTCTCTTTTGTTTAACGTCCGTATAATATTCCGTAGTTAGTAGAATTTCAGCACTTTAAAAATGTGACTTCAAGGTTTTAAGAACCTTTAAAATAAAGTATTACGRCAGAAGCAAGGTCACGAAACCTCTTTTTTGAATTAATTTCTAATTGAAAATATTTCTAAAAAAAGCACCATCACACTCCACCAGTAATAAAATGGAGATCAAAAATACTATCTGAGTAATTTATAGTATGGAAGTTACATGTGTATTGAGAAGTATACATTCTTGACTTCAAGCCAAACTCCCTAGCCTACTGAGCTAATGCCCTATTTTGTTTTATACATCGCCTTGTAAAATTAACAAAGGCACTCTGCTTTCAAAATCTTCTTTCTTTACGCTATTGTCTTTCCAAAGGTTTTCAAAAAACCCTTTTTTACGACGTATTACACAAATAATGTCAGGATAATTAGCATTTAGATGCTCTAGCAAGCCCTGAAAAATAGTCCCGTTTTCCGAGGTTTTAAAAGTGCTACAAATATTCTTTAACTCTGGATTTATTATCAAATCTTTTTCCTTGACATAAGGTGTTATAACTTGCAATAAATTCAATGTTACTTTAAATTCCGAATGCATTGTATGTAGCGGTAATAAAACATCTTCTCTTCGTAGTATTCCCGATTTTATGGCCATAAAAACTGTATGGATCGGCTTAAATACATAATTATTGGGAACTATAATGATGGGACAATCGATTTTTTGAATCATATCTCCTGTAAAATTYCCAATATATAGCTCCTGATTTAGTTTATTTGTTCTCGTTTTTCCAACAATTAAGTCTATCTCCTCGGTTTGTTGCAATTCCCAAATACAGTCCAACATATTCCCCTTACTACAGTATTGAGTAATAGACACACTTTTTGTATCCATGGATTCCACTAATAATTTTAACTCATCAATAGCCGAAATTTTCAAGGCTTTATCCACTCTGCTAATCGTATTTGCCATTCGAATTTCGCCATAAGAATGTAACACAATTAGCGCAGCATTTATTTCCGAAGCAAAATCAATGGCATATTGCAACATTACATTGCTTCTTTCGATGGTTTTTATAGGAACTAGAATTGTTTTCATGATGCATTTATTACATTTGTTCTGGCAAACGATTTACGAAGCTACAAAAATTATTCAATCATTTCAATTTTGTTAAAAAATATGTCTATTCAACTTGCTCAAAAACCTGATACGTCGGCTATTATTCAGCTTTTAAAACGCTGTGCTCTGGACTTACAGAAACAACATATTTATCAATGGAACGAGAATTATCCATCCTTGGAAATCATAGAAACGGACATCCTATTACAGCAATTATTTGTCTTAAAAAACAATGAAAAAATCATAGGAACAATTGTCTTAAGTCCACTGATAGATGAAGAATACAAGGCTATAAACTGGAAAGACCAAAACCAGAAGGCACTTTATATTCACCGACTCGCAATAGATCCTTCAGCACAAAAAAAAGGACATGCGCAGCGATTGATGGATTTTGCAGAAAATTTTGCCTTTGAAAACAAGTACCATAGTATCCGCTTAGATACCTTTAGTAAAAATGAAAGAAATCAGCAGTTTTATCTTAAAAGAGGCTATCAAAAAGTAGGAAGTATCTTTTTAACATCCCAAAGCGATGCTCCTTTTTATTGCTATGAAAAACACGTAAAACACAATTAACCCCTGGCATCAGGAAGCTTAAAGAATGCAAAAAAAAACACTCATAAATTTTAAATCAATCAATAAACTCGCCGTTCCTGCTATCATAGCAGGAATTGCCGAACCTTTATTGTCCATTACAGACACTGCTATTGTAGGAAACATCCAACTAAACCCTACGCAAGCTTTGGCGGCAGTTGGAATTGCAGGTTCTTTTATTTCGGCTTTGGTCTGGATATTAGCACAGACTCGTTCTGCTATTTCTGCCATTGTGGGGCAATATTTGGGAGCAAAAAAACTCCATGAAATTGCTACRCTTCCAGCGCAAATTATTGTGATTAACCTCGTTTTGAGTATCTTCATATACTTTGTGACCATCTTCTTTATTACAGAAATTTTCACTTTGTACAATGCAGAAGGAGTTATCCTTGAATATGCAGTTGACTATTATAAAATTCGCGCATTAGGTTTCCCCCTTACCTTATTCGTTTTTTCTGCTTTTGGGATCTTTAGAGGCATGCAAAATACTTTTTGGCCCATGATTATAAGTATTGTTGGAGCGGTTTTAAACGTAGGCCTAGATTTTGCCTTGGTTTTTGGAATTGAAGGGCTCATTGCTCCTATGCATATCAAAGGAGCTGCTTGGGCAAGTGTTATTGCACAAGGTATCATGGCAATCCTCACCTTGATTTTGGTACTCAAAAAAACACCTTTCACACTAAAATTKGTCTTTCCTTTGAACAAGGAAATAAAACGACTATTGAGCATCAGTTTCAACCTATTCATYAGGGCGTCTGTATTAAATATTGCCTTGTATTTAGCCAATTCTTATGCTACARGTTATGGGAATCATTATATCGCTGCCCAAACTATGGCTTTTCAAATATGGTTATTCTTTGCCTTTTTTATCGATGGGTATGCCAGCGTTGGCAATATTGTTTCGGGAAAATTACTAGGTGAGAAAAATTACCCTGCTATCTGGGAATTAAGTCTTAAATTAAGTAAATACAGTATTTTAATTGCGGCGCTACTCGCGGGAATCTGTTATGCATTTTACGAACCCATTGGAAGGTTGTTTTCTAAAGATTCAGAGGTGCTAGATGCGTTTTATTCCGTCTTTTGGATTGTACTTATTATGCAACCAATCAATGCAATCGCATTTGTTTATGATGGTGTTTTTAAAGGATTGGCAGAAGCGGTAACTTTACGAAATCTATTACTCGTTGCTACTTTTTTAGGCTTTATCCCTACACTGTTAATCGCTGATTATTTTGATTTTAAACTTTACGGGATTTGGATGGCATTTACYATTTGGATGCTGCTACGTGGAGGARTCTTAGTCTATAAATTTCGAAAGGAATATTTACACAAAAAGCAGTACCTTTAAGCCATGGAAAATGGAAGTTTATACACGTCAATTCAACATGGAATTGCGAGCATCGAATTTTATCACCAAGCGAGTAATTCGCTTCCTTCGAACTTGTTAGCACGCCTAGCCAATGCTTTTAACGAGCTTAGTAACAACCGCGAAGTACAAGTGATTATCTTAAAAAGYGAGAAAGAAAAGACCTTTTGCGCAGGTGCTTCTTTTAACGAGTTGACTGCCATATCAAATGCAGCAGAAGGGGAAGCTTTTTTTATGGGCTTTGCCAATGTYATAAATGCCATGCGTWSWTGYTCYAAACTTATYATWGGWMGKATYCAAGGWAARRCWGYWGGYGGAGGYGTAGGACTTGCAGCAGCTTGTGATTATTGTTTTGCAACAGAAGCGGCTTCCATCAAACTATCAGAACTCACTATTGGAATTGGCCCTTTTGTGATTGCGCCAGCAGTAGAACGCAAAATAGGTGTGGCTGCATTGAGTGAGCTCACCTTAGATGCCACCCATTGGAAAAATGCGTATTGGGCACAAAAAAAAGGACTCTATGCCCAAGTTTTTGAAAATATTAAAGACATGGATGCATCCTTAATTATATTTACAGAAAAATTGGCCAGTTACAACCCAACAGCCTTAACTCATATGAAAAAAACGTTGTGGGAAGGCACCGAACATTGGGAGCAATTACTAAAAGAGCGCGCTTTGGTAAGTGGAAAATTGGTGCTTTCTGATTTCACAAAACAAGCGCTCAATAAATTTAATACATAATGATGTTACACATACTATTGATATTGCAACAAATAGATATCGAAGATAAATTAGATCAAGCACCCGACGGCAATTATCAAATTGGCGTAATTATAGGTACATTCCTACCCTTCCTTGTCTTGGCAGGATTGGCTTATTGGGCGTTTTTTAAAGCTAAAAACAGACAGGATTTAGACGATTAATGATGGCGAAAATTAGAATTACAAAACAGTTTGACTTTGAAACTGGACATGCCTTATATGGCTACGATGGAAAATGTAAAAATGTACATGGACATAGTTATAAATTAGCGGTTACCGTTATGGGAACTCCTATTGATGACATCTCAAATACCAAATGCGGAATGGTGATAGATTTTGGCGATTTAAAACGTATTGTCACCACAGAAATTGTAGATAAGTTTGACCATGCTACCGTGTTTAATAAAAACACGCCTCATATAGAGCTAGCAGCAGAATTAAAGAAACGTGGACATGACGTTATCCTAGTTGATTACCAACCTACTAGCGAAATGATGCTGATAGATTTTTCTAAAAAAATTCAAGCTCAGCTCCCTGAAGAAATCCATCTATTTTCCATAAAATTACAAGAAACAGGAAGTTCCCATGCGGAATGGTTCGCAAGTGACCAATAAACTAACCTCTTCTATATTTCACTAAATAACAGCCTTATTATTGTTGATAGCTAAAATACTATCAACAATAATTTTAACGACTCCACCTATGACGCTTACCGCATACATTCAACAATTYACCCAAATTCCAGCTAAAGGACTAGCTGCTACCATTCAACTATTAGAGGAGGACTGTACCCTTCCTTTTATTGCGCGATACAGAAAGGAACTCACAGGAAACCTTGACGAGGTAGCGATTGGCGAAATTATAAAGTATAAAAAGCAGTTCGAAGTTATTGAAAAGCGTAAAGAAGCCATTCTAAAATCTCTGGCAGAACAAGGTGTATTGACGGATGTTTTAAAAAATAAAATTGACAATACACAAGACCTAACAACCCTAGAAGACCTTTACTTACCTTTTAAAAAGAAGAGAAAAACAAAAGCAGATACTGCAAAAGCAAACGGTTTGGAGCCCTTGGCTAAAATGATCATGGCACAACGTTCTAACAGTATCGGTGTTATTGCAGAAGAGTATACCAACAAAGATGTTACAACTTCCTCTAAAGCCTTGGAAGGTGCAAGACATATTATCGCTGAATGGATAAATGAACGCAGTGATATTCGTACGAGCTTGAGAAAACAATTCACCAAAAAATCCGTCATCGCATCAAGAGTAGTAAAAACGAMWAAAGACGAGGAAAAGGCGCAGAAATACCGTGACTATTTTGAGTGGGACGAACCATTATCTCGCTGCCCTTCACATCGGTTACTCGCCATCCTGAGAGCAGAAAATGAAGGATTCATTCGCCTAAAAATTTCTATTGACGAAGAAGATGCTCGTKTGGGTATTGAAGACAAAATCATMAATTCAGACAATGAATGTGCAGATGAAATTGCAGAGGCTATCGAAGATGCTTACAAACGTCTTTTAGCACCTTCTCTTTCTAAAGAAGCCCTTAAATTAGCCAAAGAAAAAGCAGACAGCGCAGCAGTCACCGTTTTTGCAAAAAACCTACAACAACTATTGTTAGGWGCRCCCTTAGGCGAAAAAAACATMTTAGCCTTAGATCCTGGATATCGATCTGGTTGTAAGTTGGTCTGTTTAGATGARCAGGGRGCTATTCAGCACAACGAAAACATCTATCCACATGCACCWCAAAAYCAACGAAACGAAGCCATYAAACGCATTCAAATTTTAGTCAAAAATTTTGATATAGAAGTAATTGCTATCGGWAATGGAACGGCTTCTAGAGAAACAGAAGCAATGGTGAAAGGAATAAAATTTGACCGTMCTATTGAAGTATTCGTGGTAAGTGAAGCAGGAGCATCTATTTACTCCGCTTCCAAAATAGCCCGAGACGAATTCCCTGATTATGACATCACCGTTCGTGGTGCCATTTCTATTGGTAGACGATTGGCAGATCCTTTGGCAGAATTGGTAAAGATTGATGCCAAATCCATCGGCGTGGGACAATACCAACACGATGTAGATCAAACCTTACTCAACCAAGAACTTGACACTGTTGTAGAACACTGTGTAAATAAAGTGGGAGTAAACATCAACACAGCCAGCATGTCTCTATTGAGTTATGTTTCTGGAATTGGTCCTAAATTAGCAGAGAATATTGTTACTTACAGAGGAGAAAATGGAGCTTTCAAATCGAGAATTGAAATTAAAAAAGTAAAACGATTAGGCGCAAAAGCCTATGAACAAGGCGCTGGTTTTTTACGTATTAAAAATTCCAAAAACCCCTTGGACGATTCCGCAGTTCACCCGGAGAGTTATGCCATTGTAAAACAAATGTCTAAAGACACTAAGCTAAGCATCGCTGAGCTAATTGGAAACACTAAAATACTGAGCGAATTAAACCTGAGAAACTACTGTACAGATAGCATCGGTCTACCCACTTTAAATGATATCGTCTCCGAACTTAAAAAACCGGGATTAGATCCTCGAGAAAAAGCAAAATCCTTCTCTTTTAACGAACATATTCACAGTATTGACGACTTGAATTCTGGAATGGTATTGCCAGGAATAATCAATAACATCACCAATTTTGGATGCTTTGTTGATATAGGAATTAAGGAAAGTGGATTGGTTCATATTTCCAATCTATCCAAGACTTTTGTGAGTGATATCAACTCAGTTGTGAGTTTACAACAACAAGTAATGGTGAAAGTATTGGAAGTGGACATTGCCAGAAAACGTGTCCAATTAAGCATGAACTTTACGGAATAACTGCTGTGAACTAACTTGCTAATATATTGCTTTAGCACAATGAATTTACACATACGTATATTGAGTAATTACATGTTTATTTGGAAAGAAATCGACACTTAATTACACCTTTTATAGCACTAAAAGAATGTATAGAATGATTCCTGCGTGAGTGATTCGTATCTAAAAAATTCGAATCACTCATGCAGAATTTCCTCTTTAGAGCATCAGTAGGCTGTTAACAGGAAGAAGAAGCAACAAGTCAGTTCTCAACTATTTATTCAAATGTTCTTCGCCAATTTTTTCAAGTTCTGCGTACCAGTCTTCACCAAATTTACGGATCAAAGCTTCTTTGACAAATTTATACACTGGAACTCCCAGTTCTTTACCTAAAGTACAAGCATCGTCACAAATAGGCCATGTATGATAATTTACGGCTGCAAACTCCCCATAGTCCATAATCCGAACTGGATACAAATGACAAGAAATAGGTTTTTTCCATTTAATTTCACCACTATTATAGGCTTCCTCAATGGCACATAAGGCAGTTTCTTTCTCATCAAAAATAACAAATGCACAATCAGCCCCATCAATTAACGTAGTTTCATATTCACCCTCTTTTGTGATAAATAGACCCTGATCTTCTATGGCTTTGATCCCTTCTTCTCTCATAAAAGGCTTCACCAATGGATAAACATCCATCATTATCTGAAGCTCTTCTTCCTCAAGAGGAGCACCCGCTTCTCCATCCACACAACATGCTCCTTTGCATGCAGCAAGGTTACACATGAATTCTTTCTCTAAAATATCTTCCGATACTATGGTTTTTCCTAGTTGAAACATTTTGCAAAAATAAGCTAAAATTTATATTATATTTACAATAAAGTATATTTGATTTGATACTTTTGCGTCCATCGTAAAAACCTACCGATTATGAATATCGATTTTAAACAGATTATCACTGCTGGAATGATTTTATTTGCTGTAATTGATGTAGTTGGGAATATTCCGATTATCATCGATTTGCGTAAAAAAGCGGGTAAAATTGAATCAGAAAAGGCCACAATCATCGCTGGATTCATCTTAATAACCTTTTTATTTGTAGGAGAATCCATCTTACATTTAATTGGAATAGATGTCAATTCTTTTGCAGTAGCAGGGGCGTTTATTTTGTTTTTTCTAGCCCTTGAAATGATTTTAGGAATCACCTTGTACAAAGACGAAGAAGGAGCAGAAATTACAGCTTCTGTATTTCCTCTAGCCTTTCCTTTAATTGCAGGGCCAGGTAGTTTAACTTCTATTTTATCGCTAAGAGCAGAATATGACACCATAAATATTATCATCGCTATTATCGGTAATATGATTGTCATGTACTTTGTACTGAAATTTACAACGCGTATAGAGCGTTTAATTGGAACCAACGGTATCAATATTATCCGTAAGGTTTTTGGAGTGGTATTATTAGCAATTGCTGTTAAATTATTTGCCTCGAATATCAAGTTGTTGTTTTAGTCCAAGTCAGTTTTTTATTAAAATTGATGTGTTTTTCTTCTGAAAAGCTACTAAATCACTAGCACTGACCTCGTTCAAAAAAAGACTCGTTCTCGATACACTTTTTCAATAAATTTTTCTTGGAATTTGTTGAAAAAGCACTCGAACTGACGCTTACAATACGTCATTATTTCCGCTGCTCTATAATTAAAAAAACACGATTTTCCATTTAGCGAGAATCATCTCTTCTCTTTTTTCTATTCTCTCTTCTCTCTTCTCTCTGAGTCCTATCAATAAAACTATTACTCCAAATACTTAACTACCTTATCAGGAAAATCGGTAAAAACACCATCAAAATCTAAGGTCTTAAAAGCGAGGTCTAATAAGTCTTCAAAACTTTCATCGGCTGTTAAATCGTCTGCTCTAAAGGTATAAGCAATTACTTGTAAATTATGTGCATTTGCTCTTTCAACCAAAGGATCGACAATCCAATTACCATGGGCATCTTTTTCCAATAAAAGTTGTTTGTACCATGGTCCAATAGCATCGGCATAGGTGGCTATTTCTTTTATTTGAGATTCAGATAACAATTCCTCTACCAATTGAGTCAAATGCAATTGACAGCCCATTTCTTGACGTATTTTTTTTAATTCTATAGCATCAAAACACTGTAACATACAGTTGTCTTCTTTGGTGACATATCCGAAATCTGAAAGAATCTCTAACACAATTTCAGAAATATCCTGACCTTCTTTTAAATGAAAAGCAGGATTTTTTATCTCAGGGTAAATCCCCACATCCTGTCCCGTACTAATATTCAATCCTTGAATTAACTGTAGTTCTTCTTCTAAGGAATGCAGCCTAAAAATGGCCGAATTTACAGGAAACCGCCCTTTAAAGGCTGCTTCTTTCTGTTGAAGATTTACCCGCTCATGGACACTTAATAATTGCAACTCTGTGTAGGTAAAATCAATTACATAATAACGACCATCAGCTCGTTTTCTTCTCGGAAACATCTCCGTTACATCAGTTACATCTTCTAAATAAATATCGTGAATCACCATGGGAATACCATCTTTACTCAATACCAAATCCTGCTCTAAAAAATCAGGTTTCATGGCATAAGCCATTGCCTTTGCAGGGATGGTATGTTCGGGTAAATACCCCGAAGCACCACGATGTGCCACTACAATACGTTTCTTTTCTAGAATAATTTCTTTTTCTCCATACTGACATCCCAGCATAAGTACTGCTATTAAAACCAATAAATAATTTTTCATGTGTTTAAAATTTTATAATTGACTAAAAATATTTCAAAATTTGAGAACCCATGTAAGCACTCGTTACTCTCGTTCTCACATAAATTTATTTTAATCATACCCTTGAGGGTGTTTTTTGGTTAAAAAAATTCATGTTCTTTTCATATGTCTATACTTTTTTATTAATTTGGTCACATGAATGTCCAATGAGTATTTCTCTAAAGAGATAAACCCTTTATATACAGATGTTTCATGTGTTTGTTTTTTAGATCATTTATACTAGCACAGAAAGGTGTAATTAGCAAAAGTGCAATTAAAACATTTTTTCGAACCTCAACATATTTCGAATGATATCCGGAGGTGCAGACTCAAAAGATAATTACAAATACAATTGAGATACTTCAGTGATTTTTACGTGATTTTTTAAAACTTTTATTTGGGGGTCAGAAAAACTATATCGGGTAATTATTCCTAATTCAACCATACATTTTTTTATTTAGTCCTTTATTCTGATGCAACACAAAAAGATGCTATTCCTATGAATGATTCCTCTTAGAATCAATTACTTTGCATAAAAAAACACCTATTTTTACACGTTTCATTATGAAAAGATATAACTTTTTGTAATTTTATCCACCTAAAACAACAGATAAACTAATGAAATACATCTTACGCATACTATTAGCCATTGTATTGAGCCTTATTGGTATAGGATTTTACATCAAACAAACCGACGTGACAGAAGGTCGTTTTTATATTGGTCTTGGAGTTGTCACATTGGCTTTTATACTCATGCCTTTGTTTATTTACCACAGTTATAAAGACAAAGATTTGACTAAATATACTTATATCGTGAATAAAGAGAAGGACACTGATGAAGAGGAAGAGAATACGGAGGACGAAGTGAAGAAAGAAGGGGAATAGTTTGTCTATAAATTATCTCACCGCTGTGAGATAATTTGTAGTACTAAGTAACTTTTCGCTCATGCGCAATTACTCTCCTTCGTTCGGGAGCAGGGGAAACGGCTACACCCCTTGAATTTACAACTATCTTAGCTGTTGTTTTTATGCATAGTTATAGGTTGATTTTTAATTGTTCTCTTAGTGCTGTTAATACCTCAATGTCTTTACTTCTTATTTTTCCTTCACGATTTGGYGGACAGTTAAGAATCAAAATATTATCCTGTGCCGTAGCAACTTTATATAACTCGACTAGTTGATCGATTGGTTTAAAAATGGTATCGGTGGTATTGTAAAACCATCTTTTGCTAATGCATACTGTAGATTCCCATGGCAGATAGTATTCTTTTTCGTTATGGGTAAATATTTTTGGGTCATTTTTTACAGGCAAAAGAGGGTCACCCAGTCTAAAATCACTTGGAAAATATCTGATAGGATAGCCTTCTTTTTGGTCTTGTGGAAAAACGGCATGATAATCAGGATTTTCAGGAAGGCCAATAGTCCAATTAATACCAATCTGACATTCCGGTTCTCTCGATTTTATAGTTTGGTATATTTCATTCAAAGGCCATCGATTATTTTCTTTAGTCCAGCCACCATCAAACCAAAATTCTATAATAGAAGTATAATTCTCGGTGATGTCTATCAGTTCATTTAACTGATTTATCATATAGGTATTATACGATTTATCAAGAAGAGCATTTTCCTTGTACAAGTGAGGATGCCCATCCCCATTAAGATATTCATTTCCATTTGCCTTTCTATCCCATAAAGAATAATAAAGACCTAAACCAATATCATACTTTTCACATGCTTTTGCTACAGCTTCTACAACATTAGTCGTATTTCCTGAATTACCTACATCATATTTTGTAAACTCACTATCCCAAAGGCAAAAACCATCATGGTGTTTTGTTATTAAAATAACATATTTCATCCCAGCATCTTTGGCTGTTTTAATCCATTGCTCAGCATCGATAGAAGTAGGATTGTATGATGATACTGGTTTCGAACCATCTGTCCATTCCATATCGTGAAATGTATTTATTCCAAAATGAATAAACATTCCATATTTACGTTCAATTTGCTTTAGTTGTGCTTTATTAGGTTTTTTTGAGGGTACAGGAAGAATCTCTTTTTTTGTATTTGTACAAGAGAAGAATATATTCCCTATAATTAGCAGTAAAAATAAATTTTTCATAGTGCTTTTTTTTCAATTTGTTTTAAGTGGTAAAAGCTGCAATCCGTTTATTCTTTTGTGCAATTGGACTGCCTTATTTTTTACCATTCATAAACCCATGTATACGTTGTGAATTTGCTATTCGGAGCATCATGTAATTTTATATTATTTTTTTCAGGCCATGTTTCACCAGCTCTACACGTTAATCTTAATCCGTTTTTAAAATAATAAGGATCTCTATCGTGAATTCTATATCCMGCAAATTTTKSATTYTYTTTATCAAAATARGTTAARCCMGCTARRTCGTTAGCAAAACGACCAGACTCAAAGTAATACGTTCCTAAAAAGTAATCTTCCAAACCAGAGGATAAATATACTGGTTCTTTAGCCCCTCCTATATACGCTCTCATACATGCTTCTAAAAAACTTAATTTATGCCACTCTTCCTTATAAATCTTATTTGGTTCAGCAGCCTCTCCTTGCATATATACCATATACAGTAATCCATCTTTTTTTGTGTCGCACAAATCAAATTCAGCATAAGCATTTACTAATTTGTCTTCGACTTTGTGCAATTTCATTCTTGCATTTTCAGGYAAMGTTACTCCGTTAATGATTAGCGGCATATTGCTTGTACCTCTAAGGATCCACCAAAAATATTGTCCTGATTTTCCTTTAATTTCTTTGTTCTGAGCAGTAATTTTTATTTTTTCACCATAAGGTATTTTAAAGGTGTTATAGACACCGCCTTTGCTCCCCGTTTTACCAATGATAGACGAAGATTGAAAATTATTRTTGGAATGATAAGCATTGGCAAACCCTTCCGACATTTTCATTTCAATAGATGGTTTTTTTTCACCATCTACATAGACACGTATTACAGTATTTTCTATTCCTTTAAAACCACCTCCAAACCACATATGGTGCAACAGCCCTTTTCCTTTTTTTATATAAAGCACCTCTTCATTACCAGACTGAAGTATTTCACTTTGTTTGCCCATAGTGCTAAACGACTCTAAATCTGTAGCATATGTTTGAGAAAAACTATCGGTGATATTTAACATGGTTATCACTAATATTATTAAAATTCTATTGTTCATAATTCGCATTTTATTGGTGTTCAATTTTTTTACAATACGGTAGAAATATTCTGATTTTAAGTGAGTTTACACAATAAATGGCAACCCCTGTAGAACCACAATAGCAATCTAAAAGTTGCAGATATATCCATTATATCTAGAATACAGGATGTAGGACGAATTATTTTTTTAAAACGTTTTACTTCTGATAGATTGCAGAGTAAAGATATAAATTAAAGTTTTAAGCACAACACTGCAATAAGGAAAACAACAGCCCCTTTAAAACTCCAACTTCAATTGCACATCTACAATCGCTTTTTTCTCGGTAGCGTTTACATTCAGGTTAGTCACAGAAATCCCTAACAATCTAACTGAGTTATTCAAAGTCTCTTGATACAATAACTCTCGTACGGTATCTAATAATATCTGTTTATCTTTGATAAAGTAAGGCAGTGTTTTACTACGTGTTTGCTGAGTRAAATCGGAATATTTAATTTTTAAAGTCACTGTTTTTCCAGCTACTTTAGAGCTTTGTAAGCGTTTTTCTAGTTCTTCGGAAATGCTTTCCAAACGTTCTAGCATAAAAATCTCTGAGGTCAGATTTTTGGAAAATGTATGTTCCGCAGCTACTGATTTTCGAACCCTGTTGGGACTTACTTTTCCGAGGTGAATTCCTCGGACAATATGAAAATAATGCCCTCCAGATTTTCCGAAATTTTTCTCTAAAAACTCCAAGGATTGCTTTTTTAAATCAAGTCCTGTAAAAATACCCAGATTGTACATTTTGGCCCTGGTTACTTTACCCACTCCATAAAACTTTTCAACGCCTAATTGTTCTAAAAACGGAATCACCTCCTCAGGCGCAATGGTTTTTTGTCCATTGGGTTTGTTGATGTCAGAAGCTATTTTTGCCACAAACTTATTCACAGAAATTCCTGCAGATGCATGCAGTCCCACTTCCTCAAATATCCGTGCTCTAATCTCTCTTGCCAATAAGGTCGCCGAAGGGTTTCCTTTGCTATTCTCCGTCACGTCCAAATAGGCTTCGTCCAAAGATAGCGGTTCTACCAACGGAGTATAGTCTAAGAAAATCGCTTTTATTTTTTTGGAAATCTCTTTGTAACGCGCAAAGCGTGGAGGAACAAAAATCAAGTTTGGACAATTTTTTTTTGCCAAGACGCCACTCATGGCAGAACGCACGCCAAATTTCCGAGCTTCGTAACTAGCGGCAGAAACCACCCCGCGCTCTCCGCCTCCACCTACAGCAAGTGGTTTTCCTCGCAGTTCTGGATTGTCTAGTTGCTCCACTGAAGCATAAAAGGCATCCATATCCACATGAATAATTTTTCGTAAAGGAGGTGTTTCTTCCATCGCTTCAAAATTAGTGTAAAAAAATTAGTTGGTCAATTTTATGTGACGGGGAGTAATTCATTAACTTGCCTTAAAAAAAAGAAACATTGTTTATGAAATAAACATGATTTTTTTTAATCAAAAAACACCCCCAAGGGTATGATTAAAATAAATTCATGTGAGAAYGAGTGTAACKAGTGCTTACATGGGTTCTACAATTTTTTAATCTTTTTATTCAATTACAAAATTTTAAACACATGAAAACACGTAGGCTATTTTTAATCATTTCAGCAATCACCATTATGGGAATTGTKGGAATTTCATTGGTTTGGAAACCCATGTATTGGTTGTTTATTATTGTAGGACCCCCTATTTTAATGGGGCTTTACGACAGTATTCAAAACAGGCATACCATCCGAAAAAACTTCCCATTAATAGGACGATTTAGATATGCTTTGGAGGCCATTCGACCTGAAATAATGCAGTATTTTGTGGAGACAGATACGCAAGGAAGACCGCTGAATCGAATTTTTAGATCGCTTATTTATCAACGTGCAAAAAAAGAAAACGACACCACACCTTTTGGAACTCAAATGAATGTATACCGTGCAGGATATGAGTGGATGGACCATTCTATGTATGCCAAAAACACCAAAAATATTACAGAAATTCCACGGGTTACCATCGGTGGACCTGCCTGTAAACACCCCTATTCTGCAAGTTTGCTAAATATTTCTGCCATGAGTTTTGGGTCGCTGAGTAATCGGGCGGTGATGGCATTGAAYAAAGGTGCAAAAAYAGGAGGATATGCGCATAATACAGGTGAAGGAGGATTGAGTCCTTATCATTTAAAACACGAAGGCGATTTGATTTGGCAAATAGGAACTGGCTATTTTGGTTGTAGAAATGAGGACGGGAATTTTGATGCCACTACTTTTAAAAAAGGTGCCGCAAAGCCACAGGTTAAAATGATTGAAATTAAAATTTCTCAAGGAGCCAAACCAGGACATGGGGGAATTTTACCTGCAGCAAAAAACACGGTAGAAATTGCCAATATCAGACATATAAAACCATTTACAGATGTGCATTCGCCACCGGTACATTCGGCATTTTCAAATGCGCATGAATTCATGGATTTCATCCAACAACTCCGCGAGTTATCTGGTGGAAAACCCATTGGTTTTAAATTGTGTATTGGTAAAAAACAAGAGTTTATAGACTTGTGTAAGGCCATGATTTCTACAGGTATCAAACCTGACTTTATCAGCGTAGATGGAGGAGAAGGAGGAACTGGAGCCGCACCTGTTGAGTTTTCAAACTCTATAGGAATGCCTTTGCGTGAGGGATTGGTTTTTGTACATGACACCTTAGTCGGTTTTGACTTAAAAAAAGACATAAAAATTATTGCTGCAGGAAAAATAATCACCAGTTTTCATATGGCTCGAGCCATGGCATTAGGCGCTGATGTGTGTTACAGCGCTCGTGCTATGATGTTGTCTATTGGTTGTATCCAAGCCTTAAAATGCAACACCAACAAATGTCCTGTGGGCGTAGCTACCCAAAATCAATCCTTGATTAAAGGACTGAATGTAGCTAATAAAGCCCAACGAAATGCCAACTACCACGAAAAAACCATTCATGCTTTTTTAGAAATTGTAGCCGCATCTGGATTGAATCATCCCAAGGAAATAATGCGTCATCATATCAATAAAAGAGTGGGCGGTAATCTAGTAAAAAAATACAGCCAATTGTATCCTGAAATTGAAGCGGGATGCCTGTTGAAAAAAGAGACTGTTCCGGAAATCTACACTCATTATAATGTGTCGGTTTCGGCATTGGTTTAAAAAACAATCTCTATAAAAAGAATACTCAAAGTCGGTAACTTGATGCCCACAACCAGTGTTTTCAATTTAAAATAAAAAAATATTATGGTAACAGAACGTACAAATATTAAAAGTGTAGCATGGCTATACGAACATTTAAACACAGAAAATATCATTATTTTAGATGCTAGCATGCCTAAAGCAACAGCTATATCAGCGGAAAAACCAAGCCTAGAAAAACGCATTAAAGGTACCCGCTTTTTTGACATCAAAACCGCATTTTCTGATACCTCATCCGCCTTTCCAAATACCGTTCCTAGTGCCGAAAAATTCACTGCATCGGCACAAAAGCTAGGGATTAATAGCGATAGTATGATTGTAGTCTATGACAGTCAAGGCATTTATTCTAGTGCACGTGCATGGTATTTATTCAAAGCGATGGGGCATAAAAACGTGGTAGTTCTTGATGGAGGACTCCCTGCATGGGAAAGCGCCGGTTTTCCAGTAACATCAAGCGATGAAGCTTTGCATGAACAAGGGAATTTCCAAGCTACATACGATGCCAGTTATTTTTACAATGCGACAGATGTACTCTCAAAATTACAGGATACTGATACGCTCATTTTAGACGCTAGAGCTCAAAATAGGTTCGATGGTTCTGTAGAGGAGCCGAGAGAAGGGTTGCGTAGTGGACATATTCCATCGTCCAGAAGCATGCCTTTTACAAGTTTACTGCAAGATGGAATTTTACTTCCTACCTCCAAATTAGAAACTATATTTAACTCGAAAGACACTCAAAACAAAGCCCTTGTTTTTACCTGTGGATCTGGAGTAACCGCCTGTGTATTGGCATTGGCAGCTACAGAATTAGATCTTACAAATACACGTGTTTATGATGGTTCTTGGACAGAATGGGGCTCCAAACACGAATTACCAATTGAAAAAAGTTAGGCTGTTCGCTTTATTTTTTTGACAGCAAAAACTGCTAAAACTAGTAATAATGCTACAAAATAAACGGTAGTAATCATGCTTTTTACCACGGAACAAAACGAACTAATATCCACTGAATTTTGAGATATTGATGGGTATTTATTCAACATATAAATAATGTTTATGTTCTCACAATAATCAGCAAAACCAGCTAATAAAGGCAATAAACAAAGTATAAAAAACACCCCATTGAATTTGTTTATTTTTTTAAGAAAATACGCCATCAGCAAACAATAGCCCAATCCAAATAACAATGGGTACACAAAATCTATTGGAAGTTGATGGTATAAATAAACAGCCATTCCTTCTATTCCTAACGCATTAAACAGACCATTCACAAAATCTAAATCATACCCTAGAGGCATCATATCTAAAAGCTTAAAATCTGGAGCAAATACCAAGGTTTTTGGAATACTCACCAATAACATATAGGCATAAATACAATTTGTAATCACAAAAAGAAGCAGTACTTTTTTACCGGTTGCTTGGGAATTTATAAGTTGTTTTAGTTTTGTAARCATATCATCTAAATATGGAGATTTATAAAGACGGTKAAAATAGAAATAATTACATAAAAAATATATAATTAATATGTTATTTTTTGATAAAAAGAAATAAAAAAGGCGATTTAGTGAGAAAATGAGTTTCCTATTTTACAATGTAATTTGAACATTAACGCTGTATTATAATACTAATTCGCCTAATTTTAATTCTTAATTTTGGGTTTTTATGGTGTTTTTTTGTTCTTGTATATTAATTTTCATTTGCAAGAGCACTATGATGCTAATAAAACCAATCAGTGCAATGACAAAYAAAGAGTGGAGTTCCTGTTTTATATCGCTATAACTACCACCATAAATGGCAATTTTCTTGAATCCTTCTAAAAAATGTGTCAGTGGAATTATTTGAGCAATGTTTTGGATAAATAATGGCATGGCTGATATCGGCCAAGTAAATCCACTCAAAACAAATGCAGGTGTAGAAATCACCATGAGTAATTCCGTTGCTTTTAATTGATTTGGAATGGCAATAGAAAACAACATTCCGATAGCCATGGCTGCCAAAGACAATAGCACAACTAAGAGTAACATTGGCCCTGTAAAAACGTCCACTTCTATATTAAAATAAGGAACAAAACAGGCTACGGCAGCCCAAACAATAGTTGTTAACAATACAAAGGGAGTCATTTTTAACAGCACATGATAGCTAGACCATTTGCTTTTCTGAATCAACGTGTTAAAATACCCATCTTCAAAATCTCGTGCAAAAACCAATGCCAATCCCAAAAATATAATTTGTTGCATGATGGCTCCCATCAATCCAGGCATCATAAAAAGAGTGTAGTTTCCCGATGAGTTGTATAATTTATTGAAATTGGTTTTAAATGGTTCGTAAGATTTCAAGGCTTGTGCTGGATGCATTCCTTGCTTTTTTAACGTTTCAATTTCAATTCCCGCATTTATGGTACCCAATACCTTCATGATACTTTTACTAGCAAAATTAGCATTCAAAATATTACTCATATTTAAATCTATGCGCACTTCTGGATATCGTTTTTGTAATAAATCAGCTTCAAAATTACTGGGAATTGTAATCACTGCAGCATACCCTTTACTTGGCATTAAAGCGGCTATATTTTCGGTTCCAGCTTTAAATTCTACAATTTTAAGGGTTTCATTATCGTGTAAAGCATCGGTAATTTTATCGCTTATAGGACTCATGTCCTGATCTATTAAAACGATGGGTAAATCCAATACTTTTGCCTGTTTGTACACATATCCAAAAAGAACACCATACAATAAAGGAGCGCCAAAAAAGATGGCTATCAACACATTATTAGAAAAAATACGGCTAAATTCTACCTTTATTAATTGTACAAATTGCTTCATAATTTATTGAATTAAAGCTGTTGCGTTTAAATAGAAATCACCCGTAGAAACTTTTTCTAAAGGGATAATTTTTAGCTCGTACACCGCTTCGGACAACTTGTACAAAGGAGAAGTACTGGTAATATCTGCATAGCGTGCTAGTTGCTTAATTGCGATAATTTTACATTTAAATTTCTTCTTCGTATAAGGATTTTCTATTGTTAATTCTTGCCCTACTTTATAGTTGTAAACTTTGGCCTCGTTCACTGTAAATCTAAAATACACACTACTCAATTCATAGCCATTGAATAAGGTATATCCTGGGGTTGCCAATTCCCCTTTACGCAAGGTGATGGTTTCAATAGACATATCTGCTGGAGCAATAATATACTGTTCTCCCGTAGCCACCAACACTTCCTGTTCTACGCCTTTTGCACGTGCTAACATACCGTTTGCTTGGGCTATAATTTCTGTACGTGTTCCATTCAGCACGTCTTGTTTTTTTGCTTTAATAGCCTTTACCTGTGCAGTGGCCATTTGTAATTTCATACGTACCTCATCCATTTTTTGAGAAGATACTAAGGAGTCTTGAAACATGTTTTGAACACGAGAAAACGATTCTTTTGCATAATTCAACTGTGCTTTTGCGGCGTCTAACTTCCCTTCTATCTGAGTAATTTGTTCATTGGTAGCACCATTATGTGCCATCAACAGTTGTGCTTTTGCCGCTTCTATTGCACCTGCAACTTGAGCGAGCTTGGCATCTACTTCTGGCACATCTATAATGGCTAACGTATCTCCTTGTTGTACCTGCTGTCCTTCAATGACAAATAACTGGGCTATTCTCCCAGAAATTTTTGTGGTAACCGACAGGGTTTCGTATTTTACTTTTCCTCTTAATGCTGTAATTTCTTCTGGTGTGCAACTTACAAGTACACTTGTAATTGTAAGTGAAAGTGCTATATGTTTTAGGGTATTTTTCATCGTCATCATGCTATAATTAGTAAATAAGTCCTTTGGCTTGGCGCAGTTCCAAATATGCTTTCTGTTGCTCATAAAAAGCCGTTTGAAGATTGAAATTTGATTTTTCTACGTCGTTAAGAGCATCCATCAAATCCGTAATACTCGTCAATCCATTTTTGTATTGCTTGTTTACAAAATGATACATTTTAGTCGCCAATACCACCTCTTGATGAATCATAACTATTTTTTGATGTATCGTATTTAAGGACAATGTAGCCTTGGTTTGATTGAGCTGAATCAATTCCGTAGCCTCTGTTAATTGTGCTTCGTATTTAAGTTTGTTCTTAGCAACTTTTTTGGCCTTGTTTTTTGTTTTAAACCCATCAAAAACAGCCCATTTTACTCCAACACCAATATACCATTGTGGATCTAAGAGCGATAAATCATCCTCTATAAATTCATAATGCCCTTTGGCGGCTATTTTTGGAATGAATTCGTTTTTTTCAATTTTCTCTTGATATTCCGTAGCTAGAATTACTTCCTCCAAGGCCAAAATTTCACTTCTTTTTTCAGATACATTTAGTTCGCCTTCCTGCATATTGGTAAGTTGAGGACGCAACTGTTCTAATTGATCTATTGGCGTATTGGTAAGTTGATGTAACAATTCAATCACCAATTTTTCTTTATTGTTTATGTCTAACTTTTTAACTTCCAAGCGATGTTTTGCAAGGGTTATTTTTTGACGATCAATAGGAATAGCAAGTCCGTTTTTGATAGCGACACTTACAAATTTTTCTTGGGTATTTAAATAGTTTCCGCTGCTTTGCAGCACTTTTTTTGATGCCTGAACCAATGCCAATTTATAATATGCATCACTCACAGCCATTACTACGGCAGTTTTAGAGGTAAGACCCGCATATTCTTGTGCTTTTTCCTTGTGTTTTGTTGCTTTTACAGCATTAGAAACTTTAAAACCRCTAAACAATACCCATTCCATATCTAGYGATGCTTTGAGTACATTTTTATCTAATAAAGGAGGGATTTCACTTGTAGGGATCCCTACAGGTAAGGAKGTATTAAAAGGGACACCGATRGCTTCTTTTATCATCAATTTTTCTGTCCCTTTTAAAAGCGTAATTAAATTATCGTCAAAAGTAACATCATCGTTCAAACGTGTATAAGTTCCGTTCAACGTAAATTTAGGCAAGAATGTATTCTTAGCCATTTTTCTGTCAATTTGAGTTTGTTCAATACTCAAATTATTTAWTTTTATGTTGGTGTTTTTATTTAGCGCCGAATCAATTAATTCTTGTAAATCCTGTAGCTGCTCTTGTGCATTACTTTGGTAAATTCCCGTAACAAACAACAAGCATACAAAAACACGCACTCTTATTATATCTCTCATTTCTACATCACTTAAACCCAATCTTACCATTGGATTGCAAATGTAAGATGTGCATAGAAATTTTCTTTTGACCTATATCAAAAAAGATTAGTGTTTTGGAGTTAAGAGACAGCATACTGGACGCAGAACTAGGACAAATTCTCTCCGTAATAGTTTCTAAACCTAGGGATGGTGTTTTTTTAAACAGTAAATAAGCTTATTGTTTTGATCTAATTCTACTCAGTGTTTCTTGGGTAATTCCCAAATAAGAAGCAATGGTTCCTAAAGGGGCTCTGTATACAATTTTAGGGTAGGTTTTTACCATAAAATCATACCGTTCCTGCGCTGTTTGAAATTGAATAGCTGAGAGTCTATCCACCATAGATCCCATTATTTTTGTAATCATTACACGCCCAAAACGTTCCATTAAATGGTATTGATCAAATAAATCGTGGAGTTTTTCGTAAGAAATAGAATACAGTGTACAATCCTCCAATAATTCAGTGGCATAAATACTTGCTCTTTGATTGAAAAAGCTATCCATACCCACTAGAAAATTATCCTCATTAAAAAACCAAACCGTGATTTCTTTTCCTTTATCATTGGAATAATAACTTCTCGCCAATCCTGTTTCTAAATAATAGAGTTTTTTACAGGTTTCTCCTTCACTAATTAAGCGATGCCCTTTGGTCAAGGTTTCCTTTTCAAAAGCATTTCTTATAATTTGCAATTGCTCGGCTGGAAATGGTATTATTGAGTTTAAAAAATGCTGAAGATTCATAGACCACGAAAATACGTAAAATATGAGCTTTAACTCTTAAAAACAGCATCAAAACGACCTTTTTACCGCTTATTAATGTATTCCTCTAAAAGTTTTGTAGCTCCATGATTAAAACGATGCTCACAGTTGAATAAATCTCCCGTAAAACGCACCCTTTTAGGGACGCCAAATTTAAAAATCCCTTTTCCTTTTGCCATTTTTTCTAAGCGATGAAAAGCTTTTGGAGAAAGCTTTAGATACAAGGGTTCTAGTACATGGCACTGTTCCTGAATGCCATTATTTTGATCCCACAAAACCGCTTCGGAAAGCGGCATAATTTCTTTGGAGAAATAACGATCTTTCATCAGTGGAAATGCAAACGCAAACACCTGTTTAGAGCCCTCATTTACAAAGCGAACCACTTCAGAATTTCTTACAATAAAAAAACAAATAAAGCCATTGTCTACTTTGGACAATTGCCTAGCAGCAACCCCGGCGATACCTGCACTTTTAAAGTGCCTCCCTTGTCGGATGCGCTCCGAATCAAACCATTGATAAAAATCGCAAATTTGACCGACTGTTTGGTAGTTTTGAACTCCTTTTTTTGAAGATAAATTGAATAAATTTGCAGCTTTCCAACGCTTATTATTTTTCCTCCTATCTTTCCTTAGCCAAGTGCCTTCTTGTAAAATAGTAGCTCCCGTCTGTTTTTGATAGTATTTTAAACTTCGGTATTCTTGGGCAGTCCCCTCTAAAGAAATCAAAGTACAAAGCGCAATTAAGCAAGCTAAAAGTCTACGGTTTTTAGTGTAATATAATAAGCTTTTTCTCCTCATTTAAAATAGCAATAATGCGGTTATTGAATATAAAGGTAGGCTAATTATTTCTATTCTCTCATTAAAGTTTATAGAGTTACACGTCCATATCATTCCTATTCCAAAGTACCCCTAACTACAAAAAACCTGCTTCACATTTTAAAAACATGAAGCAGGTTTCCTTTATGAATAAATTAGATGTGCTTTTAACAACAACTGCTATCAGAACAACTCTTGTTTTCTTGAATTGGCGGGCAAGGAACAGTTCCAAAGGTGCAGTACACGCAGCAATCACCTGCTGCTGGTTTTAATACGGTCTTACATTGTTTGCATTCATAAAAAAACTGACACGCATCGGTTGGCATCGTTTCTTCTTTTTTATGCCCACATTTAGGACAGGTAATGGTAGATTGTAGTTGGATATTCATGGCTTATTGTTTGGTGATAAGAGCGGCTTTATACCCTGTATTATTAACCGCTTTTTCTATTTGTTTTAGGGATGTTTTAGTCTTGTCAAAAGTTACAGTTGTAGTTGCATCATCATAAGACGTTACTACAGAAACTATGCCTTCTAATTCATTTATTTCATAATTTACATGAGCTTCACAGGCCGTACATGTCATTCCTTCTATAGCTAAATTTATTTGCTGAACATCAGCTTGTTGTTGCAGGTGAATTTCCTTTTTATTATCTGGATAAAAAGCATCCGAAAAATAGGGAACTGTCAACATAACTACCACAAAAACCGTGACTATAGCTAAAAAGAATTTTCCTTGAAAAAAGGAAGCGGCTCCTGATCTTTCACAGTCACAATCCAAGGGTATTGATTTTTTCGTTTTTAATTGTTGAAACCATGCGAATGCAAGAACAAATACCGTAAAAGCAATCAAGTAAGGACGAAATGGCTCCATCCAACTAAAGGTCGCTGCATAACCACTGCTTCCTGAAAGGATGACCAATAATGGAGTAATACAACACAAAGAAGATGCGATTGCAGAAATAATTCCTACTCCCAAAATATTATTATTGCGTTTCATAAGAAAGGATCTTATCGTTATTAATCAAAGTAAAAAAAGCCCCAAATAACTGTGCATATTCTGGCGCCAAACGGTAATAAATAGTTTGTGCTTTTCTGTTAGACAGGATGATATTTCCGTCTTTTAACTTTCGTAAATGTTGGGAAATAGCAGAAACTTTCATGTTCAAAATATCACTCAAATCACAGACACAAAGCGCTGTTTCCTTGTTTAAAAGAAACAGGATTTTTAAACGCACTTCATTCCCTGCCAAATTTAGGGCTTTCGCCAGTAATAAAATAGAATCGTCCAATTGGTGAATGGTCTGTTTACATTGACTAATTTGATCCTTATCTGCATCTATACGAATACAAGTGATGTTGTTTTTCATAATACAAAGATACGATATTATCTTATTTTAGCAAATACTAAAATAAGATATAGTCAAATATTCATAAAATGCATTATTAACACTCAAAAAACGCAGTAATTTCCTTACGAGATCCTATAGAGAGTTTATTATAAATAGCATTGATATGTGTTTTTACAGTACTGAGACTGATAAACAATTCCTCCGCTATTTCTTTGTTTGATCTTTTTTGATACATCAACAAAAATACGTTTTGCTCTTGCGATGATAACAACGCCCTATAATCCAAACGTTTTATTTTAACRRTTCTTTTTTTAAACAATAACACATTCAATACAACGGAAGCTATCAACATAAAAACGASAAAAAACAAACCCATTTTATAATGATTATTTTTACGAATTAACAAGGGGTATTGGTCCTTAATTAAATCACTTTTAAACTGAGAAGCATAGTTAGCTGTTGGGTATGATTTTTCTAATTGCGTCAATAATTCTGTATAATAATTAGATTTTTTCAGGTGCTTTAAGTAAAACTCMCGACTGAATGATAACGAGTTGGCATACAAATTATAGGTGTACAGTTCCACTAGMGGATCTTTAAAAGAACGTCCAAACTCTTGAATTTTAACAAAGTAATTTTTGAACACCATTTTCCGTTGCCTATCATTTTTAGCCTCGTGTAATTCACCTAATAATTGTTCTTGAAAAGAATCTATTTTTTGAACGGCTGTGTTTTGCTCTCTTTTAAATTGAACATCGCAAAACATTTGTGACAAACCATTCAATGGAAAGTGAATTTTGTCACTATTATTGGCAATAAAAATGATAGAGGTACTCGCTTCACAATGCTTGAGAAGGTGCAATGCATTCGAGATGTCCTTATGGCAGTTATCTACATAAATTTTATACAGTCTACTTTCAGATGAAAGAAAATCACCTGAAAATTGAAAATATCCTTGGTCGTCTATAATGGATTCTTGAAGAATCTGTTCCGTTTGTAACACATGACTTTTTTTATAGTCTTCTACGCATATCAAATAACTAGTAGCACCAAGAAATTCATCACTCACATCCCCAGAAAACTTAAACTGGGCGTGTAGTGTAATTCCACCAAACAAGAAAGTAAGAAATAGTATTTGTCTTAACATAGCAATCAATTTGAATGTTGAATATAGTTAAAATAACACAAAGTGAATTCAAAAAAACACACCCACTCTTGATGATAACTTCAACGGAGCAGGTGACGTTTTTCTATACTACAGATTCGGTTTTTCAAAATAAACCGTTTAGTTTTGAGCTATTACTGGTTGTAACACGATTCCTTTAATTCTAATTCTCTTTGATTTTTTTTGCGCATTAGAGCCAATCATAAATGTTTTTGAAAAACCACCCAAACGATTGGTATCGTATTTTACACGAATGCTTCCACTTTCTCCTGGCATGGTGGGTTTCGAAGGCTTCATAGCTACAGAGCATCCACAACTACTTTTAATGGTTGCAATTATAATAGGTGCCTTGCCTATATTTTTAAATTTAAACTCTCGATACCCATCCTCACGTTGATGAATCCTTCCATAATCTATGGTTTCAGTTTCAAACTCAAAAACCCCAGCTGTAACCACATCCTTTTCCTGTGCTATTAATACTGCTCCCACAAAAAACAGGAACATACATACTACTTTTTTCATTCTATAATTTTAAAAGTTATTAGATTACAAACTTCTACAAATATGTTGAAATAGTAGTGTTTACAAGGGTTGATATAGGGACTAGTCCTAGGTTGATTTGTTRTGTTTAGTCTTGAGATGTGAGTATTGAGATGAGTAAATACATGCTATCAGTTACTTTTAAAAAACCATGTTGCTTTATGCCATAGCTGTTCCAATGGTCCCCGTTTGTGATGTTTCATCCACCAAGCAGAGAATACCCCCATTAAAACAGCCAATCCAGTTCCTATTATAAAACTATAGCTCGCTCCAGTATATTTGTACATCCCCAATCCAAATCCATAATAAATGGAAGCCCCAAGAATGGATTGTGCAATATAATTTGTTAAACTCATGCTTCCAATAGGTGAAAAAATAGTCAATATTTTATGCCCCCATTTTAGCTGGAAAAGAAGTACAAAACTGGCTATAATCACCATCATAAAAGCAATGTTTGTCCAAGAAGTTTCTATAATTTGAGCCGATCTTAAAACAGCCTTACTACTGATTAAGTGGCTCATATTTCTTTGCAAAATATATAATGGAATAAAAATTGACATCGAAATAACCAATGTTTTTATCCAAAATAACTTATTGGTATCTGAGAGAACAAATAGTTTTTTACGTCCACTTAGCATCCCCAGAATAAAAAGGGCTGGAATGTGAARAAACCGACCATTTTCGTAACTCCAACGTATCACAGCTATTTTTCCATTGGTCATGTTTCCAATCACAGTATCAATAAACGAATCTCCTTTAATATACCCTTCCATATTACCGAAATAAGTCCAAGAAATAGGATTGGMAATGGCCATATCAGGTGTTTTTGTGGCTTGGTATAAATAAAACCATTCCAATGGCTGAATCAATAAAACCAAAGCTATTACAAATAATACGGTATTATTCCATGTTACCGTAGGAATCAACAGCAGTCCAAAAACAGCATAAATAGTTAAAATATCTCCTTGAAAGAAGATTGAGTTAACAAGTCCAAAACCAAATAACAAGAGCAATCTCCAGGCAAAACGCAGTCTAAAATCATGTCCTTTTTTAGCTTGATTCTCCGTCTGGATATAATAGGTCAATCCAAATAACAAGGCAAAAATTGCATAGGACTTCCCCGCAAAAACAAAAAACAAGCCATCCCAAATCACTCTATCTAAAGACACCATCCAATCGGGTAAGTTGGGAGGTAAAAAATACACATCAAAATGCTCTAAGTTGTGCAATAACATAATGGAAACAATGGCCAATCCCCTAATGGCATCTACTACATGAAGTCTTGGGGAGGAAGTTTGTGAGGTCATAAATACAGAAAAATAGTGTTTGATATAAAGTATGAAAATACACTATAAATTGTCTCATTTTCACTTTTTTAGCTAAACAACAGTAAAACAAATACCATTGGTGAAAATTAAACCCCTAAACTAATTCAGTTTGTATTTTTCTACTGTTTTACTTAATTTTTATTTATCCCAAAANTRATTTTTCCATGTTATATTGTTGACTCAAATTTTTGAATCATTTTTGTTAGTTTTTCTACAATTTCTGGCTGATCTTTTGCTACATTTCTAGTTTCTGAAATATCAGTTTCCAAATTGTAAAGCGCTACTTTAAATACTCCTTTTATTTTTTCATTCCACCCTTTGGATTTTTTAATGTGCAGTTTCCATTTTCCAKATCTGATGGCTTCTAAATTTCCATTCCTTGCGTAATAATAAAAAGGTCGTTCTGGTAGTAATATACTTTCTGGAGCTTCTAAAAAATCACTAAGATCGATTCCATCAAGTACTAAATTTTCGGAAATTGTACCGCCTGAAACATTTGTTAGCGTTGGAAAAATATCCAAGGTGCTCACTATTTGACTACTTTCTATTCCCGCAGGAATTTTATTGGGCCAAACCATGATTCCTGGTACACGCTGACCTCCATCCCATGTCTCCGCTTTTTTTCCTTTAAGTGGCGTTGCAGTACCTATTTCTGGCCCATTATCGGAAGTGAATATAAATAATGTGTTATCGTAAATACCTTCTTCTTTCAACGTTTCAATTATTTTTCCAAGACTCCAATCCAATTCCATCATAACATCTCCGTACAATCCCAATTCACTTTTCCCTTTAAATTGTGGAGAAGCATGTAAGGGTGTATGTGGCATATTATGTGCTAGATAAATAAAGAAAGGTTTGTCTGTTCTATTTTTGATCTGACGAACCGTTTCTTCTGTGTACATTTTTGTCAAAAAGCGTTGATCTGGACCACTCTCTATTAAAGTAGTATTTCTGTAAAAAGGAAGTGGAGGTGATTGAAATTTATTCCATTCATAATAATGATTATCCATATCGTTCGAATAAGGAACCCCATAAAACTCATCAAACCCCTGATTATTAGGCATAAATTCTTCTTGGTGTCCCAAGTGCCATTTCCCAATACATGAAGTTGTATAATTATTTTGTTGGAGCATTTCTGCGATGGTAAACTCTTCGGGAGAAAGGCCTCCTWCTGAATACGGAGAAAGAACTCCGCTGTGAAGATTACTCCTTTTAGGATATCTTCCCGTTAAAAGGCCAGCCCTTGAAGGCGTACATACGGTGGCTGGAACATAAAAATTGGTGAATTTAATTCCTGATGCCGCCAATTGATCCATCTGCGGTGTTTCAAACCCTTGTGCACCATAACAGCCTACATCCGAATAACCTTGATCGTCAGTGAAAAAGATAATAATATTAGGCGCCTTTTCTTCTTTGTCTTTTATTTGCTTGCATCCAGCTGTAATTGTTAAAAGTAAAATGAGTAATGGAAGTAAATTTCTACTATTAAAATGATTCATTTTTTTTAGTGTAATTATTGAGTGTGTTGCCACTCATTTATTATAAATACTGTCTTTGTATGTCTTAAGTGAAAGGTTTGCTTGTTTAATAGCCCCCCTAATTAAGTAGGAATATACAGTATACTTAACCTTGAAAACAGTTTTTTAGCTGAATAACAAGAACTACAAGATAAGCCGCATTGCTAATTGTTTTTTGATAGCCTTTAATTCAAAATAACTTAGCAGTTTCCTTTTATATTTTCTTACGTTTGAGTGCGTGGTTATTCTCAGCATTCCACTAAGGTATACTCTCAAAATTCAATTACACACTTTCAACCACAATCATTTTCCCTGTGGAAATTCGTTGGCGTAAGGCTTTAGGTTCGGCATAAGCATCCGAATTCCACCATTCTTTGGCTCTTGCTACGCTCGGAAATTCAAGGACTACAATTCTTTTGGTTTGCCAATCCCCTTCTAAGGTTTCGGCTTCTCCTCCTCTAACTACAAACTTTCCGTCATAAGCAGCAATGGTGGCTGGCGTTAATTTTTTGTAATTTTCGTATTGTGCTAAGTCGTGAATTTCTATTTCGGCAATAATTAATGCTGGCATCTGTTAATTTTTAATTTTGTAGAAAGATACATAACAATGCAAGCAATGCAGGCACCGTTTGTACAAAAAGTATTTTTTTAGAAGCTGTTAAAGCTCCATATATCCCTGCAACTGCTACACAAGTCAAAAAGAAAATCGCTATGTTTTGACTCCAATCCGTATTTTCAATAAAGAAGGACCAAACCAATCCGGCAGCTAAAAAACCATTGTACAAACCTTGATTGGCAGCCATGGCTTTTGTTTTTGGAAATAAATCCTTCGGGAAATTTCGGAATACTTTAGGCCCTCTGCTTTCCCAAGCAAACATTTCGAACCATAAAATATAAAGGTGAATCAGGATGATGAGCCCGACGAGTAAATTAGTAATTAATTGCATTGTATCTGTATTTGTTAGTAGTGAAGTGCTAATGTAAGTGATTTATTATTTAGTTAAAAACCCTAATCCAAATGATGAAAAAACAGCGTAGTACTATTCAATTAATAAAAGACATAGCTTATTCCTGCCATCACATTTTAAGATCCTTTCAATCGTATAAGGTGCTTGTAATCTCAACTATTTTTATTTAAATAAATTTAAATAACTATCAAAAACATAGCGCTTCCCTCTTTTACCACCAGTAATTTCCTTTAAAATTTTTAATTCTTCCAAATCACTTATTAAATGATACGAGCTTCGTTTAGATGCACCTGTAATTTCCATGATCTTATTTACTTCTATCATTGGATGCTTAAACAAGTACTTTACTATTTTTTGAGCATTATTAGCTCTTGTGCCTAAAGTCTGGGTGTTATGTTCTGTTTGCGTTTTTAGTTTTAAAATAGCATCAAAAGTTGCTACTCCCTTTTTTGCAGTCTCTATAATACCAACTATAAAAAACTTTATCCACTGCACAATATCATTTTCAATTCTTGCTCTCATTAAATTCTCATAATACAAGGTTTTATTGCGCTCAAAAAAGTCAGACAAATAAAGTATTGGTTTTTTTAATATTTCCTTATCTACTAAATAAAGAGTAATTAACAATCTCCCTACACGTCCATTACCATCCAAAAAAGGATGAATAGTTTCAAACTGATAATGTATAATTGCAATTTTTAATAAGTCAGGAAAATAGACGTCTGTATTATGAGCAAAGCTTTCTAAATCACTCATTAAATCATTGATACTTGAATGAATTGGAGGAACAAAAATAGCATCGTCTATAGAGGCACCTCCGATCCAGTTTTGGCTGGTTCTAAAAATACCAGGTGATTTGTGTTCACCTCTAACCCCTTGTAACAGCGTTTTATGTGTATCTTTTATAAGCCGTGATGAAAATGGTAATTTGTTTAACTTTTCTATGGCTTGTTGCATTGCCTGAATGTAATTTTGAACTTCTTCCCAATCGTCTTTCTTTTCAATACTTACATCTTTCCTGTCCAATAAAGCTTCTTCCATATTGGTTTGAGTACCTTCAATTTTACTGCTTTGAGTAGCTTCTTTAAGCACATGCATGCTAATAAACATATCTATATCTGGAATATGTTCACTATACATATCTAACCTACCTAATTGCCTGTCTGCTTTAGATAACAAAGATACCAACTCCATATTTTCTAACAACCAATGTTTATTTATTAGATTTGGCTGAAAACTCTTATAATAACCTTGATTGATATACTTACCCGATGTAAATTGTTTCATTTTACAGCTATTTATTACATTAACTAGTTTGTTAATGCAAAATAACATAAAAAATTGCAATATAGGTTTTATTATTGCATAATAATTAGATTTTATGCAATAGCAAGGGTTTTATACAATTTATTGACAAAACTTGCAGAAACTTTTACTCAATAAATAACCTTGCTATCTTCATATATATCTAAATCAAGTATATCTCCAACATACATACATACATACATACATACTACATTCGCTTTCACAAAAGGCACCAATAATTGATAACTCCTTTAAAACGGATGGTTCCAGCCTTCCATAAAAGCAGCGGAAATATCATCCAACATTATAATAGTTATAACGATACAAGTAATAGCACCAATAATTACCATCATTTTTTTTGTCTTGTTGTTCATAGTTTATTCTTTAAAATTTTACAAGGTCATTATATAAACAACCAATACTATAATTAATCCTATCATAATTCTAATTTTTTTAATATTAATAACCTCCCATTAAGCCCTCTTTAAAATGTTCCCAGTCGGAAAAAACAGCAGTTGCCATTAGAAATGCAATGGCAAAAATTAGAATTTTTTTGTACTTCATTTTTTTAATTTTCTTTTTCATGTGTTTAAAATTTTGTAATTGACTAAAAATATTTCGAAATTTGAGAACCCATGTAAGCACTCGTTACWCTCGTTCTCACATGAATTTATTTTAATCATACACTTGCGTGTATTTTTTGATTAAAAAAATTCATGTTCGTTTCATAACAATTTATTTTTTTCACTCCTTGGCTCTACAAGAGTGTTCATATTGAGCCGATTAATGTTCAAATATATAAATTATTACTTAAAAGGCAACGTTTACGTTGCCTTTTTTTATACTTAATTCAAATACCTTTCAATTCTATTTTTCTATTTAATGCTATGAAGTACACAGACGATATTGAATATTTAAAACTATTTGGTAAAAAAATTAAAACATTAAGAAATGAAAGAAATTTATCACAATCCGATTTAGGAGGAAAAGCTGAATTAGAAAAAACAGCGATACAACGCATAGAGCGAGGATATAATTCAACCATAAAAACACTTCTTAAACTTGCAAATGCACTGGATATTGAGGTTGCAGAACTCTTTGATTTAACAACCGTAGATTCCTCTAAAAAATAACT
>NVSY01000006.1:98186-102649 GCA_002401385.1 Flavobacteriaceae bacterium | reverse complement strand
TGCTTGCTCAGTATTTGATTTATAGAGCCGTTGTTATGAAAGAAGAATCGTAAGATTTGACTACAAACTCAAAGAAGGAAAACTCAAAACAAGAAATGCTATTAAGGTACTGGAATTGTATGGCTATCCTAGGGCTATTATTGAAGAAGCTAGGGCAGTGGAGCGGAATTGTATTGAGTTTTGAGCGTATGCTTACATACAAAAGTTATAATTTGTGATTTTTTTATTTTGATTAATAATTATAAGTATATTTGTTATATATAACGTTTGTGATTGTATGAAAAAAGATAAAATATTTAATAGTATTTCCTATATTATAACGGGTATATTTATTCCTATAGTCATACTCATTGTTCTTTTTATTATTTCGTCCTTGTTCTATGAAAAAGTTTTTTCATTTAAAAAAATCAACTTTTTAGTATGGCTTAGTCTTGGGATTAGCCTTGTTATAGCATTATTAGTGCGAAAAAATAAATTATTAAGACTTACAATAATTATGTTCTCGGCAGGATTATCTTGTTTGTTATTATATAAAGCGATTAAAAAAAAATCTCAAAAAAATGAATTGTTGGATCATGTGATTACATGGGACAATTTATCTCATAAAACAGCCATTCCTTTTTATATTTCGCCTATTGGACATCTCTATATAAAAACAGCTATAAAAGGGGATGTAAAGTATCTACTGTTTGATACCGGAGCTGATTTTACGGTGTTGCACGAAAAATATAGGGATAATGTGCCAATTTCTATTAGTGAGGTAATAGATTCAAATAATAAAATAGAAAAAATAGGTTTTCATATATTGGATAGTTTAAAACTTTCAGAAATTGGTTTTTCTAATGTGAGTTATATGTCGCTAAAAAAGAATGCATGGGGGGATTGTGGAGTCTTTAAAGGACAAGATTCTGTTGCGGGAATATTAGGAAATAATGTCATAAATAATTTTGTTTGGGACATTGATATGGTAAATAGAACCATGGAGATTTCGGATGAAAAGTTTAAAGGAACCACCGAACAGTGCAATATTCTTCGTTTATATAAAGACGGCATTAGTTGGGATGTTGAATTAGGAATAAATGGAATTAGAAAAAGGTTAACATTGGATACAGGAAGTTATGGAGGCATTGTGATGAAGGATAGTCTTGTTTCTGTAAAAAAGTATACTGGCTACCATTCATTTCCAGATAATTCTATGGGTGCATTTTCTTATAAAGATTGCATGGGGGAAAAGGTAGTGCTAGATACAATATCTAGCGGTAGGCATAAGAAAAAAAATAAAAGGAATGTTTTTGCGGATGTTGCTGTTGGAGATACCATTTTTAAAAACTCTTTGGTGAGAGATAATAATTATCACAATTTGTTTGGTATTCCCTTCTTTTGGGGATATGAGCGAGTTGTGCTAGATTTTGTAAATAGAAAAATGTATTTCATAAATCCTATTAATACTAAATATGCATTTCATCATTCATTTATTAGCGAATTAAAAAGGAGGAATATTAAAATAAGTGCTTTAAAAACAAGTGGTAGTTTTATCAGCCAAATGAATGATTCATTATTAGTAAAAGCGATTTATAGAAAGACGAAGGACACTGTTAATTTTAAATTTAAAGGAGCTGTTACCTATTATGGAAATATAGCTAATGATACCTTAACTATGGATAGCATAAAAGGATTTAAGTATTTCTCAAAAAATCATCTAGTGAAAGAGGCGTATACAGAAGAAGTTATTTTGAAGAATAATTTATTCAAACTTTTGGATGCGGAAGAACTTTGGAAATCTTTGTAAATGAAGTATGCTGCATCATATGTTTGATCTCTTATCTTTTGTTGGAGGTGTTTTTTAGCAAAGTTAAATTGTATGTATATTTTAATTGTTGTGTTTACCTAGAGTTATAGGTGTAATAAGAAACTGTTTTTAGGTATTAAAAACAGGTGGTTTATAGTTGTATTAGAGTTGTTTATGATAGTATATAACGGTAAACGGTGATAAATTTTGTGTATTTGGATGTCATTGAGTGAATAAAACTCATTTGTTTCCCATTTGTTCCCCATTTATTTATTTGTATAACTTTAAAATAAAGTTTAAAAAAATGGAAGTAGAACTGTCTTCACAACAATTAATTGATCATATAAAATTTTTAGAAAAGGAAAATTCTTTATTAAAGAACAGCTTAAAAGCCCAGGAAAAAAAACTACATTTTTTAGGAGGGGATAAAGTGAAAAGTAGTGGTAATAATTTAAATTCTAAAATAGAGAAACACGTATTATCTAGTTTTTTTAATACGTTTCCTATTGGGGTTAATGTTTTTGATGCCGCAGGAAAAGTCTTGTTTGTAAACCAGTTTGCAAGGGATCTTTTTGGTGTTGATAAAGATGATCCTCTGTTAGATTACCGGTTATTTGAGGATCCTTCTGTAAAAGAACAAACGAAAAAGGCCATTAGAAATGGAGAATTGGCAGAGGAAGAACGATTTATAGATTTTAATGCCATTTATGCGCATAAGATGTATAATACATCAAGAGATGTTGATGCAAAAGTTTGTATTCAATTAAATTACTCGCCTTTCGGAGAAAATGAAAAATGCCCTATGGGATATTTATTGACCATCCTTGATATTACGGGAAAGAAAGATTTTGAACAAATAAGTTTGGAGTTGAAAAACATGAATGCAAATAAAGATAAGTTTTTTTCTATCATAGCTCATGATTTACGAAGTCCATTTAATAGTATCTTAGGGTTTACAAACTTATTATTAGAAAGTACCGGTAACTTTGAAATAGAAAAATTCGAAAATTATTTGGGAATTATTAATTCATCTGCAAAAAGCACGCTTATTTTATTGGAGAATTTATTGGACTGGGCCAAATTTCAGACGGGAAAATTAGGTTTTAACCCTGAAAAAATAGTGTTGTCATCGTTGATAATGAATATCATTGAAATTTCAAATTCTGTAGCAACCATATAGAACATTTCTCTAAATTTTAATTAGGATAATGAAATAGAAGTTTTTGCTGATAGAAATTTGATTTCTAACGCGATCAAGTTCACCAATCACCAATCACCAATGAATAAAAAAATAGCTCTTTTCATTTTTACAAGTGTAGCATTATTTGATATGCTTGGAATTATTTTCGAAATTGAAGTCCTTCGACTTGTATTCAAACCTCTTATTTTACTTTCTTTGATGGCATTGTACAAGATAAGTACAGCAAGAGAAACGAACAATATGTATCTCTTGGCYTTGGTGTTTTCATTTCTAGGAGATGTGTTTTTATTGTTTGATGGAACATTGTTTTTTATGCTAGGATTGGGGTCTTTTCTGATAGCACATTTGTTTTTTATCAAAGTAGTAGTTTCTTGGTGGTCGGAATTTAAACTACAAAAGATACTCTTAACGGCTGTTCCGTTTATGCTTTTAGTGGCGGGACTTATTGTGTTTTTAAAAGATCATTTGGGTGAAATGCTCATCCCAGTAATTGTGTACGCCATGGTTATAGGAACTTTTGGAACCGTAGCTACGATAGTGTACAAACAACGTAAAACAAGGTATGCAGCTACTGTGATGTTAGGAGCATTTGTTTTTATGTCTTCTGATACCATTTTATCTATCAATTTATTTTACAAACCCATGATGGTCTTAAATATTTTAGTGATGGTTACCTATGTGCTTGCTCAGTATTTGATTTATAGAGCCGTTGTTATGAAAGAAGAATCGTAAGATTTGACTACAAACTCAAAGAAGGAAAACTCAAAACAAGAAATGCCATTAAGGTATTGGAATTGTATGACTATCCTAAGGCTATTATTGAAGAAGCGAGGGCAGTGGAGGAAGATTGTTTTGATTGACATTGCTCCATTGACTATAAGTGTTTGATTATTGTATATGTCTTGGTTTTTGTATATTCATTCCATTATACGGTTGATAAATTGGAAAAAGTAGTTTCTTTATCATTATAAGTAGAATAAATTGTTGAGAGGTTTAATAATAGGGATGTTTATAACTAAAAATACATCTAAATTAGAATCATGGAAAATGCAAAAATAAAAATATACAAGACAGACGAAGGAGATAATTTGATTGATGTAAAGCTTGAAAATGATACAGTTTGGTTAAACTTAAATCAACTTTCAGAACTATTTGACAGAGATAAGTCAGTAATTTCAAGACATATAGGTAATGTGTTTAAAGAGGGGGAGCTAGATAAGATTTAGTTGTTGCAAAAAATGCAACAACTGCCAAAGATGGGAAAATTTATCAAGTAGCTTATTATAACTTAGATGTAATCATTTCAAMGGGATATCGAATAAAATCGCAGAGAGGAATACAGTTCAGAATGTGGGCAAACAAAGTGTTGAAGGATTTTTTAGTAAAGGGATACAGCATTAAGAAAAATAATTAAAATGAAATAGGTACCCTTGGACTATATACTAAATGTACACCATTATGTTTTGGTTTGTA
>NVSY01000006.1:0-98181 GCA_002401385.1 Flavobacteriaceae bacterium | reverse complement strand
TATATATGGGTGTTAGTGCCAAACAAAAGCATATTGTTAAAAATGAACTTAGACAATTTTAAAATTCAGATTAGAAAAATAACAGACTTTTCAGAAGAAGAGTGTTCAATGTTTATTCCTTACTTAAATCGAAAAACAATAAAAAAGGGAGATTACTTATTAAAAGAAGGACAAAGAGTGAATGAAATTGCCTTTGTTGAAAAAGGTGTTTTGCGATTTTATTATCTTTCAGATGGAAAGGAAATCAATAATCATTTTTTTTTAGAAAATGATTATGCTGTTTCTTATTTAGATTTTCTAAAAAATACACCAAGTAGATATTACATTCAGGCATTAGAAGATTGTGAGTTATTTACTTTCAACTCAAATTCACTTCAAAATGCATATAATAATTCTAAAAATTGGGAACGATTTGGAAGGATTATTGCAGAAAGTGTATATGCTACAGCAACCAACCGTTTTGAGTCGTTTTTATTTCTTTCTGCTAAAGAAAGGTATTTACAAATGATAATTGATTATCCACGATTTATCCAACGTATTCCACTTTATCATCTCGCCTCATATTTAGGGATTGAAAGAGAAAGTCTTAGCAGGATTCGAAAAGAAATTTCAAGWTAAACTACGATTGTAACATACATCAATTTTTAGGAGTACTCATGCGTATACTTTTACAGAGTTAATTTATTTAAATCACTAAAAAAGTATTTTATTATGAGACAATTATTAAGCTATCTAGCCATTGTTATTGTTACAACAGTATGCACATCTTGCAGTACTTCAAACAAAWTTATTATTCCAATAAGTAGAACGYTACCTTCAATCGAAGACAATTATACAATTCTTTGGGTGGGGAGTGGAGAATCCTATGTTTATTTTGAKGGAAAGTACCAAAGAAGYGAATCAAATGATTATTCTTTTGAAGTAGTTCAAAGACGCTATGGCAATTCTTGGAAGTCSGTYAAAAACATRCACCGAATTCATCCAGATTATGATGGAAAGGCAGGAGAAAGAGAACAAACTATGTTTTTTGAAATTAACTTTTCAAAAGTTGGAAACAATATTGTTTCCAACATCAATTCATCCTTAGGAAATGGAACAGGTGTTACTGACAATGAATTTAGAGAGCAAGAAATTCAATTTACAGTTGATGGTATCAGTTCTTTTGCACCCTATAATACAATGAGAATTACCCAGCATTATAACTATGAGCAAGGAGTATTACTCGAAACAGTTGAATTGTTTAAACTCATAGACGGAAAAGAATCACCTTTTGCTAAAATTGAAGAAAGAGCCGTAATTTTTAGACCTGTAACATTGGAGAATGCTCCAACTAAATTTGTATAAGGTATGTGGATGTATTCAATAGTAACTTACCTCCATTTTATGTCGATTTTTATGCTTTTTTCTGCATTAATTGTTGAACTCAGTATAATTAAGGAAAAGATGACAAGCAATCATATCAAAATACTTAGAAAAGCAAATTTGTTTTTTGGTGTTTTTGCGGGGCTTACAGTTGTCACTGGATTATTAAGAATGTATTATTTCGGAAAGGGAGTTGATTATTATTCATCTAATTCCATATTTGTGGTGAAATTTTCTTTATTCATTATTGTCGGTTTTTTATCAATTTACCCTACAATTCAATTTTTTAAATTAGGGAAATTTACATCGGAAACTGTGGGGATTAGGCGTTTTAAAAATATCCTATTTATAATTAAATTAGAGCTTGTTTTACTTTTATTAATTCCATTTTTGGGAGTTTTAGTAGCAAAAGGAATTGGACTATAAAAAATCCAGGCGATAATAAAAATACATAAAAATAAGAGCGGATTGGGTATGAACTCGAACCGCTCTTATTTTTATGTATATTATGAAGTGAAAAAGACGATACATATAAACCTCCTTTTAACTTATTAGCAATATATTTGAAGGGCATTGTATCAACGAGGTTCAGCCTATAGAATAATAATAATTAAAATGAAATATATACGCGTAATACTTTTTTGGATTGCATTATCTATAGTTTTAGGAATTATTTTAAAATACGTCTATGAGATAGAGGAAAATGGGTTTTTTATAATTCTTCTGGGAATGGGATTAGCAATTGGTTTAGTAAAAGCCTTCACTATTTATTTTGCTTCATCAAATAAGGCTAAGATTTTTACTCATGCCAGAAAAATGTTCAATGGGAAAATAAATCTAAACGGTGAAACTGAATTATTGATAAAAGGAAAAAAAATAATCCTTGACTATAAGTTGGAGAATATTGGAAATCGTGTGTTTGAATATGTTATTGCGAAAATTGACTTGTCTACTACTTCGAAAGAAATTTTAACTAAATGCAAAGAAAAATTTGACGTACTTGAATTAAACAATAGAATATATGTAGTTGTCCATTGTTCTTGGGGATACAAAGGTGCTGATTTTAAAAGTAGAATCGAATCGGAATTAGTTGAGGTTGAGAATATTTTGAATGAAAAATAGTTAGCCAACAATGAAAAAAAAATTTCGTAGGCAGAATAGAAAAATAAAAGTAATTTTAAATAAAAACGACAAACATTGGGGAGTTATGTTTAACAACAGCAAATCCCCTTTTTTCGCGATTGAAAAAATTGAAAAAAATGAACAAACTAATAATTGTACTACTTTTTACAACAAGCTTTGGCTTTTGTCAAGAAACAATTTATCACAATCCGAACATGGATTTAAAAATTGGGGAATATTATTATTTATTTGGGAATGACGTGAAATTCAGAAAACTTCCAAAGACAAGTTCTGAAGTTATTCAATTACTTAAAATAGGAGCTGAAATTGAAATTATTGATAAATCTAGAGAAACGCTTAATTATAACGGAATTGAATCACCTTTTTATAAAGTCAAGTTCAAAAATAACATTGGATATGTATTAGGGGGATTAATTTCAATAGAAAAAAAAGAGAACCATAATTCCAGCTATTTCTTTGCTTATAAAAAAAATGAACATAATTATTCAGTAATAATTCGTCATTTAAATAAAAGCTTGGAATTAAAAGAAATAGAATCTGAATTAACAACAGCAGAATTCTCAATTGACCTTTTCAACAATAGAGGAATTGTTGGGGTCGAAAACGTGTTATTTATCAATTATATAGCAGAGGCTTGTGGAGTAGATGGAGGTGGAATTTATTTCTTTAAATTAAAAAATGAAATTAAAAAAGTTTTTGAGATTACTCAAGTTTCAGATGGAGGTATTTATTGGTTTTCTGAAAATTTAATATTCCCAAATGAAGAAAAGGGTATTCCAGGTAGAATGGTATATCAAAAAGAAGTTGGTGTCTATGAAGATGAAGAAACAAACTGGGTTGAAATAACAAAAACAAGTCGTGAATTAAAATGGGAAAACGAAGAAATTTTGCCGAAAATAAAATAATTATTAACAAACCCTTCTTCTCCTTATTATGGTGTCTAACTGCGCTCTGTATTCGCAAGAAAATAAAATCACATATAATTTTGAAAAAGACAGTACAGACATTGCAGTATTTATGAGATATGGTGGGATTTGACTATCACAAATTCATAATAATTTTAGATACTAAAAAACCACTCTTATATTTGGAGATTGCTGTTAATGGGAAGGAAATGCCAACAACATTGGTTGCATCGATTGCTACCTACAAAAAAGGTATTCAAACCATGAATAAATTTGACCTTCCTAAATGTGGTTATTACCGTATAAATTGTGGATTTCCGCAAGTTGACCTTTAGTGTTTGTTTTTTGATTAGTTTATTGAAAAAAATCATGAAAAAGCACAGTTTAAGGGTTTTAGTTCGGCAGAAAAGAAAGGTCCACATGGTAGAAAAAAAACTTGGAATGATTGGAGAGATAATATAATCAGTAAATATTCAAATCCAACCAAAAGTCACCTAACTAAATTATTTTACGCGTATGAATAATAAAATATTTTTAGCTATTTGCACATTGATAATGTGTTTTAGCTGTAACAAAGAAGTTGAAACAAAATATACAACAGTAGCAACTATTTATCTAATAAATGAAACATCTGTAGTTGTAAAGGCTGATGATGTATTGGGATATGTTATTCAACCTGGTGAAACTGTAATTCATTTAGAATCAAATACATTAGATGGAGATAGACCTTCCGTTGATGAATACTTTCTATCTTTTCTTTATAATAAAAATGAGTTTAAATATGAAGATAATGAGCTAAAATGTGAGTCAAAAATATTCAGTATTGAGTATTATGAGAATAAAAAAGAACTAGAAAAAAAAGGTGATACTTTGGTTTTTGAGTTTACTTTTAGGTTTACAGAAGAAAAAAAAGATGAAGCAGAAGTATGTAACTAGAACTTTTACAAAAAGCTAAACTCAATGCGGGTTTGATGCATACTCAAAATAGCTATTCTTTTAAGAGTATGTGATGAATTAAAACTAAATCACAATGATTAAAGTATCTGCCGCTCGATAACATTGAATAAAAAAGTCCACTTTTATAATACGCTACAGCTGTTGAACTAAATGTAAATAAACAACAGGTAAGTGCTTCTTGTTATATTCTAAAAAACAGACATTTGATGGAGTGTAAAAGAAAATTAGAACACTTTTTTGAAATAAGAATAGCATTGGCCGAAATGATCGAATTATTTTATTCGATCATTTGGTTTTAAAGTATGAAAGCATTTTTTTTGTCAACTAAGTTTCTTGCTATTTATATTCCAGTTACAGAATCACTAAACAGCAATACTCTCACCATCAGATTTCATATTTTTAACAGCGTCAAAATAAAAATCTACACGTCCTAAATTAATTCCGTATTTCCCCACTTGATTTACCAAAACATCTTTTCCTTCGCTATTTTTGACAACAGTTGGCTTGTCTAAAAACGTGTGGGTATGTCCACCAATGATCAAATCGATATCCTTGGTCTTGGAAGCTAAAATCAAATCAGATATTTTATCAGGCGTATTTTTATAATGATAGCCTAAATGAGAGAGACAGATAATCAAATCACATTGTTCCTCGTTTTTTAGGGTTTGGGTGATTTGCTGTGTAATTTCTATAGGGTCTAAGTAGGTAGTTTCTTTATAAAGTTGTTTTAAAACCAGCCCTTCTAATTCTACCCCCAATCCGAAAACACCTATTTTTATTCCATCTTTTACAACTATTTTATAGGGTTTCACAATTGTGTCCAAAATAGTGTTTTTGAAATCGTAATTGGCGGATACAAAGTCAAATTTGGCATGAGGTARTTGCTTATAGAATCCATCCACGCCATTGTCAAAATCGTGATTTCCTAGGGTAGCTACATCGTATTTTAACATACTCATCAATTTAAATTCCAATTCACCTCCATAAAAATTAAAATAGGGAGTTCCTTGAAAAATATCACCTGCATCTAGTAATAGGGTATGTGGATTTTCTTTGCGGATACTGTTGATTAAAGTCGCTCTTCTGGCAATCCCCCCTTGATTTGCATATCTAGGGTGATTGGCATCAAAAGGATCTATATGGCTGTGCGTATCATTGGTGTGTAAAATGGTGATTTTTGTTCGTGTGTCACTGTCAAAAGAGAGTGATGTAAGACCTCCTAAAGTGATTCCCGTTGTTACAAGTCCTGTGTTTTGTATAAAATTTCTTCTGTTCATAAGGCTTAATTTAAACGTTTGAATCGTTGGTCTAACACAACATTTACKGTGTCTGTTTTTACAAGGTAATCGATAATGGCAGCTCTAAATTTGTAGTCCAATTCGTATAAATTTACAGGAGCTGCGAAAAAGTTCATGCGGTCTCCTCCTTTTTGAAGGTAGTCAGACGTCAGCACAAAATAGTTTTTGGTAGGATCAAAAGGCTTATTGTTGATTGTAAAAGTAGCTATTTCACCATCTTTTAAATGTAATTGTACCTGTTTGGATAGTGGATGAGCACGGTTGCTTTTATTTAGGTAAGCGACCATTTCTAATACTTTTTCTCCAGTAATTTCTACAACTACCAGTAGATTTTCGAAGGGCATTAATTGAAATGCATGATTGTTTGTAATCGGACCTTTTCCWATAGGGGCTCTTATTCCTCCGTGGTTAAACAACACAAAATCAATGTTTTTTTGTGTGCGTTTAAAAAATACTGGGTTGGCTTGTTCGTAAGATAAGTCAGCCAATAAATTCCCTAGTTTACTTTCTAGTTTTTTGTCATAAGCATTTAAATCTACAGGAGTATAGCTGATTACTTTGGTCATTTCCTTTTTTACCGAAGTTCTGTATGGCAGGATGTAATTCTCTATTGTACTATCGATGGGATAGTTTTCTGTGATAGGAATTAACTGAGACTGCGTTTTTACCAATTGTTTTTTATCGGTAGAACAAGAAATCATCACAAGAAAAGCAGCGCAATAAGCGATGGATTTAAAATTTAATGGATACATATGTTGCATATTTTTAAGGTCTTGATAAGAAGAAATAGAGTTTGGGCTCCTCATAATTTTTTAAACAAAGTAAATTGYTTAGTTTTGTGTACCTAAGTGTAAATATAGATGATTTTTGCAGGATTAAAACGAAAAACGCTTCAATATTTTTTTGATAAAAAGCGCCAAGAAAAAGAAAATCATTACCGCGAAAGTGGTAATACTAAAAACCAAGAAATTAAACCCCATAAAATCACTAAAATAGGGGTGCTTTTAAACGATAAGATTGAAGGACCATCTGTGGTGAATAACCTAGTTAAAGTGTTTGGTTTTGATAAAAAACAAATTACCTTTTTGGTGCATAAACCGCAACTGGATGTAAAAAAAGAAGCCAATTCAGAAGGAATGTTTGGAAATGCAGATTTTGGTTGGTACGGAAGCATTAAAAATCCATTAGTGAAGGATTTTGTACAAAGCGACTTTGATTTGTTAATAAACTACAGTGCAAAAAGCAATTTGTATATAGATGTCTTAGTTTTGCTTTCTAAGGCTTCGTTTAAAGTAAGTCATGCAGGGAATAAAGATGATCTGTATGATTTGGTCGTAGCGACAGGATTGAAAGACGTGTCGACTTTAAATGAAGAAGCAAAAAAATATTTACAGATTTTAAAAAAAATATAATGAATACATTTTTCGGAACCGGAGTAGCACTAGTAACACCATTTAATGCTGATAAATCAGTAGATGTAAAGGGGCTAGAGCGATTGGTGAAGTTTCAAATAGCCAATGGAATAAATTATTTGGTGGTGTTGGGAACAACAGGAGAGCCAGCAACACTAACTGCCGAAGAAAAAGAACTTGTAAAGAAGACCATCATTAAAGCAAATAATGGAGTATTGCCATTGGTGTTAGGAATTGGCGGGAACAATACAGCAGAAGTTGTGGAGGAAGTACAAACAACAGATTTAAGTGCTTTTGAAGCTGTTTTATCTGTTTCTCCTTATTATAATAGACCTACCCAAGAAGGAATTTATCAGCATTTTGTTGCTGTATCAGCAGCGAGTCCAAAACCTATTATTGTATACAATGTGCCTAGTAGAACGGGTTCAAATATAGAGGTGGCTACCGTGGTACGATTGGCAAATGACTGTAAAAACATTATTGCAGTAAAAGAAGCAGCAGGAGATTTGGTGCAAGCCATGAAGATGATTCAGCAAACTCCAAAGGGTTTTATGGTGATTTCAGGTGATGATGCCATTGCTTTGCCAATGACTTTGGCAGGAGGTGCAGGTGTTATTTCTGTGATAGGACAAGGGCTACCAGAAAAATTCGCTAAATTAATTGACTTGGGCTTACGGAATGATGCTAAAAATTCCTTTACTTTACAGTATCAAATATTGGAGAGTATTGATTTGATCTTTAGCGAGGGTAATCCTGCGGGAATCAAAGTGATACTTCAACAATTGGATATTTGTTCTGATGAAGTTCGCTTACCTTTGGTAAAGGCATCTGCGGAATTGCATCAAAAAATACAAACCTTTATTAAAAACTATAAATAGTTTATTATGATATCAGATTCTATACAAACAGCATTGAATAAACAAATAAGAATTGAAGCAGAATCATCTCAAATATATTTGGCCATGGCTTCATGGGCAGAACTACAAGGACTTGAGGGAGTTGCGCAGTTTATGTATACGCAATCTGAAGAAGAACGTATGCACATGTTAAAATTGTTTCGTTATGTAAACGAACGTGGTGGACATGCGAAAGTGAGTCCTTTAAACGGACCAGACTTAGAATTTGGATCATTCAAAGAAATGTTTGAAACCTTATTTAATCATGAGATATTTGTATCTGAAAGCATCAACGAATTGGTACATCTTACATTCGAAAACAAAGATTATGCAACACATAATTTCTTACAGTGGTATGTGGCTGAACAAATAGAGGAAGAGGCACAAGCACGTATGATTTTGGACAAAATAAAATTAATTGGTGATAATAACGCTGGTTTGTATTTGTTTGATAATGACATCAAACAGATCTCTGCTGCAGCTCAATCGAAAGCGGAAGGGCTTTAGTATTAACATACAATTATGAATGCAGATGCTTTATTATTGAAATAGCTTGTTATTTTTGTGATTCATAAACCGAATAAAATATTTTATTAATCCAACTTAAATAACTAATTTTGCAAAATGCAAAAAATTAAAAATTTTTCAATAATACTGTTGGCAGCTATTAGCTTAGTGTCATGTGGTGAGTACCAGAAAGTACTGAATAAGGGTACAAAAGAGGAGCAATACAAGTTAGCGACTAAATTATACGAGCAACAAAAATTTTCAAAATCTTTGCAGTTATTTGAAAAGATAACTCCAGCATACCGTGGGAAACCGCAAATGGAACGTATTCAATACATGGTTTCTCAGTCACATTATAATACAAAAGACTATACCATGGCGGCGTATTATTTTGATAAGTTTGCGAAAAACTATCCAAAAAGTTCTAAAAAAGAGGAAGCGTCTTTTATGTCTGCGGATAGTTATTATTTAGATTCACCAAAATATAGTTTGGATCAGAAGCAAACCAATGAAGCTTTGAATGCTTTGCAGGACTTTATTTATGAGTATCCAGATTCTGATAGATTGCCACAAGCGAATGAAAAGATTAAAGAATTGACTCATAAGTTAGAAAAGAAATCTTTTGAAATAGCAAAACAGTATTACCATATTGGTGATTACCGTGCGTCTATCACGTCATTTGATAATTTGTTGTCAGATCACTTGGGAACTTCTTATAAAGAAGAAGCTTTGTTTTTTAAGTTGAAAGCAGCCCATGATTTAGGAGTTAAAAGTTTCTACACAAAAAAAGAAGTACGATTGAAAGAAGCTAAGAAAGCCTACGAAAAGTTTAATCGTAACTTTCCTGAATCATCATTTAAAAAAGATGCAGATAAGTTAATGAAGAATATTACCAAAGAAATAAACTTACTAGTAGCACTAACAGTAGAAAATTAAAGCAATGGATTATAAAAACACACAAGCAGAAACATCAACAGTTACTTATGATAAAGTAAAGATTGAGGCTGCGACAGAAAACATTTACGAAGCTATTTCTGTAATTGCAAAGAGAGCGGCGCAAATTAATGGAGATTTGAAGAATGAGCTTGTTGAGAAATTAGAAGAATTTGCAACTCATAATGATAGTTTGGATGAGGTTTTTGAAAACAAAGAGCAAATTGAAGTTTCTAAGTTCTACGAAAAATTACCTAAACCAACTGCTATGGCAGTGCAAGAATGGTTAGAAGGAAGAGTGTATCACAGAAATCCGGAAAACAATAACCAATAATCTTAACATTACAACAATGTCTGTATTAAAGGGTAAAAAAATAGTGTTAGGCATTTCTGCCGGAATAGCAGCCTATAAAACAGCGCATCTAGTAAGATATTTTATAAAAGCAGGAGCCGAGATACGTATTATCATGACTCCTGCTTCTAAGGATTTTGTAACTCCGCTTACATTATCTACACTTTCTAAATATCCCGTAGCCTCTAGTTTTTACGATAAAAATGATGACAGTGCCGAATGGAACAGTCATGTGGAATACGGTTTATGGGGAGATTTTATGATTATTGCACCTGCCACAGCCAATACCATGGCAAAAATGGCTAATGGAATCTGTGATAATTTATTGTTAGCGACTTATATGTCTGCAAAATGCCCTGTGTATTTTGCACCTACCATGGACTTGGACATGTATTTACATCCAAGTACACTAAAAAATATCCAAACATTAAAATCTTTTGGAAATATTTGTATCCCAGCTACATCGGGAGAACTTGCAAGTGGTTTAGTAGGGGAAGGTCGTATGGCAGAACCTGAATCAATTGTAACATTTATAGAAAAAGAGCTGTCTCATAATTTACCCCTCAAAGGGAAAAAAGTGATGATTACTGCTGGTCCTACTTATGAGTCAATTGATCCTGTACGTTTTATTGGGAATCATYCATCAGGTAAAATGGGATTTGAATTGGCCAGAGAAGCTGCCAATTTAGGCGCAGAAGTGCTGTTGATTACTGGCCCGAGCCATGAATCAGTAAATCATTCATCCATTCAACGAGTGGATGTAGTAACTGCCCAAAATATGTACGATGCTGCACATTCATCATATTCGAATTGTGACATTGTAATTTGTGCTGCTGCGGTAGCAGATTATACACCTAAACAGGTTGCATCACTCAAAATCAAGAAAACTTCCAACGATTTATCACTTGATTTAGTTAAAACTAAAGATATTTTAGCATCGCTTGGTGCTGATAAAAAAGCACAATTTTTAGTAGGTTTTGCTTTAGAAACAGACAACGAAATTGCCAATGCTTTGGGGAAACTAAAGAAAAAAAACTTAGACCTTATTGTCTTAAATTCATTGCAAGATAAAGGAGCAGGCTTTAAAAAAAGTACGAATAAGGTCACTTTAATTGATAAATCGGAAAAAATTTCGGAATTTAGTCTCAAATCTAAAGCAGCAGTTGCAGTAGATGTATTTAACGAGATAATTTCTAAGATTAATGCGTAAAATTTTTTTAGTAGCTTTCATGCTCATCGTTTCTGTAAGTGTACAGGCACAAGAATTAAATTGTTCCATCACTATTAATGCAGATAAAATTCCAGGATCTAATAAGCAAGTTTTTAAAACATTGGAAAATGCTTTGAACGAATTTGTGAATCGCAAGAAATGGACCCCTGCAGATTATAAAATTCAAGAACGTATAGTTTGTAATATGACCATTACTATTACAGAGTATTCTGGTGATTCTTTTAAAGGAAATATTCAAATTCAAGCATCGAGACCCGTCTATGGATCGGTGTATTTGACACCCGTTTTTAACTTTAAAGACGATTATTTTTCGTTTAATTATACCGAATATCAACCATTGCAATACAGTAAAGATAATTTTGACTCTAATTTAGAATCTTTAATTACTTTTTATGTCTACACAATATTGGGAATGGACGCAGATAGTTTTGCTCCTAGTGGAGGAACTAAGTACTTTGAAACAGCCCAAAATATTTTGGTATTGGCCCAGCAAAGTGGTTTTAAAGGATGGAATCAAAATGATGGAAATCGTACTAGGTTTACCTTGGTCGATAATTTATTGTCTTCTACCTATTCGGATTTTAGAAGTGCTATGTATATTTATCACAGAAAAGGGATGGATATAATGGCTTCTGATTCGAAAACTGGGAAAGCATTTGTCTCCGAGTCTATTCAATTGTTAAAAAAAGTATATGATAGCCGTCCAGAAGCATTTTTATTACGTGTTTTTATGGATTCTAAAGCCAATGAAATTACAGAAATATTTAGTGATGGACCAACATTTAATACCAGTCAATTGAGAAACAATCTTCAGAAAATTTCTCCACTACATGCTGATAACTGGGTGAAAATAAAATAGTATTTTTGCGTAAACATATTTGAATCTTGCTAACAAAACTCTTTATAAATAACTACGCCTTAATCGATACATTGAATATCGATTTTAAAAAAGATTTATCCATTATTACTGGTGAAACTGGGGCAGGAAAATCGATTCTTTTAGGTGCCCTTGGCCTTGTGCTTGGTAATAGGGCGGACCTAGGTGTCCTCAAAAATTCCACAGCTAAATGTATTATTGAAGCCGAATTCGATATTCAACACTATGGTTTACAAAAATATTTTAAGCAAGAAGATCTAGACTTTGAATCTCAAACTATCATTCGACGTGAGATTTTGCCAAGTGGTAAATCGCGTGTATTTATAAACGATACACCTACCAATTTAAAAGTATTGCAAGGTCTAGGAACAAGTCTGATTGATATCCATTCACAACACCAAACTATGAAATTATCGGATACTGATTTTCAGTGTATGGTAGTGGATGCCTTGGCAACAAATAAGAAAGTACTTGTTTCTTATGGGAAAGGATTAAAATTATACAAGCAGTGTAAAAAAGAATTACAAGAGTTAATGGACAATCAGAAAGAATTGTCTGAAAAATACGAATACAACAATCACTTGTTTCAAGAACTTGAAGAAGCGAATCTGAAGGTTGGTGAGCAGCAAGAAATAGAAGCTGAATTGGCAATTCTGAATAATAGTGAGGAGATAAAACTCAACTTGTCCGAAGCCATTGCTATTGGAAGTACGGAAGATGTTGGTTTGCAAAGTGTGAGTCATAATTTCTGGAATAATTTAAAAAATATTGCGCCTTTTGGTGTTGCTTATTTGGATTTGAGTAAGCGGATAGAAAGTATTGTTATTGAATTGAACGACATTGTTTCGGAATTGGAAACATTGGACGAAAGTGTACAGTACGATCCAACAGAAATTGAACGTTTGAATGACCGCTTGCAAATGATGTATGATTTGCAAAAGAAACATCAGGTAGATACCATAGATGGATTGCTTGAAAAACAGCGTGAATTATCTGAAATAGTCGCGGTATCTGGAAATATTTCGGAGAGTATTGAGGCGAAAAAAGAAGAACTGTTAACTATTGAGAATAATTTATTGCAATTAGCAGAAAAGATTCATGAAAATAGGGCTGTTGCCATCCCAAAATTAACCAAACAATTGCATAAAGTATTGGGGGTGCTGGGGATGGAAAACGCACAGTTTAATATTGTTTTGGAGAAAACAGATGATTTTACTTATAATGGAACCGATCAGTTGGAGTGGTTATTATCTGCCAATAAAGGAGGTAATTTTGGCACCTTAAAAAAAGTAGCCTCTGGAGGTGAATTGTCGAGAATTATGCTAGCTGTAAAAGTAATTTTATCAAAATACACTAAATTACCTACCATCATATTTGATGAGATAGACACGGGTGTTTCGGGTGATATTGCCAATAAAATGGGTGAGATTATGCAATTTATGAGTACCAATATGCAGGTGATTTCTATCACGCATTTACCTCAGATTGCAGCCAAAGGAAACCAACACTACAAAGTGTACAAGCAGGTGAAAAACAATGCTACAATAACACATTTGAAAGCATTAACCACAGAAGAGAGAATAGTTGAAATTGCAGAAATGTTGGAAGGGAAAAATGCTTCTGATACTGCCGTTAAACATGCGAAGCAATTATTGAATGTACTTTAAGTYATTAACCTCTGAGCAAGCTCACGCGGCATAAATAAGGAAATACCATAATTATTTCGCGATGCAAGCATCGGGAAATTAAACCCACGGATGGGATTAAAGAATTGGAATTATGTACAATTTACTAAAAGGTAAAAAAGGAATTATTTTTGGAGCCTTGGATTCACAATCTATCGCCTGGAAAACAGCGGAGAGAGCTCACGAAGAAGGTGCTACTTTTGTATTGACAAATGCGCCAGCTGCTATGCGAATGGGAAGCATTGATGAATTGGCAAAAAAAACAAATTCAGTAGTGATTCCTGCCGACGCTACTTCAGTGGAAGATCTTCAATTATTAGTAGAAAAAGCCCAAGAAGTTTTAGGTGGAAAACTCGATTTTGTGTTGCATTCTATCGGTATGTCTGTAAATGTGCGTAAAAAAAGAGCGTATACAGATTTAAATTATGATTTTTCGGTGAAAGGTTGGGACGTTTCAGCCTTGTCTTTTCATAAAGTAATGTCTGTTTTGTACAACTCTAATGCGATGAACAAATGGGGTAGTATTGTGGCTTTGACCTATATGGCAGCCCAACGTGTTTTTCCCGATTACAACGATATGGCCGATAATAAAGCTTATTTAGAATCCATCGCCCGTAGTTTTGGCTATTATTTTGGAAAAGAGTTTAAAGTGCGCGTGAATACCATTTCTCAATCTCCTACAGTTACTACCGCAGGAAAAGGAGTGAAAGGATTGAATGGGTTTTTGAATTATGCAGATAAAATGGCGCCCTTAGGAAATGCTTCGGCCTTGGAATGTGCCGATTATACCATAAGTATGTTTTCTGATTTAACCAAAAAAGTGACCTTGCAGAATTTGTTTCACGATGGAGGCTTCTCCAATGTAGGAATGAGTACTGAAGTGATGGATATTTTTTCGAAAGAAACGGATAACAAAAAATAGAGAACAAAAAATAGAAAATAGAGAATAGAAAATAGAGAAGAGAAATAGATTTACGTTTTATTTAACCAGTCACCAATCACCAATCACTAGTCACCAATCATCAATTTCCCAATGACCTTAGATTATTCCATTATCGTTCCTGTGTACAACAGACCTCAAGAAATTCAAGAATTACTGGAGAGTTTAGTGGCTCAGACTTATAAAAATTTTGAAGTAATAATTGTTGAGGATGGTTCTGATAGTGATGCCAAAGAAATTGTAGCATCTTTCCAAGATAAATTAAACATACAGTATTTTTTTAAGCCCAATTCTGGTGCAGGTCAAAGTCGTAATTATGGAATGGAAAGGGCGCAAGGTAATTATTTTTTGATTTTGGATTCAGATGTGATTGTTCCAGAAGGCTATGTCTTTGAAGTTAACAAAAGACTTTCTGTTAATTTTACAGATGCTTTTGGAGGTCCAGATGCTGCACATTCTTCATTTACAATCATGCAGAAAGCCATAGATTACTCTATGACGGCTATGATTACAACCGGAGGGATTAGGGGGAATAATAAATCTAAAAATAAATTTCAACCTCGAAGTTTTAATCTTGGGATTTCAAAAAAAGCTTATAAGAAGACGCAGGGGTTTTCTAAAATGGAGATAGGGGAGGACATCGATTTGACGTTCCGTTTATGGGAAGCAGGTTTTGAAACCCAATTGATAGCAGAAGCATATGTGTTTCACAAGCGTAGAAGTACCTTAAGACAATTCTACAAGCAGACTAGCAATTTTGGCTATGCACGTCCGTTTTTAAATAAAAAATTCCCTAAAACAGCAAAAATCACTTATTGGTTTCCTACTATTTTTACATTGTTGTTGTTAATAGCTATACTTGCTTATGCTGTGGGAGCTACTTTTTTAATTTCTTGTTTTGGTGTGTATTTTTGCGTGCTATTCATCGATTGTATGTTTAAAAATAAAGATGTAATCGTGGCAACACTCAGTTGTATTACTACTTTAGTTCAGTTTACGGGCTATGGACTTGGTTTTTTGAAAGCGCAATTGGGGCTTTCTCGGTAGAAAAAAGAAAATAGAAAAAAGATGAAAGATGAAAGACCAACTAAGGAATACTTTTTTTTATTGTTGGAAGTTTTGTTGATTTTATTCACTATTCATATCCTAATTCAATTCACAAAAAAAAAGTGCCCTCTTTCGAGAGCACTGTGTACTAATTATTTCTAAAAAACCTACTCTTTGGTAGTTTCTTCATTTTTTTCAATTCTGATGGTCAATTCTTTTGAATCAGGATCCAAATCCATGTAAATGCTATCGCCTTCAGTAAGTGTAGAGTTTACAATTTCTTCAGCAAGGGCATCTTCAATGTATTTTTGGATGGCTCTTTTCAAAGGCCTAGCTCCATATTGTCTGTCAAAACCTTTGTCAGCAATATAATCCTTGGCATCGTTTGATAGGAATAAAGTGTATCCAATTCCTTCGATACGTTTTAATAATTTTGCCAATTCAATGTCTATAATTTTGTGGATATCTTCACGCTCTAACGCATTGAAAACTATAACATCGTCTATTCTGTTCAAAAACTCCGGGGCAAAGGACTTTTTTAAGGCGCCTTCTATCATACTTTTTGCATTAGCATCTGCTTGGGCTACTTTCGACGAAGTTCCAAATCCAACTCCAGCTCCAAAGTCTTTTAGTTGCCTAGAACCAATGTTAGAAGTCATAATGATAATCGTATTTCTAAAGTCGATTTTTCTGCCTAAACTATCTGTTATATATCCATCATCTAATATCTGAAGTAACATATTAAACACATCTGGATGTGCTTTTTCTATTTCATCTAATAAGACTACTGCATAAGGCTTACGTCTAATTTTTTCAGTCAGTTGTCCACCTTCTTCATAACCKACRTATCCAGGAGGAGCTCCTATCAATCTAGAAATAGCAAATTTTTCCATGTATTCACTCATGTCAATTCTYACCAAGGCCTCTTCACTGTCAAAAAGTTCTGTTGCTAAGATTTTTGCCAATTGAGTTTTACCAACACCTGTTTGTCCCAAAAAGATAAAAGATCCAATTGGTTTGTTTGGATCTTTCAATCCAACACGATTTCTTTGAATGGCTTTTACTACTTTTTGAACGGCTTCATTTTGACCGATGATTTTTCCCTTAATCAAATCTGGTAAATCATGCAAACGTTTACTTTCTGCTTCCGCTACACGATTTACAGGAATTCCTGTCATCATAGAGACTACTTCTGCCACATTGTCTTCTGTAACTACTTGTCTGTTCAAATTAGAGTCTTCTTCCCATTTTTGTTGGGCTTGAGACAAGGCGCTTTCAATGCTTTTTTCATCATCTCTAAGTCTTGCTGCTTCTTCGTATTTTTGAGTATTTACAGCTTTTGTTTTAGATTCTCTTACCGTTTCTAATTCAGCTTCTAATTCTAGAACTTCTTTAGGGACTACAATATTTGTAATGTGGATTCGGGATCCCGATTCGTCCAACGCATCAATWGCTTTGTCTGGTAAAAAACGATCGGTCATATAGCGACTCGATAATTTTACACAAGCTTCAATAGCTTCCTTAGTGTAAGTTACACGGTGATGTTCTTCGTATTTATCTTTAATATTGTGAAGTATTTCAATGGTTTCTTCAATAGATGTAGGTTCCACAATTACCTTTTGGAAACGTCTTTCTAGGGCGCCATCTTTTTCGATATTAGTTCTAAATTCATCCAATGTTGTTGCACCGATACATTGAATTTCCCCTCTTGCCAAAGCAGGTTTCAACATGTTAGAGGCATCCAAAGATCCCGTAGCTCCACCAGCTCCTACAATTGTGTGAATTTCATCTATAAACAAAATGATTTCTTCATTTTTCTCCAATTCATTCATCAAGGCTTTCATGCGTTCTTCAAATTGTCCACGGTATTTGGTACCAGCAACTAAACTGGCTAAATCCAAGGATATAATTCGTTTGTCAAAAAGTATTCGAGACACTTTTCTTTGAACAATGCGCAATGCCAAACCTTCCGCAATAGCAGATTTACCAACCCCTGGTTCACCAATCAACATTGGGTTGTTTTTCTTACGTCTACTCAGTATTTGAGAGACTCTTTCTATTTCTTTTTGTCGCCCTACAACAGGGTCTAGTTTTCCTTCTTCGGCAAGGAGTGTTAAATCTCTTCCAAAGTTGTCAAGTACAGGCGTTTTTGATTTTTTTTGAGAAGCTTTCCCTCCCTTTGCAGGTTCAAAAGGATTGGATTTTGGGTTGTCAAAATCATCATCAGATGTGCCTTGGGCTTGCGGTGTTTGTGGGCTATCGCCATCCATGTAATAATTCATAAATATTTTTTTTAATTCGTAGTAACTCACGTCAAAATTGTTAAATATTTTCGTGATAGGATCGTTGTCATTTCGCAAAATGCAAAGTAACAAATGCCCCGTGTTTATAGAGTCACTTTGGTATAGCTTTGCTTCAAGAAATGATGTTTTTAACGCCTTTTCAGCTTGTCTAGTTAGATGAACACTTTTCTTTTGTGTATTGAGTTCATGCAAAAGGTTAGGAGGACTTAAAGTCTCTACTTTTTGCTTGAGCAGTTCTAGGTTGATATTAATAGCATTCATTAAATCAATCGCTTTACCAGATCCTCCACGAAGAATCCCCAACATCAAGTGTTCGGTACCGATAAAATCGTGTCCCAACCGCTGTGCTTCTTTTTTACTAAAAGCAATGACATCTTTTACTTTTGGAGAAAAATTATCGTCCATAATTCAATTTTTGTAGTAAAGTTAGTAGATTTATTTTGTTAAACGTACAAAAAGTGAACCACATTTTATAATTATATGGCCAAAATTGATAAAATCTTTAAAATCGGACTGATTGTCAGTCTTTTAATTTTAAATATTCAAGTTGTTAAATGTTTATAAGTCCACCTAAAATGAATACGGTTTTTTCATTGTAAAACTTGCAAATATTGTATATTGCTAGTTGTTAAAAATGCAAAAAAATTAAATCAAAATTTATGGCAAACGGAGAAAAACTAATTCCTATTAACATAGAAGATGAAATGAAATCAGCTTACATTGATTATTCAATGTCGGTTATTGTTTCACGAGCTTTACCAGATGTTAGAGATGGTTTAAAACCTGTGCACCGCCGTGTATTATTCGGTATGCATGAATTGGGTATTAAAGCTACAGGTAGCTATAAGAAATCTGCGAGAGTCGTAGGGGAAGTACTGGGGAAGTACCACCCACATGGTGATACATCAGTGTATGATGCGATGGTACGAATGGCTCAGGAATGGAGCATGCGCTATAGAATGGTTGATGGACAAGGGAACTTTGGATCGGTAGATGGTGATAGTCCTGCAGCAATGCGTTATACAGAAGTTAGAATGCACAAAGTGTCAGAAGAAATGCTTTCTGATATTGAAAAAGATACTGTTGATCATAAGTTAAATTTTGATGATACCTTAAAAGAACCTACTGTATTACCTACACGTATTCCAACGTTGTTAGTAAATGGTGCTTCTGGAATTGCGGTAGGAATGGCCACCAATATGGCGCCTCACAATTTAACGGAAGTCATTAATGGTATCATGGCTTATATTGACAATAATGATATTGAGATTCCTGAATTAATGGAGCATATAAAAGCACCAGATTTTCCTACCGGAGGTACCATTTATGGGTATGACGGCGTGAAAGATGCTTTTGAAACTGGACGTGGACGAATTGTGATGCGTGCAAAAGCTGTTATTGAGGAAGTAAAAGGTCGTGAATGTATTATTGTAACTGAAATTCCTTATCAAGTGAATAAGGCAGATATGATTAAGAAAACTGCTGAACTTGTAAATGATAAAAAAATAGAAGGTATTTCTAATATTCGTGACGAATCCGATAGGAGAGGAATGCGAATAGTATATATTTTAAAGCGCGATGCAATTCCTAATATTGTATTGAATAAGCTGTACAAATACACCTCATTACAAACATCATTTAGTGTTAATAATATCTGTTTGGTAAATGGTCGTCCAGAATTATTGAATCTAAAACAAATGATTCATTATTTTGTTGAGCACCGTCACGATGTTGTAATCCGTAGAACGAAATTTGAACTTAGAAAAGCAGAAGCAAGAGCACATATTTTAGAGGGATTAATTATTGCAAGTGATAATATTGATGAAGTAATCAAAATTATTCGTGGCTCTAAAAAYCCTGATGAAGCACGTGCTAGTTTGGAAAAACGATTTGAATTATCGGAAATCCAAGCCAAAGCAATTGTGGAGATGCGTTTACGTCAATTAACGGGACTAGAGCAAGATAAGTTACGAGCTGAATATGACGAACTCATGATCTTAATTATTGATTTAAAAGATATTTTGGCAAATGAAGAACGTAGGTTCAATATTATCAGAGATGAACTAATTACTATTCGTGATAAATATGGTGATGAACGACGTTCTGTAATTGAGTACGCAGGAGGAAATATGAGTATTGAAGATATGATTCCTAACTCTAAAGTAGTGGTGACTATTTCTCATGCTGGATATGTAAAACGCACCAATTTAGAAGAGTATAAAGTTCAGAATAGAGGAGGACGTGGACAAAAAGGAGTGAGTACTAGAAATGAAGATTTCTTAGAGCACTTGTTTATTGGAACCAACCATCAATACATGTTGTTCTTTACCCAAAAAGGGAAAGTATTTTGGATGCGCGTGTACGAAATCCCAGAAGGAGGAAAAGTATCTAAAGGAAGAGCAATCCAGAACTTAATAAATATAGAGCAAGACGATAAAGTAAAGGCATTTTTGGTTACCGAAGATTTAAAAGATTTGGACTATATCAATAGTCATTATATCATCATGGCAACTAAAAAAGGACAAGTTAAAAAAACCTTGTTGGAACAATATTCTCGTCCGAGAACCAATGGTATTACTGCCATTACGATTAAAGAAGGAGATGAATTGCTAGAAGCCAAATTAACCACTGGAGATAGTCAAGTAATGTTGGCATTAAGATCTGGAAAATCCATCCGTTTCGAAGAGAATAAAACCAGACCTATGGGGCGTGGTGCTTCAGGGGTAAGAGGAATTTCTCTGTCACATGAAAATGACGAAGTGATTGGAATGATCGCTGTAAACGATTTGGAAAGTGAAGTACTTGTGGTTTCTGAGAAAGGATATGGTAAACGATCTAGTTTGGATGATTACCGTATTACAAACCGTGGAGGAAAAGGAGTGAAAACTATTAATGTTACCGATAAGACAGGTGGATTAGTAGCGATTAAAAACGTTACAGACGATGATGATTTAATGATTATTAACAAGTCTGGAATTACCATACGATTGGCTGTGAAAAATTTACGAATTATGGGGAGAGCGACACAAGGAGTGAAGCTTATAAACATTAAAGGTAAAGATTCTATTGCGGCTGTTGCAAAGGTTATGCATGAAGATGAAGAAGAAGTGTTGGATGAAAATGATAATGGCACGGATATTGAAAATACTTCAACAGAAGATAATAATAATCAAGAATAAACAATCAATTTATAAATAATGAGAAAACAATTTATAGTAGTGTCAGCCTTATTAGTAGGGATGGCAGTATCAGCACAAAAAAATGAGATCAAAACTGCCGAAAAAGCAGTGAAGTCTAGCGATTATCCAGCTGCATTGGCTGCATTGTCTCAAGCGGAAGGTCTTATTAATGATGGGAATGCAAAAAAATACAAAGCAAAATTCTTGTATTTTAAAGCAATGGCTACATATGCTAATGGAGCAGGAACGGATAATGTAAGTATTGGAAAAGCATTCAACGACTTAATCTCTTACGAAGAAACTTCAGGAAAACAGAAATATTCTACTGAAGTTGGGGGCTTATTAAATACATTGATAAACAGTGTAGCTGGAAAATCTTCTGAGTTATACAATGAGGCTATTGTATCTAAAGATATAGAGACGTTTAAATCTGCAGCAGATGGATTTAAAGAAGTTTTTGCTTTAAGTCCTGCAGATACTGCTTTTGTTGAAAATGCAGGAATGGCTTATTTTGCAGCAAAAGAATATGACAAATCTATGGAAGTATACAAATCTTTATTAGATATGGGATACACTGGGATTAAAGAAGAGTACAAAGCAAAAAATAAAGAAACTGGTGAAGTTCAGTATTTTAACGATGAAAAATCAATGAAATTTCAGGTTAAATTAGGGATGGTTATTGAACCAGAAACAGTAGTTAAAGAATCTCGTAAATCTAGCCTTTTAACTAGAATTGCTAAGATTTACATAGCAAAAGGAGATAATGATGGTGCATTAGCTGCTATTACTGAAGCTCGTAAGGCGGATCCAAGTGACTATAGTTTGTTAATTGATGAAGCAAACGTGTACTACCACAAAGGTAATACTCAGAAGTTTAAAGAAAAATTAGAAGAAGCAATTACCATCAATCCTACAGATCCTACATTATATTACAACGTTGGTGTAATGAATTTAGATCAAAAGAATATTGAGGAGGCTGTTAAAAACTTTAAAAAAGCGATTGAATTAAAACCTGATTATGGTGATGCTTACAACAATATTGGAGCGGCTTTGTTACAAAAATCAGAGGTTGTAATTGAAGAAATGAATGAAAATTCTATGAACTTTGATAAATACGATGCTATTAAAGCGAACAAGTTAGATCCTATTTACAGAGAAGCACTTCCTTATTATGAGAAAGCGTATGAACTTGAAAAGACGGATGCATTAAAGGCGACCTTAAATGGTATTTATGAAAACCTTGAAATGGACAAAAGAGTTGAATAACCTTTTGAATATTTAATTTTATAAAAGACCTGCAAATTTTGTGGGTCTTTTTTTTGCATTCATCTTTCATTGTTTTTTTAATGTTTAGGATTCATCCTGTTATTAAAAAAGGTAATCAAGTAAATTTTATTGTTCTTTTTGTCTTTACTATAAAATAGAAATACGTTTTTGTGAATTACACCCTTCCGAACACCTCGCTTTTTATTTGAAATAAGATGCACAACGTGCTCCTCTTTGATCATCACTCTCCCACGGTTGTATCGTGTGGTTACCAAAAAATTCATACTCAGAATTCATTTTTAAAGANNTGTTTTTTGGGGATCTCAGGAAGTTTACTTAGTGCTAGTTTCTCATGAGAATTAGCCAGAAAAGCATTTAAGGGACTAGTTGTATTCCATTCTCGTTGACGCTATACGATACACGTTTTTTTATGAGCGAAAACGAGTAATCGGGCATTAGCGCAGCTGTTATTCGTACGGTATCAGGGGGCGGAGAGGTTATAATTTGATAGCTAAATATAGCTACCAAGGAGAGGCCTCTTTTAAATTCCTCTTTACTTTGTAAACAATAATTTCAAACCAACTATTAACATAAAACCGCCAAAAATCTTTTTGAGTAATTTTTGGTCTATTTGTAAGGCGAGTTTGGAACCGAAATATCCACCTACTATAAACATAACGGATACAACGGCAGCTACTTTCCAGTCGATGGCGCCTTGTTTGTGGTAGTTGTAAACTGCCAAAAAAGTAACAGGAGGTAACATCACAGCCAAGCTTAATCCTTGTGCATTATGTTGAGTAATTCCCAAAAATAACAAGAACATTGGAACCATTAAAATACCTCCACCAACGCCTACCAATCCACTTAAAATTCCTGCACAAAGTCCAATAATAATAAGTAGAAGTAAGGTAGTTAAGGTCATTTTCATTTACTAGATTTATTGGGCTATTTTTAAATAGTATTTTTTGCGAGAAGCATTGTTTAATTTGTTTTGTTTCAGCCAAGGGTTTAAAAGTTTTAATTCCTTGTAATTGGTTCCGAGATTTTTAGCAAATTGAGCAATGTTTGTAATAGTGGTATCTACTTCAATAGTTTTTGAAGCTGATAAGGTATATAAGTCTTCTAAGTCAAACTGAAATCCATACAAATCTGGATGACTGATAATTTCTTTTACTGCAATAATTCGCAACATATAGCGTGCTGTTTCTTCTACCAAAAGCAAGTCGTAGTAATTATCTACCATCTGTGCTTTTAATCGCCTAGCGATTCCAGCTCTTCCAGCATTGTATGAGGCGGCTGTTAAGGTCCAATTTCCAAATTTCTTAAAGGAAGCATTCAAGTATTTACAAGCAACTTCTGTAGCTTTTTCTACGTGGTAACGCTCGTCTACATTATCGTTTATTTCTAAACCATTTTCTTTTCCTGTAGCTTTCATAATTTGCCAAAATCCCTTGGCTCCGGCATGTGAAGTTACATTTCGCAAACCACTTTCTATCAAGGCCAAGTATTTAAAATCGTCTGGAATACCGTGTTTCGCTAATATTGGTTCTATGATAGGAAAATATTTATTCGCTCTTTTAAAAAGTAATAAGCTATTGGATTGCCAATAGGTATTGACTAATAATTCGCGATCAATACGTTCCTTCACATCCCATTTTTCTAATGGAAGGCGTTCTCCAGCAAAATTTAAGTTGTCAGGGATTTTTATAGCGCGGATTTGATACTGTTCCCCCACATTATTAGTGCCTTTTTTTTGAAATTCATTTGGTTTGGTCGGAATCAACGTCGTACTCGTGTTTGTTTTTGTAGCAAATATAAAAATTGAGCTAAGTAGTACAATGTTGATAATTAATAGTATACGTAAAGTCCTCTTCATGATTCAGCAATTTAGTTTCGTTCTTAATATACAAAAATAATGGGAACATTGTAAACCGAACAATAAATTATACCAACGACAGCTGAGCATCGATAATGGAACAAATGGTTTTTGCTTTATTGAGTATCATGATATGGGTACCGCCTTTTATTTTTATCGGATTTTCGATATGTTTAATAGGAAAGACATAATCTTCTGTACCATGAATCTGTATTGTATTGGGTAAGGGGTTAGTTTGTTGCCAATGTAAGACGTTATAAATAGCCCAGGTGAGGTATTTTTCATCCTTCATAGTCATGTAATTTTCATAAAGTTTGATGCGTTTTTGGATAAAACTACCAAACATAAATGTAGAAAATTGATCTAGGTTTTGTACTGCTTTTGTAGGGAACAGTTTGTACGCCCTTGTTTTTTGTATTACTTTGAGGCGCTTAGGTAACTCTTTATTTGTTTTAATACTAGAGACTAAGAAAATACAATGTGCTTGCAGATGTTTACTCATTTCTTGCACCATAATTCCACCAAATGACACTCCTATCAATACAGGGTTGTCGTGCCTTACCAACGCAGCCATTCGTTTCGCGTAATTCTGTATGGTTTCTTTATCGGATAAAGGAAGTAGCCATTCTAACTTATATACCTCATATTTTGTTTCATCAAAGCGTAAAAATTCAAAAATTTTGGAACTTGCAGCAAGTCCTGGAACAAAATACAGCGGGATTTTACTATTCATTTTTTTTTAGATATAGGTAGGGGTTTCTATCCAATTAAATTTCACCAATCCGTCCTCGTCTATTTCTGTTAAGTTTACTTTATGAATGGTGTTGATTAAGCTTGGGTTCCACGGGGCTTTTACTTTTACATAATTTTCTGTAAATCCGTAAATGTAACCATGTTTGTTTTCTCCTTCAAAAAGTACTGAAAGTGAATTTCCTAGTTGAGATTCATAAAAGGCCCTCCGTTTTTTTTCTGACAAACCTCGGAGCATCTTACTGCGTTTGTTTCTCACTTTTAAATCTACTACACCTTCCATGGAAATGGCTTCGGTATTAGGACGTTCAGAGTAAGTAAATACGTGTAAATAAGAAATGTTGAGTTCGTTTATATAATTATAAGTCTCCAAGAATAATTCGTCAGTTTCTCCAGGGAAACCAACTATTACGTCTACTCCAATACAGGCATTTGGCATCATTTCTTTAATTTTTGCTACCCTGTTGGTGTAGGTTTCTGTGAGATATCGACGTTTCATTTTTCGAAGTAATACATCGCTACCTACTTGTAAAGGGATGTGAAAATGAGGTACAAATGATTTGGAGTTTGCAACAAATTCTATGGTYTYGTTTTGCAATAAATTCGGTTCGATAGAGGAGATTCTCAAACGATGAATTCCTTCAACTTTATCTAATTCTTCTACCAATTCACTAAAGGTGTTTTCGTGTTTTTTATCTCCAAATTCACCTTTTCCATAATCCCCGATATTTACTCCTGTCAGYACAATTTCTTTGATYCCTTTGGCTGATATTTCTTTGGCGTTTTCTAGCACATTATTCAAGGCATCACTTCTAGATATTCCTCTAGCTAATGGAATGGTACAATAAGTACATTTATAATCACAACCATCTTGTACTTTTAAAAAGGCACGGGTTCTATCTCCAATAGAGTAGGAGCCTACATAAAAATCGGCYTCTTCAATTTCACAAGAGTGCACTTCTCCAATAGGTTTTTTAGTGAGGTTATTGATATAATCGGTGACTTTGAATTTTTCGGTAGCACCTAATACCATATCTACACCATTTACATTGGCCAATTCTTCTGGTTTCAGCTGAGCATAGCATCCAATGGCAATTAGGAATGCATTTTCATTCAGTTTTAAGGCAGATTTTACGATGGTTTTAAATCGCTTATCAGCATTGTCTGTAACTGAACAGGTGTTTATTACATAAATGTCAGCAATTTCGTCAAATTCAACACGTTTGAATCCTTCCTGAACAAAACTTCTTGAAATAGTGGAGGTTTCTGAAAAATTTAATTTACAACCTAAAGTGTAGAAAGCTACTTTTTTATCTGACATTCTGTAATTTTATCTTTTAATCCCACAAATGGGTTTAATTTCTCAATGCTTGCACCGAAATGATTATTGTTTTTTCAAGTCTCGTGAATTGTACAGAGCTATTGACTACTAAACATTTCACGGGAAAGAATTTATCCAAAAATGGAGTGCAAATTTACAATAATTTTGTCAATAAATATAAAACAATTGATTTGTAAACTTTCTAAATCTCAATGGTTTAGGAATACTGTTTGTGTTTATTATAATTTTAAAGTTGGATTGTGTAATTTTAAAGCGGTGTTTTTATACATTGCCATATTACGAACTACAAAAAGAGAAACAATGCAGAAAGGAACCCATTATTATGCAGTGATATTCACGTCACTTAGAACGGAAGGTGATAAGGGATATAACGACATGTCCAAACAGATGGTGGATTTAGCAAAAAATCAAYCGGGATTTATTGGGGTAGAAAGTGCGAGAGAAGCTGTAGGAATTACGGTTTCTTATTGGGAAACTATGGAAGATATACAACAGTGGCGTTTACATACAGAACACAAATTGGCACGGAAACAAGGAAAGGAAATTTGGTATTCATCATTTAAAGTTCGTATTTGTCAAGTACTTCGTGAATACGAATTTTCAGCACAAAAAAAAGACGCGCTGTAATGCACGTCTTTTGATGTAGTTTTTGATACTTTTTAGTTGGTAATGTTTTGATGTTACTTGTTGTTTAATACCACATAATCTAGCATTTTATGCATCAAATGTATACGGTCTCTACCTCGTACATTGTGTTCGTGCATTGGGTAGGTGAAAAAGTCTACTTGAACTCCTTCCTTTACTGATTTCTGTAACAAACTCATACTGTGTTGTGGTACTACCACTGGATCTACACTTCCGTGGATCAGCAACATTTTTCCTTTTAAGTTCTTGATGTAATTTGTTACATGGGCTTTTTTATAACCTTCGGGATTTTCTTGTGGTGTATCCATATAGCGTTCTCCATACATCACTTCGTAGTATTTCCAGTCAATTACTGGACCTCCAGCCACGGCTGTTGTAAATACGCCAGGATGTCTTAACATCAACGATGTAGTCATAAAACCTCCATAGCTCCATCCGTTTATAGCCATGCGATTGGCATCTACATAGGGCAATGATTTTAAATAATTCACCCCTGTTAATTGGTCTTCCATTTCACGATCTCCTACATTTCTGTGGATGACGTTTTCAAAGGCAAAACCTCTGTTTTTAGATCCTCTATTATCTAGGGTAAATACAATATAATCTTGATTGGCGGTAAAAATTGGTATCCATAAACTAGCACCTGCCATCCAGGTATTGGTTACCATTTGTGCATGAGGTCCTCCATATACATAAATAAGTACAGGGTATTTTTTAGAAGGATCAAAATTAGCAGGTTTTGTAATCCTTGCATGCAATACGGTCCCGTCTTTTGTAGAAAGGTCTACAAATTCACTGTTCCCTAATTTATATCCCTTTAAAGGGTTTTCTGCTTTGAATAATTCAGTTTTATTTCCTTTTTTTACAGAGATAATTTGACTGATTTTTGGAGTGGTGATATTAGAATAGGAATCTATCAAATAAGTACCGTTCGAACTCAATTGCGTTCTATGTGTTCCTGATATGGTTGTTAGAGGAGTTGATTTACCGTTTTTTAAATTAATTTTAAAACTGTGTTTTTCACGTCCATCTTTTCCCGTCCCAGTAATAATTACATGCTTGCCTTTGGCATCAAATCCAAGAATGTCTTGAACTACCCATTTGAAATTAGTCAATTGCTTTACCAATTTTCCTTCAGTTGTATAGTGGTATAAATTCATAAAACCATCGCGTTCGCTAAACCAAAGGAAATCGGTAGTACTATTAGGTAAGAATGTAGCCGGATGTTCTGGCTCTGCCCAAGTATCTTCTTGCTCCTCAAAAAGCGTTGCGATTTTTTTTCCGTTGGCTACGTTATAACTATTAAACCACACATGATTTTGTTCTCTGTTAATTTCCGCTAAAAACACTTGACTTTCATCTGGAGACCAGCTAAGGTTTGTTAAATAGTGCTCATCAGTGGTGTCAATGTCTAAATAGCTTAAATTGCCACTTGCAATAGTATAAATTCCAATTCTGGCTTGTTCACTTCCTTGACCCGCCATTGGGTATTTTATGTTTTTTAAAGATGCAGGGTAGCTTGTGACATCCACCAGAGGATAAGTAGTAACATTGGTTTCATCTTTTTGATAAAAGGCTAAGTATTTTCCTTTTGGGCTCCAAAAAATCCCTCCAGAAATTCCAAATTCACTTCTGTGGATTGTTTGTCCAGAGACTATATTTTTATCTGATATAGCTGTAACWGCTATTTTTTCTTGATTGATTGTAGCGATGTATAAATTATTATCTAAGGTATATGCTACAAGATGTTGTTTCTCTTTAAATTCAACGTTTTTTGCATTTTCAGGAAATTGAATACTCTTCTCTTTTGTTTTATTTGTGTAATCATAGCGAGCATAACTATTACTGTGTTTAAAAGTTAAATGATGTGCATTGATACTTGTTAAATACGGCAGTCTTTTTAAATTAGGAAAAGATTGTTGTAGTTCCTTCAAAGAAATAGTACGGATGTTCTTTTGTGTAGCAACATCGGTAATGATAAGCGCTTCTTTAGAGCGAGATACGTATGTTTCACTGTCATCAACCCATTGTAAGCCACTCATGCTTTTTGGATAAAGTCCTTTGTAATAACCTAAAACGGAATCTTCTAGAGTAAGTTCTTTTTGCTGCGCCACACTTTGGAAAAGTATGAAAGATACGCAGAGTATCATTATTTTTTTCATGGATAATATCAATTTGAATTTAGTAAACAAATATACGTAAACGCATGTGTTTAAGGAGGACAATTATCATAAAGACCTGTTAATTTAGGGCTTGCTGAAACGGTTGCATTTAATGTCTAGAAAGTCATTTTAAATACGTGTAATATAATTGTGTTAACGGTTTTCGGAAGCGTTAATTTAGCTGTAAGCGCGCCATGATAGGGAAGTGGTCAGAAAGTTTTTCTTGATATGTTTTAAAGTGATTTACTTTGATGTTTTCATCACTCAAAATAAAATCGATACGAAGAGGAAATGCATAATCATAGGTCTTTCCAAAACCTGTACCTGCTTCAGTAAATGCATCTTTTTTTCCTTCTTTTAATTGATGATAAGCCCAAGAAAACGCATTGTTATTAAAATCGCCACAAATAATAATTTGATAGGGACAATTTTTTTCATGTTTCAGCAGTTGGGTTACTTGCTCACTTTGTTTTTTAAAGGATGCTTCCATACGTAAACGTAATTTTTCGGCATTTTTTTGTCCAAAATTTTCCTTTTTCGGATTAATTCTCAGTGATTCTAAATGCACATTGTATACGCGGATTGTATCCTTTTCTCTTACAATGTCAGCATAAATAGCGTTGTTACTACTCTCTTTAAAGTTTAAGGATCCAGATTTTATAATACGGTATTTAGAAAAGATTGCCTGTCCAGAAGTCGTTTTTTTAATGCTGGTTTTTTTGTATGAATAYGGGTATCTGTTTCCCAGTTTTTTATTGGGATAGTATTCTTGTAAGCACAGTATGTCTGGCGCTGTTTTTTTTATTAGTCCAAGAATATTTTTTTCGATATTATCCTCTTTAATCCATTCAAACACATTGAACATGCGTACATTATAGCTCATTATTTTCAAGTCGCTATTGAGCATGATTTTTTGTGGTTGGAATCCATACACTTGCTGAACGGCACTAAAACTTAGCAATAAAGCAAAAGTAGAAATTAAAAAAGGACGCTTAAATTGAACAACCCAATACAATACAAAAGCAACGTTCAATAAAATGAACACAGGAGTACTCAAACTCAAAAATACAGTAATGGTATATTTGCTTGGAGAAATGTATTTCACTAAAATTGATGCTAACAAACATAAAGCTACAATAGAGTTTATGAATTTTATAAGTGCATCAAATGCTGCTAATTTTTTCATTTAATTTAGGGGGATTCCATGCGGAAGATACACTATTATTTTTTTCCCGCTTTAAAAAGGAAATCTTTTTCTTCTTTACTCAGCGTTTCATATCCGGATTTACTGATCTTATCAAGGATAGCATCTATTTGACGTTGGTTGGCAGGTTTATTAGATTTTCGAGACGTTTTTTTTCCGTTTTTGGATTTATAAACCGTTTTTAGTGGGCTCTTACTTGTTTTAAAAAGATTGATTAAAGCATTCAAACTATTGGAAAACCAAGCGCCTATATCGTTGTTTTTTGTCAACTGTTTGGCATAAATAAAACCAAGTAACGCTCCGCCTAAATGTGCTATCGCACCACCATTGTCTACATTTTTTATTTGAAGTACGTTCAGCAATACAAAAATGGCAGCCAATACCCACAGTTCTACAGATCCAATAAAACGAAGTCGCAAAGCATAACGAGGAACTTTTGTTGCAACTCCTACAAAAATAGCCAATACTCCTGCAGAGGCTCCTCCTAATGCTGCTCCAGAATTTTGATTGATATAATTAAGCCCTAAAAATGAGAGCCCTCCTACAATTACCCCTAAAAAAAAGAAATTATAGAATTGTTTGGGAGTGTAAAAATCTAGAAATATATGTCCTACATAATATAAAACCATTAAATTGGAGAGTATATGAAATAGGTTCACGTGCACAAATGCATAGGTAACTATGGTCCAAGGCTTGTACAGTGTTAGGGATATATCGGTAGGTAGCGTAAACCAATCCAACATAAAAGTTTTCGCCAAAAAGGTAATCAGAAAAAGAGCAACATTTATATAAATCAGCTTCTCAGCAGGATCTGCCTTTTTAAGTTCGTACTGTAAATCGTTTAAAATACTCATTAGTTATACTGTTTAAATTGAGTTTGTTTCCAATACCAAGCAATAATAAATCCGATAATGGCGCCTCCTACGTGTGCAAAATGGGCTACATTTCCGACGGAGTACTTGGTGATTCCAAAAAATAAATCACTGACAATCAATAAAGGAATAAAATATTTAGCGGAGATAGGTATAGGAATAAAGATCAAGCCTAGTTTTGCATTTGGAAATGCCAAGCCAAAACCAACTAAAATTCCATAAACAGCTCCGGACGCTCCTACTGCAGGCATATTAAAAATATTATAAAACTCATGAAGACTTTGTTCACTTATATAATCTAATATTTGATTATTGTATGATCCTGTGTTTAATAGTGTTTGAATGTCTGTAACGGACATTCCAGCACTTGTAAGTTGTTCATAAAAACCATTAAACTGATAATAATTCACCGCAGTATAAATCAGTCCAGCTCCTAATCCTGCTGAGAAATAGAAGAAAATAAACTTTGATTTCCCCCACATTCGTTCCAAGGGTGTTCCAAAAGCCCAAAGGCCATACATATTGAATAGGATGTGCATAAACGACTGTTGGCTATGCATAAACATGTGGGTGAAAAATTGCCAGAACCCAAACTCTTCACTTTCAGGAAAGTGCAAAGCGAATAAATTTTGTAAGTCAAAACCTAACAATTGGGGGGCTAAATATAAAATAACATTTAGTATAATTAAATGTTTTATAACATCGGTAACTCTGTTCATGAATTAAATTTTTTATCAATTTCATCTATGCTCATGGTTATAAACGTGRTTTTTCCATAAGGAGATGTATTGGGATCTTTGCAAGAAAACAGCTTGTTTACTATTTCCTCTTGCTCTTTAACATCTAAAGTTGTGCCAGTCTTAATGGCCATACTTTTTGCCATGCTTTTTGCCAAAATGTCTACTTGGCTAAAACTGGTGTCAGGGATTTCGTTCTTTATATCCTCTAATAACTGTTCCAGTATAATACTTACTTGGCTTTCTGTAATACTTGTTGGAATCCCTTTTACAACTACGATTTCGTCTGCAATAGTTTCAAAACCAAAACCAGTACTTTCTAAATCACTTTTTATTTCTTGTAACAGCGCAATGTCGCTAGGGATAAAAGACAGGCTCAAAGGAAAGAGTAATTGCTGACTCATGGCTTCCTTTATAGTGCTGTTTTCTAAGTACTCTTCATATAAAATACGTTGATGTGCCAAATATTGGTGAATAACAACCAATCCAGATTTTATGTTACTTATAATATATTTATTGTGTAATTGGTAGGTCTTTCCATTGGATTTTTCTTCTTGAAAAAGAGGGATTTCCTTGCTCGTTTCTTTGGAAATAATTGATTCTATTTCTGTAGAACCAGACATGTATTCTGTCTTGCTTGGTTCTAAATCGACATACAAACTTTCCCAATTACCAGTCGGTTTAGGTGTATATGAAGGTCTAGAGTAGCTAGGGTTTGATTCTGTTTTAAATGGGTTGAAGGAGGGGTCAACTTGGATATTTGGTGTTTTAGGTGTRGTGGCTTCTGTAAAAGTATAAGGTGTCTCCATACTAGAATCTTTTTCAAAATCCAATACAGGGGCAACATTAAATTGTCCCAAACCATGTTTCACTGTAGAACGAAGAATGGCGTATAAAGCCTTCTCATTATCAAATTTAATCTCTGTTTTTGTAGGGTGAATATTGATATCTATAGACCCAGGAGGTACCGTTAAATACAAAAAGTAAGTAGGGTAGTATCCAGGTGATAATAATTCGTCAAAAGCACTGGCAACTGCATGATTTAAATACGCACTTTTTATAAAACGACTGTTGACAAAAAAGAATTGCTCGCCTCTTTTCTTCTTTGCAAACTCTGGCTTGGCTACAAACCCTTGAATGGTAACTATATCTGTTTCTTCGTTGATTGGTACTAGTTTTTCGTTAGTTTTTTTACCAAATAACGCAACGATACGTTGTCTTAAATTTGAAGGTTTAAAATTGTACAGCTCATTGTCGTTGTGGTACATAGAAAAACCAATGTTGGGATGCGCCAAGGAAACACGTTGAAATTCGTCGATAAGATGACGTGTTTCTATGCTGGTAGATTTTAAAAAGTTTCTACGAGCAGGGATGTTGTAAAATAAATTTTTTACAGCAATAGAAGTTCCTGTTGGAGTAGAAATTACCTCTTGTTCGCTAATTTTACTTCCCTCAATTTTTAACAAGGTACCCAAGTCTTGTTCAGACTGTTTGGTTTTCATCTCCACATGGGCAATAGCGGCAATAGAAGCCAATGCTTCCCCTCTGAAACCTTTGGTTTCTAGCAAGAATAAATCTTCGGCTTTCGCAATTTTTGAGGTGGCGTGGCGCTCAAAACTCATTCTTGCGTCTGTAGTACTCATTCCTTTTCCATTATCAATTACTTGGATGAGGGTTTTCCCTGCATCTTTGATAATTAATTTGATATGAGTCGCGTCGGCATCTATAGAATTTTCTAATAGTTCCTTGGCTACGGATGCAGGACGTTGCACCACTTCACCAGCAGCGATCTGATTGGCTACATGGTCAGGTAATAACTGAATAATATCAGACATTAGAATAAAGTATGAATATCTAAAATATAGGCTGCAAGACCTACAAGAAGGACTATAATAAGAGCTAAACGGAGGTTGACGCCGTTTTCATTTACTTTTTTAGTGGCTTTAACCCAATCATTTCTTAGGTTGTTTTTTACCAATGTTACTTTGTATTCCTCATCAGATAAGTGCCCATCTTTATTGTATTTCTTTTCTAAGACTTCGATACGCTCTTTTCGCTCATTATAATAACGAGGCTTATAGTCAAAAACGTAATGACTTCGTGATTTAAAGATTTTTCCAAACATAATTAGTGGTTGTAATTGCTCATTTTTCGCTAATCTTCAAAAATACAGAATTTGAAACGGTTGTTCAAATTTTGTGCATAAGAAAGCTGTTAAAGTTAAATTAAAAATTGTTGTTGCTAGGAGGTATGATGCTTTTTTACTTCGAGAAATAGGTTATAAAGCAAGATTAGCAATGTAATATCTAAGGATTAAAGGAAAAAAAAGAGCAATTGTTGTATTGCTCTTTTTCTTAAGAAATAGAATTTTTTTCTATAGGTTTTTTAAAACGGCCATTTTAATAGCAGCTATTGCTGATTCGGTACCTTTATTTCCATGTTTTCCACCAGATCTGTCTATAGATTGTTGTTTGGTATTGTCCGTAAGAACGCAAAATACGATTGGAATGTCCTGTTGTACATTCAAGTCTTTGATGCCTTGTGTAACTCCATCACACACAAAATCAAAATGCTTAGTTTCTCCTTGGATTACATTTCCAATAGCAATGATAGCATCCAATTCTGGGTGTTTTTGAACCATTTTTTTACAACCGTAAATCAGTTCAAAACTTCCCGGAACATCCCATTGAATAATGTTTTCTTTTGTTACTTCGTGGTCTAAAAACGTAGCAATTGCACCCGCAGCTAGGTTTTTTGTAATTTCTGGATTCCATTCAGAAACAACAATCCCAAACCGAAATTGTTTCGCGCTTGGGATTGTTGTTTTATCGTATGATGATAAGTTTGTTGTTGCCATTTATTTGGTAGCGTAAGTTGCTTTACTAATAAATACTTCAATATTTTTTCCTTCTTCAGAAGTAGGGTAGTCTTTTTTGATTTGGTTAAATAAAGACAATGCTTTGTCAAATTTACCTAAGTCTAGGGCAGTATTTCCAGCTTTGAATAAGAATAATGGTGTAGAAAAACCATTGTCTTGTAAGTTGGCTGCTTTGATATAATAGTCCAATGCATCTTCTGGTTGGTTAATGTCAGCAAAAGCATCACCAATTGCACCTTTTGCAGTAGGACCTAATAATGCATCATTTGAACTGAATTGCTCCAAGTGAGTGATGGCATTTTTGTATTGTTTCATTTTTAAATAAGACATTCCAGCATAATAATGTGCTAAGTTCCCTGCTTTCGTTCCACTGAATTTATCAGCTACATCGATAAAGCCATATTTACCTTCGGCACCATTCAATCCTAAATTAAATAAAGAATCTACAGCTACAGAACTGTTAATTGCTTGCTCAAAATACACTTTAGGAAAAGCCAATTCGTTAGCAGCTTCTCTCTCTTGTGGTTCAGCTACATATTTTTGGAACGCCATAAACCCTAAAATAGAGATCACAATTACTGCAATGACACCAAAAATTGCTTTTTGATTTTTTATAACCCATTGCTCAGATTTTGAAGCAGTTTCGTCCAATGTATTAAATACTTCAGCCGTTGTTGATTCTTCAGTTATAGTAGAAGTCTGCGCTTTTTTATTTCTAATTTTAGTACCAGTTTTCTTGTAGGTTGCCATTATTTTTTATATAAATTGAGGAGCAAAAGTAACATTTTTAATTGAAAACTAAAAATGGAAATCAGTCTAAATATCAAATAAAAGTAATAATTTTATMCCCTCATWWATTTTYCATGCATTTAAAAAAAATAAGCCTACTTAACTTTAAGAATTTTGAGTCACAGAATTTTGATTTTGACAGTAAAATTAACTGTTTTGTCGGGAATAATGGGGTTGGAAAAACCAATGTCCTGGATGCTGTTTTCTTTTTGTCCTTTGCAAAAAGTTATTTCAATTCGGTTGCTAGTCAGAATATTAGGCATGGCGAGGAGTATTTTATGATTGAAGGGGAATATCAGGTAAAGGATCGTTCTGAAAATGTAGTCTGTAGTTTTAAAAAAGGTCATAAAAAGATCATCAAGCGAAATGGGAAAATTTACGAGCGATTTTCAGATCATATTGGCGCCTTTCCATTAGTGATTATTTCTCCTTCGGATAGGGATTTAATTATGGAAGGAAGTGATATTCGTAGAAAATTCATGGATACTGTGATTTCTCAGTCCGATGCTGTATACTTAAAAACATTGATTAGTTATGCGAAGGTAGTTTCACAACGAAATGCATTGTTAAAATATTTTGCTTCGAATCGTACGTTCGACTTACTTAATTTGAAGATTTATAATGAGCAATTGAAGTTGTATGGAGAGAAGATTAACCGAGGAAGAACCGCTTTTTTGGAAGTGTTTATTCCCATATTTTTGGAGCGCTACCATGCCATATCTGGAGATAAGGAAAAGGTAAGTTTACGTTATAAGTCACAGTTGCAAGAGGCTGATTTTATGGACTTGTTAGATGCTAGTCTGGAAAGAGACAGAGTATTACAGTACACAAGTGTAGGAGTTCATAAAGATGATTTAGTTTTTGAAATAGATGGATTCCCAGTGAAAAAGTTTGGTTCTCAAGGACAACAAAAATCGTTTTTAGTCGCTTTAAAATTGGCTCAGTTTGATTTTATTAAGGAGCAGTCTAAGGTGAAACCAATCCTTTTATTGGATGATATCTTTGATAAACTGGATGATTTACGTGTACAGCAAATTATCGCATTGGTAAATCAAGATCATTTTGGACAGATATTTATAAGTGATACCCATGCAGAAAGAACGGAAGAAGTGGTGAGAAAAACGAACCAATCATATAAAATATTTAAATTATAATAAACCGAATGGCGAAAAGAAATAAAGAAATTTTTTCAATGAAGGATATCATGAAGCAAGTTCTTAAGGAGAATAAACTCACCAAGGGTATTCAACAATTATCTGCACAAGATGCTTGGACGGATATGATGGGGCCAGGAGTGGCTTCTTATACGGAAAGTGTTACTATACAAGGAAAAACCTTGATTGTAAAACTATCATCTTCTGCTTTAAGAGAAGAGTTGAGTTATGGGAAATCTAATATTAYTAAGATGATGAATGAAGCATTGGGAGATGCAGTAATTTCTAGGGTAATATTGGGCTAGTCTATTTGTTAAAAATACATAAAAAAATCCGTTGAGAGCATCAACGGATTTTTTTGTATTTGTATGTGGTGTTCCTAGAACATCTCTCTTCCAGAAAAGTGAAAAGCTCCTTCAATAGCTGCATTTTTATCGCTATCAGAACCATGTACTGCATTTTCTCCCATAGAAGTAGCAAACATTTTACGGATTGTTCCTTCTGCTGCATCTGCTGGGTTGGTAGCTCCAATTAAAGCTCTAAAATCTTCAACGGCATTGTCTTTTTCTAATATAGCTGCAACAATAGGTCCAGAAGTCATAAAATCTACTAATTCTCCAAAAAATGGACGTTCGTTATGAACAGCATAAAAATGCGCTGCGTCTGCAACCGTCATTTGCGTTTTTTTCATCGCTACGATTCTAAATCCAGCAGCACTGATTTTGTCTAAAATAGCACCGATATGTCCATTCTTTACGGCATCAGGCTTAAGCATTGTAAATGTTCTATTTGTTGTCATTTGTATTGTTTTCTATGTTTAAAATCGGGCAAATATACCAATTTCTTTATTATGTGAAATGGAATATTGTTTATATTGATGTTAAACTTCTTATTTTAAAGGTTTACTACTCCTTTGAATTGCTTTTTTAGTCTAGATATTCCTGAATAAAAGAGGATAATAATTGATTATTTTTTCCGCGTATTTCAAATTTAACATTGTTCTTTTTGAAATTAAACTTAAGGATTCCAAAGTTTTTAGAGATAACAACAGGTGCAATTCTATATTGATTTTCTTCTCCTTTAAAACTGTCATAAGAATGGGTGAGTCCACTAGAAGTAAAATCGATGAGAGGGAATTTTGAATCTCCGATTTCTTTTCTTGAGAATTCTGCTATATGTCTATCACCACTCAAAATAATTGTATTTTTAGCCCTTGAATTTAAAATAAGTTGTTCCAATTTAATCTGCTCATGAGGCATGGTTCCCCAACTTTCATAACCATGCTCTGAGGATAAAAATTGAATACTACTTACAATAATATTAAAATTGGCAGTGGAGGTGTTCAATTTGGTTTTTAACCATTCCCATTGCTTCTYTCCTAGCATGGTTCCAGTAATATCCTTACTGGGTAGGTAGCGTTTTTTACCTGTTGAGTCTTTGGTGAGCGCTGTTCTAAAATAGCGAGTATCTAAAGTGATTATTTGTATACTGTGTTGTTCTATTTGAAAGGTTTTTGCATGGTAAACTCCCGCTTGTGCTCTCCGAGTGTCAAATGCATCAACATCTAAAAAGTCTAGTAAAATGGACTGTACCTCTGCTTTTTTTGAGTATTCAGTTCCTCCATCATTTAGGCCATAATCATGGTCATCCCATGTTCCTAGTATCTCAATATTTTTTCTAAAGTCACTGTAGTTTATTTCGTTTTTCTGAACGGTATAGCTGTTTTTCATAACTTCCATGTCATCCGTATCGGAGTAAACAATATCACCTCCCCAAACCCAAACATCGGGATGATTCCTCTTTATTTCTGTCCATAAATTATTAGGTAAAGATTGATTGTTACAAGAGCCAAAAGAAATGGTGAAGTCAGATTGAAAAAAAGCATTGCTTTTTACAATTGTTATCGATTTTTTATGGTTACAGCTGCTTAAGGTTATTAGGAATAGAAATGTTATAAGAAGTTGTTTCATACTGATTTTAATTGTTATATCCACTCACAAATATACATACTATTTTTACGGAATTTGACTATAATTTGTATATTCGCAACCATATGACCATAAACGAAATTAAAGAATTAAAACAATTACTTTCAAGTCCTAAAAATTTGGTAATTGTCCCTCATAGAAACCCTGATGGAGATGCCATCGGCTCCAGTTTAGGATTATTACATTTTCTTGAACAAGAGAAGCATAAAGTAACAGTTGTTGCTCCCAACGATTATCCAGACTTTTTAAAGTGGATGCCACAATCAGAAAGTATTTTAAAATACGATATTCAAAATAGGCAATCTAAAAAAGCAATAGACAACGCAGATTTTATCTTTTTGTTGGATTTTAATGCGCTTCACAGGACAGGAAGTGATATGCAATCTTACTTGGAAAAATACCAAGGAGATTTTATTATGATAGATCACCACCAACAACCGGATGCAATTGCTAGATTTACTTACTCAGATACTAGTATTTGTTCTACCTGTCAAATGATATATCATTTTATTGAAAAAATGGACTTAATTTCAACCATAAGCAAGGAAATTGCAAGTTGTTTATATGCTGGTATTATGACAGATACAGGGTCGTTTAGATTTGCATCTACCACAAGTACTACCCACCGTATTATTGCTGATTTAATTGATAAGGGGGCAGAAAACGCCAAGATTCACAATAATATATATGATACCAATTCTATTGGGAGGTTACACTTGTTAGGGGTAGCGTTGAATAATTTGGTAGTAATTCCAGAATTTAATGCGGCTTATATATCTATGACTCGAAAGGAATTGGATGCTCATAATTTTCAAAAAGGTGATACAGAAGGCGTGGTAAACTATGCATTGTCTGTTGAGGGGATTGTATTAGCTGCTATTTTTATAGAAGATCCAGATCAAGGGATTATTAAAATTTCGTTCCGTTCAAAAGGTGCATTCTCTGTAAATAAATTTGCACGAAATCATTTTGACGGTGGTGGTCACGACAATGCTTCAGGAGGAAGAACGGAACTTACCATTCAACAAACTGTAGAAAAATTTGTAGATTTATTGCCTCAATATAAAGATGACTTATTAGGCTCTTATGAAAATTAATCAATTTTTAATTGTAGTATCAATAATGATGTGTGCTATTTCTTGTAGTGGACCAGAGGCACGAAAACCGATTAGTAAAAAAACGAATGTGTTTTTAAGAGAGTCTGTTGCATTGAATAAAAGCTTAAACGACCGTGAAAAATTGTTGATAACATCTTTTATGGATGTAGATAGTACGCATATATATAAAGAGTCTTCGTTGGGATTTTGGTATGCTATGATCCAATCTAAAAAGCAAGGTGAGCTTCCTCAAACAGATGATACGGTATACTATAATTTTGAAGTGTATAATTTAAAAAATGAATTGCTGTACCCAAAAGATAGTTTAAACGCTATAATGTATAAGGTAGATAAACAAGAACATGAAATTGAAGGGCTTCAACAAGGAATAAAAATAATGAAAGAAGGGGAGCGAGCTGTGTTTTTATTTCCCTCATTCAAAGCTTATGGCTTAGTGGGTGATGGGCATAAAATTGGCGTAAACGAACCAATAAAAGTAATAATAGAATTAATAGAAATCAAAAAATAAGAACAATGAAAAAACTACTTGTAGCAGTATTAGCAGTAGCAACATTAGCATCGTGTAATAATGGTGTAAAAAGAGTATCAAGCTTAAACAACGAATTAGATTCTGTAAGTTATAGTTTGGGAGTAGATATGGCAGCTAAATTAAAACAAAGCTTTCCAGATGTAGATAAAAGTTTATTAATCCAAGGGTATTCTGATGCGTTGGATTCTGTAGATTTATTAGTGGAGGAAAAAGGAATAAACACTCAATTGAGAATGTACTTCCAAAAAGCGCAACAGCGAAAACAAGAAGAGGCGGCTGCAGCGAAGTACGGAAGTGTAAAAGAAGAAGGAGTTAAATTCTTAGAAGAAAATAAAGGAAAAGAAGGTGTGGTAACTACAGACAGTGGTTTACAATACATCGTATTAAAAGAAGGTTCAGGAGAAACACCTGATGGTCCTGCTGCTAATGTAGAAGTACATTACCACGGTACGACTCCTGATGGAACTGTTTTTGATAGTTCTGTGGATAGAGGTAAATCAATTAGCTTTCCTTTAAATGGTGTGATTAAAGGTTGGACAGAAGGAGTTCAATTGATGAAAGTTGGTGCAAAATATAAATTTTTCATCCCTCAAGAATTGGCATATGGAGCAAATGCACCTCAAGGTGGTGCTGGACCAATAAAGCCTTTTATGCCATTGGTTTTTGAAGTAGAATTGATCAAAATTAATTAATGAAATACTTAAAACAGATTATATTAGTTGCTTTGGTAGTTTTTGCTTCGTGCAAAACTGCCAAGTATGCTGATTTGGAAGAAGGATTTTATGCGGATGTGCAAACCAAYAAAGGGGATATATTATTGAAATTGGAGTTTGAAAAAACGCCAATGACAGTGGCGAATTTTGTCTCTTTAGCAGAAGGTACTAACACAAAAGTGATGGATTCTTTTAGAGGGAAACCTTTTTATAATGGATTGAAATTTCACCGTGTAATTAAAGATTTTATGGTTCAAGGTGGAGATCCAACAGGAACCGGTTCTAGTGGGCCAGGTTATAAATTCCCAGATGAATTTCCAAAAGATGATGACGGAAAATTGTTGCTAAAGCATGATAACCCTGGTGTTTTGTCGATGGCAAATTCTGGACCGGGCACCAATGGTAGTCAGTTTTTTATTACCCATAAACCTACCAACTGGTTGGATGGAAAACATACGGTTTTTGGAAATGTTGTAATTGGACAAAAYATTGTAGATACTATCGAAAAAGGAGATTATATCAATAAGATTGATTTTATTAGAATTGGAAAGTTAGCTAGAAGATTTGATGCTTCCAAAGTGTTTGAAAGTAAAGTAGATAATGCTTTTGAAGCTGATAAAAACAAAGAGGATCTTTTGAGTAAAGTTGCAGCAACTACAAAAGCTGAGATGATGCAATACGAAAAAGAAGCCACGGAATTAAAATCGGGTTTAAAGTATTATATTTTAGATACTAAAAACGGATCTAGGCCAAAAATAGGAACAAAAATATTCGTAAATTATGCAGGGTATTTTAGTGACGGACGCTTGTTTGATACAAGTTATAAGGAAATTGCTGAAAAGTACAATGTTTATGACGAAAAACGCGACCAACAAAACGGTTACGCTGCTTTTGAATCTGTATACAGTGATGAGGCACGTTTAATTCCAGGTTTTAAAGAAGGATTACAACAGCTTAGATATGGTGACAAAGCCATGGTGTTTATTCCATCTCATTTGGGATATGGTAAACAAGGAGCTGGTAGTGTAATTCCACCAGATACGGATTTAGTGTTTGTTTTGGAAATTTTAGAAAAAAAATAGTACTGTGTTAGAATCACTTTTAGAGAATGATATCGCACTTTTTCTATACCTAAATAATTTAGGGTCGGTACAATGGGATGGGTTTTGGTTATTTATGACCAACAAATTCAGTGCTATTCCATTGTATTTAGCACTCATTTTTATGAGTTATAAAAAACTAGGTACTAAAAAAACCATACTCGCAGTAATTTTTATACTATTATTAATTGCTGTGTCTGATCAAACTTCTCAATTGTTTAAATATGGTCTTAAGCGTTTAAGACCCTGTCACGATGGAGAATTAATGGATCTAGTACGATTGGTTAAATCTAAATGTGGAGGGAAATATTCATTCTTTTCGGCACATGCGGCSAATTCTGCAGCCATTGCTGTTTACTTCGGGTTATTACTCAGACCTTATTATAAGTACCTTTTTTCGGCGGTATTAGTTTGGGCAACAGTAGTCGCTTATAGCCGCATTTATATAGGTGTACATTTTCCTGCGGATGTCTTATTTGGCTTTTTTGTAGGAAGTACATATGGAATTGTTTTTTATATGTTACTTCAATTTTTTGTRCGTAAGTTTGAAAAGAAATTAAATGTATAAATAGCAGTGTTACTGTTATATTTTGCAAAAAAAGACGATTGAAATTGTTTCAATCGTCTTTTTTTTATGCTTTAGAATTGTGACTTACTTTTTGTAAATAGCTACTTTGTTAAAAGGATTGTATACTATTAAAAAGAAAATAATCCCAAAACCTAATTCATATAATTCCCATTTTCTACTCGATGGCATGATAGCAATAATAGCTGTAAGGCTTAAAAATGCAATCACTTGACTCCAAGTAGCTACAGGGACAGAAAATTGATTTATAAAATTACGTACCCATTGYTTTTTTCGATACAAGAAAGGCATTATTAATAGGTAAATTACCAATACTAATGTTAGAATTTGGCTAAAAACTATTTTGTTTACTTTTTTACCATTCACCACCATATTGTGTAGGTTGGTTTCTCCCTGGGCATTGTTTTCTAGGAAATATTYAGAGGATTCAACATTAAAAATACGTTGTCCCCAAGAAATTTCTTCCCCTGCTCCAAAAATAAATACAAGGATTAATACGATCATTCCAAATTTCCAAAGTCCTTTTTTATAGTTCCATAATTTAAATAAACGAATGCTTGTAACAATACTTATGGCAAATAAAATAACAGCGGTTGCCGATTCTGCCAAGCCATCTTCTCTCGCGTAGACCTTATTAAAAAAATCGTCATCAGTAAAGGAAAAATAGGCGCCAAACCCTAAAATAAGGGCTAATGCTATATAGCTTATGCGTTCTAATCTAGTGGTTGGAATGTTTTTCATGATATGTTTTATTTAATGCAAAAATACGATTATTTTGAAATAATAAAGTAGTGACTAATAAGCCTGTTACGCTCTTTTGTGATATAATTATGATTGAAAATCGTTATTTTCTCAATGGTGTAACCTTCTGGAATTTTCTCTTTAAAAGTTGCCAAGTGTTTGCTGTCTACTAAGAGTCCAAAAGAGGCTTCCTTTGGTAGTTCAAATTCTTGATTTTTATGAATGTTTTTTAAAATACCATCATAGCCCCAAACCAATTCTGGAGTTACTTTAGAAAAGCCGTAGGATGTTATGTTGTACTGAACTTCTAATTTCTTTAACTGATCGATATGATTGAAATTAGGATTGGAATTCAACGTTTTTGTYAAAGGCAAGCCAAATAAAAATGCAGAGACCATAAAAGTGATTGTTAAGTAAAAAACTTTTGAGAATTTTTTATTTTTTAAGTGTATTACAATTAGGATCCCTAAGCTTGCTAATACGAGTCCTGTCAAAATCCCCGAAATCCAATTTGGATTGGCAGCATCTTTTAATAATAGAAAAACGCCAATTGGAGAAATAATACCAATCAGTGCAATAAGTCCAAAACCAACATAAACAGGTAGGGTTTCAGATTTTTTAGACAATTGTTTAAATTGATGTATCAAATAATGAATATAAACCCCTGTGTTCATAGCTAAAGGAAGCAATACAGGCATTAAATATCTCGCCTTTTTTTCTGGAATGATGGATAATAAAACAACGGCTAGAATTGTCCAGAGAAAAGAAAATTTATAGTGTTTTCCTATAGTTGTTTTTTTAGATATATAAGGATATATCAATCCGATAAGTGCCGGAATGGCCCAGATACCTGATTGGATAAAGAAACTCCAATAATAGTAAAATGGACGTACATTATAGCTAGTCCAATTTCCTGTTTCCCTTTTTGTAATTGCTAGGAAAGTTTCAGGATCTTCTAATCGTATGTATAAAAACCAGGAGGCACCAACAAGTACTAAAATGAGTAGCATGCCAAATAAGGGCAGTATTTTTTTTGTGAAATTTCTATATTTATATACTATTCCGTATGCAATTAAGAAAGGTAATAACAAGGCAAATAGAGATACAGGGCCTTTACTTAAAATAGAACAACCTATAAAAAAACCAGCCCATAGTCCGTTTTGGAATCTTTTTTTATCAACTTGAAATAAATCAATTAAAAAATAAATGGCAATCAGCATAAATCCATGCGCAAAAATATCCCAGGGACCTTCGTTTGTGATGGCAAATACGTAAAATGAAGTGACTGTAATTAGACCATTTACCAAGCTTTGTTGTTTGGAAAGAGTTAGTTGTTTAGAAATTAAATACATGAATGCTCCGCATACAAATACAAATAGTGCAGCAGGTAGTCTTAATGCCCAAAGGCTCTTAGCTCCAAATATTAACCCAGAAAATGCCGTGAGCCAAGTTGGTAAAGGTGGTTTTTGATACCGTGGCTCGCCATTCATTGTAGTTAAAATCCAGTTGTTGTCTTGGATCATTTCACGGGAGGTGATAAAATTCCGTGCCTCCATGATAGTGATATTTGGAATGTCCAAATGAATAATTAACATAAAAAATACCACTAAAAAAATAGTGAGTATGGGTCTTTTTTCTATGATTGAGATCATAATTGTTTTTTTAGAAGCATTAGATTTCGGCTGTAAATAAACAGTCCCATAATATGTCCAATAAATAAGACTGGGTCACGTCGAATGATGGCATAAATTAGTATCAAGGAAGAGCCTATTAAACTGAGTAGCCAAAAACCAAACGGTAAGCTAGACTCTTTGTTTTTTTCTGAGTACATCCACTGGTATACAAAACGAAATGTAAATATTACTTGGGCTACAATTCCTAATGTCAATAGCCAAAACGGAATGTCTTTATTTTGGAATAAGTTACTTATATCGTAGGTATTGTTATTGTAATAGTAAACAACTATGAGTACTGGAAAAACAAATAAAAACCATCGGAATGCTTTGTGCATTTTTTGCCATTCTCCTTGTAGTTGTAAGTTTCGGATATATATAAAATAGGTGAGTCCTTGACCGAGCATTATGGAGAAATCATCCCGTAAATACCCATAAACAAACAGTAAAAACGAAGCTATTAAACTCAGTTTCCAAAAAAGAGAAGGCGTGAGTACTTTGTTACTTTTTTCTGATAAAATCCATTGTAAAATGAGTCGACCAGAAAAAAGAATCTGTGCTAAAAAACCGATGCTATAAATTACCCAATCACTCATTAGCCTTTACTTGCAACGGTATAATTAATATATTTTTTCTTCATCCATAAATAGGCAAAACAATCCATTAATGGTCCTAATAATCGGTTCCAAACACCGTATTTTGCTTCTCCAGCAATCCGTGGAAAATGTTGTACAGGAACTTGTTTTATATTTCCTTGTTGTAATAAAATCATAGCAGGTAAAAAGCGATGCAATCCCTTAAACATAGGAATTCGCTTTGCAAAATCTGTTTTTATTACTTTCAATGGACAGCCAGTATCATCCATGCCATCACTGGTAAAACTTCTTCGTATACCATTGGCAATTGTAGAAGACATGTTTTTTACAAAGGAATCTTTCCTGTTTGCTCTTACACCAGTTACTAAGTCATTTTTCTCAATATGTTCTAGAAGTAAATTGAAATCTGAAGGGGCAGTTTGCAAATCAGAATCTATATAACCAACCAAAGCTGTATCACAAAGGTGAAATCCTGCTGAAATGGCTGCACTCAATCCACAATTTTTTTCAAAAGATAGATAAGAAAAGTCTTTGTTGTCTCTACATATATCCACTATCATCGCTTGACTGTTGTCTTGACTTCCGTCATTTACAAACAGCACTTTGGTCTTTTTGGTGGCAATCTTAAAATAGGCCAACATTTCAGATGCTACGCGTTTTAAGTTGTCTTCTTCGTTATAAACAGGAATGATGATGGTAAACTGATATGACATTTATTGATTTTTTTTTTAATAACTCTTCTAAAGTTTCAGAACTTGAGCCCATATCTTTTGTCTTGTGATGAGGGAGAAACGTTCAAATTAATTTTCTTGCCAAAAGTAATTAAACTCTCTCAAACTGTCACCTATTTTTACCTTAACTATCATAAAGTACTGCAAAAACTACAGGGAAACTACGGAATTTGCAATATAATTGTAAATTTAGAGAAAATAAATGCAACACTTAAAAGGAGTACTCGTCTTTAGAGTAGATTAACTAACTGAATGGATCCAATTACTATCAAACATTTAAGCATTGTAAAACAATGTAAAAATAACAATGCAAAAGCACAAATGCAGTTGTACGATTTGTATTGTGATGGCATGTTTATAGTGGCAAAAAGATATGTYGTGGATATTCAGGACGCGGAGGATGTGATGCAAGATGCCTTTGTAAAGGTGTTTAGAAGTTTGGAAAGTTATCAAGAGGAAGTTAGTATAGGTGCTTGGATTAAAAAAATTGTAATCAACCAGAGTATCGACTATTTAAAAAAGAGAAAGTTGGATGTGGTACGTTTAGATGATCATGAAAATGATGTTCATTTATTGGACGATAACTGGAATGTAGCTCCAGAAATATCAAAAGAACAAATAATAGAATCAATGTTTAAATTGAAAGAAAAGTACAAAGTTATATTGAGTTTGTATTTGTTTGAAGGCTATGACCACAAAGAAATTTCGAGTATTTTATCCATTACAGAATTGTCTTCAAGGTCTCAGTTACACAGAGGRAAAAAACAATTAAAACAATTATTAAAACCGTATTTATATGCAGAATGATATGAGAGATTTATTGAGAGAAGATCTAGGGGGGACGGCCAGATTGTCAAAGAATCATCGTGCTAATTTCCAAAAAAAATTGACKAAAGAAGTTAGTTTGAAGCGTGTAAATCGACTCTTTTGGATGAAAATTGCGGCTTCACTACTTATCATTATTGGTGTAGGAACGGGCTATTATTTTAATTCTATAGTTGCAGAACCATCCAAAGTCGCTGTAAATAAAATATCGAGTCTTGGAGAAATTTCTCCAGCGTTTCAAAATATCGAAAAATACTATTTAACAAGCATCAATACAGAGATCGCTAATTTGGATTTTTCCAATAATCACCAAGTATTATTGAATGGGTATTTAGCAAAAAATGATGAGTTGTCCAAAGAGTATCAACAGTTGTCCTTGGAATTGGAAAAAGGAGTGAACGAATCTACAATTACTGCATTAATTGGAAATTTACAATTACGATTAAAGTTGTTGACCCAACTTAAAAATCAATTAAAAGAATTAAAGAATCAAAAACTTAAATCAAATGAATCAGTACAAATATAAAAGTCTTTTCTTGGCATTGTTCGCAGTAAGTATGCTGCATGCGCAAGTATTTAAAGACACAAAAAAATCGTCGTTTAAAGTTTCAAAAAATGCGGTATTAGAAATTAATGCCAATCATACAGATGTAATTATAGAAACATGGAACAAAAATACGGTAGCTATAGAAGCAACAATAGAAGTGGAAGGATTGCCAAAAGAAAAGGCCAAATCTATTATTCAGGCATGGGAGTTTGAAGCTTTGGGGAATAAAAACAAGGTGCAAATCACCTCCAAAAGTGGAGATCGGATGTTTATAGAATATGGAAATTTTGATTTTAAATTTGAAAATTTTGATTTTCCAGAAATTGATATTGACTTGGAAGCACTTTCTAAAATTGAGTTTAGAACTATAAAAATTCCGGATATTGACATAGAGAAGTTGAATTTACCTGAAATTCCGGATTTGAAAATACTTGAAGATTTTAATTTTTCTAATTATAAAAAAGATTCATCTTACGCCAAAGAATGGAAAGAAAGAGTGCGAGACGTTGTGGATGAATTACAACATAGTGATTGGAGAATTCAGGTAGATTCTTTGCGAAATTCAACAGAATTTAAGCATCAAATGGAACGGCTAAAAATGGAAATGAAAACGTTGAAAATAAATCTTCAGAACGAAAAAGAAAGAATTTTTATTGACAAAAAAGCATTGAAAGAAGCGTTAGAGATTGCCAATAAACAATCAAAAAAAGCAATGATTGTCCATAAAAGACACTGGACGAAATCAAAAAGAGATTCGTTGAAATCTACAGTTGAGAAATCTACCCGACGAGAAATTAGAATACGTGGAAATTCTTCCAATGCAGCCGTTAAAAAACGATTAAAAATTAAGGTGCCTGCTTCTATGAAATTTGATTTGAATATCAGGCATGGAAAAGTGAAATTACCTAAGGGAGCCAATCATGTTTCTGCCACTATTTCCTATGGAGAGTTTATTTCTGAGGGACTTGGAGAAGGAGCACATCATATCAATATTAATCATGGGCCGGTTCAGATAGAGAGTATAAACTCTGGATCTATTAGTCTTAAAAATGTACCATACGCTTGGTTTGGTACATTTTCAAATGCAAGTATGTTTGTGAATTCGGGGGAAGTAACCATAGATAGAATTGGAGAGAATTGTTCTTTAAATCAAAAATTCGGGAAGCTTTCAATTCACCAATTAGCGAAAGATTTTAAGCAATTAAATGTGGTGTTGGATTATGCAAAAGGAGATTTTTCTTTTGCAGATACACCTTTGTCATTCATTATTTCTAACAAGGACTCTAGGATTGACAAACCGTCATCGTTTGTGAATAGCCAATCAGATATAAAGGGTGGAGTAACTGTAGATAATGGTTATCAACTAGACGAAAAAAGTACTAATAAGTTGATTTTAACGGGGATATATAGTACCGTAAAGATCAATTAATAMYCCRCATWTTACTTCTRAAAATTACCTGTTCTTGGTGRTTTAAAAATTTTCGATTTCTTGCAATAAAGTGTATCTTTACCACTTATTTATTGCAATAATTTTATGGAATTATATAAGGAGCATCAGCTTAAAATTTATAACTCACTTTCAAAAAAGAAAGAAGTATTTACACCGATTGTCGAAGGAAATGTAGGAATGTACGTGTGTGGACCTACAGTTTATAGCAATGTACATTTAGGAAATGTACGTACGTTTATGTCGTTTGATTTGGTGTTTAGATATTTAAAACACCTTGGTTTTAAGGTGCGTTATGTACGTAATATTACGGATGCGGGGCATTTAGAAAACGATGCGGATGAAGGGGAAGATAGAATTGCAAAAAAAGCACGTTTAGAGCAGATTGAACCCATGGAAGTAGTGCAACGCTATACAGTGGATTTTCACACTATTTTACAACAGTTTAACAATATTCCTCCGAGTATAGAACCTACGGCTACAGGTCATATTGTAGAGCAGATAGAGATTATCAAAGAAATTATAGAAAAAGGATTGGCGTATGAAGTCAATGGATCTGTTTATTTTGATGTATTAAAATATAACGAAACAGAACATTACGGAATTCTTTCTGGTAGAAATATTGAAGATTCTGTACATAATACCCGTGTATTAGACGGTCAATCAGAGAAAAAGAATCCACAGGATTTTGCACTTTGGAAAAAAGCAGATGAACGTCATATTATGCGTTGGCCTTCACCTTGGAGTGACGGTTTCCCTGGATGGCACTTGGAATGCTCTGCTATGAGTACGAAATATTTAGGAAAACAATTTGACATTCATGGAGGAGGAATGGATTTGAAATTCCCACATCACGAATGTGAAATTGCACAATCTAAAACAACCAATGGCGTATACCCTGTTAATTATTGGATGCATGCAAATATGTTGACGTTGAATGGTCAAAAAATGGCAAAATCTACAGGGAATAATATTCTTCCAGATGAAATATTTTCCGGTGATAATACTATTTTGAACAAACCATTTACAGCTGGAGTTGTACGTTTCTTTATGCTACAAGCAAATTATCGTAGTATTTTAGATTTTTCTAGTACTGCTTTAGAAGCTTCAGAAAAGGGACATGCTAAATTAATGGAGGCCATTTCTTTTTTACCTAGCTTAATAGGTGGAAATGAAAGCTCTTTTGATGTACAAGCATGGAAACAGAAATGTTATGATGCAATGAATGACGATTTTAATAGTCCTATTTTAATTGCTCAATTATTTGATGCAGTGAAACAAGTGAATTTATTAAAAGAAGGAAGAGCAACTATATCAACCAGTGATTTAGAAATTTTTACACAAACAATAAATTCCTTTGTTTTTGATGTTTTAGGATTGCCAAATGAGGCCGCCAACAATCATTCAGATAAATTAGGAGGTGTTGTTGAACTATTGATAAAGTTGAGAAAAGAAGCACGTGATAATAAGGATTGGGCCTTGTCGGACCAAATTAGAAATGAGTTGGTTGAATTAGGAATTCAGTTAAAAGACGGTAAAGAAGGAACTTCTTTTACGGTAAGTTAAATGTTTTTTCGAAAAAACATATTGGCCGTTCCTTTTATTTGGCTAGTTCGTTTTTACCAAGCGGCTATTTCTCCGTATACCCCTGCCAGTTGTAGGTATTCTCCTACTTGTTCAAGCTATACTATAGAAGCATTGCAAAAACATGGTTTTTTTAGAGGAGGAGCCTTGGCATTGAAAAGAATATTTAGTTGTCATCCTTGGGGTGGATCTGGCTATGATCCTGTACCTGAACATAAACATAATTGTAAAAAACATAAATAAGTATACCTATGATTACATTATCTATTGATTGGAATCCAGATCCAATATTATTTAAAATTGGTTCCTTTGGGATCCGTTATTACAGTTTGTTATTTGTAGTAGCATTTGTTGTTGGCTTGCAATTGATGAAAAAGATATTTATAAATGATAAAGTTTCCTTAGAAAAATTGGATCCTTTATTTATGTATACCATATTATCTATGTTTATTGGAATGCGGTTAGGAGAAGTGTTCTTTTATAGTTGGGATTATTACCAACATCATCTATTAGAAATTATTTTACCTATTAAAGAAGACCCAAAAGGAACTTTGTTATGGTTTATAAATGGGTATAGATTTACAGGATTTCAAGGATTGGCAAGTCATGGAGCTGCTATTGGAATAATTACAGGACTGTATTTATACAGTAAAAACGTTCTAAAAATGCCATTGTTATGGGTTTTAGACCGTCTGGCTATTATAGTTGCCTTTGCTGGTTTTTGTATCCGATTGGGAAATTTAATGAATTCTGAAATATACGGGAAACCTACAGACATGGCCATTGGTTTTGTTTTTAAACGTGCTGGAGAGACAATTCCTCGTCATCCAACACAAATTTATGAAGCTTTGAGTTATTTAGCAATCTTTTTTGTGATGTGGTTTTTGTATTGGAAAACTGATCTTAAGAAAAAGGCAGGGCTGTTATTTGGTTTCTTTTTTACATCACTTTGGACGGTGAGATTTGTGATCGAGTTTTTGAAAGAAGCTCAAGTGGATGGTAGAGAAGACTGGGTTTTAGGATTAAATACAGGTCAAGTATTAAGTATTCCATTGGTGGCAATTGGACTTTTTTTTATTGTAAGAAAGCGCTCGTAGCGCATTAAACATATACAAGTGAAAAGAGGCTGTTCTTTATAGGACAGTCTCTTTTTTATTCCTTCAATTCTACCTTGTGTTATTTTGAATTAAACGTAATTTTGACATCTATTTATTACGGTATTCGCAGTTGATTTATTGTTGTTTTGATAAATATTTATATATTTAGGAAATTATTTACTAATTAACAAAACAATATGAAACAAAAAAAACAATTATTAATTGCTTTATTTGCGCTAGTTACAGGGCTTATAAATGCTCAATCGTACCAAGTTACAGGTACCGTTTTAGGGTCTGACAATCAGCCGTTACCAGGTGTAACTGTTATAGTTGAAGGAACTACAAGAGGTACAACTACTGATTTTAATGGTGAATATGCTATTAAAGTTAAGATGAGTGAAAATTTAATTTTTTCTTATGTCGGGTTCTCTGACAAGAAAATTGAAATGGACGGAACTAAAACGTTCAATGTAATATTAACTACAGGTATTTCCTTAGACGAAGTGGTTGTAGTAGGGTCTAGAAACCCAAATAGAACAGCTGTAGATACAGCCGTTCCAGTTGATATAATTGATATCTCCGAAATTATTACTGCGGGGCCACAAGTAAACTTAAATCAAATTTTAAACTATGTTGCGCCATCTTTTACCTCCAATACACAAACAATTTCGGACGGAACAGATCATATAGATCCTGCCTCTTTGAGAGGTTTAGGACCAGATCAAGTATTGGTGTTAATTAATGGAAAAAGAAGACATAATTCTTCCTTAATTAATGTGAATGGTACTTTTGGTAGAGGTAGTGTGGGTACAGATTTAAATGCAATTCCAGCTGCCGCCATAGAACGTATAGAAGTGTTAAGAGATGGAGCTGCGGCACAATATGGATCTGATGCTATCGCAGGGGTGATTAATATTGTACTTAAAAGAAGCACCAACGAACTTAGATTAAGTGTTACCAGTGGTGCATATTTTTCCGAAAACTCCAATGATCAAACTGGAGGTAGTGATGGTGAAACTACCAATGTAAGCGCTAATTATGGATTACAAATAGGTGAAAGAGGTGGTTTTATCAATTTCACAGGTGATTTTGACGTAAGACAGCCTTATGGACGTATGAAAGCGTGGGAAGGAGATATTTTTAACAAGTATAATACCGTTGAAAGATTTGCTTATAATGATGGATATGATACTTCAAAATTATTGGATGATGACCTTACAGATGTCTTTAATTATGCTGGTATGGCTGGTATTGATGTAAGTGGAGCTGTTACTAAAGATGATTTGAGAACAATTTTATCTGCGGATAACACAAGTTCAGAACTTGCTGCTAGAGGAATGCAACGTTCCGACTTTAATATGAGAGTTGGACAATCTGCATTGCGTGGAGGTAGATTTTTTGCTAATTTATCTATTCCTTTGGATGATGACGGAACAGAGTTTTATGCCTTTGTAGGGATAAGTTCTAGAACTGGGAATTCTGCTGGGTTTTATAGGTTACCTTATCAAAGTAGAACGTATACACCTGCGTATATGAATGGTTTTTTACCAGAAATTAATTCTCAAATTGTCGATAGATCTCTCGCTGTTGGAATCAAAGGGAAAGTAGGTGAGTGGGATGTAGATTTTAGTAATGCTTACGGTAAAAATCGTTTTATGTATACTATTGGGAATACTTTTAATGCATCTATGCAAAGTGCTTCTCCAACTACATTTGATGCTGGTGGATTTTCTTTTATGCAAAATACTACCAATTTAGATATAAGTAAATTTTATGCGGATTCTATGGAAGGGTTAAATATAGCCTTTGGAGCGGAATATCGTGTGGAAAGTTATGAAATTGAAGCAGGAGAAGAACCATCCTATGCTAAATATACTGCCGACGGACAAGTAATTACATTGGATTCTCAATCTCCGTCTCAAGATTTCTTTGGGGCTTCTAGAGCAGGTGGTTCTCAAGTGTTCCCTGGGTTTAGTCCAAAAAACGAATTGTCAAGAGGAAGAAGTAGTGTAGCAGGTTATTTTGATGTAGAAGCGGATATTACAGAAAAGTTCTTATTGAGTTTTGCTACCCGATATGAAGACTATTCTGATTTTGGTTCTACGTTGAATTTTAAATTGGCTTCCCGTATAAAAGCAGGAGAACACACTAATATTAGAGGGGCTTTGAACACGGGGTTTAGAGCGCCGTCTCTACACCAGTTAAATTTTAATTCAACCTCTACAATTTTTGATCAAAATGGCGACCCGATTGAAGTTGGAACTTTTTCGAATGATAGTAGAGCAGCTCAATTATTAGGAATCCCTAAATTAAAAGAGGAGACTTCTAAAAGTGTAAGTATTGGTTTTACAACAAAAATGCCAGATGCTAATTTAACGATTACTATAGATGGTTACTGGGTTGGAATTGATGATCGAGTGGTGTATACAGGGAGATTCGAAGGACCAGGAACAGGATCTGAACTGGATAATTTACTTTCTCAAGCAAATGCCGGTGCGGCCGCGTTTTTTGCCAATACCATTGATACAGAATCTAAGGGATTGGATATTGTTATTACTCACGATACTCGTATAAGTGATAATATGAAACTAAAAAATGATTTTGCAGCGACTTTCTCTAAAACGAAGCGAGTTGGTGATATCAATTCTTCAGACATTTTGAAAGCGGCTGGTTTAGAATCTACTTATTTTGATGAAGCTTCTAGAGTGTATTTAGAAGATGCTGTTCCAGGAACAAAAATTAATTTATCACATAGTTTAACTACGGATAGATTCAATGTGTTTTTACGAAATGTTTATTTTGGAGAAGTGATGGAAGCTACTAATAATATTACGAGACAACAGATTTTTTCTACTAAAATTGTAACTGATTTATCTTTTGGATATAAAGCTACAGAAAGCTTGACCGTTACGGTGGGAGCTAATAATTTATTGGATGTGTTTCCAGATAGAGCAGTTGATTCTTTTTCCGATGGAGGTACCAACCGTAGTGGTGGTCGTTTTGATTGGTCTCGTAGWGCACAGCAATTTGGTATTGGAGGTCGTTTTCTTTTTGCACGTTTAAATTTTGTAATTAAATAATAAACGAACTTAACTTTTTTGAGAAGGAAAAGTTTATAAAGAAAAAAGGCTGTCTTATTTGGACAGCCTTTTTATTGATATTAACTCATTATRATTATTCTTCGTCTTTGTGATCGTCAATCACACTTTGTTCTCTGTATTTACAACAATTATGCAAAGAATTATAAGCTTCAGGGCTTGCTTTTATTGTTTTTGTGTCATGTCCAACATTTGCTACACTTTGTTTAATCTTGTCTAGATTTGTTTTTCTAGCATCGTATATTAATTTTAATTCGTGWGTTTTTGGGTGCCACATAGCAGATTTTACGCCTTTTGTTTTGATACATGCTTTTTCTATGCGGTCTTTACACATCATACACACACCATCTACATCTATGGTTGCACGTTCATTTTTATTTTGCGCACTTACAACTGTTCCTATAAGTAGTGCGAAGATTACAATTAAATTTTTCATGTTTTCTGGTTATTTTATTAGTTTTTATTCAATTTATACCTTAATCCTACATAATAAGACGCTCCGAAAATAGGCCCATATACATAGGTGCTATCAAAATATGCTCCAAAAGGAGCATCGGCGCTTATTACTGGGTTTTTTTGTTTGACATTGGTAATATTCTCTCCTCCAGCATACATTTCGAACTTAGGTGAAAATATTTTGGTGGCTTGTGCATTTAATGTTGATAAAGTAGGCGAATATTCTCCAGCTTGATATTCAATTGGGCTGTTTAAATTAGAAGGGAAACGCTGTTTACTCAAGTAATTATAAGTGGCATCAAATTTCCAATGCGCTCCGTTTTCTTTTACATTGGTATCATAAGAAATGTTTGTAAAAAAACGATTTTTTGGTAGTAACGGTTTTTCTTTAGTACCGCTTTTATAATCCGTTTTAACATTGTAATTTTTATATGCCATTCTCAGCTCTATATTCTTAGAAATACTATAATTTAATTCCACTTGAAAACTATTAGCAAAACTATCCCCCTCCAAATTGTAAAAATTAATTTCTGTTGGTGTTTCCCAATCTACAACTACTTGGTTTTTAAAATCGGTACGGAAAAAATCGATGGTTACATCTGCTTTTCTTCCAAACAAATTAAATCCTTGTAAAAAGGAAAGTCCATAATTCCATGCTATTTCTGGATTTAAACCATAAATAGTACCATTATTGTTTAGGATGTTAATTTTTCTAGAAGTAGCAAACATTTTTTGGTTTTCTGTAAAAATATTTGCACTGCGTTTTCCACGGCCAAAAGACATTCTAAATGCCGATTTTTCCCAAGGAGCATAACGCATGTGAAAACGAGGAGTCACAAACGTACCTAACAAATTATGATGGTCCAATCTAATTCCTGCTGTTAAAGTGATGGCTTCTAAATTGTCAAATGCATATTCAAAGAAACCACCTAGAGATCTTTCAATTCTTCCTATGTTTTCGGTATTTACTTGTTCGTTATAGTCGTCATAAGTAAAACTTGCACCTGTTTTTATTTGGTGTCTAGAATCACTTATAATAGAACTGTACACCACATTGCTATACATACTTTGGTGCGTAATATCATAGCTATTTAAACCAAAATAAGAATCTTGTTTATGATGACTTAGGGCTACTTGAACACTTAGCTTTTGGTATGGAATGTCTGGATTAACAAAGCCTAAATTTGCGGATACTTCCAAGCGATCTGTGTTTATTTCAGCACCCCAGAAGTTGTTGGTAAGCTTGTCCTTTTTAGGGTCAAAATTTAGTTCTCCAGATTGTTTGTCATCATTTAAATACCTAAAATTTATAAAGGCAATTGTTCCTTTTTCAGGATCTATATACTGCCATCGGTTCATGATGTTTATTTGATTTGCAAGAGGGGCATCTAAAAAATTATCGTTGTTATTGTCAAATTTTTTATCCCTTAGATTCCCATGAATGTACAATCCAGTATCCCATTTGTCACTTACTTTGGTGTTTATATGGGTGTTTAATTCGGACCTTCCATCTAAAGAAGTGTAGGCATTAAAGAAGAAATCGTCATCGTTTAACGGTTTTTTTAATTCGGCATTTATTTGACCAGCAATACTTTCAAAGCCATTACTTACACTTCCAGCTCCTTTGGTTACTTGAATACTTTCGACCCATGTTCCAGGAATAAAACTCATTCCATAGGCTTGCGCTGCTCCTCTAATAGACGGGATGTTCTCTGTGGTGATCAATAAATAAGGACTGGTTAAACCAAGCATTTTTATCTGTTTTGTTCCAGAAACAGCATCGGCAAAATTTACATCTATGGATGGATTGGTTTCAAAACTTTCTGCCAAATTACAGCAGGCAGCTTTGAGTAACTCGGCACTGTCTACATTGTTCACGTATACCGCACTTAAGTACGAAACTGAAGCTGTTTTCTTACGAGTTTCCAATTTCACCTCGTTAAGTTCGCTGGAGGGAGTTAAATAGTAGTTCCTTTTTTCTGTGGATGTGGTTTGAATTGTATTGGTTTTATATCCAATATAGCTGATAATCATTGTTTTGAAATTAGTGCTATATGGAATGCTAAAATTTCCGTCAAAATCAGTGACGGTACCTACAGTGGTGTTTTTCCAATAAATGGTGGCTCCGGCGAGCGGGATGTTCTTGTTGTCTATAGTCTTTTCAAACACAGTACCTTCTATGCTAGTTTGTGCAAATAAAGTAAGTGGAAGCAAGAACAATAGGAATTGTAAATGTTTCAATATGTTTTTTTTTAATTTGATATAATTTATGGATGGTACTGCTGTAAATTAACAATACCGCTAATAAAATTATTTTCAAATCAAATTAAAAATACTTGGTGTAAAATAGGGCGATCTTTAGTGATAAATGGAGGTGAATAGCTGCTGTAAACTAAAGAATCAAGAGTGTTTTTTATTTCAGGAGCAAAAGTATGTTCAATAGGGAATACCAAATAAATATAGCTGTCTATTTTTATTTKCTGTGGTCCTTGAACTCTTATTTCTTCCTGCCCATCAAAAATAATTTCAGCTTCCTGACAGCAATCTTTTTTAGGAATGCAACAGTCTTCTAACTCATTTAAAATGTCTGTTTGGCAAGGGTCGTGTTCTGAATTTAGGGTGGTGGCTACTATGTTATCATCACAGTATCGGATATTCACAGTAAAAGACATTGTAGATAGAAGTACTACAATGGCAAGAAATGTGGACACAAAAGTTGTGATGATTTTTTTCATGTGTTTAAAATTTTGTCATTGACTAAAAGTATTTCAAARTTTGAGAACCCATGTAAGCACTCGTTACACTCGTTCTCACAAGAATTTATTTTAATCATTCCCTTGGGTGTATTTTTTGATTAAAAAAATACATGTTCGTTTCATAATAAGTGGTAAAACTACAAAAGAATTTTTGATATGTGTTGTTAGAACAAAAAAAAGAGTCATTTAAATGACTCTTTTTTTTGTTGAAAGACTAGTACTAGTCTTTTTTATTTTTATTTAATTCATCTTGTAATTGTCTCCGAACCTTTTGTTCTCGTTCAATGGAAGATGCTCTGTGCTGGGTGTATTCTTCTTCCAAATCAGCCAATTTTTGATTGGCATTTATTGTGATTTGATTACTGCTGTTAAATTTAAAAATAAAAATACCAGCAATCAAAACGAGACCTCCTATAATAGACCATAATAAGCTATTATATATTGGTTTGTCCATGTTGACACCAAACAATTGCATGCTGTTTTTTTCTAAATTCACGTTTTCTAGTTGCTTAGATACTTCACTCACTTTGGTGTTTAACTCGTTAATTGTATTTAATTGCGTCGCAATTTCTTCCTGTTGTGACGAAATTTTTGAATTAAAGGTTTTAATAGAGTCGAGTACATTGTCTTTTAGTTTAAAAATCCATGTCTTTTTAATGACTTTGTATTCTTGATAGCGTCCCGATTTTTTTATTAAATAATCAAATTGATTTTCAATACTTCCATTGTCTAAACTTTGTTTGGTCTCGGTCGTTTGAGCCGCTGTTTGTGCATTTATACTTAATAATAATATAAAAACGACAAAAAGGATCTTCTTTTTCATGGCTAGTTTTTTTAAGAGTTCATGTGCTGTTGATAATAATCGAATAATTCTTGTAAATATTGTTCTTTGTCTGTACTATTTAACAAAGAATATCGAAAAGAATTCCAAGCCAAACCTATAAGGTCTTTTTTAGTAAGGTCTAAGGCTGCTTGAATGTCACTATAATTTTTATTTAAATAGCCTCCAAAATAGGCAGGGTCATCGGAATTTATGGTAACACTTAATCCTAAATCCATCATTTTCTTTAAAGGATGGTCTTTTAAATCTTCTACCACTTTTAATGCAGTGTTGGATAGAGGGCATAAGGTTAATGCCAAGTCTCTGCTAATGATTTCAGAAATTAATTTGGAGTCTTGTAATGCATTATTTCCATGGTCTATTCGTTGGATTTTTAAATCATCTATTGCTCCCCAAATATAAGAGGAATCACCTTCCTCACCGGCATGTGCTACAGGAATATATCCAGCTTCAACAGAGGCTTTGAAAACATTGATGAATTTTTCTGGTGGATTTCCTTTTTCAGAGGAGTCTAAGCCTACTGCTTTTATTTTATCTTTAAACGGTAATGATTGCTCTAGGGTTTTAAAGGCTTCTTCTTCGCTTAAATGTCTCAAATAACTCATAATTAATAAAGCAGAAACATTTAGTTTTTCTTTGGCATCTTCTACGGCATTAGAAATACCTGTTATGACAGTTTCAAAAGAAATACCACGTTCTGTATGAGTTTGAGGATCAAACATAATTTCTGTGTGTCGGATGTTTTCATCGGCACATTTGATCAAGTATGCGTATGTAAGGTCGTAAAAATCCTGTTCCTTAATAAGAACACTGGCACCTTGGTAATAGATATCTAAAAAATCTTGGAGACAATCAAATTTATAGGCATCTTCTATTTCTTTTACAGAAGTATATGGGATTGTAATATTGTTTCTTTTGGCTATGTCAAACATTAATTGGGGTTCAAAAGACCCTTCTATGTGTAAATGGAGTTCTGCTTTGGGTAAATTCTGTATAAATGTATTCATTTTGTAAAATTAACAATTTAACACTAGTTTTATGCATAACGTTGGTATTTTGTCAAAAAAAGCGACCTTTGTGAAAAAATCAAATAGAATGAAAAAATTAATAATCATAGGAATTGTTTTAATTATAGGAATTATGGGATTTAAAANTTTTAGTAAGCCAGAAATTAACAAAGGTTTAAAAGTTGGAGATAGCGTGCCTTCTTTTGAACTATTAGATNAAAACGGGAATTTATTCGAAAGTTCTTCAGTAATTGGAAAGCAAGCCGTAGTCATTTATTTTTATCCGAAAGACGATACACCAGGATGTACTAAACAAGCATGTAAATTTAGGGATGAGTTTGAAACCTTTTCTAGCTTAAATGTAAAAGTAATTGGAATTAGTAAAGATTCAGTGGATTCTCATAAGGCCTTTGAAGAAAAGTATCAATTGCCTTTTACATTATTGGCAGATATTAAAAGTGAGGTCCGTAAACTGTTTGGTGTACCTAAAAGTGCATTGGGGATCTTGCCTGGACGTGTTACATATATTATAGATAAGAAGGGAGTGATTCAATATATTTTTGACGATATGATGCATGCTGAAAAGCATATAGAAGTGGCGATTAAGTTTTTGAAGGGGTAGTATAACTTGTTGAGATTAGTAGTGTAAAATGTGACTAAATTAATGTAATTTTGTAAAAAATTAAAAATTAGTATTATGGCAAGTATAAAAAACTTAAAAAAGGATATTAACTATGTTTTAGGTGATATTATTGAGGAATGTTATATCTGGGAATTGGAAAACCCTAAAAAAGACACTGTAAATACAGAAGCTATTATTAGCGATGTTTTTGTAACATTTGATTCTTTATTAGGACGTGTTTCTGAGAAAAACGTAGAAAATAAAAAAGTACATTATAAAGCTATCAGTAAAGACTTAGAAGTTGCTGCTGCAGAATTTATTGGCAAGGTGAATAACCTTTAAAATTTGGTTAATTGTTCATAATAAAGCGTTAAAGTTTTTAGAATATGGGTTTAATTTATTAAATTAGCTAATAATTTAGTGGCGGTTTCGTTATTAAATTAACCAACCTAAAACAATTTATTTATGGCAAGAGCAATGTTCGAGTATACCAAGACCATACTCAAAAAAGTAAGCTTCAATAAAGAGTTATTTAAAAACGAATTAGAAAAAGCATTACAAAGGTTGTTACCTTTTGAAATAACAGAACTTTATTTATGGTTAGAATCATTTACTAGAAATAAACCAGAATTAAATGAGTGTATAGTCTTAGTAGAACATATAGAAAAAAGGAGCTTTTAAGCTCCTTTTTTTTGCAATGGACTTATTATTTTCACATCATTAAAAGAGATTGCACCTCTCACAACACTGTCTATCACTTTTTTTAGAGCTTCTATTAATTGAATTTTTAATTGTGATTTATGATAAAGTAAACTCACTTCCCTCGCAGGAACAGGTTCCTCAAAATCTCTAAGGCTCTTACAATCACCTTCGGATAAATCTAGTGTTTGTAAATAGGGAAGCAAGGTCATTCCGAGCCCTTCTTTTGATAATTTTATGAGGGTGTTAAAACTTCCACTTTCTAGTTGAAATGGACTGCTTGTATTTTTACGATAAGCACTGCATAAATTTACAACACTGTCTTTAAAACAATGTCCATCCTCTAAAAGTAAAATATCATCAATGTCTAGATTATCGATGCTTATTTTTTTTGATTTAAACAATCTGTGTTCTTCAGGTACGTAGCCTACAAATGGTTCGTGATAAAGCAATCGTTCTTTAATAGCATCATTTTCTAGGGGAGTGGCAGCTATTCCAACATCTATATGACCATCAGTTAATTTTTTAATAATTTCTTCCGTTGTCAACTCTTCTATTTTTAATTGAACTTTCGGGAATTTTCGAATAAAAATCTTTAAAAACATTGGGAGGAGCGTTGGCATTATGGTAGGTATGATTCCAAGTTTAAACTCTCCACCTATAAATCCTTTTTGCTGATCTACAATATCTATGATGCGATTGCTTTCGTCTACAATAATTTTTGCTTGCATCACTATCTTTTCTCCAATAGAAGTTAATTGAATCGGTTTTTTACTGCGATTAAAAATCTTTGCTTCCAGTTCGTCTTCTAATTTTTGAATTTGCATACTCAGTGTAGGCTGGGTTACAAAACAATGTTCAGAGGCTATGGTAAAGTTTTTGTACTCTGCAACCGAGAGTACATATTTAAGTTGGGTAATCGTCATCGTTATAAGTTTATTTGATAAAGATATTAAAACTATTGATTATAATTATACTTAATTGCTGTTTTTTTTGAACAAATTTGCAGTATAGAAATTTAAAATTAAATAAAAATGAATACAACACGCATTGGACTAGACGTTCAGAAATCAACTGCATTGGCAACAAATTTAAACAGTTTATTGGCAAATTTCCAAATTTATTATCAAAATTTACGTGGTTTGCATTGGAATATTAAAGGGAAGTCATTTTTTGAGTTGCATGTGAAGTTTGAAGAGCTTTATACAGATTCTCAAGAGAAGGTGGATATGATTGCAGAGCGTATTTTAACTTTGGGAGCTGTGCCACTTCATAGTTTTGAAGATTATTTAAAAGAAGCCAAAATTCCTGTGGGTAAAAATGTGTCTAAAGATACGGAAGCTGTAGAATTAGTATTGAGTTCTTTAAGTGAATTACTTAAAATAGAAAGAGAATTATTAGAAGAATCCGACAACGCTCAGGATGAGGGAACCAATTCTATGATGAGTGATTTTATTGCTGAACAAGAAAAAACTATTTGGATGTTAACTGCATGGCTAGCAAATTAAGACTCAAATAGTTTTTTGAAATTTATAAGTGTTAAGTTCTAAGTTTTAAGCTTGGAATTTAACACTTTTAGCTTTTGTTCAATTGACTTTTGGTTGTCGTTGTTTTTGTAAAAAAACTACCAACTAATATGTACTCCAGAATTTACGCTTTTTGTTCAAAGCAGCTTCTTCTTTGGCATATTGCTCTACAGGAGTTACTTTTAACATAGACGGATGTTGTTCTATGGCCATTTCCAATTGAGAGACAATTTTTGCAATATCATCATTTTCGTAATCTATTTCTAAAGGCGGTTTTATCACCATTGATTGCAACACACCGCGCTTTTTTATAATAAGACCCTTTTTATCAAAAGAACGTCTAAAACCATCTATAACAATTGGTATTACTATTGGTTTGTAGGTTTTGATAATGTGTGCAGTTCCTCTGCGAATAGGGTTAAAAGGTTTGGTGGTTCCTTGAGGGAAAGTAATTACCCATCCATCGTCTAAGGCTTTTCCTATATTAGAAATATCAGACATTTTTACTTGTCTGTTTACATTTTTTCCTGAGCTACGCCATGTTCTTTGAATAGAAACAGAGCCTATATAAGCAAATATTTTAGGTAACAATCCTGAGCGCATGGTTTCTGCAGCTGCCACAAAATAAATATTTAGTTTTGGATCCCAAATATATCCTATATTTTTAATACTATCCACTCGGTTTTTAAGTGAAGCATTAAAAACATGAAACATTGCGGCGACATCAGCAAAATATGTTTGGTGGTTAGACACAAACAATACATTTTGTTCTGGAAGGTCGCGTAATATCTCAGAACCTTCGATTTGTAATTTGTTAAATCGTCTGTAACGACCATGTGATACAATTCCAAAAATTCGAATTAACCATCTTTTGACAAATAAAATATGACCAAACGGGTTTCGTTTAAATAGTGCCATGTATAAGTTTAGTTTTAGTTGAGGGCTAAAATACAAAAGAAAAATAACCTATTCATGTTTTAACATGTGTTTGATTTCGTTTAGCATCATGGCAGTTGCTCCCCATACAATATGACCGTTCAGATTAAAACAAGGAGTTTCCATATCAGTTTGATAGGATGTACTGATTTTGGTAGTGTTACTGTTTTCTTCTTTAAGTAATTCGACCACTTTTATTTCTATGATTGAGGCTACCTCATTATTTGGTGTAAATAGAGGGGTGCTGTTGCAAATTCCAATAAACGGAGTTACTAAAAAATTACTCGGAGGAATATAAGTGGTGGTCAATTCTTTTATAATATGTATGTTATTGGCATTGATTCCAAATTCTTCCTCTGTTTCTCTCAATGCGGTATGCTCTAAATTTGTATCTGATGGATCTTCTTTCCCTCCAGGAAAACTTATTTGAGCAGAATGTGTGCCATTATACTGTGCTCTTTCCATGAGAGAAAAACAAGTTTCGCCCTGTTTATTTGGATAAAATAAAGCAATAACGGCTGCTTTTCTTGGTTTCTTTTCAGCAATGGAATCTTCGGATACTTTTTTTCGGATCTCAGGTGCCATTTCTAAAAGAATTGACAATCCTCCAAGAGGTTTTTGAATTACTTTTTGTAAGTGTTGGTTAAAAGTTTTGAAGTTCATTTAAATGTGTATTGATAAAGCGAATCTAATAAAATATTGTCGATGTCAAAAGTATATCAATYATCAGAACAAAATGATATGAGTGCAATGTATCAAACGTTGTGTTTTTACTAATTAAGTCGAGGAATTTTTTTTTTAACCTTTAATTTTTAAAGGGCTACGATGGAAAGTAATAATTTAGGGACTCTTTACAACTAAAAGCATGCTTTAGAATAAGATAAAAGTTATGGCGCATTAAAAAAAATGAGTACTACTATAAAAACGCAAAATAGTATGAAACTATCTTGCGTTTTCTGTTTTTTCAAGTTGAATTGAAGTCGGTTTTTCATTTTTTTTACTTGTATCGACTTCACTAGTTAATCCACAACCACAGTTTTTTGCTCCACAACCAACAAATAGTAAAATTATACTTATAAATAGCGCCGATTTTAAGAGTTTTTGTATCATGGTGTTCGTTTTATACCGTTTCTGAGCTTACAACTTCTTGTAGTTCGATTGTTTGAGGGCTAGTTGTTGCATCGCTGGTTAACCCACATCCTGCAGCATTATACGTCCCACATGATGTTAACGCTAAAAATGCAATAACTATTGCAATCGTTCCAATTTTTTTCATTTTATAATATTTAGATGTTTCAACTTCGAATTTATGAAAAATATATTAATCTTTTAACTTATCTAAGGTGAATTCTATTAATTTTTCTACGGAAGCGTATGGGTCCTTGCTAAATGTTCCATTTGCGCGGTTCGCAATTATAGCATTTAAAGAGCATGCTTTGTGCCCTAATAATTTTGATAGGCCGTATATAGCAGAAGTTTCCATTTCTAAGTTGGTAACTTTTTTGCCTTCAAATTCAAAACTATCTATTTTACTATTAAGAGATTCATCTTGTAATGCCAGTCTAAGTACACGTCCTTGAGGGCCGTAAAAACCAGGTGCTGTTGCAGTAATTCCTGTAAATAATAAGTCGTCTGCCAATTGCGCTTCTAAAGAACTACTATTTTCAACAATATAAGGTCTTGCCTTTCTCTTGCTCCAGTTTGTATGTTCAATAAAGGCATCTTCCATGTTTGCTTCTAATATAGATTCGCAATCGTAGGAGTGTAGCATTCCATCCAAACCTAAACCGTATTTAGCCAATACAAAACTATCTACGGGAATATCAGTATGTAAAGATCCAGAGGTTCCAATTCGTACTATTTTGAGTTGGGTATGTTCTTTTTTGAGAGTTCTTGTCTTTAGATCTATGTTTACTAAAGCGTCTAATTCATTGATAACAATGTCTATATTGTCTGGACCAATTCCTGTAGACATTACAGTCATACGAGTACCTTTATAGGAGCCTGTAACGGTTTTAAATTCACGTTTTTGTGTTTCAAATTCGATGGAGTCAAAATGTTTGGTGATTTTACCTACTCTGTTTTGGTCTCCTACAAATATTACTGTTGTGGCGATATGTTCTGGCAGTAAGTTTAAGTGATAAACGCTACCATCTGGATTTAATATTAATTCTGAATCTGCTATTCTGCTCATAATTATTGTATTATTCTATTAAGTTTCCTCAAGAAAATTGAGTTTTCGAAATTACAAATAATGTTTACGAAATAAATATTTTGTTAATAACTATAAGGCTTAACCGCCAATTCGTTTCACATTATAGCCATCCTTTTTAAGAATTTCCATTATTTTATCTCGATACTTCCCTTGAATAATAATTTCTCCGTCTTTGACTGTCCCACCTACACCGCATTTGGTCTTTAATTTCTTGCCCAATATTTTTAAATCAGCATCGGTTCCTTCAAATCCACGGATAACTGTCACCGTTTTTCCTCCACGGCCTTTGTTAGAAAATAAAGCTTCTAAAAATTGTTCTTTTGGGGGAGCAGTTTCTGTAGTTTCTTCTGCGTTAAAATCAAAATCGTTGTCTGTAGAAAATACAAATCCTCCCAGAGATTCTAAACTATTTAATTTCTTTTTCGCCATTTTTTTTGTGTATAATATTTACGAATTGCAACTATAAATACGAGGGCTGCAATTGCGATAATTCCAATTCCGCACCAGTGGCAAGATTCCTTTACTTTAACGGAGCCTAAAAGCAACATTATTCCCATTAGGGCATATTGTGATGGGCTGGTGGTATTCATTATTTTTTAATTTTTTGCCATATAAATAGTATGGCAGCTAATAGCTCAAACAATAATCCAATTGCCATTATTAAATTGGATTGATTCCAATCCATTATTTTTCCAATGGCTCCAATGATTACTAAAAATATTCCAAAGGAAAATAGGGAAATTATCTGTTTATTCATGTGGTTTGTTCTGTTTTTTAGATGTGCTACAAGGAACATAAAAATCAGGTATTCTCATGAAGTTTATGCTCTTAGTACATGGATGTTTTATTATTTTATAAGTCCTAATTCTCTCAATCTTTCGTTTAAAAATTCACCAGCGGTAATGTCGTCGTAAGCTTTTGGATTTTCTTCAGAAATACATTGGTCCAAGCAATTTAAAGACATTTCTCCAATAGGATGTGTGAAAAAAGGAATGGAATATCTAGAATTTCCCCAATCTTTTTCGGGTGGATTTACCACACGGTGTATAGTAGAGCGCAGTTTATTGTTGGTCAAACGTTCTAACATATCCCCCACATTTATTACTAGTTGTTCTGGAAGTGCAGTAACTGGAATCCAATTACCATTTTTATGTTGTACTTCTAATCCAGAAGCTGAAGCTCCCATTAGTAAAGTAATTAAATTGATGTCTCCATGTGCAGCTGCGCGTACTGCTCCTTTTGGTTTTCCTACAATCGGAGGGTAGTGGATAGGGCGTAAAATACTGTTGCCATTGGTTACATAATTGTCAAAATACAATTCGTCCAATCCTATATATATAGCTAATGCACGCAATACATATGTCGCCGTTTTTTCAAGATTTTTATAAGTCTCTAAACCTATGTTGTTAAAGTTTTCTAGTTCTTGAACATTCACGTTTTCGGGATACTCGGTCTTCAATTTTTCGTTGTTTTCTACTTCCTGCCCAAAATGCCAGAATTCTTTTAAATCTCCTTCTTTTTTCCCTTTGGCACTTTCTTTTCCGAAGGATGTATAACCACGTTGTCCTCCAATACCTTCTATTTCATACTTTCTTTTAGTGTCTTCTGGTAGGTCAAAAAAGTTTTTTACTTCTTTGTATAAATTTCCTGTTAAGTCATCGCTTAAAAAGTGACCTTTTAAGGCTACAAAACCAATTTCTTCGTAGGCTTTTCCAATTTCTAAAACGAATTTTTCCTTTCTCCTTGAATCTCCAGATAAGAAATCTGATAAATCGACACTTGGTATATTTTGCATGATTTGATAGTTAGTGGATTATAAATTTACAAAAATTATTTGTTTTTCTTTGTAAATGGAATCAAGTAGGACAGGGTGTAATTAAATCCGACCCCATTGTTATTAAGGTTTACTGAGTTCACTCCTGGAATATAAATGTTTTTGAAATTGTCTGGCTCCGTTTCACTTAGGATTCCTTTTAGGCTCACGCTAAATCCTAGATAGACGTTTTTTAAAGTCTCTGCTTTTATACCAAAAATAAATTCTGCCCAATGTGCTGTTAAGCTATCATATTCGATAGGTTCAGTAATTGGATCTCCTGTAAAATAGGCTCCATGTTGATTTGGAGTAATACTATTGATAGTATGGTTAAATGAACTAAAACCATAGCGCAATCCAATAAAAATTTCGTTTTGCATACCTAGCCAATTTTTGTAGGCATTAAAATTTAATCCAGCTTTTATATAAGCACCCTTGGTGGTGAAATTAAAATAATCTTCATCCGAAGTACGGTCTGTCGCTCCTATTTCTGCGGCAATATATAAGTTTGATTTGATGCGGTAATCAGCGGTTATTTCAATCCCTTTATTTTGATTGTCAACAATGGAATGGAGGGGTTTGCTGAGATCTAATCCTAAACGTAAACCATATTTATGATGTTTTGGGAGTGGAATAGAATCTTGTACTTCTGTATTTATTTGGCCCATCATAGTAATGGAACTCAAGAGTAAAAAACTAATGATATATTTTAACATGTTCCGTTTTTTGATCGTTAATAATAGTTTCTTCCACACTTATTTTCTTGATCCAATTGTTAGTAACAGTAGCGGATAAATCGCTAAATTGTGTGCGATAACCACAGGATTTCGACATGAAAATTTGTTTTGTTGTATAGGTGAATTCCATGTTGTCTATTAGTTCTCCTTGGTTAAATTGGTAGCTAGTATTCAAGTTAAAAATATCTAGAGGAATGTTGATTGAATCTGTAGTTTTTAAACTAATTACGTCATCTTTGTCAATCAATTTAGCAGAGAAATCAGTTACTTCTTTTCGAGTATCTGGGTTATCGTTGTCATAAAATGTAACTACTAAACTAGGTGTAGGTTGTATGGTTTGGTCACAAATTTCATCGGTTTCACAGGATGAAATCACAAAAAAACTACAAGCTAAAAGAATGAGTATTCTTTTCATAAAAATATATTTTAATACCATTGGAGGCAATATGTTTATTTGTTAAACGTCAAAAATACTAAGAAAATATATAGTTTTTTGTATTTTAAGATTTCTTTATCAACGAATGCCTTAAATCAACGTTTTAGAAGTTAGTTGTTCCTCTTTTTTGTAGTTGATACCCTGGGAATAGTCTTTTTTGAGAAGTATTTTATCTATCTTATCGAGTATGGCATAATTTTTAATGCCGCCCCAGTTGGGTGCAACTAACAAATCTTTAGGAGATTCACTTATAAAGCGTTCCAATATTAGGTCTGGTCGAAGGACAGCAATAAATTCAGTGATAAAATCTAAGTAATTTTCAACGGAGAATAAGTCAAATTGCTCGGGTGTTTTACGATATTGAACCGCCATCATGGTATGTTTTACAATTTGTAAATGATGGATTTTTAGGCTGTCAATGGGCAAGGCAGAAAGTTTGCTAGCATGTGCCATCATTTCTTCTTTAGATTCCCCTGGAAGTCCTAAAATTATATGTGCTCCAAGATGAATTCCTCTATTTTTCACTAAGTTGTAAGCAGCTACTGTTTCTTCAAAAGTATGGCATCTATTGACCCGTTTTAAGGTTTTATTTAAGGTACTTTCTACTCCAAACTCCAAAGAAACATAAGTAGTTTTTGCAAGTTCTTCCAAAAAGTYAGTCAATTCTTCACTGATACAATCGGGCCTTGTTCCAATTACTATTCCCAGTACTTTTGGATGACTCAAGGCTTCCAAATACAWTTTTTTTACCAGTTTAATGTCGGCATAAGTATTTGTGTAAGCTTGAAAATAAGCGAGGTACTGCTGTGTTTTGTATTTCTTGGAAAACACAGCAATGCCTTCATTTAATTGTTGAGTGATACTTTTAATCGGTTTGCAATACGCTGGATTAAACGTATTATTGTTGCAATATGTACAGCCTCCAATTCCTTTGCTACCATCTCTGTTTGGGCAAGAAAATCCAGTGTCTAAGGTTATCTTCTGCACCCTTTCTCCAAAGCGTTTTTTTATATAAGCACTATAGGTGTGGTATCTTTTTTGGGGGGCTTGTTGCATTTTTTATTTCAATTCTAAGACCACTACATTTTCCACATGATGGGTTTGTGGGAACATATCTACGGCCTGTACTTTAGTTATTTTATACATGTGATCCATCAAGGCTAAATCTCTAGCTTGAGTAGCAGAATTACAACTAACATATACAATACGTTTTGGTGCAATTTCTAATATTTTTGCCACTACGTTTTTATGCATTCCATCGCGTGGTGGATCTGTAATAATCACATCGGGATGTCCGTGAGTGTTGATAAAATCGGTATTAAATACGTCTTTCATATCTCCTACAAAAAATTCAACATTGTCAATTTTGTTGTTTTCTGCATTCAATTTTGCATCTGCAATGGCATCAGGTACAGATTCTACTCCAATTACTTTTTTGGCGTTTTTTGCTACAAATTGAGCAATAGTTCCTGTTCCAGTATACAAATCGTATACCAATTCGTTTCCTGTAAGTGCAGCAGCATCACGAGTTATTTTATACAACTCATAGGCTTGCTCTGAGTTTGTTTGGTAAAAAGATTTGGGGCCAATTTTAAACTTTAAACCTTCCATTTCCTCAAAAATATGATCCAATCCTTTGTACAAGATAATGTCTTGATCGTAAATGGTATCATTGCCTTTTCCGTTAATTACATATTGTAATGACGTGATTTCAGGAAATTTTTCTGAAATGGCATCTAATAAAGCAATCCTATTTTTAGTATCTTCTTTAAATAATTGTAATACTAGCATTATATCACCAGTAGAGGCAATACGGATCATCATGGTTCTTAAAAAACCAGCTTGTTCTCTTGGATTAAAAAACTCTAAGCCGTGTTCAATCCCATAATCTTTGATAAAATTACGAATGGCATTTGAAGGCTCTTCTTGTAAGTGGCAAGTAGTTACGTCCAAAATCTTATCCCACATTCCTGAAATATGAAATCCACAGGCATTGCGATTGTCAATTTGTTCGTTACTATTAATTTCTTCCAAAGTCAACCAACGAGTGCTTGAAAAAGAATATTCCATTTTGTTTCTGTAGTAATAGATGTTTTCACAGCCTAATATAGGGGTAACTTCTGGCAATTCTAAATGACCAATACGAACCAAATTATTTGTCACTTCATTTTCTTTGTATTCCAATTGGTACTTATAGCCCATATTTTGCCATTTGCAACCACCACAATGTTCAAAATGTTCACATACAGGTTCTGTACGTTTTTCTGATAATTTATGGAATTTTACTGCGGTACCTTCGTAGTATGCCTTGCGTTTTTTTCCAGTTCTAATATCTACAACATCACCTGGAACAGTGTTTGTCAGAAATATAACACGCCCATCTGGCGCCTTTGCAATGGTTTTACCACGTGCACCTGCATCAATCACTTCGATATTCTCAAATATCTGTAGTTTCTTTTTTCTTGCCATTTTGCAAAGGTACATGTTTTGCATAAAAAAAGCACCTATAAAAGGTGCTTGATTTATATAGGTAAAAAATGTTATTTAACACTACTCATGTAGGCAGCTAATGAAGCCAATTGGTCATCATTTAAATCTTTTACAAATCCATCTAAATTTGCTTTCATAATTGCAACTTGTGCAACATCGGTATCAACAATTGCAGGAGCTTCTCCTTTTAAGAATTTTACCATGTTCCCTTTTTCAGCAACATATTTAGCAGCAATATCTTTTACAGAAGGTCCAACAATTTTTACAGTTTCTTGGTGACATGCAACACATCCTTTTTCTGTAAATAATTTTTTTCCAGCTTCTACAGCAGCTCCAGTATCAGCAACTACCTCTTTTGCAACTTCTTCTACTTTCTCTACTTTCGTTTCTACTTCTTTTTTAACTTCTTCTTTTTTCTTGTCTCCACAGCTTACGAACATGAATGCTGCTAAGCCTAACATTAAGATTGATTTTTTCATTATTTGTTTTGTTTAAATTTGAAATCAAAAATAAATTATTTCTGGCGATATTTAGGATTCGTTTAACATTTTTTTAACAAAATTATCAAATTAGAATCGTTCTAGCTGTTTTTCGATATTATCTGTACTTAAGATATGTTAGTTTAAGGGGGGTTATGGAGAAAAACGCTGTATATAGATGATTTTTATATTTATTTTAAATGTGGGTTTTTAACTATTTATTTAAATTTAGATGTTAGCTATGCATTTTCGCAATTTTATCATAGGTGTATTGTTTTTTCTCTACTTTTTATAAAACAATACCAGTAATTAAATCGCATTGAGAAAAGCGAGCATTGCTTCTCTTTCTGATTTGTTTAAATCTGTATAGTATTCCCTTGATTTTTTAGCTTCACCACTATGCCATAAAATCGCTTCTTCTAAATTTCTGGCACGTCCATCATGTAAAAAATTGGTATGACCGTTTACGAGGTTTGTCAAGCCAATTCCCCATAGAGGTCTTGTTTGCCATTCATTTCCATCAGCTAAAAATTCAGGTCTATTATCGGCTAAGTCATCACCCATATCATGCAATAATAAATCGGTATACGGATAAATGGTTTGATTGGAAATAGCGGGTACTCCTGAGATGATTCCTGTGATATGTTTTGGAATGTGACAAGCAATACAATTTGCATCTTCAAAAAGTTGGAACCCTTGAATTACCTTCGGATCATCTAAATTTCTTGCTGCAGGAACTGCTAAAGTTTGACAATAGATTTCTATTTGATCTAAAATTTCTTGTGTTATTTCGGGAGCTTTTTCTTCCAAAGGGCTACCGTTGCTTTGTCCTGCATCGGCTTCATTAGGGAATAAAGGACTGGTAATTCCCATATCACCATTATAGGCTCCTGCACTTTGTACCATTACGGAAGGTGCACCTCCTTTCCATCCAAAACGACCTATTTTATTTGTTTTTGAAACAGGATCCCATACTAAATTGGCCTTACCAGAAATTTCATCTTCGTCGACATCTAAAATATCTTCGTTTTTTAATAGAGTTGCTTCGCTGATTGCTTCCAATAATCCCAAACCATAAACAGGAGGACCAATTCGAGGAGAAAACATAGCATTTGTTGGCATGGGAATATAACTATCTGTAATGCCATATATTGGTTTTTTAAGGATTACGGTAGTTCCATCTTTAAAATGCACAGGTAGATCTTGATAGGTAATGGTGAATTTTACTTCTGGTTGCTTGCCATAAATAGCATGATTTTGCAATTGTCCACCAAACCCAGGAGTAGGGTTGGGGCCACCGTGAGGATCCGTTCCTGGAATACTAGTTCTTAGAAAAAATCCGCTTCTAGAGTTAATATCCATTGGAAATCCAGCTCTCCCATCTTTTGGATGGCAAGAGATGCAAGAAGTATTGTTAAATTGAGCACCTAATCCTGGGTTTACAATTGAAGGAGCAGTTACAAAAGCTTGTTCAAATTGCATGTCACCAGCAAGATGTAGCGCTAAGTTTGTTTCGTTTAGGTTTGGAGCGGGGTTGTCAAACGAAAATGAGGTATTGGCAAATATGGTTGTTTTTCCACCAGCGTATAAACGAGCTTCCTTATCTGGGATATTTGTTAGTGTATCGTTTGTATCATCCTCAGAACAGGAACATACAAGTAAGATGAGTAGTGCGAATAGCGGTGTTTTTTTCATATGTCTATTGGAAATTTAAAGAAAACACCCTCCCATTGTCTAAAGACGTTGGAAGCGCATTTTCTAAGGGCTTAAAAATTTAGTTTAAATTCTTGATGATTGGTGCTATTTGACTTTGTAGCAATTGCAGTACCTCCAATACTTTTGATTGTGCATTCGCAACTGCTGTACGGTTAGACACGATGGCAGCAGTAAATGTTCCAGGGATGTTATCTATTGCTTGGATGGCATCTGTTAATGCTTGATTAAACTCGGTATCCAAATCGCTGTTGGTCAATTTAATGATATCGGAAAGTCCTTTTCCATCTACAAAATAGGTTCCATTATAGATATTAGAGATACTTTTAATATTATTCGAAAAATCTGTTTTTGAATTGTGACTGAACCTTGATTCTTCCTTGGTTTGGTCCGCTGATCCTGCATTTCCATTCAATGGATCTTCAATTTTTCCATTAGCTACTTCATCTGCAATAACTATCAATCCACTAGYCAAGGTCTCCAAAGCTGATTTTTGAGATGTGAAAACGCTATTGCTTTCTCCTGCCGATTTAAACGTGTTCGCATAGCTAGATGTCCACGCATTTGCTAATTGTTGTGTTCTGTTTTTTAGGTTTTCCGTAGCAGCGATTAAGTATTCAAACTCACGATCTGTAAAATCGTCCAATTGTTTATTTCCATCTACTGCCCAAAGTAAAAATTCAATGGTATGGAATCCTTTTATTTCGTCAATAGCACTTTCAATATAACTTTCGTTAAGCACATCTGAAGATGCTAAAACATTGCTTAAGTCCACTTCGTTTACTGGCCATTGATCAATTGCAGGATCTACACCGTCWGTATCCACAGGGCCGAATAAGAATCCTTCCGATTGTTCCCATGGTGCTCTGGCATCTCTCCATGCTTGCTTTRCCTCGTCGTAATTAGAAACCGTTCTGTTGGTTTTAAAATCAGAAACTTCGTTAAATAGAATTGCTGCTTTATTGGCTAAATCTGTATAGGTGGCTACAATTACATTATCTGCGATATTGTTTAATTGTGAAGCATACGAAACTTCTTCTACAAGCGGAGTTGGATCGTCATCATCACAAGAGATAAGATTGATMGATAATAAAGCCAAGAAGGCGATTTTGGCAATGGTGTTGTAATTTTTCATGTTGTTTTAATAAGGTTAATTAATAGTGAATCCCATTCCTAATAGGAAGGTTTTTTCTTTATTTTCTGATGCTAAGCCCAATGTGTTTACAGCGTAATGACCTTTCAAATTGATGTTTGGGTGTATCAAATAATTGGCACCAAYCGTTATAACACTGCGTTCCCAACGAGGATTGTTAAAAACATTTCCAATGGTTTTGTACATACTATCATAATAATCATAACGTCCAAAAAGAAAGAGTTTCTTAGTAGTTGAAGTTTTGTAAAAAGCGAAAATATTGTACCCTAATTCGGCATAATATCCAAGCGCATTTTTGGCAACAGGAGTTCGTTTGACATTTAAATTATTGGACAATTTTTTATTTGCTGCGGTCAATTTATCTGAGTTTTGAAGGTTTCCATATAGAATCATAGCTCTAAATTTAAAATCATCCCTTTCTATATTTGCATGTAGATCTACAATTCCAACCAATCCATTGACATGATCTAAATCTGGTTTAGGGCGGTTGTCATTTGCATTGCCTATATAAGTGCTAAATCCTATATACCCTTTGTTTTGGAGGTTGTAATCAAACCTACTTGAAAATGCGAGGCTGTTGGTATTAATGGTTTCAAACCGACCTTGATGCCCTCTTTTGATCCAATTGGCGGAGGTAAACCCTACACTAGACAATCCATTTACTACAAATAATTTATAACTGAATTGCTTATTTCTTCCTAAATCACCTAAGAATTCAATTCCGTTTTCGTACCATCCCATTGGTAATAATGCACTCTCCATAGCCGATCTATATCCCGTGAAATACTGTGTTGGGGTATCTAGTTTAGAAGCATTTCCCATATAAAGTTTTACGCGTCCTATACGTACGTTAAGCCATGGTTTGTATTTGAATAGTATATTTAGTTGTTCTAATTTTACGGCTCCTCCTGCTTCTAGTTCGGTTTCATATTCTCCAAATTCTTCGAACTTGTCTAATTCCATTGTAATCCCTGTGCCTCCATGTTCAAATTCGAATTCTGTTTTTAACTGAATTTTATCAGTGAAATTATATTTCAAATAAATATTTAAACGTTCAGTATCAAATACATTGCGCTTGTCAGTATCTGTGTCCCAATCAAAACTGTAATAATTAACTACTCCGTAAGCTTCGTAGGCTATTTTTTTAGGGCTCTGTGCTTGCGTTATGAAGTTGGCCATAACGAAAATAATGAATGTGATGCTTCTCATTTTAAATCAACAATTTTTAAATCTAATGATGAGACAAATGTAAAGTCTATTTTAATTTAGACCAAATATAAATAGTATTATTTTGATTGATTCTAAATAAAAAAAACACTTATAGTTTTAAGTCCGTAGCAATGAGATGATTACGTTATTGTTATTGTTGTTTTGGATAAGCGTTTTTTGCTTTTTAGTTGTTTATGTGAGTTTAAAAAGGATAAAAATAGTTAGAAGCAAGCTGTTTTTACTTTTTAAACGTCGTAGTGGCAGATATTAGTTGAATTCATAGAGGGTAAAGGAATTGATTTTAGTTTGTATGCGAATTGGAATAAAACATCAAATTGATAATTTCCACAGATAAATCGTGATATATTTAGTAATTTGCATGCGTAATTGGATGATTTCTCTCCATAAGAAGGAATTGGAAACTATTATATTTAAAACTTATTTCTATAATGAGTACTACACAATTATCATCAGAACAAGCAATTGAATTAGAAAACAAGTACGGAGCTCACAATTATCATCCATTACCAGTGGTGTTATGTAAAGGAGAAGGTGTATATGTTTGGGATGTTGAAGGAAAAAAATACTACGATTTTTTATCTGCTTATTCTGCWGTGAATCAGGGACATTGTCACCCAAAAATTATTGAGGCAATGACTATTCAGGCACAAACATTGACGTTAACTTCACGTGCTTTTTACAATGATGTTTTAGGAAAATACGAAGAATACATAACGTCATATTTTGGTTTTGACAAGGTATTACCTATGAATACTGGTGCAGAAGCGGTGGAAACAGCAATCAAGTTATGTCGTAAATGGGCTTATGAAGTAAATGGAATAGAGGAGAACAAGGCTAAAATTATTGTTTGTGAAAACAATTTCCATGGACGTACCACTACAATTATTTCTTTTTCAAACGATGAAGATGCTCGTAAAAACTTTGGACCATTTACTCCTGGTTTTTTAAAAATACCTTATGACAATTTAGAGGCTTTAGAGGAAACTTTGAAGTCAGAAAAAAATATAGCAGGATTTTTAGTAGAACCTATTCAAGGTGAAGCTGGAGTTTTTGTTCCTTCAGAAGGTTATTTATCTAAGGCAAAGGCATTATGTGAAAAATACAATGTGTTGTTTATTGCTGATGAAGTACAGACTGGAGTTGCGAGAACCGGGAAATTGGTGGCTGTRGATCATGAAAATGTCCAACCTGATATTCTTATTTTGGGGAAAGCACTTTCAGGAGGAGTTTATCCTGTCTCGGCAGTATTGGCAGATGATGCTATTATGAATGTAATTAAACCAGGTCAACACGGCTCTACTTTTGGAGGAAACCCTATTGCTGCGGTTGTAGCTATTGCTGCGTTGGACGTTGTAAAAGAAGAAAAATTGGCTGAAAATGCAGAATATTTAGGACAAATTTTCAGAAAAGAAATAGGAGAATTTGCAAAAACGTGTGAGTTGGTAACTTCTGTAAGAGGAAAAGGATTGTTAAATGCAATTTTAATAAATGATACTGAAGATAGTTCTACAGCTTGGGATTTATGTATCAAATTAAGAGATAATGGATTGTTGGCAAAACCTACACATGGAAATATCATTCGCTTTGCACCACCTTTAGTAATGAACGAAGCGCAATTAATGGAATGTATTGCTATCATTAAAAAAACATTGTCTGATTTTTAATGTTTTTTTATTTTTATACGCATAAAAAAAGGCTCGCAATTTGCGAGCCTTTTTAAATATATGATTGCTAGTAAGACTAGTCTCTACGACGTCTTCTGCGAGAAAATTCTCTATTATCACCACCTCTGTCAGAACGTTCACCTCTGTCAGAACGTTCACCTCGGTTACGACCAAATTTTGCTCCGGCTCCTCTGTCTCCATCACTTCTTCGTCTATCACCACCACGATCTCTGTCTCTACCGCCATCTCTACGACCGCGATGTCCACCTCCGCCGCCTCCACGACCAGTTCTTTTCTTTTCTGTAATTTCTACATTTACGGTACGACCGTTATAGTCTGCTTTGTCTTCTTCGAAAGAAGTCAATGTTTCTTGTGTAAACCCTTTATCTACTTCAAAAAATGAGAATGAATCTAAGATTTCGATTTGTCCAATTTTGAGGTTATTGGTAATTCCTTGATCGTTGATCAAGCCAATTAAATTAGCGGGTCTTAAACCATCTCTACGTCCTATGTTAATAAAGAAACGAGACATATTTTCATCAACCTCACGTCTTCCACGTTCATCACGATCACGTCCTGCAGACTCATTATTTAAATCTGGAGCGTTTTTGTAATAGTTTAAGAAAGTATTGAATTCTAAAGATACAAATCTCTTGATTAACTCATCACGATCCATTCCTTCCAACTTTTCGTTGATAGAAGGTAGGAATTCGTTAATTTGAGTATCACTTACATCAATATCCTTCACTTTATCAATCAATTTCATCAATTGAATTTGACAGATTTCTTCTCCTGTAGGTATTTTTCCTTCTGAGAATTTTCTACCAATTTTCTTCTCTATAGGGAATAATTTTCCTTTTTCACGTCTTGTTACTAAAGCAATAGAAATTCCTTTTTTACCAGCACGTCCAGTTCTACCACTACGGTGAGTGTACGATTCTATTTGGTCTGGTAGTTTATGGTTGATAACGTGTGTAAGGTCAGTTACATCTAGTCCACGAGCAGCAACATCAGTTGCAACCAATAGTTGCACATGTTTTTTTCTGAATTTTTGCATTACAGAATCACGTTGTGCTTGAGATAAATCTCCATGCAATGCTTCTGCACTATAACCGTCCTTGATTAATTTATCAGCAACTTCTTGTGTTTCTCTACGAGTTCTACAGAAAATAATACTGTATATGTCAGGGTTTATATCTGCAATACGTTTCAAGGCTAAATAGCGAGAACGATCGTTCACAATGTAATATTCGTGACTTACGTTTTCAGTTCCTTTATTTTTTTCTCCTGAAGTAATTTCAACAGGATTGGTCATGTAGTTACGAGCAATAGATTCTACTTCTTTTGGGAAAGTAGCGGAGAACAACATGGTTTGTTTAGAATCTGGAGTAGCATCTAATATCTTATCCAATTCATCTTTGAAYCCCATGTTCAACATTTCATCTGCTTCATCCAATACTAACCATTGGATTTGWCCTAGATTTAAGGCTCTACGCTTAATTAAATCACAAGTTCTACCAGGAGTACCTACGATTATTTGAGCACCTCTTTTTATTTGTCTAATTTGATCTTCAATACTTGCTCCACCATAAACAGTAGCAACTTTAACACCTTTTTGGTATTTAGCAAATTCTCTAATATTGTTTCCAATTTGTACCGCTAATTCACGGGTTGGAGATAATATGATAGCTTGTGCTTGGTTACTGTTAGTGTCCAATAACTGTAAGATAGGTAAACTAAATGCAGCAGTTTTTCCTGTACCTGTTTGTGCAAATGCTTTTAAATCGTCCGTAGATTTTATAATCTGTGGAATAGCACTTGATTGAATTTGAGTTGGTTCTTTGTAGCCTAAATCGGCTAGGGCGTTAGCAATTTCTTCATTGAGCCCTAATTCTTTAAATATCGACATTCTGTAAATTTATATGATCTACAGACGTCCTGCGTTCCTGTAAATCGGTTTCAGCGTGCAAAGGTACAAATTATATTTAAATTACGACAATAGTTGTTTATTTAATTAATGCACTCATTTGAGGCGCAAAAAACTTAGAATTAAAATAAGCGAAGCCATTAGTAACAAGTCCTTTCTTGTTGATAATGATACTTCTAGGGAAGTTGCTTGAGAAATATGAATGTGCAATACCACCTGTTGGAATTTTAAATTGCAGTCCTAAATCCACATTTTTTAAAGCACTAGTTGTTTTAAAATCGGCATTTGTTTGTACTCCTACGAACAAAACTGAAGGATATTTTTGTTTAAAATAGCGCAATCTCTTTGCAAGGTATTCAGGGCTCATAAATTCTGTAGACCAGAAATACAACACGGTGGAATTGTTTTTAATAATAGTTTCAATAGCTATGGTAGTATCCTTTTTGTCTATCAAATTAAAAGAACGCAACGGTGAGTTATTTTTAATTAATTTACTTTCCTTTGCCAAGGTTCTTATTTCTTTCTTGAAATCTTCATTAGTACAATGATTATAGAATAATTTTAAATTAGCCTCTGAAAAAGAACAGGTACTATTTCCTTTTAAGAAATCGCGAATTAATACATTTTTAAGCATCTTATTTTTAAAATCACCTTCGTTTATGTTTTCTGAAATTACTTCTAACATATTGGTTGCTAAGACTTGGCATTCTTTATTAGTAGCGATTTTTGTGTATCCCGCATTGTAAATGTAATTAGTTACATAGTTTGTATAGGGGTAAAAAGAAATTAAGTTAGTGTCGTTTAAATCTACCGTAGCTCTGTAATCGTAAAAATGAGTACCTACTTTTGGAAATTCCTTTAATTTGTGTGCATTTTTGTAAAAATAAGTATAGGCTTCTTTTCTACGTAAAAAAGGGTAGTTGGTAGAAGCTTCTGCTAAATGCATAAAACCAGGACTTATATTTTCTACGGATGTTTTAAACTGACTCAAGGTTGCTACTTTTAATAAATGTAATGAGTCAAGTTTTGATAAAAAAATGAGTTCATTCAATGGGTAGTATTTTTCTACAATCTTTTCTTTGCGTTCTATATCGAGTAATGAATTTATTAAATATTCATTTTTTTCACTTCCACGACCACTAAAAACTAGGTTTTCGTCAAAATCCCAGGTGTTTAAATGAACGAGAACACTATCGGTAGGCTCTAAGTACACATATTGGTATTCAATTCCATGTTTAAAAGTATAGAGTCCCTCTTCCAAGTTTTTAAATTTTCTTAAAAATGAATTTTTAGCATCGAGTTGGATGGTATCTATAGTTTCACCATCTTTAAGAAAGACAATGATATCTTCTTTAGGATTTGTAATATGCCCTCCAAAATAAGCAAAAGTATCTTCGCCCTCACTAGAAATACAGCTAAATAGGAGGGAAAATAAGAGTGTCGTAATAAGTACCGTATGATATTTTTGTTGAATCAAATTATTACTGTTTTGGGTTCATACAAAAATACTCAGTTTATGAATGAATTGTTGTTAATGTGATGTTAAAAGTTATTTATTAAAATTAGAATTTATTTAATGGTGTGAATTACCTACTTTTGCAGCAAATTTAAAAATAGTAAAATGTTATCAGTATCAAATTTATCTGTACAATTTGGAAAACGTGTTTTGTTTGACGAAGTAAATACAAAATTTGTCCAAGGAAACTGTTATGGTATTATTGGAGCAAACGGATCAGGGAAATCCACATTTTTAAAAATAATAGCAGGTGATATTGACCCTACTTCTGGACATGTGTCTTTGGAGAAAGGGAAACGTATGTCTGTATTATCTCAGGATCACTTTGCACACGATGAGTTTGCTGTCTTGGAGACTGTAATGATGGGGAACAAGGAATTGTTTTCTATTAAAAAGGAAATGGACGAAATTTATGCGAAACCAGACTTTTCGGATGCGGATGGTGAAAAAGTGGGTGAATTGGGTGTTGTTTTTGAAGAGATGGACGGTTGGAATGCAGAAAGTGATGCGGCTACCTTATTATCATCTTTGGGTATTAAAGAAGAGCAACATTATACATTAATGGGTTCTTTGGATGGTAAAACAAAGGTACGTGTGTTAATGGCACAAGCATTATTTGGGACTCCAGATGTGTTAATTATGGATGAGCCTACCAATGATTTGGATTTTGAAACTATTGGATGGTTAGAGAATTTTTTAGCTAATTTTGATAACACGGTAATTGTGGTATCGCATGACCGTCACTTTTTAGATGCAGTGTGTACCCATGTTTCTGATATCGATTTCGGAAAAATTAATCATTATAGTGGGAATTATACGTTTTGGTATGAGTCTAGCCAATTAGCGGCGAAACAACGTGCACAGCAAAACAAAAAAGCGGAAGATAAGAAGAAAGAATTGGAGGAATTTATCCGTCGTTTTTCTGCCAATATGGCCAAGTCTAAACAGGCAACGAGTCGTAAGAAAATGATTGATAAATTGGATGTTAGCCARATTAAACCTTCTAGTAGGAGATATCCTGCCATTATTTTTGAAAGTGACCGTCAAGCGGGTGATCAAATTTTGAATATCGAAGGATTGACAAAAACGAATAATGAAGGGGAAGTGTTGTTTAAAAACATTGACTTTAATTTAAATAAAGGAGATAAAGTTGTTATTTTTTCTAAAAATTCAAAAGCTGTTACTACCTTTTACAATATATTGAATGGAACGGTAAAAGCGGATGCTGGTAAATTTAATTGGGGTGTTACAACTACTCAAGCATATTTGCCTGTGGACAATGCCGAATTTTTTGAAGATGCATCGTTAGATTTAGTAGATTGGTTGCGTCAATATGCACAAACTGAAGAGGAACGCGAAGAAGTCCATATAAGAGGGTTTTTAGGTAAAATGATCTTTAGTGGAGAAGAAGCCTTGAAAAAATGTAATGTGCTTTCTGGAGGTGAAAAAGTGCGTTGTATGTTGTCTCGTATGATGATGACAAGAGCAAATGTATTGATGATAGATGAACCAACGAATCACTTGGATCTGGAATCTATCCAGGCATTTAATAATTCGTTAGTAAACTTTAAAGGGACCGTGTTGTTTAGTACACATGACCACGAGTTTGCCCAGACAGTTGCCAATAGAATTATAGAGATTACACCCAACGGTGTGATTGATAAATACGCTACTTTTGATGAGTATTTAGAAGATCCAAAAGTGAAAGAATTACGTTTAAAAATGTATTAAGACATATTATAAGGACAAAAAAAGGAAGCTAATTAGCTTCCTTTTTTTGTCCTCTTCGTCTGTATTCCTTAAATATTTTATGCCTAAAATCGCGTTCAGCCTTGGTCAGTCGAATGATTTTTTTAGCTGAAATCACCTTTTTTAAGTTGGGATATAATTGCTCGCTAATTGTAGCTTTTTGCCTTTTTAATTTAATAATTCTTTCGAGAATTTTTGCAGCGTCTTTATCAGATAAATTTTCGATGCCTCCAAGATTATCTACACGTTTTTTGATGTCACGTTCTAGTAGGTGGCTCAATTCTTTATATGATTTGTGGTACTCATTATAAATTGGCCAAAATTTTTCAGCTTCTTTTACCGTCAAATCTAATTCGTCTGTAATAAAAGCAGTTTTTAGTGCTTTGAATTTTTCATGACTAATTTTGTGTTGTCTTTGTGCGTGTATATTGCTCAGAAGTCCAAATGTTATCAAGAAAAAAAATAGGAATTGTTTATTCATCTTTCTGTGTTATTTTTGATTCCTCTATTACTGATTTGGGTTTCGAGGAGTATTATAAACATTCAATGGATGTTTTCGTTTTAGCGAAGTCTTTACTAAGGAATGATTATAAAATGGTTTTATTCTTCAAATAGTATGTTTTCTAAATCGGTTTCTTGTAAGAAATCCAATGCTTGTTCATGGGTATATATATTACTGAAATTGTCTAATTCTAATGCTGTATCTGTGACTTGAGACGTAAAGTCTTCTGTATTAAAAATAAGATATCCATTTTCTACCCAGGCTTCAATGTCGTTGCTAGAAATATTTTCAAACGTTACAGCATTTGCTTTATTTATGTTTCCTAAAGTAAATATAAGCAATAAAGAGGCAGCAATAGCAATGGGGGTAAGCTTACTTTTTAATAGTGTTTTGAATTGAATGATACCACTTTGTTTTGGAAGCTTCTCCATGATACGGTCTTCCAAGGTCTCAAAATAGTCCGTTGGAATATCATTGGGTGTTGTATGGTTTTTATAGCGTGCTTGTGTCTTAAGTTTTGTAAGAACTAAGCTGTCCACCTCATTAAAATATCYTTCAGGAACATCAAATCGTTTGGGGTCAGTAGTATGAATTTCTTGTAAGTAAAGTTGAGAAAACAACGCATCCCCTGCAGTTTTGAAATAATCCTTAGGGAGTTCAAAATTGTTTTTTCGAGGAATATCACTCAAAAATTGGATGTTGTGTTTATTTGTTGCTTTCATTCTATATCTAAGACTTTGTTTTATCTGTTTGGTTTAATGACTTTTAATGATTTCTTCAATTTTTTTAACGGCATGGAAATAAGAGGCCTTTAATGCGCCAACTGAAGTGTCTAGTATTTCAGAAATTTCTTTGTATTTTAACTCGTCATAGTATTTCATATTAAACACCAACTGTTGTTTTTGTGGCAAGGTCAAAATTGCTTTTTGTAATAAAAGTTGAATTTCATCACCGGAAAAATACACATCAGATTGCAAGGACTGTCCAAGTTCGGTATGTAATTCACTTATCTCTATATGTCTTTCTTTTGCTTTTTTGTTGAGTAAAGTAATGGATTCGTTGGTGGCAATGCGGTACATCCATGAATAGAGTTTACTGTCTCCTTTAAATTTGTGAATACTTTTAAAAACTTTGATAAAAGTGTTTTGAAGTACATCATCTGTATCATCATGTGAAATAACAATTTTACGGATGTGCCAATACAAGCGTTCTTTATACAGCGTCATCAATTGTCGAAAGGCTTTTTCTTTCGTACTGGTGTTTTGTAATGCTATAATAAGTTCGCGTTCGTCGTTCACTATTTTTTTAGATTAGACTACTTAAATTAAAAAAGGTTTAATAGATTTAAAGATCTATTTTTTAGTAATAAATTTACGTCTAGAATACCCAAACAATCGTTCTTCCTTTATGATGTCTGCAATTCCAGAAGGTAGCATTTCTTCCCATCCAGCTTCTCCGTCTTCTATCATTTTTAAAATAGTACGAGAGAAAACATCTAGTATATCTGGGTTGTAATCCTTGATGTCCACTACTTTTCCATTGTATTTGAAGAACTTGTACAATTCTTTCATACGTGGATGTACTTTCAAGTTTTCGCTGGTTTTTATTTCACCTGTACGTTGGTCTTTTAAAGGATATAAGTATATTTTTAAATCTTTAAAGAATAGTTTCCCAAAAGCTTCTAGAATACCACCACTTAAATTACGGTAGTATTTCTCATCAAAAATCTGTACAAAATTATACACACCCATCGCCAATCCAATGCGTTTTTTCGTAAATTCTGAAAAGTATTCTACTAGTTTATAATATTCTTGGTAGTTTGTAATCATTACATTCTGACCTAATGAACACAATAATTCTGCACGGTCTAGGAAATCTCGTTCGTCAATTTTACCTCCTGAAATTAAATTAGTCAATGTAATTTCAAAAATTATTTTAGTACGTTCTTCTTCAACTTTTGTTTCGTTAAAAAACAATTCACGTGCCAATTCAAACATTTCAATATTTACCTTGGTCACAGGTCTAAAGCTTCCGCGTAATGCTAAAATATTTGCTTGGTATAATTGTTGGGCAGGCAATAGGTTGTTCCCGTCAGGTCCGAACATTACAGCATTGGTGAAACCATTTTTAACCAATAACAAACTCATTAATCTATTGTCTACATAAGAAAATCGAGGGCCAGAAAAATTAATCATGTCTAATTCTATCTGATCGGTTTCAATATTATGATAGAGCGATTTTAAAAGTTCTTTTGGATTGTCGTGCAAATAAAAGGAACCATATATTAAATTTACACCGAGTAATCCTAAAGTTTCTTGTTGTTGTTTTACATCATTTTCCTTAAAACGAACGTGTAAAATAATTTCGTTATAAGCTTCCAAAGGATCTAATTGAAATTTAATTCCTAACCATCCGTGACCTTTAAATTTCTTAACAAAATCTATTGTTGTAACAGTATTGGCGTAGGTAAAGAATATTTTTTCGGGATGTTTTTTTCKACTCAATCTGTCTTCCATGAGTTCCAATTCATGAGAAAGCATCCCTTTCAAGCGTTTTTCTGTTACATAGCGACCATCATTTTCAATTCCATAAATGGCATCGGAAAAATCTTTATCGTAGGCACTCATGGCCTTTGCTATAGTTCCCGAAGCACCACCTGCTCTAAAAAAGTGGCGAGCAGTCTCTTGTCCAGCACCAATTTCTGCAAAAGTTCCGTAAATATTTCGGTTTAGGTTGATTTTTAGTGCTTTGGATTTAGCAGAGGGAACATCAATAATTACTGTATCTCCTTTTAAAACGATAGCCATTTTTTGTTTTTTTGATTCAAGAACAAAATTAACAAATTTTAAGGGATTTTTTTAAAAAACTGATAAATTTCATGTTTAATATTCGAAGCATAAAAAAACGAGCCTTTTCAGACTCGTTTTTTTTTGATAGGGATTAAGAGGAACTTATTACATATTCTTTAATTCTCCAACTAATTTCCCTAAGGTATCTTTAGCATCCCCAAAGAGCATGGATGTTTTTTGATTAAAGAAAAGTTCGTTTTCTATGCCTGCGTAACCGGGTTTCATACTTCGTTTATTAACCACAATATATTTGGCGTTCTCAGCATTTAAGATTGGCATACCATAAATTGGGCTACTTGGATCGTTGTGTGCTGCTGGGTTTACAACATCGTTGGCTCCCACAACAAAAACAACATCGGTATTTTGAAATTCTGGATTCACATCTTCCATTTCAATCAATCTATCGTAATCTACATTGGTTTCGGCAAGTAATACATTCATATGTCCKGGCATACGACCTGCAACTGGATGGATGGCATACTTTACGTCCACACCTTTTTTAATTAATAATTCTTCCAATTCATGAATTATATGTTGTGCTTGTGCAACAGCCAATCCATAACCAGGCACAATTATTACTTTGTTTGCATAATTCATTAGAATAGCAACATCACTAGGCGTTGTTTCTTTTATGTTTCCTACTATTTCGCGAGATTCGGCATCGCTTTTATTACCTTCTCCAAAAGCTCCAAAAATAACACTGCTTAGAGACCTGTTCATGGCATCACACATGGCAAAGGTAAGTATGGTTCCAGCTGATCCGACAAGGATACCACCCGTTAACATTACCATATTTCCATATAAAAATCCTCCCAAAGCTGCTGCTAATCCAGTAAATGAATTTAATAAGGATATTACTACAGGCATGTCCGCACCACCTATAGGTAGTACAAAAAGAACTCCATATGCTAGCGCTCCTGCAAAAAGGATGTACAAATACAATTGACTATCGATGCCTTGATATGCGATAAATGAAGCAAAAGCTATCAAACCAATAAAAAATAAATTGTTAATGATATTGTATTTAGGCAAACGAATTGGTTTATTGATGGTTCCGTTTAATTTCCCCCAAGCAATCATGCTTCCAGAAAAAGAAATACTTCCAATAATCACTCCTGCTAGTATGGTGGCAATTGATAGGGTCTGACCGTGGTAATGTTGAAATTCTATGAGGCCAATAAGGGCAGCACTGGCCCCTCCCATACCATTAAATATTGACACTAATTCTGGCATTTTTGTCATGGCTACTTTTTTAGCCACCAACCAGCCGATGATGGTTCCGATAAGTATAGCAATTCCTATAAGTGCATAAATAAGTGTAGGAACTTCTTTTGGGTAGATAAATAGGGTTCCAACAATGGCAATTCCCATCCCAAAAGCAGCGATTAAATTTCCTTTTCGCGCCGTTTTAGGGTGTCCTAACATTTTTAATCCAAGGATATATGTAATTGATGCAATTAGATATATAATACTAAGTGTAAATTCCATTATTTTTTCTTTTTAAACATTTCTAACATACGGTCGGTAACTACAAATCCTCCTATTACATTAAGGGTTCCTAATAATACGGCAACAAAGCCTAAAGAAAGCGCTAGTATATTGTCTGGAGATGAGCCCAACATTACTAAAATGGCTCCAACAACTACCACACCATGTATAGCATTGGCGCCAGACATTAATGGTGTATGTAGCACGGCAGGTACGTGACCAATAATTTCTACTCCAACAAATATCATCAGAATTACGATGTATATCATTTGAAGGTGTTCACTTATAAATTGAATAAATTCTGTCATTTTTTATTGAGTTATAGTTCCGTTATGAACAATTAATGTTGATTTTGTAATCTCTTCATCTAAATCCCATTTAAAATTATTGTCATCGTTTGTTAGATGCTTTAGGAAATTAAAAATGTTTTTACCAAAAAGTTCACTGGCATTAGTAGCCACACTTTCTGGTGAGTTGGTAGTCCCTATAATTTTAACTCCGTTTTTTATAATTACTTTATTGAGCTTACTCAATTCGCAATTTCCACCTTGACCCGTTGCTAAATCTACGATTACAGCACCTTCTTTCATCTGTTCTACTTGTTCCTTAGAAATTAAAATAGGTGCTTCTTTTCCAGGTACAAAAGCTGTTGTAATCACCAAATCTGCATCAAAGAGGGATTTATCTACCGCTTCCTTTTGCCTTTTTTTATAATCTTCTGAAGCTTCTTTTGCATAACCTCCTTCTTCTTTTTCTCCCGTATTATCTACACTTATAAATTTGGCGCCAAGCGATTCTGTTTGCTCTTTTGTGTCCTGTCTTATATCTGTGGCTTCTACAATAGCTCCCAACCGTTTTGCTGTGGCAATGGCTTGTAATCCAGCAACACCAACTCCGTAAATAAGGACTCTAGATGGTGTGATAGTACCTGCTGCAGTCATCATTAGCGGGAATATTTTAGACATTTCATAGGCCCCTAAAATCACCGCTTTATATCCTGCTAGATTATTTTGAGAACTCAAGATATCCATATCCTGAGCACGAGAAATTCTAGGGATAGCATCTAAAGAAAAAGAGGAAACTTTTTGTTTAGATAGCGTGGAGACGGTATTAGGATTTGATAAATGAAAAAGTAAACTTACCGTAGTTTGTCCTTCTTTTAGTTGCACAATTTCTTCTTCCTCAAAGGGATTAATTTTTGCAACAATATCTGCTTGTTGGAAAATATCGGCTTGATCCAATACTTTGACACCTACTTTTTCGTAAGTAGAATTTTTGAAATTTGATGCCTTTCCGGCATCTTTTTCTACCAAAACTTCAAAGCCTTTAGAACCGAATAACTTTGCTATTGTAGGGGTAATAGCAACTCGTTTTTCTCCTTTACGACTTTCTTTTAGAAAACCTATTTTCATATATACTTATTTAGAAATTATTTTCGAAAAATTGGACATAAAAAAAGACTTGTCTGCATGAGAAAGTCTTATAAATATTTGAAACGTAATTTTTACTGCAACAGCAGGAGTAGGATGTATATTGCTTACTTTGTTGAGGGTTAAATGACTGTTTCAAAATCGTTTAGTGTTTAATCAAATTTATACTTTTTTCTGTCGTTTTTGTATGATAAAAATCAACTTACTGATTATTAGTACTTTTTGTTTTAGTCAAAACACTTTATGTGATGTAAAATACTGGAGAACAGTTTGTTAAATGGATTATTTTTGTTTTATTACAACTGAAACACTTACAGAAAGAGAACAAAAGTTAAAATAGTATTTGATTGTCAAATAATAAAATTATTTTTGAATAATGAAAAGAATAAAAGTTACATTTTTAGGAACAGGAACATCTACGGGAATTCCAGTAATAGGTGTAGAGCATCCTGTTTTTTTGTCCAAAGATAAAAGAGATAAAAGATTGCGAGTTTCTATCATGATAGCATGGGAAGGGGCTTGTTATATAATAGACTGTGGCCCAGATTTTAGATATCAAATGCTGAGAGAAAACGTGCTGCATATTGACGGAATTTTATTTACCCATGAGCATGCGGATCACACCGCTGGTTTGGATGATATTCGACCTTATGCATTTAAATTAGGTAAGGTGCCATTTTATGCACAAGAACGTGTAATGAACGAATTAAAAGTTAGGTTTGATTATATTTTTAATGATGTAAATAAGTATCCAGGTGCTCCACATATTGAACAGCATATTATAGAAAAAAAACCGTTTTTACTACATGGGCTAAAAGTAAGTCCAATACAAGTAATGCATGGTAAATTGCCTATATTGGGGTATAAATTTGGTGATTCTTTTGCTTATTTAACAGATGTTAAATCCATTGAGAAACAAGAACTAGAAAAACTCAAAAATTTAGAAGTGTTAGTAATTAATGCTGTACGATTTAAAGAACATCACTCACATTTGAGTTTGAGTGAGTCTTTAGAGTTGATTGCTTATTTAAAGCCCCAAAAAGCATATTTAACCCACATTAGTCATTTTTTGGGGGTTCATGTTGATTTGGAAAAAATGTTACCCGAGAATGTGTTTGTGGCTTATGACCAATTAGAAATTAAGTTGTAACTAATGAACTATGTTTACTTCAATTTCCAAAGGTATTCCGAAAGTTTCTGAAACTGAAGTTTGTATTTTTTGAGCCAATGTATAAATTTCATTTCCTGTAGCATTTCCGAAATTTACAAGTACCAATGCTTGGTTTTTATGCACTCCGGCGTCTCCATATCTTTTACCTTTAAATCCACAGGTTTCAATCAACCAACCAGCGGGTATTTTAAACGCATCATCGTTTACTTTGTAAAATGGCATCGTAGGATTATTTCGTTGAATTTGCTCAAAAACAATTTTCTTGACAACAGGATTTTTGAAAAAACTGCCGCTGTTTCCAATCTGTTTTGGATCTGGAAGTTTTGAAGCTCTGATTCCTACTATGGCTTTTGAAACATCTGAAATTGTAGGTTCTGTGATACTATTCTCATCCAGTACAGCTCTAATAGCTCCGTAGGAATCATATATAATATGTTCACTTTTTGTCAATTTAAAAGCGACAGTGGTAATTATATATTTTCCTTTCAGTTCGTTTTTGAAGATAGAATTTCTGTAACCAAAATCACATTCTTGATTGGAGAAAACTCTTGTTTTACCTGTGTTAATTTCGATGGCTGTTACTTGGTGGATAGTATCTTTAACTTCCACACCATAAGCGCCTATATTTTGAATTGGGCAAGAACCTACATTTCCGGGAATTAAAGATAAATTCTCAAGACCTCCATAATTCTGATCGATACACCACAAGACAAAATCATGCCAATTTTCACCAGAATTTGCGGTAACAAAAACATCGTTCTCTTGAGTTTCTTGTATAATGATGCCTTCAATATTTAAGAAAACAACTAGTGTTTTAATATCAGAAAGCAGTAACATATTACTACCACCACTAATAATAAAAAGGTCTTTCTCCTTTTTTAAAAGCGATTTTAATTCAATGACAGAATTGATCTCAATAAATCTTTCGGCATTGACATCAATGCCGAAAGTATTGTATTGTTTTAATGAAATATTGTGTTGTATTTTCAAACTAAGCTCGGTATAAATTTAATGCTTCTTTTAGTATTTCTACAGATCTAATCAATGCTTCTTTTTTAAGTACATACGCAATTCGGATTTGGTTAGTACCGACACCTGGTGTAGAATAAAAACCAGCAGCAGGAGCTACCATAATCGTTTCGTTGTTGGAACTAAAACTTTCTAGCAACCATTGCGCAAAGTCATCGGCATCTGTAACAGGTAGTTCAACTACACAATAAAATGCGCCTTTTGGGTTGGCAACTTTTACACCTTCTATTTTTTGCAATGCATTGATCAATGTGTCTCGTCTGCCTTTGTATTCTACAATAACTTCGGTAAAATAACTTTCTGGTGTATCTAAGGCTGCTTCACTTGCAATTTGAGCATATGTAGGAGGGCTTAAACGTGCTTGAGCAAATTTCATAGCAGTTTGCATCACCTCTTTGTTTTTAGAAATAATACAACCAATTCTAGCGCCACACATACTATACCTTTTAGAAACAGAGTCTATTATAATTGCATGCTTTTCCAATCCAAATCCTGATAAAACGGATTGATGTTTTACTTCTTTATCGTAAATAAACTCCCGATACACTTCATCAGCTATTAAGAATAGATCGTGTTTTTTAACAATTACTGCTAATTTTTCTATTTCTTCTTTAGAATAAACATATCCCGTTGGATTTCCTGGGTTACATATTAGAATGGCTTTGGTTTTTGGAGTAATCAATTTTTCGAACTCTGAAATTTCAGGGAGAGCAAAACCAGTTTCAATAGTAGACATGATAGGTTTGATGGTTACTCCTGATGCCGTAGAAAATCCATTGTAATTTGCATAAAATGGTTCTGGGATAATAATTTCATCACCATGATCACAAACAGTACCTAAAGCAAATAACAATGCTTCTGACCCTCCTGTAGTAACAATAATATCTTGAGCGTTTACATCAATGTTGTTTTTTTGATAATACGCTGCTAATTTTGAACGGTATTGTTCCGACCCCTCAGACATGCTATATGCCAATACATTTACTTTGTTTTCACGAATAGCTTTTAAAGCAACTTCTGGAGTTTGAATGTCCGGTTGCCCTATGTTTAAATGATATACTTGTACTCCTTTTTTCTTTGCTTTTTCTGCAAAAGGGACTAGTTTTCGAATCGGTGATTCAGGCATGTTTAAGCCCTTAGTGGATATCTTTGGCATGTTAAAATCGATTAATATTAAAACACAAAATTGCAAAATATTTTTGATTATTACKGTTTTTTTTTGTGAAATTATGACGTTAAATATATCATAAATATTAGTCAAAGATAGCGGTGTTTCGTATCTTACTTAACTAAAACTCTGACATTTGAAATTATTCTATTTCCCTTTTGTTTGTACACTTGTCTTCTTTTTGTTTTTCCAAACGGTAACTGGACAAGGACAGTTTCATTTTATTGATAATAAAGAGAAACTGCAGATCTCTTTTATCAATAAAAACAATTTAATAATACTCCCTATTGAGGTGAATGGAAAGGCGCTCAATTTTATATTGGATACCGGGGTGAGCCGTACAATACTATTTAATTTGAATCAGGTTGATTCATTAGACTTAAAAGAAGTAAAGAAAATAAAAATAAAGGGATTGGGTTCTAATAAACCGGTTGATGCATTGCTGTCCAAAAACAATAATTTTAGAATTAAAAATATTGTTGGACGAAATCAGAATTTATATTTTATTCTAGACAGCGATTTTGATTTATCAGCGAAATTAGGTCTGACTATTCATGGAATAATCGGTTATGATTTAGTAAAGGATTTTGTTGTAGAGATTAATTACAGTCAAAAAAGAATCACCTTTTACAATCCAAAAAAATACAAGAAGAAAAGATTACGGAAGTTTGAAAAATTTGATTTGACTTTTTACAACAATAAGCCTTATATCCATACTTATATTCAGTTTAAAAAAGAGGAGGCTCCAGTATTAGTGAAATTATTGGTTGATTCTGGAGGAAGTGATGCCCTTTGGATTTTTGAAGGAAGTCATGAGAAAATTGTTAGTCCAGAAAAATATTTTGATGATTATTTAGGGGAAGGCTTGAGTGGTATAATTAATGGGAAAAGGAGTAAAGTTTATAATCTTTTACTGGGGAAATACAATTTAAAGGGAACCACTGTTTCTTATCCAGATTCTAGTGCCATTGTAATTGCACGAAAACAATTAGACAGAAATGGCAGTATTGGAGGTACGGTGTTAGGACGGTTTAGATTGATTTTAGATTATCAAAATGCAGCTTTATATTTAAAAAAGGGAGGGAAATATGATAAACCTTTTAATTATAATATGAGTGGTATTGAGCTGGTCTATAGCGGACAAGTACTGGTGAAGGAACGCCAAGCTGCAATAAATTCAAACACCTATAATTCTTCAACTAATAGAGGGGTGGAGGTGTTGTTGGATTATAACTATAATTTTATTTTTAAGCCCTCATATAGCATTTTTTCAATTCGGAAAAATTCCCCGGCCTACATTGCTGGTTTACGGAAAGGAGATATAATATTATCGGTAAATAATAAAGCAGCTCATCAGTTAAAATTGGAAGAAATTATCCATGGTTTTTACAGCAAACCTAATCGAAAGTATAAAATCAGAATATCTAGATATGGAATTGAACAAGTGTACAGTTTTAGATTGAAAAAAGTAATATAAAACATTGCACAAAAAAAAGACTCCGAGTTTTCGAAGTCTTTTTAGAAGTTAAAATTATATTTTATTTTGAAGCTTTCTTTTTAGCTAATGCAGGGTTTTTTCCAACTATTCCTTTGATGCGCAAACGTTTCATTTTTTCAGAAGCATTTGAGAATACTGTAATTGTTTTAGAAAAACCTCCTACTCGGTTTGTAGCGTATTTTACATCAATTTCTCCAGTTTCTCCTGGCATAATTGGTCCATCTGGTTTTTTAGGAGTTGTACATCCACAACTAGATTGAATACGAGAAATAATTAAAGCAGATTTACCCGTATTTTTAAATTTAAAAGTTCTTAATCCATTTGCTTTATATTCAATTTTACCATAGTCAATTACTTCAGATTCAAATTCAAATACTGGAGCATTTGGGTCTATCGTAGCAGTAGTTTTTTCCTGCGCTGTGATACCCGTAGCAATGAATCCTATAAATAATAATGTAAATAATTTTTTCATGATTTTCTGATTTATTAGATCGTAAAGTTAGTCTTTTTTTTATGTTTTCAAAAAATTTTTAGTTCAGTACTATAATTGTACATTTGCGTTTCTATTTGCAAATATTAGACCAAAATGAATTTAGCAACAAAATACAACCCGCTGGAGGTTGAAGATAAATGGTACGACTATTGGATGAAAAATAATTATTTTCATTCTACACCCAACGATAAAGAGCCTTATACAATTGTAATTCCACCTCCAAATGTAACTGGAGTTTTGCACATGGGGCATATGTTGAATAATACCATTCAGGATGTTCTAATCAGAAGAGCACGTTTGAAGGGATTTAATGCCTGCTGGGTACCAGGAACGGATCATGCATCCATTGCTACAGAAGCAAAGGTAGTTGCTAAATTGAAGGAAGAAGGGATTGAAAAATCTGATTTGACTAGGGACGAGTTTTTAAAACATGCTTGGGATTGGACAGATAAACACGGAGGAATTATTCTAGAACAATTGAAAAAATTAGGTGCTTCTTGCGATTGGGAACGTACCAAGTTTACCATGGATGCTGATTTGAGCGAGGCCGTGAATACTATTTTTGTAGATCTGTATAAAAAAGGATTAATTTACCGTGGTTATAGAATGGTAAATTGGGATCCATCAGCCCAAACTACCTTGTCTGACGAGGAAGTGATATTTGAAGAAAAACCAGGGAATTTATATTATATTAATTATAAAATTGAAGGTTCTGAAGATGTGTTAACTGTGGCTACTACCAGACCAGAAACTATTTTAGGAGATACCGCTATTTGTATCAATCCAAACGATCCGCGTTTTTCTCATCTAAAAGGAAAAAGAGCCATTGTACCTGTTGCGAACAGATCTATTCCTATTATTGAAGATGAATATGTGGATATAGAGTTTGGAACGGGATGTTTGAAAGTGACACCTGCACATGATCAAAATGATAAAGTGTTAGGTGAAAAACACCAACTTGAGGTCATCGATATTTTAAATGATGATGCAAGTTTGAATAAATTTGGATTGCATTACCAAGGAAAGGATCGTTTTGTAGTTCGTAAAGAAATTACTGCTGAATTAAAAGAATTGGGTTGTTTGGTGAAAATTGAGCAACACATGCATAAAGTAGGTACTTCTGAACGTACCAAAGCGGTAATTGAACCGAAAATATCTGCGCAATGGTTTTTAAAAATGGATACCATTGTAGAGCCTGCATTAAAAGCCGTACTTGAAGATGAAGAAATAAAATTATATCCAAAGCATTATAATAGTACATACCGTCATTGGTTGGAAAATATTCGCGACTGGAATATCTCTCGTCAATTGTGGTGGGGGCATCAAATTCCAGCTTACTTTTATGACGAAGGGGTCAACGATTTTGTAGTAGCAGAGACTATTGAAGAAGCGAGTAGGTTGGCTTCTGAAAAATTAGGTAAAGAAGTGAAAATTGCTGACTTGACTCAAGATCCAGATGCATTGGATACTTGGTTCTCTTCTTGGTTATGGCCAATTTCTGTTTTTGATGGAATTAGAAATCCTGAAAATAAAGATTTTAACTATTATTATCCTACCAACGATTTGGTAACGGGACCAGATATTATTTTCTTTTGGGTAGCGAGAATGGTATTTGCAGGGTATGAATTTAAAAACGAAAAACCATTTAGTAATGTCTATTTTACAGGAATTGTAAGAGACAAGCAAGGTAGAAAAATGTCAAAATCTTTAGGGAACTCACCAGATCCTATTGAGTTGATGGAAAAATATGGAGCAGATGGTGTACGTGTAGGAATGCTATTATGCGCTGCTGCAGGAAATGATTTATTATTTGAAGAAGAATTGTGTGCACAAGGGCGTAATTTCTCAAATAAAATATGGAATGCATACAGATTGGTACAAGGATGGGAAGTTTCTGAGGAAATTGAGCAACCTGAATCATCAAAAATTGCGATTGAATGGTATGCCTCTAAATTTCAACAAGTAATTGCTGATATTGATACCTCTTTTGAGCAATATCGTATCAGTGAAGCATTGATGAGCCTGTACAAATTATTCTGGGATGATTTYTCATCTTGGTTCTTGGAGATGGTAAAACCTGGGTATCAACAACCAATAGATGCTGTTTCTTACAAAGCAATTATTGCATTTTTTGAAAATAATTTAAAGGTTTTACATCCTTATATGCCATTTATTACAGAAGAATTATGGCAAAATATCACAGAAAGAACTACGGAAGAAGCGTTGATTATTGCAGAATACCCAAAAACTAAAGGTGTAGATGCAGTAGTGTTAAAAGAGTTTGAGGTAGCTAAAGAGGTAATTTCAGGAATTAGAACCATTAGAAAAGAGAAGAGTATAGCTTTCAAAGAAACGATTGAGTTGTCTGTGATTAATAACGAGAAAGCATCGACTAATTTTGATACTGTTATTCAAAAAATGGGAAATATTTCTGAACTATCATACGTATCAGAAAAAGTAGAAGGAGCTTTGAGTTACCGTGTTAAATCGAACGAATATTTTATTCCAATGGTTGGCGCAGTTGATGTAGAGGCAGAGAAAGCAAAACTAGAAGAAGAATTAAAATATACCCAAGGGTTTTTAATTTCTGTTCAGAAAAAATTAAGTAACGAACGTTTTGTGAACAATGCACCAGTAAAAGTTATTGAAATAGAACGAAATAAACAAGCAGATGCAGAGGCTAAAATTGTGACTTTACAGTCTAGTTTAGCTGCTTTGTAAATTTTAAATTTAATAGTTAAAAAGCCAGTGATGTTTGGAGTCACTGGCTTTTTTTATTCTATTAATTGGAACAACACAACCTTTAATGTTGGCACCTTGAATTATACACATTGGATCAGGACACACCTATTATCTTTACTAGTTTATTATAAATCAAAGCCTAGGTTAATTTGAAATACAATGGGGAACAAATTTGCGTTACCTTCTGTGTCAAAATAATACTGAGGTCCTATATCAAAAAGCAAGTGTAAGTTGTTTTTATAACTTCTTTGAAAACCCCATGTCGGCCCAACAGCAAAATCATAGTCAGAAGTTCTTATGACGTTTTCTACAATAGATTTTCCTCTTGTAATAAATCTAGCCGAAATAAAGTTTCCAGAATTATTGGCAACTGTTTTTCCTTCAGCAATCCTTTTATTGAAATTATAAAACCATTTTTGTTGCAGATCTAAGAAAGGCGAAATTATATAGATTATACCACTGCCCCCCGATGTTAAATCGGGATATCCTCCACCATAACCAACTCCAATTGCAGCAGAAACAGTAAAATTTGTTCCTGTAGGCATTTCAAATTCAATGGCTGGGTTTAAAAAATTAACCCTCCATACTTTTTGAGTCTTGTAAACGATGTTCTCTTGCGCTTTTGTAACGATCGAAAAAAGCAGGAGAAGCCCTAAAATAAGAAGTTTTTTCATGTGTTTAAAATTTTGTAATTGAMYAAAAATATTWMAAAATTKKAGAACCCATGTAAGCACTCGTTACACTCGTTCTCACATGAATTTATTTTAATCA
>NVSY01000040.1 GCA_002401385.1 Flavobacteriaceae bacterium | reverse complement strand
TTTATCTAAAAAACCAAAGTTTAATGGCCATGAGTACGACCATGACTACTAAAAAGGTTTTTATAAATCCGTCACCTTTGTTAACAGATACCCGGCTGGCCAGCCATGCACCCGTACCATTGCCAATGGCCAAAATAAGTCCTACTTTCCAATTTACCTTATCGTTTAAGACGAAAACGACCAAAGCAGACACCGTATAAATAAACACGACGGCTACTTTGGTCGCATTGGCACGAACCAAGGTCAATTGGTTTACATAATGCAAAAATAAGATAATAATAAAACCTAGTCCGGCATTGATAAAGCCCCCATAGATACCAAAAAAGAAAAAGGCGATGATACCGATCCAAAGATATTTTCCTGTAATTCTTTCCTGCAATTCTGCTAATTTCATTTTGGGCTTGAACATAATGATTAGTACAACCACTATCATTACTATGGCCAGAATCTTATTAAAGGTCTCCCCTTTGATGTCTACGGCTATATAGGCTCCTATAATTGCACCGGCTAAGGCTGAAATACCCAAATAAATATTAAAGGGAAAGGTAGTAACCCCCTTACTTTTGAAGCCGGCAGTGGCCATAGCGGTCTGTATAACCACAGCGACCCTATTGGTGCCATTGGCGACACTTGGGGGCAGGCCTAAAAAAATAAGGACTGGTAATGAAAGTAAAGACCCTCCACCAGCGACTGTATTGATAAAACCAACAACAAAACCGACGCCTATTAAAAGTACATAATGGTACCATTCTTCCATACGGTAAAAATAAGAGCAAAAAAGAGATTGGTCAACACAGATTTCGAAATAAATATTCGTATAACAAAGTCTAGAAAATATTCTTGATAAAATAGTATAACCAATAGAAAAAGGTTGCTATATTTGCAGCCGCATTGGAGRAATGGCAGAGTGGTCGAATGCGGCAGTCTTGAAAACTGTTGAGGGTCACACCTCCGGGGGTTCGAATCCCTCTTYCTCCGCAAAAGGAAAACCCACAACGAAAGTTGTGGGTTTTTTTATGCCCAAAAACGTCGAAAACAAGTTTTCGTAAGCTTTTGGGCATAAAAAAACCAAAGATTCACGCAGTGAATCTGGTTTTACATGCTTGCAAAGGATTCCCTCTCTGGGATCACGAAGTGAATCCCTTAAATCTATATACTTTACATAAAAAACCAAAGCCTCACGCAGTGAATCTGGTTTTACATGCTTGTACTGGATACCCTTTTGGGATCAAGTAATAATCCCTTAAATCTATAAACTAAACCTAAAAAAACCAAAGACTCACGAAGTGAGAATGGTTTTACATACTTGCAAAGGATTCCCCCTCAGGGATCACGAAGTGAATCCCTCTTCCTCCGCAAAAAGAAATGCCTACCCTTGGGTAAGCATTTTTTATTTCATACCAATTCAAGCGTAGCTTGGAAATTGGCATGAAATAAAAAAGGATTAGAAGCGAAAGCTTCAAGCATTTCTATGCTTGTACTGGATTCCCTTTTGGGATCAAGTAATAATCCCTTAAACCAATAAACTAGACATAAAAAAACCCCAGTCTCACGCAGTGAATCCGGTTTTACATGCTTACATAGGATTCCCTAGGGATCGCGAAGCTAATCCCTTTAAAACAACTCCCTACCCCTACCAAACGACTAACGTAGATAAGTAAGCTACAAAATTCTATGGCAAGAGTATCAATCACTATTCGTATTTACCAAGAGATACAAATTTTTCATGAGCGATCCTGGATAATCTTGCGGCCTCTGGGCTATTATTCCATAGGAATTAGTCACAACAATCAATACCTTATTTACAGATCCTCCTTATAATAATAAAACCGATATAAAACTATTTCGTAAAGAACTGTATAATGATTTTTTTGTTAGACGCTATTGACAGAAGGTTATTATACGCACTTTCTATTGGTACGATAATGAAAGATCTCTCTGAAATTTTATAGCTTTCCTTTCCTGCTAATGAAAACGTAAAAGTAGGATAAAACAGATTTTTGATGCTGTAAGCCCCTATGATAAAGAATTACGACAAAAAAACTAAAGAAATGGGGTTTATATAATACTGTAATTTTTGCTATTTTAAAAGTAAGGGTCTCCCTTACTTTTTTTATTGATGAGCCATACTTTTGTTTTATAGGGAAGTTATAATTTGTATAACTAGTTAGAACCAAGTAAACAAAGTGAACTTATGACCCTCCGGCTTTCGGAATAAAAAGAAAAAACTCACTCTCTGGAAAAGTGATAATTGGAAATCAAAAAGGTCGAAAACGTGGATAATCCACAACGAAGAATAACGACTAAACAATTTATTCTTCAAAATTAATCTTTAAATTATTTCATCTATGAAACGAACATGAATTTTTTTAAGCAAAAAATACTCAAGGGTATGATTAAAATAAATTCATGTGAGAACGAGTGTAACGAGTGCTTACATGGGTTCTCAAATTTTGAAATATTTTTATTCAATTACAAAATTTTAAACACATGAAAAGTAATATCATTTATATCCTTACATTTTTAATCTCGTTAGGTGCTAGCGCACAAAACTTGAATGATTATTTAAGTGAAGCAGAAAAAAACAATCCAGCATTAAAAGCCTTTCATTATAAATATGAAAGTGCACTGGAAAAAGTTGTAGAAGTTGGAAGTGTCCCTAACACTTCCATCGGAGTTGGATATTTTGTACAAACACCTGAGACCCGTGTTGGGGCTCAGCGTGCAAAAATATCTATAGCACAAAAATTACCAYGGTTTGGTACTTTGGAAGCAAAAAAAGAGCAGGCTACCTTTAAAGCAGCAGCACAATCRAACATGTTTGATTTTATAAGAAGAAAACTGTTTTTAGATGTAAAGACCCTCTATTTTGAATTGTTTGAATTAAAAGCGACCAAAGCCATTATCAATGAAAACATCGAAATCATGAAAACTTTCGAAGAATTGGCATTGATAGAATTGGAGAATAACCGTTCTACCATGGTTGATGTGTTAAAAATTAGGATGGAGAAAAACGAGCTGTACAACAAACTTCATAAAGTGGAAGAAAACACCATTGCAAAAACCACTGCGTTTAATATGTTGTTGAATCGTGCAGAAAATACTCCCGTAAACGTAATTGAATACATCACTTTAGATGACAGCGACTTATTTAACAAAAATGACATCACAAACAACCCGAAGGTATTGCAATTAAACAATTTGGAAARYSCMTTKSAAWWRRYRGAATTGGCAGTTAAAAAAGAAGGGTTACCTATGATAGGTTTAGGCTTGGATTATGTAGTTGTAGATAAAAGAGACATGGCAGATTTATTAGACAATGGGAAAGACATTATCATGCCAATGGTGACCGTTTCAATTCCTTTGTTTTCTAAAAAATACAGTTCTAAACAAAAGCAATTGCGCTTGGATCAAAAAGCAGTAGCAACCAATAAAACGAATACTATAAATCAGTTAACTACTATTTTTAGTAAGGCAAGTAGAGGAATGTCTAATTCTAAAGTCGCCATTAAAACGCAATTGAAAAATATAAATGAAGCCGATCGTGCTAAGGAAGTATTATTTGCTGCTTATGAAACCTCAAAAATAGATTTTGAGCAATTGTTAGAGATTCAACAATTAAAATTAAAATTTCAATTGAAAAAAGTGATTTCAGAAAAACAATATTCAGTTCAAAAATCAACATTAGAATTTTTAACTAAAAACAACTAATTATGAATAGCACATATATCCTTACTGGAATGAGTTGCGATGGCTGTAAAAAGCATATCGTAAAAGTATTGAGTGCTGTTCCAGGAGTTAGCAAGGTTTCAATAAACACAAAAAAGTCCGAAGTTACCATCCAAATGCATCATATGATACTTTTGGATCAATTTCAAGAGGCTCTTAAAAATGATAGCGACAAGTATGAAATAATACATCCTCATGCTTTTAATCACCATCAATCACAAGAAAAAGCACAAAACGGGAATGGTGTTTTTTATTGCCCAATGCATTGCGAAGGTGAAAAAACCTATTTCAAAATGGGTGATTGTCCAGTTTGTGGAATGCACTTAATAGAACAAGCCAACGTTGTCGAAAATCTTCAATTTACATGTTCTATGCATTCCGAAGTTATTAAAAATGAGCCRGGAGCATGTCCAATTTGCGGAATGGATTTAATCCCTTTGGAACCATCAGATTCTGAAGAGGATAAAGCCTACCAAAAATTGCTAAGGAAAATGAAAATAGCCACCCTATTTACGGTGCCAATTTTCTTTATGGCGATGGCGGATTTAACACCAAATAATCCGTTGTTAAAATTGTTTCCGCAAGAAATTTGGAATTGGATTCAGTTTGCATTATCACTCCCTGTTGTATTTTATGCAACTTGGATGTTTTTTGTCCGTGCATGGAAATCAGTAGTAACATGGAAATTAAACATGTTTACACTTGTTGGAATTGGAACAGGAGTAGCTTTTATTTTTAGCATCATCGCCCTGTTGTTTCCCGCAATTTTCCCTGATCAATTTAAAACCGAAAGCGGAACCGTATTTGTATATTTTGAAGCAACTACAGTAATTTTAACCTTGGTTTTATTAGGTCAATTATTAGAAGCAAGAGCCCATAGTCAAACAAGTGGAGCCATTAAATCGCTTTTAAAATTAGCGCCAACACAGGCAACTTTGGTAAAAGATGATGGCAGCGAGGAAGTAATTTCTATCCAAGCCATTGTTATTGGAGATTTATTGAGAGTAAAACCTGGAGATAAGATTCCTGTAGACGGGATAATTATAGAAGGTGAAAGTACTTTAGACGAATCTATGATTACAGGAGAGCCAATTCCTGTCGATAAAAAAGAAGGTGATGCCATAAATTCTGGTACTATAAATGGCAATAAATCTTTTATAATGCAAGCAGAAAGGATTGGTGCAGATACATTGCTTTCTCAAATTATTCAAATGGTAAATAATGCCAGTAGATCGAGAGCACCAATTCAAAAATTGGCAGACAAGATTTCAGAATATTTTGTACCTATTGTAATCGGATTATCCATCATCACATTTTTAGTGTGGTATGCAGTTGGACCAGATCCTGCATTAGTCTATGCTTTTGTAAATGCAATTGCAGTACTTATCATCGCTTGTCCATGTGCATTAGGTTTAGCAACCCCGATGTCTGTAATGGTAGGTGTTGGAAAAGGAGCTCAAAATGGTGTGCTCATTAAAAATGCAGAATCCTTGGAAAACCTAAACAAAGTAACKGTTTTAATTACGGATAAAACGGGAACCATTACTGAAGGAAAACCCTCTGTTGAGAAAGTTGTTAACCTATTAGGAGACCGAGACAATTCCTTGCTACAATATTTAGTCTCTTTGAACCAACACAGTGAACATCCTTTGGCAGAGGCGATTGTAAAATACGGAATTGCAACTAATATTTCATTTTTGAAAGTGGCAAATTTTGAATCCATTCCAGGTAAAGGTGTGATTGGAGTTATTACAAATAATGCTATCGCTGTTGGAAATAAGAGACTCATGGACGAAGTGAAGGCTGTAATCCCTCAAGCATTGGATGCACAAGTTGCAAAAGAACAATTGCAAGGAAAAACGGTTTCATACATTGCAATTAATCATAAAGTACACGGTTATATATGTATTACTGATGCCATTAAGACCACTAGTAAGAAAGCAATTTCCATCTTACAAAATCAGGGAATTGAAGTAATAATGCTTACTGGTGACAATGGAAATACAGCAAAATCTGTTGCTTTGGCCTTGAACATTTCTAGTTTTGAAGCAGAATGTTTACCAGAAGATAAGCTACGAATTATAAAAGAACTGCAAGCAAAAGGTGAAATTGTTGCTATGGCTGGTGATGGCATTAACGATGCTCCTGCCCTAGCCCAATCCGATATAGGAATTGCCATGGGAACAGGTACAGATGTTGCTATAGAGAGTTCGGAAATTACATTGGTTAAAGGAGATTTATTGGGTATTGTAAAAGCCATTAGATTAAGTAAAGCTGTGATGAAAAACATCAAACAAAACCTGTTTTTTGCCTTTATCTATAACATATTAGGGATTCCAATTGCAGCAGGGTTATTATTCCCAACCTTTGGATGGCTACTATCTCCGATGATTGCAGCCGCTGCAATGAGTTTTAGCTCCGTATCAGTAATCGTAAACTCGTTGAGATTAAAAAATTTAAAATTAACAAAATACTAACTTTAATAACTATATAAAAATGAAAAATTTAATTTACACCATCGCAATTATCGCTTTCACTTTCACCTCTTGTAAAGGAGAGAAAAAAGAAGCGTCAGGACATGAAGGACATGACCATTCTACAGAAACGAAAATGGATGCTCCTCGCAAAACCACAGACACTGCAACTGTAGACAGTAAGGATTTAGCCAATGGAATTATCGATAGTTATTTGCAATTAAAAAATGCATTGACAAACGATGATGAAAAAGGTGCCGCAACTGCTGGAACGGCAATGTTAAACGCTTTTGCAGCCTTTGACATGACACAAGTTACAGGTGATGCACACAAAATTTATATGGAAATTGCTGAGAGTTCAAAAGAACATGCTGAGCATATTGTAAAAAGCCCAATGGATCACCAAAGAGAGCATTTTGAAGTTTTAACAACAGATATGATCGATTTGATTGCTGCTTTAGGAACGAACAAAACTTTATACCAAGACTTTTGTCCAATGTATAATGGAAACAAAGGTGCAGCTTGGATAAGTGAGTTTAAGGAAATCAAAAAYCCATATTTTGGTGCACGTATGTTAAGYTGTGGTAAAGTACAGAAACAATTTAACTAGTGAAAAAGCTTCTGAAAATAGCGGTCGTCTTAATCGTTGTAGGACTTGCCTTACAATTCGTACCGCGTACTGATAACTATAGTGCTATAGTACCTGATACAGATTTGTTAAAAGTATATCAAGCATCACCAGAGGTGACTGCTATTTTCAAAAAAGCTTGTTACGATTGTCATAGTAATACCACCGAATATTTGTGGTTTCACAACATTCAACCTTTGCGTTTCTTTGTTGACAGACATGTAAAAGAAGGAAAGGATGAATTGGATTTTAGCRTATTTAAAAGCTACTCCAATCGCAGACAAAAGAGTAAATTAAAATCAGTTATTCGTCAAGTAGAACAAGACAAAATGCCTTTAAAATCGTACACTTTATTACACAGTAATGCGGAATTATCGAGTCTAGAAAAAGAACAATTGATTTCCTGGATTGAGGATGTAATGAATAGTTATTAGTATTGAGTAGTGAGAGGTTAGTATTGAAACTCCTATTCAAATAAAGTAAAAACAAAAAACAAGTAAAAYAAAMAAYAATGAAAAAATATATTATATACGCTGGAATATTGATAGCAGGGCTATTGATAGGKACCTTCGTTTTCGGAGGAGGTTCAAGCGACAGTCATGTAAATCACAACGAAGCATCGACCGCAACAAATACCATGTGGACCTGTTCTATGCATCCACAAATTATGCAACCAGAAGCTGGGGATTGCCCTATCTGTGGAATGGATTTAATTCCTGCAGAAACGGGTGCGGAAGGTTTGGATGTGAATGAGTTTAAACTGAGTAAAAACGCCATGGCATTAGCCAATATTCAAACTTCTGTGATAGGAACCGACAACGGAGACATCGCGGGAATGGTATTGTCTGGAAAAATTGTAGAAAACGAAAAAAACAATGCCTTACAAACAACTCACTTTGGAGGTAGAATCGAAAAATTATACATCGAGACTACTGGTCAAAGAGTTAGAAGTGGACAAAAATTAGCCTTGATTTATTCACCAGAATTRGTRACAACTCAAAAAGAATTTTTAACCGCTATAAAAAGTAAAGACAGTGATATTACTTTGTACAACGCTGTTAAAAACAAATTAAAACTTTGGAAATTATCCGATGCTCAAATAAATAGTATTGAAAAATCGAATCAAATAATTACAAATTTCCCGGTGTATGCAACCATCTCAGGTATTGTAAGTATGAAAATGGTTGAGGAAGGTCATTATGTAAAAAAAGGACAGGGCTTATTAAATATTGCTAATTTAAACACCGTTTGGGCAGATTTTGATGCCTATGAAAAACAATTATCATCTATTAAAGTGGGCGATAAAATCAGCATCGTTACCAATGCAAATCCAAACAATACAATAGAAGCAAAAATAACCTTCATCGACCCTATTTTAAACACAAAAACTAGAACCGTTGTAGTAAGAACAGTACTTAACAATAGCAAAGGTAATTTAAAACCAGGAATGTTTGTAGCAGGAACATTGAGTGCTAATGTGGATAAAAATGCTAAAAACACACTATTAATGGTTCCTAAAACAGCTGTTATGTGGACAGGAAAACGCTCTTTAGTGTATATCAAAAAATCTAGTGACGAACCTATTTTTGAAATGAGAGAAGTAGTTCTTGGAAATGCATTTGGAGACATGTATGAAATAGTAGAAGGATTAAAAACCAATGACGAGATTGTAACCAATGGAACATTTACTGTAGATGCTGCCGCTCAGTTACAAAGTAAAAGAAGTATGATGAGTGCTGCCGCAATAGACGAGGCCAGACAAAAAGAAGAAGCCGCCACAAAAGCACCAGAAAATGTAGCTCGTATGGAAGTATCGGCAAAATTCCAAGGTCAATTAGCCGATGTATATTCAGCATATTTAGCCGTTAAAGATGCTTTAGTAAAGGATGATACCAGCAAGTCTTCTGAGCTTGCCAAATCATTTAACACCGCCTTAAACACTGTTGATATGAAACTATTAAAATCTAACGAAGCTCATATGCTATGGATGCCAATTGTAGAAAAACTTAAAACCGCATCGACAGAAATTTCAACCAATTCTGAAATTACAGATCAACGCAAACAATTTATCATTTTATCCAATAATATGATAATGGCTGTACAAGGATTTGGAATTCAAAAATCAGTTTACAAACAATACTGTCCAATGGCAAATAATGATAAAGGTGCTTTTTGGTTGAGCAATGAAGAACTCGTACAGAACCCTTATTTYGGTGATATGATGCTTAAATGTGGAAGTGTCGAAGAAACAATAAATTAATAATAACTAAATATATTAGAAACATGAAAAAAGTAATTTTAGCCCTCGTAATTTTTGCAACAGTAGGGATCACATCAGTAATGGCACAAGAAAAAGTAACAATGGAAACCTTTGGAGTTCGTGGAAACTGCGGAATGTGTAAAGGAACTATTGAAAAAGCAGCAAAAGCAGTAGACGGTGTTACAAACGCGATTTGGGACAAAACAGCCAAGAAAATGGATGTTTCTTTTGATGCTAAAAAGACAAACATTATGGCCATCCAAAAAGCCGTAGCTGCCTCTGGATATGATACAGAAAAAATGACGGCGCCAGAAAAAGCATATGATGGTTTACATGGATGTTGTCAATATGACAGGGCACAAGAAATGACCACTTCGACAAAAAAAACGGAGGATGCCCACCATGGCCATAGTCATTAATAATTAACTATTCCCCACAAATAGTTTTGGGAGCTATAGGCACTWGTTAGAGCCTATGGCTCCCATTTAAATTATTAAAATTTCCCTTATGAAAACAATTCACATTAAGATATTATGGCTTGTACTATTGGTACTATTAAGCTTTGTCCCATTAGCCTGTAATGGTGARAAAGACAACGAAATCTCTTATATTGAAGGTGTTTATAAAGGAACAATCACTAGTAATACTGCTGGTAAAAATACAACTACCAATACTAGAGAAACCACAACAGCAGATGTACGGAAACATGGAAATCAAATTGAAGTAACGTTTATAGATGGTGATTTCAACCATACAATCTTACTTGATATTTTTGCAGATGGTGATTTTATACGTCCTTGTCTCACAGGCTCTGAATTTGAAACTGTTTATAAGCACATGTCCTCTGGATATAATTTTACGAACGGYATGATGCAAAATATGATGGGAACTGACTGGTTTATACATCTAAACGTAGATCATGAAGATAACGACCAACATTTTGGTTTTTTTGACACTATAGAAGATCATTTCGAATATACTTTTAGAATAGGCACTATGGAATACCATTTTAAAGGTACTAAAGAAACGCATTAATATTGACACAATTTCTAATTGCTTTTCTCTATTAGATTTTGTTCAATTTCCCAAGTATATTAGTTTAAAGTCGTCTTTGTCTTGTACAAAGGCGGCTTTTTTTTGTAAGTTCATATAATCTAAGAAAATAAATTGTAAAACGAGTAGTCAGTTCTGTGTTTTAAAACTATTTAAATTTTCCCATTCATTCTCCTTCTGAACAAGTACCTTTGTCCAATATTAAAATCATAGTAAATGACCACCTGTAACTGCGGAAGCGAACAAAACTACGAGGCTTGTTGTAAGCTTGTGCATATTGACATACACAATGCAAAAACAGCAGAAATGCTCATGCGTAGCAGGTATTCGGCTTTTTGTAAAGCTGATGGAGATTACTTAATAAAAAGTCAGGCGAAAAAACACGCTCCCAGTAGTACAGAAATCAAAGAGATTGTGTCTTGGGCTAAATCAGTTACTTGGGTAAAGTTAGAAGTAATAGCAAGTACACATGGTCAGGCAAATGATCACACTGGAACGGTTACTTTTAAGGCTTCTTATTTTGATGCCGATGGCATGGGAATTATAGAAGAAAAATCGTTGTTCGAAAAAGAAAATGGACATTGGGTATATGTAACGGGAATCGAATAATTATGGGAAAGCAAGGCAAAGAAAAAAACACCAAAAATAAGGCGAAGCACACCAAATTGATGAATCGCAAAATAAATAAGATTCGCAAAGATAAAGATGTGACAAAAAATAAGCTGAAATACTTATTAAAAAAGCATCAAGAAGTAAATTTAGACGAAGAAAATCAAACCACTGAAAACTAATGAAAGCGAAAGAACCAAAAGGATTACATCCTAAAAACATACATATTACAGGGTACGATTTTCCAAAACTAATCAAAGTTTTACCAGCACTTGCCCCATTTGTATCGAACAATAAGTACGGTAATTTAAGCATTAATTTTGCCGATGCTTTGGCGGTTAAAATGTTCAATMGWGCCTTATTAAAAAGTGATTATAACATTGATTTTTGGGAATTCCCTGACGAGAATCTATGTCCTCCTATTCCTGGAAGAGTTGATTACTTACACTATTTGTCTGACTTGGTAGCATCCTCTAAAGGAACCATATTAGATATTGGAACTGGAGCAACTCTTATCTATCCATTATTGGGAACCGCGCTTTGCAATTGGGATTTTGTAGGAACCGACATTGATGAAGAAACCCTAGATATTGCTGAAAAAATTATTCAAGAAAACCAATTGGAAGAACGCATCATATTGCAATTTCAAAAGGACGAAAACCATATATTTAAGGGGATTATAAAAGAAGAAGATCGTTTTTTAGCCAGTGTATGTAATCCTCCATTTTACAAATCGGCGGAAGAAGCTGCAGGTGCCAATAACAGAAAATTAAAAGGCCTTGGACTTAAAAATGAACCTAACAAACGGAATTTTTCTGGAAACAAAAACGAGTTATGGTATATAGGAGGAGAAAAAGCCTTTGTACATACCTACTTATACGAAAGTTCTTTTTTCAAAGAAAACTGTTGCTGGTTTACCACTTTAGTATCCAATAAGGACAATTTAGAAAGTATGTACAGTTCTTTAAAAAAATTAGGAGCTACAGAAGTTAAAACCATTCCTATGGTACAAGGAAATAAAGTAACACGTGTAGTTGCTTGGTCCTTTTTAACAAGTAAAGAACGCAGTGCATTTTAATTTTTATCATTTAACAAAGAAAAGAAGGAATGCTATTGCTAAATCACAAACAGTTTCTATTACCTACACACTAAGTGACAACTAAATAGCATTCAAATAATACASTAAAAATCTTCAAGCTCCCTTGAAGATTTTTTTTTGTGGATAACATTAAAAACTAATCACTTTTACACAATAAAATTATTAGTATTTTGCACTAAAATTCGCAGGTTTAACATCTGGTCATTTTATGTATAAAATGTTTATATGTTATAAATACCCAAGCCATTAAAAAAAACATATATGAAAGTATGCATTGCCGAGAAACCAAGTGTTGCTAGAGAAATTGCCCAAATATTAGGCGCAACGACAAAGCGCGATGGCTATTTTGAAGGCAATGGCTACGCTGTTACATATACGTTCGGTCATTTATGTACTTTGTTTGAGCCTGTAGATTATAAACCACATTGGAAAAGTTGGGATTTGAATAACCTCCCTATGCTTCCTGGTAAATTTCAAACAAAAGTAGTCGCCAACGAAGGGATCCAAAAGCAATTTAATATTGTAAAAAGTCTTTTTGACAAAGCCGATGTCATCATAAACTGTGGGGATGCTGGGCAAGAAGGAGAACTGATCCAGCGCTGGGTAATTAACCAAGCTGGGTATACAGGAGAAGTACAACGCTTGTGGATATCCTCTTTGACTACAGAAGCCATTACCGAAGGTTTCGCCAATCTAAAACCGGCATCGGACTATGACAACTTATATTACGCTGGGTTTTCTAGAGCTATAGGAGATTGGTTATTAGGAATTAATGCTACGCGATTATTCACAGTCAAACACGGTGGATACAAGCAAGTTCTATCTGTAGGACGCGTTCAAACTCCTACCCTAGCGATGTTGGTAAATCGACATTTGGAGATACAACACTTTAAACCTGTAACTTATTGGGAATTACAGACTACTTACAGATCCACACTTTTTAATTGTGAAGAAGGTAGATTTACCACCAAGGAAAAAGGGGAAGAATTTGCCAATAAAGTAAAAGAAGACGATTTTGAAATTACCTCCGTCGTTAAGAAAAAAGGAAAAGAATTTGCACCAAAACTGTTCGATTTAACGGGMTTGCAGGTGTATTGCAATACAAAATTCGGATTTTCTGCAGAAGAAACCCTTAAAATTGTTCAAAAATTATACGAACAAAAACATGTCACCTATCCTAGAGTTGATACCTCATTTTTACCAAACGATGTCTATCCAAAAATAGCAGGAATTCTTGGAAAACTCACCAATTACCGTCGTTTGACCGAACCTTTATTGGGAAAGAAAATTAAAAAATCTTCCAAGGTATTTAATGATAAAAAAGTAACGGATCACCATGCTATTATTCCTACAGGAATCGAAGGACAATTGTACGGAGCCCAAGCCCAGGTATACGATATTATCACCAAACGATTTATAGCTGTTTTTTATGATGAAAGTATCATTTCAAATACAGCAGTAAAAGGGAAAGTAGCCGATGTAAAATTTAAAACCAGTGGAAAAGAAATCCTTGAAAAAGGATGGCGTGTGGTTTTTGAGGATCCCAATGCAGTGCTTAAAAAGAAAGAAGTTGGTGAAAAAACGATGCCTACTTTTGAAAAAGGAGAAAAAGGGCCACATAAACCTTCATTTTTAGAAAAAGAGACCAAACCTCCTAAATATTATACAGAGGCCACCTTATTAAGGGCAATGGAAACAGCAGGAAAGCAGGTGGATGACGATGAAATGCGTGAATTGATGAAGGAAAATGGAATTGGTAGACCTTCTACACGAGCCAATATTATTGAAACATTGTTTCGTAGAAAATATGTAGCGCGTAAAAAGAAATTACTCATTCCCTCAGATACTGGTATCCAATTAATTGCCACCATTCAGAACGAATTGCTAAAATCCGCTGAATTGACAGGACGCTGGGAGAAACAGTTAAAAGATATAGAACAGGGAAGTTATAGTGTTACACAGTTTATCAATAATATGAAGCGCATGGTAGATCAATTGGTATACGAAGTACGTTCCAATCAAAAATCTGCCAACATCTCCCATACCACTGCCAGCCYSGTAGTAGCAAAAGAGACAGTCAAAAAACAACAWGGAATTGCCAACGAAAAATGTCCAAAATGCAAAAAAGGAACCATCCTCAAAGGCTCCTCTGCTTATGGATGTAGTCAGTATAAAAATGGCTGTGATTTAAAATTGCCATTTACTTTTTTAGGTAAAAATATTTCAGAAAATCAATACATTCGTCTGCTTCAAAAAGGATGTACAGTAAACCTGAAGGGGTTTAAAACAGCTGCAGGTAAACAAGACGGATTGGTTCGTTTTTCGGATACCTATGATTTAAAATTTGAGCCAAAAAGAGAAAAGGAATCCCCTAAAAACAATAAGGATATTTCCTGCCCAAAGTGCGACAACGGAACCATACTCAAAGGRAAATCCGCCTACGGTTGTAGCAACCATAACAAAGGATGTAATTTCACTTGTAGTTTTGAATTTATTAGAGAAAAAGCAAATGGAGCTGCTTTAAACAAGGAATTGGTGCTGAGTATATTAAAATTAGCGGTAGGCTAATTTAATTTCACGCAAGGGTTTAGCTGTTTGTATCAATTGCAAGACTATTTGTTTTCTCAATTCTTGTTCATTATCGGTATCCATATATTTTAACCATGCATCCTTTTCTAGCACCTCTTTAATTTCACGCATGCGTTTTAACGTATGCCCCGATGTTTTAACAAGTGATTTTTGTGTATTTTCTTCCGATAGAACATGATGATATTGTGCGGTATTATTTTCAAAATCAACCGAAATAAAATAGAGCGCTGCATGGCTGGTATCCGCATAGAAACTAGTCCATTTTGCAAATCCAAGCTTGGCTCCTTCTCTGCGTTCTTCCAAACCATTTTCCAATCTCCATCTACAGTTGGCAGCACGCCCCCAATGGTTAGACAATCTATACACACCGTCATTTACAAAAAAATAGGAACTACCAGACTTACTGGTATAGTTGGCTTTCACAGTTGGAATTTCACTTAAATCCGCCCCTTTAAAAACGCAGTAAGTATGTTTAAAAAAATTATATCTATTGTATGTTTTCATGGATCAAATCAAAACACAAAAATAGTGGAATTTCCACAAAAAGGAATTATTTTTTAATTCCATTATAAAAACTATCTTTAAAATCTAAAAACTAACAATTTATATGCAGCAAGAACAGACGTTATGGGGGCATCCCAAGGGATTGTATGTCTTATTTTTTACCGAATTGTGGGAGCGTTTTTCATTTTATGGCATGCGCGCCATTTTAATTTTGTATTTAGTAGCAAAAACGACAGAGGACAATCCTGGCATGGGATGGGAAAAAGTAAATGCTTTCGAACTATACGGATGGTACACCATGATGGTCTATGTTATGGCTGTTCCTGGAGGCATCCTGGCAGACCGATGGTTAGGCCAGAAAAAAACGATCATGTTGGGAGGATTTTTACTGTGTATAGGTCATCTTATTTTAGCTTTTGATACCGTAGCAGCTTTTTATACTGGCCTTATATTTATAGTATTGGGTGTTGGTGGTCTTAAGCCAAACGTATCGGCCATGGTTGGAGGATTGTACGCAAAAAATGACAGTAAACGTGAAACAGCCTTCACTATATTTTATATTGGAATTAATATTGGTGCATTTACAGCGCCAATTCTTGTTGGTTATTTAGGGGAAACCATTAGTTGGCATTATGGCTTTGGGCTTGCGGGCATAGGTATGGTTCTTGGCCAGTTGGTATATATTTGGGGACAAAAATATTTAACCCATGTAGGAAATTTTGTTCCTCATAAAATAGACGTACAAACGAATAAAAAGGTACCACTATCAAAAGTTGAAAAAGACAGAATTATTTTATTAGCCCTCTCATTTATCATTGTAATTGTATTTTGGGGAGCTTATGAGCAGGCAGGTGGCCTTATGAACATCTATGCCAAAGAAAAAATTAATAGAGTGCTATTTGGTGTGGAAATACCTGCTAGTTTTTTCCAATCCTTACCCGCATTGTTTGTAATTATGACAGGGGGGCCTATCGCCTATTTTTGGATGCGATGGAAAAAAGCGGGTCGTGAATCCTCTTCCATGTTAAAAATGGGATTAGGAACAATCATTATGGGATTTGGTTTTTTAGTTTTGGTTGGAGCCGCTAATCAAACGATACTATCTCTCGACGGAAAGGCTTCCGTATATTGGCTGTTTGGTGCCTATTTTTTACATGTCATAGGTGAATTATGTGTTTCACCAGTTGCACTCTCATTCATTACCAAAATGGCACCACTTAAATACGTGTCTTTTATGATGGGAGCCTATTTTTTTGTGACTGGAATTGGAAATAAACTGGCAGGAATGATTGGAAAAGCAGCTCAAACTGCTGGAGAAAAGACTATATTTATAGGAGTATTCCTATTTTGTGTTCTTTTTGGGCTTTTATTACTTGTATTTGTAAAAAAATTAAAGAAGCTAGCTCATGGAGCAGATGTGGTGGGTTAGTAGCTCCTGAAATAGGAGTTGTTAGTTAAATGTATTAAGTTTAAAGTAATAGATTTTAAATTATGAAACGAGCATGAGTTTTTTTAATCAAAAAATACCCTAAGGGTATGATTAAAATAAATTCATGTGAGAACGAGTGTAACGAGTGCTTACATGGGTTCTCAAATTTTGAAATATTTTTATTCAATTGCAAAATTTTAAACACATGAAAAATTTAGTGGTGTTAACAGGTGCTGGAATCAGCGCACAAAGTGGAATTAAAACGTTTAGAGATGCAGATGGACTATGGGAAGGACATGACATTATGGAAGTAGCTTCTCCAGAGGGATGGCATAAAAACAAAGAATTGGTACTCGATTTTTATAACAAACGACGTGCACAATTAAAAGAAGTGCAGCCCAACTCTGCCCACAAATTCTTGGCATATTTGGAACAGTATTACAAGGTCCACATTATTACTCAAAATGTTGATAATTTACACGAACGTGCTGGCAGTAACAATGTATTGCATTTACATGGCGAACTGCTAAAAGTACGAAGTACTATGGATCACAATTTAATTTATCATTGGGAAAATGAATTAGTTCTCGGAGATTTAGGGACAGATAATGCACAATTACGACCGCATATTGTATGGTTTGGAGAAGATGTTCCTTTATTAGAAACAGCTGCCTCCATTACAGAGACAGCTGATATATTGGTGATTATTGGTACTTCAATGCAAGTATACCCAGCAGCTAGTTTGATTCATTCTATCAAAATAGGTACACCTATCTATTTTATAGATCCAAAACCAAGCATCAGTAAAAAAAGCCACCCAAACTTGACCATTATTCCAAAAAATGCTGTAGATGGAATGACTGAATTAGTGCAGTTATTGACCAGCTAACATTTCTGACATGGCTTCGAACAGCTCACCATTGGTGATGGTTGCTCCCTTTTCTATCAAGTCAAAAACTTCAACGTTTCGCTCTTGTTCGTAAGTTTTACTTGCTTTAAAATAGGATACACTTTCGTCGTTAGAATTATTAAAAAACCATTGGAACCCTTTTTGTTCCATTAGGTTAATGCCTTCTTTTTTCACTTCTACTACAATTCGGTGGATCTGATCTTGATTGCATTTGAATAGGTTGATGGAATCCTCAGAAAAATGTTCTAAATACTCCGTTTTAGCCAAAACATTTTCCCAAACGGTATCACTAAAAACATCTAATTCCTCATCTGCCATGCTTGGATTGTCCGTTTTTATACGTTTCCATTCGGCTACATCTATTTGTTGCGTTGCTAAAAATTGAGCAAACTCTTCGTGCAAGGCTTCAAACTGTTCTTTTGATAATTGTCTATATTTCATTTTAAATAATATTAGTGTGTATCGTTTTCTTATGATTTAGCACCATAAAAAAACCGCTCAAAATTAATTGAGCGGTCAAAGATAGTTTATACCAAAAATATCACCAAATGATCGATAGAAATAGTTTCTTTTCTATTTTCTTGTTGTTGAAAAATAGAACGACAGCTACTACTAACCTTAGATTTCTCGTCTGATAAAACGGAAAATAATTCCATTTTTAAACTATCATTTGGAAATACATTTGGTATATTTTCTTTTTTTTAGAAGCTATAACGCAATCCGAATTGCATTTGCCATCTAGACAACAAGCTCAAATCATTAGTAAATGACGAAGTTTGTGTAGTGTCAAAAGAATACGTTGCTACATCACCAGCCAATAAAACTCCAATAGGTTGCGTATTTACAGGTAGCTGTCTTACTCCCCAATCAGAACTCAATAAGTTTCCAACATTCAAAATATCAATAGTAAACTGTATTTTTTTCCCTAAGTCTTTTCCGAAATTGTAATCTTGTGCAATTCTTATATCCCAGTTAGAGAACCAAGGAGCCAACATGGCATTTCTCTTTGCAAAATCACCTCTATTACCGCTTAAATAATCACTTTGATTAATAAACGACTCAAGGGCAACACGTTGTGCAGTTTGCTCCGTCGCCGTTCCAACAAAATTCATTATTCCTATATCTCCAGCTGTAGGGATATAAATCAAATCGTTTTGTGCAGCTCCATCACCATTAATGTCTCCACCATACACATAACTAAATCTTCCTGACTCTGTATATTCAAAAAATGCAGCTAAGGAAGTAGCCCATTTACCGTTTCCATAAACGAACTTTTTAGTAGCAGATCCCACAACTCTGTTTTTATGTCCAAACCTAGAGTTACTCAATTTCGCTCTGTTTACATTTCCAAAATTTGGATTTGCTCCAAAAGTTGCATTTGTAATCTCTTCTGTTGGTGAAATTGCATCTTTCGCATCTAAATAGTCGTATGCAATACTGAAGGCAAGACCATTATCAAATTGTTTTTTCACTTGTACGGAAGCGTTAAACACCTCACCTAGACTTGTATTTGTAACAGCCCACGCATGATTAGTAATATCCGCTCCAGAATAGATAGGTCTTGATCCAGGTCCTTGTAAACTTCCTGAAGGATTAGTCAATCCAATATTCACAGCAAAAATATTACGCATGTTTTTTGAAACTAAAACATCTGTAGTAACAGTCCACCCATTTTCAAATTTCTTATCAAACCCAAGGTTTGTTCTAAAAGTTTGAGGAAACTGAAAATCAGGAGTAGATGTAGTGTAAAAGAATGAAGCCACATTTTGAACTTGGTTTCCAATCCATACAAAAGGAAAACGACCTGTAAAAATACCCAAACCTCCACGGAATTGCATCGTTCTATCTCCTTTTACATCCCAGTTAAATCCAATTCTTGGAGAAACTAATGGTGTTTCTTTTGGTAATGTCAAACTATTGTATTTTGTAGGATTTCCGTTTACATCGAAATAATCAATAGAGTCGTCGTATGCAGGATTACGCTCAATGTTTTCAGCAATTTTATCCTTTGTATCAAAAAACTCAGGTTTATCTACACGTACGCCATAGGTCAATACAAAATCATCCGTAATTGAAAATTCATCTTGAACATATACAGAAAATTGACCTACATTTGTTTCTGCTAAACTCCAAACTCCCGCTGTATAAGCATCCTTTGCATTTTGATAATCAGCTGCAAATCCTCCAGGATCATTTGCATAATCTAAGAATTCTGTAATTGAACCAGCTGTTGGAAAAAATAATCCTTTAGCCCCATAAGTTCCTAAATTAAAAGAATTGTCAAATTCAAATTTCTCAAAAGCAGCTCCGATAGTAATTTTGTGATTTCCTGCGTAAATATTAAAGTTATTTGTTATTTGAATCACTTTTTGATCCAATGTATTATGCACTGAAAAAGGTTCATGCCCAGCAATAATGTATGGAGAACCATCCTTTAAGATCGTAATCATAGGTGCAGGATCAGACAATGGCGTTCTAAAATCATCAAAATGTGTGTATCCTACTTGTAAGTTATTCGAAAATCTATTTCCAAACCTAGATTTCAATTCTATCATTCCTGATTGTAATTTATTTGAAATTTCGTAGGCCGAATTTTCAAACTGTAAGGTTGTTTGATTAGGTCCTCTATTAAAAAATGCCGTTGGATGTGCCGGTTTTTCTCTTCGAGCATCTAATGAATTGTATATCGCAGATAAAGAGTGGTTGTCATTAATGTTCCAATCCAATTTAATAATAAATTTCTCATTATTTGTTGAATGTAATATATTTTGATATCCTCCTGTATTATATCCTTGATTTGCCAAAGCATCAGAAACAAGATCTAAATCGCTTGCTAATACTCTTGATATACCATCTCCAGCAGTTTCTCCATCTAACCTAGCTCTAAATCCAGTCACCAAATCATCTCTACGTTCCACCTCAGCATTCGCAAAAAAGAACAATTTATTTTCAATAATTGGTCCTCCGATGCTAAATCCAGATTGAATATGTTTCAAGTCTCCTTGAAAAACCTCTGTATTTTCAACTTTATCACCTGTCATAGACTCGTTTCTAAAAAAGCCAAAAAGTGATCCGTGAAATTGATTCGTACCAGATTTTGTCACAGCATTGATAGATGCTCCGGTAAATCCAGAACGGGTAACGTCGTATGGTGCCAATTCAATTTGAATTTGCTCAATGGCATCCAAAGAAATTGGTTGCGCATTTGTTTGGCTCCCTGGAGTTCCTCCATCCAATCCAAAAGGATTGTTAAAAATAGATCCGTCCAAAGACAAATTATTCATTTTGTTATTTCCTCCTCCGAAAGAATTACCATCTGCAGAAGGTGTCAATCTTGTAAAATCGCTGATTGATCGAGAAATAGTAGGTAAGTTTTTAATTTGTTCCTTCCCAATCCTCGTAGAAGTTCCAGTTCTATCACTGTTAATGATAGATTCTTTACTAGAACCTGTAATCACTACTTCACTCAAAACAGACGCATCATCAACAAGACTCACGTTTAATTTTAATTTCTCTCCAAGTTGTAAATAAATACCTTGTTTTGTAACTGTCTTAAATCCAATATAGCTTACTTCTACTTTATAAGGACCACCTACTCTTAAATTAACAAGATAATATTTACCATTGTCTAAAGTCATAGTCCCGTATTTTGTTCCCGTAGGCACGTGTGTTACGATAACGTTTGCACCAGGAAGTTCCATATCACCGCTGTCTGTAATGGTTCCCCTCAATTCGGATGTGGTCACCTGTGCTACAGCAATAGTAAATGAAAAAACTGCTAAGCAAACAGTAATTAAAATACTTTTTTTCATAATTCTTGTATTAAAGTTTGAAATTGAATTGTTAATGATTTGTTAATTACAAAAGTAAAAAAATCATGTATAACTATTTTAAACTTCAAAAATTGTTATTAACGACTGATTGTTAATTACTTTACCTTAAAAAAGTATTGCTAACTCAAAGAGCTTGCGTTATTTACATGTTTCAACATGTTTATGATCCTAGCTAACATTGTTAATAACATCAAATAGGAGAAAAAAAAAAGCATAAAAAAAAGCCCACTAAAAATAGTGAGCTTTTTATAATTTATTAACCGAAAGTTATTTTGCTTCTGCAACTATTTCTAGAGGCAATGCAATAATTACACTACGGTGTAAACGTACAGTAACATTGTATTTTCCAATACGTTTGATACTTCCACCATCTACTTTAATGAATTTTTTATCAATTTTTTGACCTTCTGCAGCCAATGCGTCAGCAATATCAGCGTTGTTTACAGATCCAAATAATTTTGAAGAATCAGCAGTTTTAGCTGAAATCTTAAGTTCCAATGCTTTCAATGCATCAGCAATTACATTAGCGTCATTCACTAATTTTTCCTCTTTAAAAGCACGTTGCTTTAAAGTCTCTGCCAATACTTTTTTTGCAGATGAAGTAGCCAATACTGCCATTCCTAAAGGAATCAAATAGTTACGACCGTAACCATTTTTTACAGATACAACATCATCTTTAAATCCAACGTTTTCAACGTCTTGTTTTAATATAAGTTCCATAGTTCCTACTTCGTTTTTATTTTAACATATCTCCAACGTAAGGCATTAAAGCCAAGTGACGAGACCTTTTRATAGCCACVGCAACTTTACGTTGAAATTTTAAAGATGTTCCAGTTAAACGACGDGGTAARATYTTACCTTGYTCRTTTACCAAATACATTAAGAAATCAGCATCTTTGTAATCAATATACTTAATWCCGTTCTTTTTAAAACGACAGTATTTTTTTACTTGCTTTGTATCAATATCTAATGGAGTYAGGTAACGTACTTCACCTTGTTTTCCTCCTTTTGCTTGTTGATCTATCGACATGATTATGATTTTTTAGCAGATTTGTTTCTAGCTCTTCTYTTTTCAGCCCATGCTTCAGCATGCTTGTCTAACYTTACAGTTAAATAACGCATAATGCTGTCGTCACGTCTAAATTCTARTTCAAAWGCGGTAACTTCTTGWCCGTCCAWTTTAAAATCGAAYAWGTGATAAAAWCCACTTTTYTTYTTTTGWATTGGGTAAGCTAACTTTTTCAAGCCCCAATTTTCTTTWGAAATCATTTCGGCACCTTTAGAAACTAAGTAGTCCTCGAACTTCTTTACTGTTTCCTTTACCTGAACTTCAGATAAAACGGGATTCAAAATGAAAACAGTTTCGTAATGATTCATATAAAAATATTTATTGTTTACTTTAAGCCTGCAAATGTACAATCTTATTCTTGTATTAGCAATGTTTATTAAGAAAAAATTATTGAAAATTAGTAATGAGATTTGAGTAGTGAGATTTGAGTCAGGATGCAGGATGCAAGAGACATTCATAGATGCAGGGCAATTAGAATTTGAAGGCAGGACTGCCAAAATAATTTTGAACATCCTAGTTATTTTTATTTTCTAAAGCCAAGTGTCTTGATTCTTAGAACTAAAAGGACCTGAATCACTTCTTTCACCAGCAATGTCAAGCTCTCTAAATCATCCTTTCATAATTCAAACCAAGCAACAAGCAACTAACAACTAACAACCATAATATAAAGCACGTAGAACAGCAAATAGATTTCTGAACATCCTAGTTCTTTTTATTCTAAAGCCAAGTGTCTCGATTCTTACAACTAAAAGGACCTGAATCACTTCTTTCACCAGCAATGTCAAGCTC
>NVSY01000005.1 GCA_002401385.1 Flavobacteriaceae bacterium | reverse complement strand
TCACTCAGGCAGCTATAGATGCAGGAGATGTGGACAATATGGCAACAGCTACAAGAAAATGCCCCAAAGGCAATAATGTAACGGATCAATCAGAAGACCTAACCCCAATGACACCGATTGATCCGAGTTGTAGCGATTGTACGACAGTAGTAACAGGACAAAACCCCGAATTAACTTTTTACAAAAAGAAGAAACAATTACAGATGAAAATAGTGATGGACCTGCTCATGTAGGTGAAACAATATAGCAATAGCTACAAGAAAATGCCCCAAAGGCAATAATGTAACGGATCAATCAGAAGACCTAACCCCAATGACGCCGATTGATCCGAGTTGTAGCGATTGTACGACAGTAGTAACAGGACAAAACCCCGAATTAACTTTTTACAAAAAGAAGAAACATTTACAGATGAAAATAGTGATGGACCTGCTCACGTATGTGAAACAATATGGCAACAGCTACAAGAAAATGCCCCAAAGGCAATAATGTAACGGATCAATCAGAAGACCCAACCCCAATGACACCGATTGATCCGAGTTGTAGCGATTGTACGACAGTTTAACAGGACAAAACCCCGAATTAACTTTACAAAAAGAAGGAACATTTACAGATGAAAATAGTGATGAATTTGCTCAAGTAGGTGAAACAATTACTTATACATTTATGTCTCTTTTGAATTCTTCCCTTTTTTATGTTCAATTTCATGAAAATAAGCGTTTTTTATGTGAAAATTTTTCCGTTGTCATCATAGTAAATACCTGATAATCAGTTCCTTGGTGTTTCTTATGTGAAATAAATAGTCCTATGTGTAATTTTATAAAGATGTATTAGTGTTATTATATAATTTAGCAATGAATGAATATGGTAATTGAACTAAGAAAATTTCTATAGTTAGGGAATATTAGAAAGCTCATTATTTGTACTGTTTTGTGAGTGCTAGTTAGTAGTTTGAATTTCTAATAGATTTTTGTGTTATGGTAAAAAATCGTGTTATAGATAGCTATCATTGGTTAGTTCCACTGAAATTAGTTTTTATTATGTGTTTTGAAAACCGTATTCATTTAGCAGTGTGCAATTGGGCGAAGTCATCAAAAGTTAATTTATCTCTTACAATATTATTAATTGAAGAACATTCATATTGTTTTTTTAAGAGATGTTTGCAATTATATTAACTTTTACATCTATATGATGACTTCCTCAATTGTTTTTATGTGAGGACTATTAAAATGTGGATTCCGTTGCATCTATTTAATTTAAAAAAACAGTTGTCCGTGTGTAAGAAAATGGGTGTTCGAAGGTCACGGTTTCCTTAAGACCATTATTTTTGTAATAGGTTTATTTCAATTTATAATTTAGCCTTTGATATAGAGATGTAGAAAACTATTACAAGAATTGAAATTGTATATGTGAATAAGAAAAATCAACGGTTGAATCTCTCAAATCTTTGGAGCTATGAGAATGAATTCAAACGTACTTTTCGTGTTTTCAAAGTACAGATGTGATAGTGCTTAACGAATGTCAATTTGATAATTCAAAGAGTTTTCGCTATCTTAGTTGATATTACAATCACTTTTTATTTCAACAGCTTACCATAATGAGAAAAATTGAACTTCATTGGCAAATACTAATCGCAATAGTTTTAGCGGTGTTATTTGGCTTGTATTTTTCGAAATACATTGATTACGTATCTTGGATGGGTGCTATTTTTATCAGAAGTTTAAAAATGATTGTAGCCCCTTTAATTCTTACATCCATAGCATCTGGTGTTGCCAATATCGGAAGCGCAGGAAATTTAGGTAAATTGGGATTAAAGACCATGACTTATTACATGGTTACAAGCGTATTTGCTATTACCACTGGGCTTTTGATGGTTAATATTATGAAGCCTGGAGTAGGAGCTAATTTGGGCTTGGTTCAAGAAGTAGAAGGATTGAGTGGTTCTGCGAATTCATTTCTTGATATCATAATAAATATTATCCCTGAAAACATTTTTGCTGCTTTTGTTAACAATCAAATGCTGTCCATTATTTTCTTTGCGCTGTTGATAGGGTTTTTTATAAGTAAATTGGGTGAAAATAATAAAACCTTTTTATTGAATACTGTTAATTCTGGATTTGAACTGATGATGAAAATAACCACCTTTATCATTAAGTTTACCCCTTATGGTGTTTTTGGAATTGTAGCAAGTACTGTTGCCGATCAAGCAGGTGATTCCGAAGCTTTAGTTGAGATTTCAAAACGATTGGGCTTGTATATGCTCACGGTAGTTTTCGCATTAATTATACATTCGATGATAATTTTACCATTGCTTTTAAAATTTTTCGGGAAAATCAACCCACTATCACATGTAAAAGCAATGTCTATTCCACTATTAACTGCTTTTTCAACATCATCTTCTTCAGCTACCTTACCCTTAACTATGGAAGCTATTGAAAAAAATGCTGGGGTATCTAATAAGGTAACAAGTTTTGTGCTTCCCCTTGGAGCAACAATAAATATGGATGGTACAGCACTTTATGAATGTATTGCAGCAATGTTTATTGCGCAGGCTTATGGAATCGAATTGGGAATAGTGGAACAAATAGTAGTTGTAGCAACTTCTTTATTGGCTTCTATTGGTGCAGCAGGAATTCCAATGGCAGGCTTAGTAATGATTTCTGTTGTGTTAACAGCTGTTGGATTGCCCTTAGAAGGAATTGGATTGATATTGGCAGTAGATAGGATTCTAGATATGTTTAGAACTACGGTAAACGTTTGGAGTGATAGCTGTGGCGCTTTGCTAATTGCCAAAACAGAAGGTGAAACACTCAATTATTCGGAAAAGAAGAAGGAAAAGAAGCCGAAAAAACTTTAACAGCAACTATGTCATAGAACGATGAAATGAAGGTTGAATCTTTAGCGAAAGACCTACCGATCATATATCTATATTATTTGTTAATGTATTGATTTTTTGTATATTAGTGTAACTTTAAAATTTATTTCTATGGGAAATTTTTTAAAAAAAATAGGAACTTGGCTTTATTATCATCCTTGGTACACTATAGTTAGTATAATTCTTTGTGTCGTTATTTGTTTTTACTTTTGTGAGTAATTTTAAATTGACAATTGATGTTACGAACTGTATTCAGCAGAGTACTGCCGCATCTAAGCAAAAAAAACTAAAGAGCTATTTTTAGTTCATAAAGAGATGTTCAAAGGACACTTTTTTTCCAAAACTATTATGTTGTAAACGGTTTATTTCAAGCGCAGCTATAGTAAGCTACAGAGATGTAGCAAATTATTATGGAAATAGAAATGGTACACATGAGAAAGAAAATTCAACGCTTGTAATTTTCAAATAGTTGGTTAAATGATAATGTATCCAGAGATTCTTTTCGTATTTTCGAAGAACAGATGGGGCAGCATCTTGAATAATAAATGATTAAAATAGAGAATGAAAACAGATGAATTAAAGGAGTTTCTTGACCATAAGGTAGAAAAGTACAATACCTTAGAATTTATTGATACAGATCCAATACAAATACCACATCGTTTTAGTTTAAAAGAAGATATTGAGATATCAGGATTTCTTACAGCCACAATTGCATGGGGAAATAGAAAGAGCATTTTAAAAAATGCCGATAGAATGATGGATTTAATGGATAATTCACCATTTGATTTTGTAATGAATCATAAGAATAGCGATTTGAAAGCCTTTAAAGGATTTGTACATAGGACTTTTAATAGTGATGATCTTAGTTACTTTATAAAAAGCTTGCACAATATATATGTGCACCATAACGGGCTTGAAAATGTGATTGCAAAAAATATAACGAAGACATCAACACAATTGGCAATTTCAAAATTCAAGGAGGTGTTTTTTGAATTAGAGCACCAATCAAGAACTACCAAACATATAGGTAATCCATTAAGAGGTTCTGCTGCAAAGAGACTTAATATGTGGTTAAGATGGAATTGTAGAAAAGATAAAACAGGCGTAGATTTTGGAATCTGGAATTCTATTAGCCCTTCCGTACTCTCCTGTCCGCTAGATGTACATTCAGGAAATGTAGCAAGAAAATTAGGGCTTTTACTTCGTAAACAAAACGATAGTAAAGCATTAAATGAATTGGATATCTCCCTTAGAAATCTAGATCCTATAGACCCTGTGAAATACGATTTTGCCCTTTTTGGTTTAGGAGTATTTGAAAGCTTCTAAGAATTACAGAGCTATTAAACTGGTAAAACACTAAAAACTGGGGATAAACTCATTTGTTTTTGATAGGATTGGATTTTGTGTTTGTAAGCATTAGCCAGTGGCCCGTGAAGAATAATGAAGGTTATTTAAAAACAAGTATGCGTAATACCTTGTCTTTTGTATATTTGAAAGACGTTGAATAGATGATCGTACAGCGAATAGATAATTAATTTTAAATAGTACACATTTTTGTGCTACCGACTAAAGGAACATGCAATCATGTTTGGTTTGTAGTGGAATTTGAATGTGTTAGTAACAAGAAAAACAATTTTTATGAAATACGTATTAGTTATTTTAATTGGAATAATTATGTTGTCTTGTAATCAAAAGAGAAGTAATAAACAGCAACCTTTTGAAAACAACACAGAATTTAATAACACAAACAAAAAACATGAAAGTTTTGATTGGTTAGTTGGAAAATGGAAAAGACTAAGTAATAACAATGAGAAAAAAACATTTGAAAACTGGAAAAAAGAAACGAATAAAAAGTTCTTAGGGCACGGTTTTATTATGAAAGGATTAGACACAATTTGGCAAGAAAAAATGATATTAAGTAAGCTTGATTCAAGTTGGGTCTTAGCGATAAAAACACCTGGAAATAGTGATTTTGTAGCATTTAAATTGACGGAGTGCGAAGCAAATTCATTTACAGTCGAAAACCCAAATCATGATTTCCCTAAAAAAATTAAATATTGGAAAACTAAAGAAAAATTGAACGCATTGGTAAGCGGAACAGAGAATGAATTAAATTTTGAGTTTGAACGTATAGAATAAAGCTAGGTGTAAATAGTTAAACATTCATGCGGTACGTAGTACTAAGCATGAATGCCCTGTTAACAATACCGGGTGAAAAAGACGGTATTATTAAGATTGCGCACTATTTTCTATTGATCTTAAAGTATTCAGTGTTTTTATGAATAGTGTACTCCTGTTTTTTTTCTTGTTAAGTGTGCTTACCTTTTAATCAGCGCTGCACTTAGCCAAACCGTTATCCATATTAAATTTTTCCTTTTAAATAAACTGCGGTATATGATTGTTTATTTAATAATAATGCTTCTGGAGTACCTTCAAAAATTAGTTCTCCACCTTTTTTTCCTCCTTCAATGCCTAAATCAATGATATAATCAGCACATTTTATAAGTTCTATATTGTGTTCTATCACTACAATTGAATGTCCGTTTTTTATTAAAGAATTAAAAGAATCCATCAATTTTTTAATATCGTGAAAATGGAGACCTGTTGTTGGTTCGTCAAATATAAATAAAGACTTAGCCTGTCGGGTTCCTTTTACTAAAAACGAGGCCAGTTTAATTCGTTGCGCTTCTCCTCCGGAAAGGGTAGAGGAAGATTGACCTAATTGTACATATCCTAGACCTACATCCTGTAGAGGTTGTAGTTTTCGTTTAATTTTTAGTTCGTTGTGGTCTTCAAAAAACGAAATGGCATTGTCTATAGATAGATTTAAAATATCGTTGATAGATTTTCCTCGGAATTGTACTTCTAAGACTTCTTTTTTAAAGCGTTTTCCTTTACAAGTTTCACATTCTAAATGCACATCTGCCATAAATTGCATTTCGATGGTAACTACGCCTTCTCCTTTACACATTTCACAACGTCCTCCTTCTACATTAAAAGAGAAGTGTTTGGCTTTGTAATTTCTAATGCTCGATAGTTTTTCAGAAGCAAATAAGGCTCTAATGTCATCATACGCCTTAATATAGGTGACAGGATTGGAACGAGAGGATCTACCTATAGGATTTTGGGTGATAAACTCTACGTGCTCCAAGCTTTTATAATCACCTGTAATTGCAGTAAACTGACCTTGTTTATCGCCATATCCACCTATTTTTTTCTGAAGAGCTGGGTATAATATTTTCTTTACCAAAGTGCTTTTTCCACTCCCAGAAACACCAGTGATAACAGTCAAGCATTCCAATGGAAATGTTACATTTATGTTCTGTAAATTATGTTCTCTGGCGCCTTCAATACGAATGTGTTTTTTGGAAGTTCTTCGTTTTTTTGGAACTTCTATTTTTAAAGTCTCATTCAAATACTGTGCGGTGAGCGAATCAGAGGCTAAAATTGCATTAAAATCGCCATGGGCTACTACTTCTCCTCCAAATGTTCCTGCTTCTGGACCGATATCGATAATTTCGTCTGCAGCTCTCATTATATCTTCATCATGTTCCACTACAATTACGGTATTTCCTAAGTCGCGTAATTTTTTTAGTACTTTGATCAAGCGTTCACTATCCTTTGGGTGCAAACCAATGCTCGGTTCATCTAAAATATACATGGAACCAACCAAACTACTTCCTATAGAAGTAGCAATATTTATCCGTTGACTTTCCCCTCCAGACAACGTGTTTGAGGTTCTGTTCAAGCTGAGGTAACTGAGTCCTACATCTAGTAAAAACTGAATGCGGTTGTTAATTTCTACCAGCAATCGACTTGCTATTTCACGGTCGTTTTCTGACAGTTCAATAGTCTTAAAAAACGCCATCAATTCATCGATAGGTAAATCTACTAAATCGTTGATGCTTTTTCCTGCTATTTTTATAAAAGAAGTTTCTTCTCTCAATCTTTTTCCATGGCAAGTAGCACATACTGTTTTACCGCGATAGCGGGAGAGCATCACTCTGTATTGTATTTTGTAACTCTTTTCTTCTAAATGTTTAAAAAACGTGTGTAAACCTTCAAAACTTTCATTTCCATCCCAAACCAATTTTTTTTGAGCGGCTGTTAATTCAAACCACGGTTTGTGAATAGGAATATCATATTTGTAAGCATTGTGTATTAGAGGCTCTCTATAGGATAAAAAAGATTCTGATTTCCAAGGTAGAATGGCATTTTCAAAAATAGAAAGAGCCGTGTTTGGGATCACCATTTCTTGATCTATTCCAATTACATTTCCATAACCTTCACAAGATGGACAAGCACCATAAGGATTGTTAAAACTAAACAAATGAGTATTGAGTTCCAAAAATTGTTTTCCGTCTAATTCAAATTTATTGTTAAATTCAAATTGCTCTTTACTATCAAGATTTTCAATAATACATTCGCCTTTTCCTTCAAAAAAAGCAGTTTGAATGGCGTCAGATAAACGGTTGAAAAAGTCTTCATCATTTTTTACAATGATACGATCAATTACCAAGAAAAAATCATGATCTATTTCCTCTTCAATAGATTCTATACGTAGTATTTCTCCTTTATATTTGATTCTTGCATAACCCTGTTGGGCTAAAATTTTCAACGTTTGTAATACGTTTCGCTCTTCTGGGATATGTACAGGTGCAAGCAATAAGAGTTTACTGCGTTCTGGAAGTGTCTTTATTTTTGCAATGACATCAGACACCGTGTGTTTTTTTACTTCTTCACCAGAAATAGGGGAGTAAGTTCTTCCTATTCGTGCAAATAATAATTTTAAGTAATCATAAATCTCGGTAGAAGTACCCACAGTGGATCTGGGATTGGTACTGTTTACTTTTTGTTCTATGGCAATGGCAGGTGAAATACCTTTAATAAAATCTACTTTCGGTTTGGACAACCTTCCAAGAAATTGACGGGCATAAGACGATAAACTTTCCACATACCTACGTTGTCCTTCGGCGTATAGGGTGTCAAAAGCCAAGCTTGATTTTCCAGATCCAGAGAGTCCTGTAATTACCACCAACTTATTTCGTGGAATAACAACGTCTATATTTTTTAAATTGTGAAGCTTTGCGCCTTTTATGATAATAAAGTCCTTTGGACTCAAAGTATTTATATTGCTATACATGCGTTTTTAACTAATATGGACAAAGATAATTTTTTGAATTGGTTCTTTGCCATTTGTTCGTAATTTAATATAAAAACAACGTAAAGTAAACACGTAACCGATTATTTATCAATTAATTTGCTTTATTGATAAATAAAATGCATATTTGTACAACCTAAAAAAAATGCTTATAAAACAATATTACTTTTATTTATAATTTACATAATTTTCACTAACCCCTAAATGTGAATAGAGATATGAGAAGTATTAAGACCACAGATGCCGTTTTAGTAAGCAATTACATTGACGGTAATGAAAAGGCTTTAGAAATTTTAATTCAAAAACACCAACAACGTGTTTTTAGTTTTATTATGTCTAAAGTGTTTGACAAAGAAATTGCAAACGATATTTTCCAAGATACCTTTATTAAGGTAATTAAAACTTTAAAAAGAGGTGCCTATAATGAAGAAGGTAAATTTTTACCTTGGATTATGAGAATTTCTCACAATTTGATTATAGATCATTTTAGAAAATCGAATCGGATGCCTACATTTCAAAATACGGATGAATTTGATATTTTTTCTGTGATAAGTGATGATGTATTGAATGCGGAAAAGCAAATGATAAAAGAGCAAATTTGTGAAGATTTAAGAGGGCTTGTAGAAGAGCTACCTGAGGATCAAAAAGATGTTCTAATCATGAGAATGTACAAAGATATGAGCTTTAAAGAAATATCTGAATGTACAGATGTAAGTATCAATACAGCACTAGGTAGAATGCGTTATGCATTGATTAATTTACGTAAATTAATAGACGTACATAACTTAATTTTAGTGAACTAGCAATAAGTTTAAAAAATATTCGTTGTATTAGTAAGCTATTTTAAATTTACTGTATATGATAAATAATTACACTGAAAAGTCTCTGTGTATTACAGAGCAACCTAATAAAGAAATAATTCAATATCTGCTTAGTTACTCTAAACAGCTTCGTGTTGTTAAAACCAACAAAAACGACGACTACATTGAATTATGTTTGAATTAATGTTCGGAAAAACTCAGCTTTAACCAAGCTGAGTTTTTTTATGGAATAAAGGTTAGAAATGAGCTATTAGAAATGGGATGTTCGTATGGAGTATGTAGGAAAGAAAGTCTCGGAAATCTAGCTAAGTTGTTTTTTTGAAWAYTYAYTWYTCACTACTCACTACTCACTACTCACTACTCACTACTCACTACTCACTACTCACTACTCACTACTCACTACTCACTACTCACTACTCACTTATTTTTCTCCCAAATCGTCATATTCCTGATACAAAAAGTCGTTGTACGGGAAACGAGAGATATGAATTTCTTTTACGGCATCAAAAACCTTCTCTTTAAAAGCRTCCAGATTGTCTTTATTCAAAGCAGAAATAAATAAACAATTGTCATCCAAATTATTCATCCACGTTTTTTCCCATTCTTTCAAGGTGTAATGCGCTTTGGTTTTTTCAGTTTCCAAATCATCATCCTCTATAGTTTCGTGTGTATAGGCGTCAATTTTATTAAACACAACAATGGTTGGTTTGTCGGCACTTTTTATATCGGCCAAAATACCGTTTACAGATTCCATGTGATCCTCAAAAGAGTCGTGAGAAATATCTACCACATGTAATAATAAATCTGCTTCTCTTACTTCGTCTAAGGTAGATTTAAAGGATTCTACTAGCTGAGTAGGTAGTTTTCTGATAAACCCAACGGTATCTGTAAGTAGGAATGGAATGTTTTTAATCACCACTTTTCTAACGGTAGTATCAAGGGTTGCAAATAACTTATTTTCTGCAAATACCTGACTTTTACTCACTACATTCATTAGGGTGGATTTACCTACGTTTGTATATCCAACGAGGGCTACACGAACCATTTTTCCACGGTTTTTACGTTGCACAGCCATTTGCTTGTCTATCACAAGTAATTTTTTTCTAAGTAATGTTATTTTATCACGAATAATACGTCTGTCTGTTTCAATCTCTGTTTCACCAGGTCCACGCATCCCAATACCCCCTTTTTGCTTGTCCAAATGCGTCCAAAGTCGGGTTAAACGAGGTAATAAATATTGACATTGTGCTAGTTCCACTTGTGTTCTTGCATAAGAAGTTTGTGCACGAGCCGCAAAAATATCCAGAATCAAATGAGTACGGTCCAATATCTTACAGTCCAGTATTTTTTCAATATTTCTAAGTTGTCCAGGCGATAGTTCATCATCAAAAATAGCAGTTTCTATCCCGCGTTCTGTCATGTATGTTAATACTTCCTCCAGTTTCCCTTGACCGATAAAAGTTTTTGGATTCGGTTTTTCCATCTTTTGAGTAAAGCGTTTTACAGCCTTAGCTCCAGCGGTCAACGTTAAAAACTCTAATTCATCTAGGTATTCGTTGACTTGCTCTTCGCTTTGCTGCTGTGTAATTACACCTATCAATACGGCTTTTTCCGAGCTAACTACTTTTGGATCTATCATGGGGCAAAGGTACAAATTGTGTTGATTAATAGGATTAATAAAAGAATTTTATACATTCGCTTTTTAAGCCAACTACTATGTCTATGATATTCTCTAAAAAAAACAAGAAAAAGCCCGTTACTATTGGGTTTTATAACCTAGAAAATTTGTTTGATACCACCGATGATAAAAATACATTTGACGATGATTTTACCCCTGCAGGAAAAAAACAGTGGAATTATAGACGTTACCATAAAAAAATAAAGAAATTAAGTAGTGTTATTGCTCAAATAGGAATCGAAAAATCTAAATTACCGCCTGTATTAATGGGCGTAGTGGAGGTGGAAAATAAAGTGGTATTGTCCGATTTAGTCAATCACAAAAACTTGGCCGATTTTAATTATGGATATGCACATTACGATTCACCTGACGAACGTGGAATTGACGTGGCATTATTGTACCAGAAAAAGGAATTTGAGTTATTGGAATCTAAAACATATCCGTTGTTATTAAGTAGGCCTAGCGGTGAACGCGATTATACAAGAGACGTGTTATATGTAAAAGGTCGGTTAAAAGGGGAGTTGATGTACATTTTAGTAAATCACTGGCCATCGAGAAGATCTGGCAAAGACACTTCTGAGGAAAATAGGTTAAAAGCTGCGGAACTAGTGGGGTCTATTGTCGATAGTATTCAACTAGAAGACCCATCGGCTTATATAATAATTATGGGCGATTTTAATGATGATCCTACAAATAAGAGTATCAAACAAACCCTACTTTCCAACACCAGTTTACACAACCCTATGGAAGGTCTTCTTGCCAAGGGAAAGGGAACATTGTCCCATAAAAGAACATGGCATTTATTTGATCAGATAATTTTTACTAAAAACTTTTTTGATAAAAGTGATACTGGTTTTTCTTTCCGATATGCGGATGTGTTTAATAAGAATTTCGTAAAAATATTCAAAGGTAAATACAAAGGGACTCCCTTCAGAACCTATGTAGGAAAATGGTATAAAGGAGGGTTTAGCGATCATTTTCCAGTATATATCTATTTAAATAAAGAGTAATGTCCGTTTTGTTAGGCTGATTCATCAGTAAAAACATCCTATAAATTAGAAGCCACTTGTGAATAGTGGCTTTTTTTGTGCTGTAAAATGTTTCCAATCTACCGATAATTACCATTCATCGACAGTTAAAGGGAGTCAAACTTAAAATTCAAAAATCAGGAGGGATGTCATGATATCTTTGCTGAGTAATTAATAAACACCCTACACATGAAATTAAGAAATTCCCTTTTTGTTATTATAAGCATCCTAAGTATGAACGCTGTTTTTGCACAGGATACGAACGAAGCATCGCATACCATTTCTATTTCGATTCCAGAAATAGCATTGTTAGATTTGGAATCTACAACAGGTACAGCGATTAATTTGAATGGTACAGCACCCACAGAAGCTGGAGAAAAAGTAACATTTAATGCTACTAACAACGATATTTGGATCAACTATTCGTCTATCGTAGGATCTTCTACTGAGCCAACAAGAAAGGTAATGGTACAAATTACTGATGGAAATATTCCTGACGGATTGGAATTAGCGGTTATAGCAAGTCAAGACGCTGGAAGTGGAGATGGAACCATGGGAGAAGCCGCAACTAAGGCGATTGTTTTAAGTACTAAAGAAGCTCAGGAAATTATTGATGGAGTTGGGAGTGCTTATACAGGAAATGGACCAAATAAAGGACATAATTTGACTTATACTTTAAGTCAGAAATCTAAGAAAGGATCGTATGCTTCATTAGATTTTAATCAGACTCAGACTATTTCAATTACGTATACTTTGACAGATAACTAAGAATTGAAAAAATGAATGTTTTTAAATCTCTCTGAATTTATTCAGGGAGATTTTTTTTRTCTTCTTGTATAATTCCCATTTTTTTAGCCCTTGCTTTCCAACTTTCTCTGGCCAAAAGTTGTAAGTCTGCATGACTGTCACTTTCGTCCATTATCTCCAAGCCTAGCAATGTTTCTATAATGTCTTCTTGACTTACCAATCCGCTCACAGATCCGTATTCATCTACCACAAGTGCTACGTGTTCTCTTTGGTTTATCAAGGTGTCAAAGAGAGCTGGGATGGATAAATTTCTTTCAGTAACTAGCATCTCTCTTTTGATAGATTTTAACGGCTTATCTCCATCTTTATTAATGATGGCTTGGTATAAATTRTCTTTTAAAAAGTAACCAGTTATATTATCTGATTGGTCTTTGAAAATTGGAATTCKAGAAAATTTAAGTTCTTTATTTGCATTAAAAAAATCTTGAATACTCATGTCTTCATTGGCAATTTGCATCACCGTTCTGGGAGTCATAATACTCTTTACTTTTACATCTTTAAAATTGATCAAGTTTTTAATAATGGTGCTCTCCGATTCTAAAAATACGCCTTCTTCTGTGGCTATTTCTGCCATGGTGCTGAAATCTTCTCTGCTCAATTCGCTTCCGTGTCCCGATTTTCCAATTAGTTTTGTAGTCAACTGAAGCAACCATAATATTCCGGTCCATTTTAAAATAAATACCATTACAGTCAAGGTTGATGCCGTAAAACTTGCGAGTTGTTTCCAATAAGTGGCACCAATAGTTTTAGGAATGATTTCTGAAACAATGAGAATTAAAATGGTCATAATTGCAGAAACAATTCCTACAATGTTTACACCCAGAATATTGATGTCGTAATCCAAAGCTTCCGCATGTACTCCCACCAATATTGCTCCAACTGTATGTGCCAAGGTGTTTAAGGTTAAGATGGCGATTATAGGTTTGTCTATGTCGTTTTTTAAATGATCTAAAGTTTTTGCATAGCCCATTCCTTCTTTCTTTTTAATAGTGATAAAAGTTGGGTTGATACTCAATAGTACGGCTTCCAGTATAGAACATAGGAAAGAAATAAAAATAGATATAGCAGCAATGAGTAATAATGTGGTCATGAAAATGGTTAAGTTTTGAATGTGAAAGATACGAAAAAATCGTCTAGAAATAAGTTTCTAAGCGATTCTGTAAATTTATAGTTGAGATTGTTTAGAACCCGTAATTAACACCAATTCCGAAAACTTCTCTAGTTTGAAACCCTTTGTGAGCATTGTCATCATACACCGTTTGAAAGGTCAAGTTTGCAGACAAATATTTGTTTATGGTCATTACCAAATTCACAGTATAGTCCAAATCTACATTTTTTGGCTCTTCTAAATAATTTGAATACAAAGTTAAGATGTTTTCCATGGAAACATTGTCCATTAATTTTAATTTATAATATCCAGCAGCATTAAATCCTAGTTCGTATCTACGACTTTTTCCTGGGTCTACTCCAAAATAGCTATCGTTAGTGATTCCTAAATTTGTACGTAAACCTTTATCGATAAAAGTAATTTTAGAAGTTAAAGGAGCAATATTAAATTTGAGATTGTTACTTYWYWTMCARMKYATNAYCTGGACCAAAAGTGAGATAACCTGGAGATAAAAGTTTAGTGTATTCAGTTCTGATTTCCTTTCCTGCGGCATCTTTTCCGTAAGTAAAWCCTTTTGAAAATTGAGTTTTTAAGTTTACAAAAGCAGAAAAGTACCAATATCCAGCTGCKYTTTTACCATAWAGAGAGTTAAATTCAAAACGGTCGTCTGTTTTYTTCTCAAACTCGCTATTTGCTGTTTTAGTCAAACCGTAGGAGGCTATTAATTTATTATCCCAAGTGTTGTTTCCTTTGGTGTAATTGAAGTCGTAATTAATACCTAAAGTAGCAGAAATATTATTTTCTCCTCCGGTAGTCCATTTAGAAAACGAAGATTGATTGAATAAAAAAGAAATATTTCCTCCCTTTGTCCAACCATCTTTTGGTTTTTCAGTTGCTTTATCTTGAGCAAAAGAAATGGCGCATACGGCGATAAGCGCTATTGATAGCAATACTTTTTTCATGTGTTTAAAATTTTGTAATTGAATAAAAATATTTCAAAATTTGAGAACCCATGTAAACACTCGTTACATTCGTTCTCACATGAATTTATTTTAATCATCCCCTTGGGTGTATTTTTTGATTAAAAAAATTCATGTTCGTTTCATAATGAAATGTGTTACAATTTTTTGTTAAATATAGTTATATACTATAGTTGTTAGACCCTCTTTTAAAGAAAAGGTCACTTTGTAAACGAGAAATAAAGTAATGTTATCTTTTATATAAAGGTACGGTAGAACATGCTTCTCCAAAAAAGAGTGATTTTACTACGGGCTGTAGTTTTTCTATCAAGCGGATATACGCAGTTTCTGGAATGGGTTTAAGAGAGCAACCTTTTATAATTACTGGTTTGTCTTTAAATTGTTCCGTTGGAATTTCAGAAATGATTTTTTCAAATATAGAAGTTTCTAGTTGAGGTAAATCACCTATAATAATATGGCGGGCATGTTGCGTAAGCGAGGTGCTTATCAGTAGATATGCCCATGAAGGAATAATCGCATCAGAAGAACATGTTAGTGCTACAAAATTGTCTTTGTATTGTGACCAATCATGATTTTTAACCTGTGTTCTAAAATCTGTCTCTTTTAAAATAAGCTCCTGAAACAACCAAGGTTTGATGTCAAAAATTATACGATTCCCTACTGGATAATAGTCTTCTAAATCCAAAGTGATTAGTTTGCTGTTGGCAACTCTGTTTATTATTTCTGACATGCTGATGGTTATGTTCGAGAATTTTTTTATAAAAAACCTAATTCTAATTTGGCTTCCTCACTCATTAAATCCTGTGTCCAAGTAGGATCAAAAGTTATTTCTACTTCACATCCTTTTACCTCTTCCAATTCCTTTACTTTTTCCTCTACTTCTACAGGAAGTGTTTCTGCCACAGGGCAGTTAGGAGACGTTAATGTCATTAAGATTTTTACGTCATTTTCATCACTGATCATTACGTCATAAATTAATCCTAGTTCATAAATGTCTACAGGTATTTCTGGGTCAAAAATGGCTTTGAGTTGACCTATAATTTTAGCTCCTAAATCTTGTACGTTTTCGCTGTTCATGGTTCTTTAATTCAATCTAAATAAATGCAAATATACGAATCTTATCCTAACTTTGATTGATATGCCAGTGCATATAATTTTAGTTGTTTTACCATGGCTAGCAATCCGTTAGCTCTTGTAGGGGATAAATGTTCTGTCAAACCGATCTCGTTTATAAAAAATAAATCGGCTCCTAAGATTTCTAGAGGTGTCTGATTGGACAATATTCGTACTAGCAGCGCAACAATTCCCTTGGTTAATATGGCGTCACTATCTGCAGTAAATACGATGTTATCTGCTATGATGTCAGCATGTAACCAAACTTTAGATTGGCATCCTTTAATTAGATTATCTGCTGTTTTATAGTGGTCCTCAATTATAGGTAAATCCTTCCCGAGCTCAATAATATACTCATATCTTTCCATCCAATCTTCGAACATCGAAAATTCGTTTATAATTTCTTCTTGTATCTCTTTGATACTCATCTTCTTGTGTATTTTAGGTTTACTGCATAAATTTCACGCAAAATTAGGTAAAAAATAACGTGAAATACTTATTTTTGCAAAAATATTTAAAAGTTCGCATTTAATATATAATTGTATGAGTAAATTATTAGTAGTTGGTACCGTGGCATTTGACGCCATAGAAACACCTTTTGGGAAAACAGATAAAATTTTAGGAGGGGCAGCCACATATATTGGTCTTTCGGCATCTCATTTTGGAGTAGATTCTGGTATTGTATCAGTAGTTGGAGGAGATTTTCCGGAGGATTATTTACACATGTTAAATGCAAAAAACATTAACACTGATGGTGTTGAAGTAATCAAAGAAGGGAAAACTTTTTTCTGGTCAGGAAAATATCACAACGATATGAATACTAGAGATACCTTGGCAACAGAATTAAATGTGTTGGAGCATTTTAAACCTGTGGTACCTGAAAATTACAAGGATAGTGAAATTGTGATGCTTGGAAATTTACACCCTTTGGTACAATCATCTGTATTGGATCAAATGTCTGTAAAACCTAAATTAGCGGTATTGGATACCATGAATTTTTGGATGGACATTGCTTTGAACGATTTGTTAGATGTAATTAAACGTGTAGACGTAATTACAATTAATGATGAAGAAGCGAGACAGTTGAGTGGTGAATACTCTTTGGTAAACGCTGCAAAAAAGATCCATAAAATGGGACCGAAATATGTAGTGATAAAAAAAGGAGAGCACGGAGCTTTACTTTTTGATGATGGAAAAATGTTTTACGCACCAGCATTACCGCTAGCAGAAGTATTTGATCCAACAGGAGCAGGGGATACTTTTGCAGGAGGATTTGCAGGTTACCTTGCAAAAACAGAAGACCTTTCTTTTGAGAATTTAAAAAATGCGGTCATCTACGGTTCTAACCTCGCTTCGTTTTGCGTAGAGAAATTTGGAACAGAACGTATGCAAGAATTGACAGCAGATGAAGTAAAAGAGAGATTGGAACAATTTAAAGAATTGACACAGTTCAATATTACCTAACAACACGTATAAAATTCCGCAGCACTGCGGAATTTTTATTTTAATATAATCACCTAAAAACACAACTACTATACTATGAGTGATGCAATAAAACATGAATGTGGAATCGCAATGGTTCGATTAAAAAAACCATTAGAATTTTATCAGAAAAAATACGGTACAGCTTTTTATGGCCTTAATAAAATGTATTTATTAATGGAAAAACAGCACAATCGTGGACAGGATGGGGCAGGAATTGCAAGTATTAAATTTGATGTTGCACCAGGAACACGTTATATCAGCCGGGTTCGCTCTAATGCCGCACAACCTATTCAGGATATTTTTGCGCAGATCAATACCCGTTTGGAAACGGCTTGGGATGGCAATGAGGATAAAAAGGAAGATGTAGCATGGCAATTGAATAACTTACCTTATTTGGGGAATTTGTTTTTAGGCCATGTACGTTATGGAACTTTTGGGAACAATAGTATAGAAAGTGTACACCCATTTTTACGTCAAAGTAACTGGATGCACCGTAATTTATTAGTAGCTGGAAACTTTAATATGACCAATTCGAGTCGTTTGTTTGACGATTTAGTGGAGTTAGGACAACATCCAAAAGAAATGACCGATACCGTGACGGTAATGGAAAAAATCGGCCATTTTATTGATGATGAAGTATTGGATTTATACCATGAATTAAAAAAAGAAGGGTATAGTAAAAAAGATGCTTCTCCTATTATTGGAGAACGTATGGATATTGCTAATATTCTTCAAAATTCTGCAAAAAACTGGGATGGTGGGTATGCTATGGCCGGAATGTTAGGACATGGTGATGCTTTTGTATTACGTGACCCTGCAGGAATTAGACCTACATTTTATTACGAAGATGACGAGGTGGTAGTAGTAGCCTCTGAACGTCCAGTAATCCAAACCGTATTTAATGTAGCCATTGAAGATGTAAAAGAATTGGAACGTGGACATGCCTTAATTATTAAACAAAGCGGAAAAGTAACTGTAGACCAAATTTTAGAGCAATTACCTAAAAAATCATGTTCTTTTGAACGTATCTATTTTTCTCGTGGTAGTGACGCGGATATTCATAAGGAACGTAAAAAATTAGGAAAATTAGTATTTCCTCATATTTTGAAAAAGATAGATGGCGATATGAAAAACACCGTGTTTTCATACATTCCTAATACCGCAGAGACCTCGTTTTATGGAATGAGAGAAGCCGCTGAGGACTACTTGAATTCTCAAAAAGCTGAAATTTTATTGGCAGGAAAAAACACTTTATCAGCCGATAGGGTAAAAGAAATTTTAGCCCAACGTCCACGTATTGAAAAATTAGCCATAAAAGATGCTAAGTTACGTACGTTTATTGCAGATGATAAAAGTCGTGATGATTTAGTAGCACATATTTACGATGTTACTTATGGGATCGTAAAACCAACAGATAACTTGGTGATTATTGACGATAGTATTGTTAGGGGAACAACCCTTAAAATGAGTATTATTAAAATACTGGATCGTTTGTCTCCTAAGAAAATTGTAATTGTTTCTTCGGCTCCACAAATTAGATACCCAGATTGTTATGGAATAGACATGGCACGCTTGGGTGATTTTATTGCTTTTAGAGCGGCTATTGCTTTGCTAAAAGATCATGGAAAAGAAGGGGTGATTTCTGAGGTGTATGCAAAATGTAAGCATCAACAAGGAAATGAAGATACCGAAATTGTGAATTTTGTAAAAGAAATATACACGCCATTTACGGACACTCAAATTTCGGATAAAATTGCAGCAATGCTAAAAACAAAAGACACCAAAGCAGATATCCATATTATCTACCAAACGGTAGAAGATCTACATATTGCTTGTCCAGATCATCTTGGAGATTGGTACTTTACAGGAGATTATCCTACGCCAGGAGGAATGCGAGTGGTAAACGATTCCTTTATTAACTTTTACGAAGGAAATAATAAGAGAGCGTATTAATATCAATTAAAACCCAAAATGACCGATATAAATAGTTTATTTTACGTTCTAGCGTTGTTAAAAAATAGAACGATAGCTAAGGCTATCCTTAGATTTTTTGCCTAGCTAAAACAAAAAATAATTCCATTTCTAAACCGTCACTTGGAAATTTAATTGGTATAAGAAGTAGTGAGATATTAGATGTGAGTAGTGAGAACACTGCTTTTTATAAAAATTAAAAGCCTGCATTGGTTAAAAATGCAGGCTTTTTTTTGTGCTTAAATTTTAATTAATATAATAATTGTACTTACTTCTTTTCTAATAAATAAACATAACGTAATTTACTTCCAACAATGGTTTCTGTATAGTTTACGTATTTCCAATTGTTTTCATACATGAAATTTAGTGCATGCATCATGGTGTTGAATTTCATGTCTTTACCACTAGAGTTCTTTATTTTTGCTCCTTTCATGAATTTTACGGGAGCTCCATAATCTACAAATATTTTAATTTTGACTCCAAACATAGACGAATTTACGCCGACTAATTCAATATATTGAATGTCCAATTCGTTGATGTTTTGTTCCTCTACAAATACTTGCGAGTATGATGCATGTGTAAATAAAACGATGCTCATAAAGATTACTATTTTTTTCATGATTTTAAATATTAGGTATAATTTATGTTCATGTAAATATCACTAGAATAGTGTGTTTTAGGAATTAGAAATGAAAATTCACATTATTTCAGTGAGAATTAAATTAATATTGATGCTGAGCAATAATATATAGTTCTCGTACAAATAATAACGGTGCTTATTTCTTCTTCCGAAACATGTAATTAATTCCCTGCTTCCACGTGAATAACCGCAGCGCTACTGAACGATTGTATCGTGTAGCATCAATGATTTAAGCTAGGGTGGCCACACGATAAATTCGTGCGGGAGCAGGAGAAAATAGCCGCTTTATTAGTGAAAACTTTATAAGTTGCTTAAAGAGATTGACTAAAAAAACCGGTACTTCAGATCTGAAATACAGGTTTTTACTTCATTTAAAAAAAACGCTGATTAATCTGTCCATAGATAAGCATCAAAGCTTACGGACCTATTGTTATAGGCATCCGTAGTAACTACTTTAAACCATAACGATTCATCAGTTAATCCTATATTTTCAATAGTTTTTGTTTCTCCATCAGTTACGGAAACGTTTGTAGCTACTAACTCGTTAGTATCAAAAATAGCATCAGAAGAAATATATACATCGTAGGTCATGGCATCCCCATCATTATCACTAAAACTAATAGAGAATCGATCATTGTCTATATCAATGCTCGTGGTAGCTTGAGGYACGGAGTTTACCGTAGCCACTCCTTTTGTAGTAAATGGCCATGTGGCGGAATTACTGCTTCCTTGTGGGTTTACAGCAGTTACCTTGTACGAATACGCTTTTCCAGGTGCTAGGTTCACTGATTTAGAAGTACCAGTAATTGTAAAAGGACTTCCAGATACATGTGTTGTTCCATCCGATCCAAATATACTCAGATTGTAACTGCTGGCAAATTGCGCAGAAGACCATTGTATAGTTTGTGTTATTACACTTCCCGTTCCGTTTCCTACACAAACTTCGTTTTGTGAAGGGCTGTTTAAGGAAATGGATCCGGGAGCTGGATCTGGGTCAGGAGCAGGGTCAGTTCCTCCTCCGCTTCCACCACCTCCGCATGAAATAAAGAGTGTGATTGTGAACAGTGTGTATATTAACTTTTTCATTTTTTTACAATTTTAAATGGTGATATAATTTTATTCTCTGGACCTGAAAGATGTACAATATATACACCCTCKGGTAAATGAGCTACTGAAAAYTCTAAGGTACCGTCGACTGATTGTTTTGTGRTTTTTTTAATGATTTGCCCATTTAAGGTGACTATTTTAATATGTATAGTGCCTGGTTTTAAGCCGCGAACAAATACAGTTCCTACGGTTGGGTTTGGATAAAACGCCACAGTCCCAGCAATCGTAATCCATTTATCCACGGATCCTTTACAAGCAGTATCTGAGCTAATATTGATATGGTTTTCACCTTCTTGTAATGGAATTACAATTTCATGACTATCAGTAGTTTTAAAAGTCACTGTTTTTAAGTGGTTACCATTTAGTTTTATATGATATACGGTAGCGTTTTGTACTTTTACAGTGGCGGTTTTAGCCTCCTTGTTGGTCTCCGATACCTTTGCCGAAATTTCAGTAGCATCTGCTACATGAATAATATACTGCCCTATGTCCATTCCTAAATTCCCATCAAACAMCATGGTAAAACGATATTCACCCGGAGGTAGGTTGGAGAGTGTGTGACTGCCATTGGCKGTTAGAACATTGTTTAAAGTACTCGTAGTATTGTTTGGACTAGTCAGTTGAACATCAAAAAGATAAGACGATGCGTTTGTAAGCGTTATGGATCCGTTATTTTCGTTGGGACATGTAAGTCCTGTTTGTGAAAGACTAAAGGTGTTTCCAATCAATATTATACCACCRTTYCCATCWACWACKGCTCCAGTAGGTGTATTTGGGTATWGGTCGGATGCATTTGCTACACCATCGCTGTCATCATCTAATTGAGACTCTGAACAGCCACTATCGTTTACAGATTCTCCGTTTGGAGTGTTTGGGCAAGTATCAACATTATTCATAACATTGTCGTTGTCATCGTCTAGTTGGGACTCTGAGCAGCCGTTTTCGTTTACGGTTTCGCCGTTTGGAGTGTTTGGGCAAGTGTCTGCGTTGTTCATAACATTGTCGTTGTCATCGTCTAGTTGGGACTCTGAGCAACCGGTTTCGTTTACGGATTCTCCGGTTGGAGTATTTGGACAGGTGTCAATGCTATTCATAACATTGTCATTATCATCATCTAGTTGGGATGCTGAACAGCCACTATCGTTTACTGATTCTCCGGTTGGAGTATTTGGACAGGTGTCAATGTTATTCATAACATTGTCGTTGTCGTCATCTAGTTGAGATTCGGAACAGCCTGAACTATTTGATACTTCTCCTATTGGAGTGTAAGGGCAGCTATCGTTTGGGTTAGGGACACCGTCAAAATCATCATCTAACTCTGATTCAGCGCAGCCATTTTCATCTACTGTTGCTCCTTCTGGTGTTATGGTACATAAATCGATGTCATTTGAAACACCATCATTGTCATCGTCCAATTGGGAGTCAGAACAGCCATTTTCATAAGTTGTTTCACCGTTTGGTGTGTTGGGGCAAATATCTATGTCGTCTAGGACTCCATCTCCATCCGCATCCAATTGATTTAGGGAGCATCCGTTTTCGTTGACTGTTTGACCAGTTGGTGTATTAGGGCAGAGATCTAGGTTGTCCATAATACCATCTTCGTCATAATCTAGTTGAGATTTTGAGCAGCCATATTCATCTACGGTTTCACCGTTTGGTGTGTTGCTACAGCCGTCTGCATTATTCATTACCCCGTCGTTATCGTCATCTATTTGGGATTGCGAACAACCATTAGGGTTTACAAAGGCAAAGTTTGGCGTGTTAGGACAGCTGTCCATATTATTCATTATACCGTCATTGTCATCATCGAGTTGTGATTCAGAACAACCACTTGTATTAACCGGTTCTACGATTGGTGTATTTAGACAGAAGTCCTCGTTATTCATTATACCATCGTTGTCATCATCTAGTTCTGACTCTGCACAACCACTTGTGTTTACAGATTCACCAATTGGTGTATTATTACAAGCGTCACTACTATTCTTTACACCATCATTGTCATTGTCTAATTGTGAAATGTTACAACCATTTTGGTCTACAGTGGTATTAAGTAATGTTCCGTGACAAAGGTCATCATTGTAGAAGACACCATCTTTATCTATATCTAGCAAGTCATACGAACATTCTACAGAAAAACTTGTTGTAAGGTCCTTATGCCAATCTAAATATTGACTGGTTTTTTCAGGAAAATTTACTTGTACACAGGTTAGGTTCGGGTTTCCTACAATATATAATGTTTTAATATCAGAGTCATTTCCATTTTTTATGTTTAAAAATTCTAAATTATTATTTTCAGCACCTAGTTTGATTAGTTTTTTATTACTTGAAGTGTCTAACGTTTTAATTTTATTATTGCGTATAAAAAGGGATGAAAGTTGTTGGTTATTAGTGAAGTCTATGCTTGTTAATTGATTATTGGTTATATTCAGACCTATTAATTCCAAATTAGATGAAATGTCTATTTCAGTAAGTAAATTAGAATCACATTGAAGCCAATAAAGAGAAGCTAACAGAGAAACATTTAAGGAGCTCAGATAGTTGTCTTGACAAGACAATAATCCTAATAAGACATTATTGTCCAGGTTTATAGAGGTTAAGGAGTTTTTGTCGAAAGTTAATCTCTCTAGTTTAAGGTTATTGGTAACATCTATAGTAGATAAATTATTTTTACTTAGTGCGATGAATTTAAGCTCGTGATTTATAGTTAGATTAATTTCCGACAGATTGTTTTGGGGACAACTTAAAGATTGGAGTTTTTTATTTTGACTTAAGTCTAAATCATTTAGTAAATTATCATAGGCCCATAAACCCGTAAGCGCTACATTTTGTGAGGTATTTATATGCTGCAATAGATTTTCGGAAACATTTAAAAGTTGTAACTGAACGTTTTTAGAAACATCTATTTGTCTTAAATTATTTGTTTGGCATCTTAAGCGAATTAAATTTAGGGCATTTGAAGTATCTATATGTGATAATTGATTTTGCTGGCATTCAACTAATGTTAATTTAGGACAAAAACTAAGGTCTAAGACTTGAAGCTGATTGTTAAATATATATAAATCTAATAATTCTGTGTTTTTTGTCAAGTTAATTGTACTTAGTTCATTACTGCTTAAGTCTAGATTTGCTAAATGAGTATTTACTGAAAGGTCTATGTTGCTAAGTTTATTTGAATTTAAATGTAGTCCTACAAGTGCCATATTAAATTGTAAATTTATAGTTGTGATTTTATTGCTGCTTGCTACCAAACTTATTAAACTTATAAAATTTTCAATTCCTGTTAAATCAACGATGTCTTTATTAGATATATCTAAGGTTTCTATATTTTTGATTGTACTTGTTAAGACAGAACCATCAAGTTCCGAGTCATAGCCTAAGTCAATTAATGCTTGCTCAAAATTAACATCTGGAATAATGGTTTTACTATTTGCCTCTGCAATTGTTGTAAAAGAAAATACGGTTGAATATGCTCCTTCAGAACATGGGTTTAAAGGTTTTACTCTCCAGTAGTAAGAGGTACTATACGCTAGTGATGAAGTGGAGTAACTGTTGGTTGAAATTGTGACTTGTTCATGAATATTATCAAATGATTCACTTAAAGAAATTTCGAAAATATATGAATTTACATTTGAAAGTAATTCCCAGTTGAATAGATAAGGTTCCGCTACGGAAAGGGAATTGTTTTGAGGGGAAGTTAATAAAACCTCGGTGAGTTTATCATCAAACACATGTAGGTTGATGTTTTCAGATATAGTAAGTCCACTATCTGCTGTACCCGTAATATTTAGTTCATTAGTTCCTATATGTGTGGTATTTATATTATTTATGGTTACGGATACTGTTGTTCCTGTTTCTGAAACAGTAGAAGGAGTGAAATTAAATGTGGCTCCTTGTAAATTACTTCCTGTAAAACCTATAGTTTCATTAAATGTATTGTGGGCATTGTAAGTGAACGAAAAAGAGGTACTTGAATTGTTATTTACGCAAATAGTGTTGTTTTTTTCTTCAAAATTCAGCGTGTAACTTTCTCTTATATGAATGTCAGTATCGTTCACGTCATAAAATATGTTATTATGACCTTTGATCATTAATCGTCCTTTTTCTGTAAGGATTGTATTAGGTATTGTAAAAGTAAAGGTTCCTATGTTTGGAACTTCACTCCCAAGTGTTATGGGGTATGTGATTCCTCCATCAATAGAAAATAGGATATCAACGGTAGGTGTACTTACTGGTGCTACATCTGTATTCGCTACATCCCAATTAATTGTTTGATTACTATTTGTTACCCAAGTTTCAGCGGTGTTTTGAGAAGTTAATTTAAACGGACCAGAATTTCCGTCAACAGTAATAATTTTTTTATCCGTGGCAGTGAGCCCTCCTCGAGGATCATTGTCCCTTACAGTAAATCCAAAATTTAAGGTTCTTGAAACGGCAGGGACTGCGGTAGTTTTGTTTGTTGTAAATCCATTTAATGCAGTGTAAATATTGGGGAGGTATCGTATGCTAGTTGTTTGAGGAAGTAGCCAATTACAAATAGGACCACCAGTAGCCGTTGAAATTGGATTAGTTTCTGTCGGTTCTGCGTCTAATTGATCCCAATTATAGGTTAAATTACTAGTATCAATATCTGATCCGGTACCTGTAAGTATAAAGGCAGTACTGCTAGGAATAGTTACATCAATTCCTGCGGAGGCATTGGGTTTACTGTTTCCTGTGCTTATTTCTGTGATACAACTGGTATTGTTTTGAATAAAGTCATGTATTTGAAAAACACTAACTGTATGGAAAAATAATGATGCATCTCGTCCGTATGACATTATTGTTCTTCCATAGCCTAGTTCAACACCTGCAATGGGGTCAATAGGCATATTAAGAATTTTATTATACGTATGCCCTGCATTAAACTGGTGGCCAATTTCATGTACAAAAGTTTCAAACATAGTTTCCCCCATATAGCCTTGGGTTGCCCCCATGGACCTATTAGAACCTGTACAGTAATCACCGGCTATGGCAACACCACTTGCGTCAATTTGAGTTTCTAGCGCTAATACATGACCTAGGTCGTAATTGGATGTTCCTATTATAGCATCACATATTAACCTGGCTTGATCTAATATTTGAAAAGAAACGCCATCGTCTAAATTGTCAGTTGTTGGATCTAGGAAAATTAACGCATCATTATTACTAACTAACTGAAATGAGATCGCTATATCTCTTTCAAATATTGTATTGGCGTCGTTAATTAGAGATACTAGGTAGGATAAAATAGCTGTTTTTTTTGTGTTTTCCGTAGCAGTAATTGGAATGTCCATTTTTGTTAATATAGAGGTAGAAAATGCTCCATTGCTTATTAAAGCAATCCTGAAAAGTTTTAATCCTGTTTCGTTTATAGAACTTTGGATATTTATTTTTTGTTGTGAAAAAGAAATTGTATTTATTTTTTTAGGGAGTGTTTTATTGGCACATTTGTTCTCAATAGATTCGTTTGTGTTTTCAGTTGATATCGTATAATTTGCACCTTGTTTCCTGATATTGCTTTGTGGCTTAGCGATACTTGTAGTAGTCGCCCGGAAACCATACGGAGACACACTAAACCGAATCACTGCGCCCGATTGATCCATAGCTACCCCCATATAAGATTTTATACTGGGGTATTTTGCTTGTAGTTCAGGAGAAAGCACTGCAGTCGCTGTAATTTTATAATCTTTAAAAGCCCCTTGCTCATTTGGAAAAGCTAAAATAATAGTTGAGCTATTAAGTTTATTGCTGTTAGTTGGCGCTTTTGTAAGTGCTTTTTTTAAGCTAATTAAATCCAAACTATATGTTTTAGTGGATGTTGCTTTTGCTGATTTAGCTGCAAGTGTGTTTGGTACTTGTCGCCATAAGTTTTGGCTGTTTTGAGAATAAGATAGTAGCGAAAATAGAAAGATGACTAGGGGTAGATGTTTTTTCATAGGAGTTTTTTAAAAAAAAATATAGAAAGACAATTTGAATAGATTCAACGGATTATAAAAACAAAACTGAAAATACATTGTTTTCTAATGAAAATTAAGGAAACGGTTTTTAATAAGCGTTTCTACGTTAGATTTATAAGTGCTTGAAATCATAAATTTTTGATTAAAAATAGAGAGATAAGTTCCGTTAATACGACCATCAAAAAAAGGTGCAGCAATGTTTATAATGGTACTTTCATTGATACGTACAAAATCAATAGGTAGTTTTTTTTCTAGTTCTTTAATAGATACTTTTAGAAATAATTGTTGATCGGTTTTTGTAATAAACCGTATGTAATTTGTTTTTACTTCGGTAACTTTTCCTTCCGAATTCTTGTAAGTATCRGTGGTAAAATAGGCGATGTCTTTATAGYTTAYAGGTATTTTTGTAATGGTRTTTTGACCTTTRTTTTTAATCTCTTTTAAATAGTCAATGGTTCCCATCACTCCCGTGTTTGTGATAAATGTAACGGCTTTTTCTTTTTTCTTTAAGACCGTTTGTATGGCACGTATAATGGTTTGAGGTTCTAATCGGGGCTTGGTTTTAACAATGAAATGTTCGTGTTGGGTTTCCAATCCTTTGTAAAATGTTTGGTCATCGCCAAAATCAGTGATATAGATAAATGGGATGTGATAGTTTTCTAGGAGTTCTTTTCCTAAATCTAACCCTGTTAAATCGCCTTGTAGGTCTATGTCTAAGAGAACGATGTCTGGTTTTTTTTCTTGGATGGCGTGTATGGCTTCCGGAACACTTGGAGTGTAATTACTCACAGAATAGTGTTCTTTTAACAATACTGTTTTCATGCGTTTGTAAAGTAGTGCTTCGTCTTCTACAATTAAAATGTGGGCTTTATTCATAGGTTGCTTTTTACCGTTATTTTAGTTTTTTGGAAATTCAATGTTTAGGGTAAGTCCATTGGTTCCATCTAACTTAAAAGATCCTTTTAGTTGCTTACTAAGTAATTGCATAACGTCCATTCCAAAAGAAGTAAGATTTGCTATGTCAAAATTTTGAGGAAGTCCTTTACCATTATCAGAGAGTGTTAATTCATAAGAATTAGTGGATTCCTGGATGTCGATGATTACATTTCCTTTCTTGTTATCAAATGCATATTTATAAGAATTGGTGACAAACTCGTTGATTATCATTCCTAATGGGAACGATTTTTCTACACTCATATAAATATCATCAGTTATGTTTTGTGTAATTTTTATGTCTTTTTGGTCATATGAGTTGGTGATATTCTCCGCTAATTTTGCTACATAATTTTTCAGGTTCAAATTGGCAATGTCCTTGCTTTGGTACAGTTGGGCATGTATTTCGTTTATACTGGAAATTCTGTTTTGAAGGGCGGTAAGTTTAGATTCGAATAACGGATTTTCAAAATTGTCTTTAATGTCTTCTATCAAAGAATCTATGATGGCTAAATTGTTTTTTACGCGGTGGTGGAGCTCTTTTTGAAGGTTTTCAATTAAGTTTTTTTGTGCTTGATTTTGCTTGTAATAATAGCCCAGAATAGAAAGAATACATAAAGAAATTAGAAATGCGATACCGAAAAACCATTTTTGTTGGGTTGCTTTTGCTGCGATGATGGTCTGGGTTTCTTTTGCTGCTTTTAATTGGATGTTTTCTTTTTCCTTTTTTTCGGTTTGGTATTTTGTTTCTATGTTGGTAATTTCTTTAGATTTATTTTCTTTGATTAAAATAGTTTCTAAATTGGACTGTTTTTTTTGAAAAAATAAAGCAAGTTTATATTTTTTTTTAATTTCATAGAGAACTGATAAATTTTGATACGCAATCGCTTCTATACGTTTTGGAAAATATGCTACATTTAATGTGTCCTTAAGCGATTTTAATAGTATTTGTTCTGCTTCATCAAGTTTTTCGAGATTAATTAATGCACTCGACATATTTATTTGGGCAAAATTAATTCCAATTTGAGATTTTAATTGTTTAGATTTTATAATTAATTTTTTAAAATAAGGCAGAGCTTCTTTGAATTGTTCTAAACGTAGATGGGTCGAGCCAATAGTGTTAAGTATGTCAGAGACAATTAAGGGACTATTTGTAGATTGGTAACATTTTAGTGCGAGGTCATTATACTTGATAGCTTTGTTGTATTTTTCCCATCTTGAATAGTTTAAACCTAAAAACCTATAAATATCGCATTTGATTTTTAAATCAATTGTCTGACTTTCTTCTTCTTCTTTCTGGAGGGCATATAATAAATACTCTTCAGCTTTTAAATGTTGTTGAATTTTTAAATAACTTGCTCCGAGATTTGTTGAAGTTTGTATTAGTAATGTGGGTAATTTATGTTTTTCTGCTAGGTCAATAGCCTTTAAAATTAGATTTATCGATTCAATATCCTTGTTTTGACTTGCTAAGGAAGAGGAGTAATTAAAATAAGTGTATGCTAGTTGTTTATAATATCCTTCTTTTTTACAAAGCTCAATTGCTTTTAGGTATTGTTTGTTGGCTTCGTTAAATTTCTGAAAATAATAATATATAGTTCCATAAATTGTGTAATCTTTTGATAGTAGGTTATAATTTTTGTTTTTTTTATTTATCAAAATAGAAAGTTCGATAAATTCAAGTGATTTGTTTAAATCTCGATTTTTTTTATGGATTTCTGCTAATAGTTGATAAGTTTCAGATAGTTTAGTCCAGTTTTTTTCTTTTGTTGTTAACTTTATTAGTTGGTCAAAATACACTTGAGAATTTTTAATTGAGAGCGAATTTTCACTTAAAGAACAGATGTTTTCAAGAATTAGTATTTTATTATGTACAGGGTGGTTTTTATTGAGTTCACTTTTTAAGCTATCAATTTTAGCTTGTTGAGCCCATGTAAAACTACAGATTAGACATAGGAATAGTACGTAAAATTTCTTCATAGATTCATCTTTTTATGATGAAATTAATGAATTAAGTTTTGATATTCAAGTTTTTACTTAAAGATTTTTTGAGTTTTGTATTCTCATCGAAATTGAAGTAAGTGTCACTAAAATTAAGGTTATTTTCATGAACGCACTGATATCAAAAGATACACGGTTTTGTGTGCGCGTATTATAGCGATAAGTTCTCTTTGTTTGGAATGTGTTTAAATTAAAAAGTCATCCCTTCGTTTCTAGAAACTTAAACTTAGATGCTATTAGAAATTAACATAGGGCCTTTTTTAATTAATTGTTTACACTTGATTAGCCACTATATAAGTTGTTATTTTCTTAACCATAACACTATCTTTTGATGCGTCTTTGTTCATCAAAAGATAGTGGTTTTTAGATGGCATAGTAAGAGGTGTTATTTTCCACCCATCAACATAATTCCATTGACAACTATTTCTGTTTTATAGCATGTAGTTCCATCCTTGTTGTTCCACGAACCTGTGTTAAGTTTTCCTTCAATCGCTATTTCTTTGCCTTTAGGAGCAAATTTCTCGATAATTTCTGCCACACCATTCCATGCTACTAAATTATGCCATTCCAGTAATTTTACTTTATCGCCGTTGATTAAAAAATTCGTTCATCGAGTGCATTTTTCCATCTATAAAATCCTTTTTCCTCTTCATTATATTCATGAAGTATTTTACTGAAATTTTCAGGATTGGTCTTTAAGAAGTTTTGCCTTCCATTATTCTTAATGGAGTCTAATATCTTATTTAGTTGCTTTAAACTATCCTTAAACTTAATAGGATTTTTGGACAAGTGCCAGACATAAGTAGCCTCTTTGGAGTTAAGAGTCTCTAAAATAATGTGATTATTTTGTTGACCTTCTATTAGAAATATAAATGAAAATGGATGTAAAACAAATCTCATTTTCAGTGTTTTGTGATCATGATGTTTTGCTAAGTACTTCAGATGTCTGTGATGTAAATAAGTTTCTTTTTCTAATAATGATTCCATTAGATTGTTGTCTGAGTCGAATAGTCCCTTTGTTATACGTAAAACTTCTTCGGGGTTACCTGTTTTTTTATCACCTTTTCTTAGGAACTCTTGCTCGATGAATTGAAACTTCACACCATCCACAACTTCTTTATTGATACGGTCAATATCGGCTGAATTTGCTAACTGAGAAATGACACAATTGTTTTTAATTTCAATCTGAATATGTACTGAAATATATTTTGACTCCAACACTTTTATAAAATAAGGTTTAAGGACTTCAAATTCAGGTTGTATTTCTTCATTTTCTATTTCAAACTGAATGACTGTTTTATTTTTCAGTAAGGGGTAAGAAARGCTAACCAATCCATAATGAAATTCGATTTCCTCGATAAGTATGCGTATATTTTTATTAATAGGGTAGCTATCGGAATTAGCAGGTAACACTTCTTCAAAATCATCAAATAAGGTTGCCTCTCTCTCTAAATTTCTATAATAGATATTACGCTTTAAAAATAATCTATCGAGATATGGGATTTGTTTGTCTCTGTAATCATAAATAATTGGAGTCAATTCTGAGCGTTGCACACGTCCTATATATTGAATTAACTTTCCCTTAAAGGCAAAGGGGTATACTAAAAATAGCCCTGATACATCTTGAATGTCTATTCCTTCTCCAAAAAACTGTCCGGTAGTTATGATTGCTTGATAGCTACTTTGCTTAATGCTATTCCATTTTAATTTCCTAGACGCTGCATTATCTTCTCCAGAAATAGGGATAACTTCATACTTGTTTTTTAAATATTGATGTAATACCAGAATATGTTCTTTTCGTTCTGTAATAATTACAATTTTTCGCCCTTTATCTAATTCATAATATATATCCTTTAGAATAAGTTTGTTTCTTTCGGAGTCGTGAATAAGTACTTTTGAGAGTGTTTCAAAATGATCAGTTTTTGAGTTAAATGGAAAATCTAGATTTGTATCTCGAACAGTTAATCTTGCTTTTTTATAAGTTTCTATTTGTTGTGGTTTTATTTCAGATATGATATCACCTAAATGTATAAATAATATTTTTTCGTCATTATTTTTTCTAAAGGGTGTGGCGGTTAAGCCATATTGATAGTAAGGATATAAATGGTGGATTGCCTCACGAAAAGACTTTGATGGGATATGATGACATTCATCAATAATTACAATCCCAAAAGCCGATGTTAATTCTTTCGAATTGCTTTCTAGTTTCTTTGCTAACGTTTGAATTAAAGCAACGGTTATTTGCTTTCCTATTTTCATCTTACCTTGCCCAATTTTTCCTATATCTTTTTTTGGTATTCCAAAAAATGTTTGGATGCTGTCTATCCATTGTTCCGCAATTTGCTTACGGTGTGTAAAGATGAGTGCTGGTTGTTTTTTTTGTTCAATAAGTTTAAGCCCTATGATTGTTTTTCCTGACCCTGGAGGAGCTACAATAATTCCAAAATCCTTTTTCATAGCAACCTCAAGAGGCGTTATTTGATGCTTTAATAATTGGATTTTAGATATTATTTCAATCGGCTTCGCTTTTTTTCGTTGGTCTTGAAATTCATAATCAATCTTATTTGCCCTGCAAAACCGAATTAACTTGCCTACAAACCCCTTTGGTRTCTCAATAGTATTTTCAGTTTCCTCTATAAGTTTAAAAAACCGGTCGGTTTTCCATGTGCTTCTTCCTGATTTCTTTTTAGCAAAAAACTCGGAATTATAAAAATTGAGATGCTGTTTTAAAAAGTCCGTTACAAGGGGTGTTAATCCATTACGGTTTATAACAATACAATTGGTTAATTTTATGACTAATTTTCCTTTAGTTGAAACAAAAGTCTTAGAATTTGCAATGGCTACATTTTCAGAAAGCACTTCAGGTATTGATTTTAAAATATCATCGAGATGGTCTACTGAAACCTTTTTAATTTTGCTTATAAATTGCCATTGGTTTTTATAAGGAATGAGTGTTTTGGTACTAATAAAACAGCAATTACCTTGTTTCATTGATTTACCATGAAAGGGAAGTGCAATTAGGTTTCCAAATCCTTTACCAGATAAATAATCTTGGTTAGGGAATAATCTATCAAAACTTGTATTCTTGTCAAAAACTGAAAAGACACCTGTTTGTTCAAATAATGAAAGTAGTATTCTCCTGCTTTTAATAGCTGGGTATGGTTTATCAAAAAACACCCAAACATGTCCGCCGTTCCCTGAGCGTGATCGTTCTAGATAGGCAGGGATTTTGAATTTTTCACATGCATTTATTGCTTTCTTAGATTGTTCTTCCCAATTTTTTTTATCAAAATCTGCAACAATAAACCATGACGTATTATCTTTTAACAACGGATATATACCTATAAATTTTTCTCCAGTTAAATGCTTTGATAATTGGTAATCATCTAACTTTTGCAAGGTTTTGTCTTTGTAGTCCTTAAATGTTCCTCCTTTTTGTTTATACAGTTGGTACACATATGGGTCATAAGAATAAGCAGGCATATATCCATTTTTGTTTGCCTTTTCCCATCGCAAAGCAAAAACATCTTCTCGTCCTTTAAATAAGGAACGGAAAAGCATTAACTGATTTTGATTTGCTAGATTTTCCACAATTATGTTTCGAGTGTTTTATACCAATAATGGAACGCTTCTAAATTGTGTTTCTTTAACTTGTTTAGAAAAGTATAATTAGAATCCTTTATTTTCCATGATTTCATGTCAGCAGATTTATCAAATTGTTCAATCGTCGTATTGTTCCGCTCTATTTGTTTTACAATATAAGTTGCTTTAGCCACAGCAATCTGAGCTTGGGGCTCTCGAAATTTCTCGCCATAAATAAAACCTGTTAAATTACTAACACCAGATTGCATTGTCCTAAACGTATCTTTGTCAACTTTTCCATTTGTGCAAAAATTATAAGAACTATTAAAAATGTCATCTATAATGACTTGAAAATTTGTTGGGTCTAATCCTTTATAAATAAGTTCTCCATGGGCTACTTTTATAAAATTTTCTCTAACACCATTGAGCGACGGTATTCTATCAAAAATTGTAGCAATGTCGTAAATTTGTTTTAATACTTCTTTCGGCTTGTCTAAAGGAACACCTGTAGTATTTGGACCATACGCAGTTAGTTTATCTCCAAGAATAGCCTCAAGTGTTGGGGTAATCACTTTTATTGGTTTTCCTTTTTCTAATAAAAGAAAATGAGATACGTCGGTTTCTTGTGTTTCTATATATGGATTGTCTTCAAAAACGATATCGAGTAAAATGTTATTGATATCGCCATCTTGTTTGGTTTGAGGTGTGTAAAATAATTTGAAATGTCTTTTTTCAATACCTGATTTAGCTTTTCTTAACTTTTCTTCCCATTTTATAAAATTAGTTATTTCTACAACCTTCTCTAATACGGCTTCAATATTTTGTTTTTTATCTTGAATAATGATGTCTATATCTATCGAAAACCGTCTTGGTTCTTGTATCATTAGCATTAATGAGGTGCCTCCCTTAAAAATGAAGTCTAATTTTGCAGTCTGTAGTGCTTCTAATAAAACGAGTGCTCTAATTACTTTTTCTATAATTATTGGGTCGGCATGAAATTTTTCTCTATTGCTGTTAATCCAATCGCTATGTAGGCTTTCAGGTAAAATCATATCTTCTCATTTTTATAGATTCTTTCATTTACAAGTGGTTTTTTCCTTCTTCTATTTGCATACCTCAGCAACGTGTCTTTTTTAATGGTATTGTATTGAAATGCATTTTCAATAATACTTTCAAGATCACGTCCTTGGAACGCTGAATATAGTTCAGTGTCTACAATAAGGTCTACAAGTATTTTTTCAAGACTTGGAACTTTAACCTGTTTTATGTCTTGAAGTGGAGCGTCGGTTATTAAATTTTTTATGATAATGATAGGTTCATTCCTATTTGCATATTTATCTAATACATCGTTTGAAGGATTTAAAAATACATTATTTTTAATTTCTGACAGGAAATAAAATACATTTTCTTCAGCACCTTTTTCTACCTCTATAATTGTTTCGTAATTAGAAGGGATATGTAGCATCCACTGTGCAACCCATTTTGTTGACCATATAGATATATCTAAAAAAGGAAATTCTTCCTTAAGTTTTAAATACAAATTTTGATGTTCTTCAGATAATACGGGGGTGAAATTTTTTTGTTTCCCTAGTTTATAGATACCTCTTCCAATTCTTTGAATAATTCCTTCATTTACTAATCTATTTATCCGCCAGTTAATAGTTGTCTTTCGAACTTTGCTGTCATACTTTTGGTAAAAGGAGAAAATATCGTTCACTGAAATAGGTGCGATATTATTAAACTCACTCTTTAGGGTGTCTATATGTAATTTTGTAGTGCTGATGATATTGCTGTTTGTTGCAAATATACAAAAACTATACTTCGTCAGCAAACGCTATTTAGTGACGAAGTATAGTTTTAGAAAACACTGTGTTAATTACTTACTCCCTAACATCATTAATCACAACTTCTGTGATGTATCGTTTTTCTCCTTCTTTAGTTTCGTACGAGCGATTGGTAAGTTTTCCTTCAACGGCAACTTCTTTTCCTTTTGTTAAGTATTTCTCGATAATATCGGCAGTCTTACCTCAAGCAATTAGATTATGTAAGTCCGTTTTGCTTTGTTTTTGCTCTTCACGATCTTTCTAATTTTAGTTGGTTGCTAGAGGGAATGTTATTGGATCATTTTACGCTTTTATAAGTTGATATTGTTATTTCTTTAGTGTTATACTTGTTTTTAGCTGATGAATGTAACGTAAGATAATGTAGCGATTGTTCTTAGGGAAATATAAATCCATAAAACTATCTTTTGATGCGTCTTTGTTCATCAAAAGATAGTGTGGTTTTTAGATGGCATAGTAAGAGGTGTTATTTTCCACCCATCAACATAATTTCATTGACAACTATTTCTGTTTTATAGCGTTTGTTGCCATCTTTATCGTCCCAAGAATTGGTAGTAAGTTTTCCTTCAATCGCTATTTCTTTGCCTTTAGGAGCAAATTTCTCGATAATTTCTGCAACACCATTCCAAGCTACTAAATTATGCCATTCAGTTTGAGTGACTTTTTCTCCCTGGGCATTTTTAAATGTTTCGTTGGTAGCTATAGATAGCTTAGCTACTTTTTTACCGCTTTCTAAAGTGGTGATTTCTGGTGGGTTTCCAACGTGTCCTATTAACTGAACACTGTTTTTTAATGATCTCATAATTAATATATTTAAGTTTATTGATTTTCATTAGTTCAAATCAACAGTACAATATTAGAGCAATAGCAAGGGGTTAGGTGGTTATTAAATACTTACTTACGTATGTAACTGTTTGCAAATGGTTGTAGTCGTTTGAATTCGAGTAATTTAGTTGTATATTTGTAACGTACTTAAATAATGGTTATATGATAATAGATTTTAAAGACGAGGTTTGGAAACCTTACAGGGAGGACTTGTGGAGTGAACATGAGTTATTTGAAGTTTCAAATTACGGWCGAGTGAGTTCGCGTAAAGTGGATCAAGAAGAWTTTGCATTGGTAAAAACAAATTTGACCGGAGGTTATAAAATGTTTTGGATTGCTAAGAACGGAGGGAAAAGGACGTCCTGTTATGTTCATAGAGCAATTGCTAAAGCTTTTTTACAAAACCCAGAGGACAAAAAATATGTTACCCACTTGGATTTTGACAAGGTGAACAATAATGCAGATAATCTAAAATGGTTGACGAGACCAGAGGTGGCACAGCATCAAAAAAGTAATCCATTGGTGATAAAAGCCTCTAAGGTTAGGAAATATTCAAAATTAACGGAAGCAAAAGTGAAGTTAATTAAGCGAAAAATTAACGATCCTAACAGAAGGACACGTATGAAAATGATAGCCAAACAATTTGGGATTTCTGAGATGCAGTTATACCGTATTAAATCTGGTGAGAATTGGGGAAGTGTAACGGAAGATTAGGAAAAATGTAAAATTTCGAATTTAGAGATCGCCAATTATGATTGTAGAGAATAAAGTGTGTTTAGAGTGTGGTGAAACGATTCAAGGACGGATAGATAAAAAGTTTTGCTCGGATTATTGTAGGAATTCCTATAATAATAAAGTGAATGTCGAAAGTAAAAAGTTGATTCGAAATACCAATAATAGGTTGCGGAAAAACTATAAAATTTTAACAGAACTGAATCACTCAGGCAAAACCAAAGTGATGAAGATAAAATTACTCGACGCAGGATTTATTTTTAATTATTTTACATCTCTTTATATTACTAAAACTGGTAATAGGTATTATTATGTATATGATCAAGGATATTTGAAATTGGAAAACGATTACTACCTACTAATTAAAAAAGATTAATGCTCTTGTATCATTCTAGTTTAGATATAGTATNATATMRYCKMSWWWWTCRWTRWWRAMNGCTGTYTRAYATKKGYYMWWMWNCTTTYAMKWYYKKRTWWWGTATATTATTATAAATCAAATTTAATTCCCTGAGCTAAAGGTAGTTCAGTAGTATAATTAATGGTATTTGTTTGTCTTCTCATATACACTTTCCATGCATCTGATCCAGATTCTCTACCACCTCCTGTATCTTTTTCTCCTCCAAAAGCACCGCCAATTTCTGCTCCTGAAGTTCCAATATTTACATTGGCTATACCACAGTCAGATCCTTGTTGGCTTAAGAAAAATTCTGCTTCTCTTAAGTTATTGGTCATTATAGCACTGGATAATCCTTGTGCAACTCCGTTCTGAACATCCATGGCRTTTTCTACACCTCCACTGTATTTTAGTAAATATAAAATTGGAGCAAAAGTTTCGTGTTGAACAATTTCAAAACTATTTTCAGCTTCTGCAATCGCTGGTTTTACATAACAACCACTTTCGAATCCTTTGCCTTCTAATACGCCTCCTTCTACAAGAATGGTTCCACCTTCTTCWACAACTTTAGTTAAAGCATGTTGATACATTTTTACAGCATCGGTATCAATTAATGGCCCTACATGATTGTTTTCGTCCAATGGATTTCCAATTCGAAGTTGTCCATAGGCGGCCACAACGGCGTCTTTTACTTTGTCGTACATAGATTCGTGAATAATCAATCTACGGGTAGAGGTACAGCGTTGTCCTGCCGTTCCTACCGCTCCGAATACAGCTCCAATTACTGTCATTTTAATGTCAGCATCTGGGGTTACTATAATGGCGTTGTTTCCTCCTAATTCTAATAACGAATTTCCTAATCTTGCAGCCACAGTTTGTGCAACTATTTTTCCCATTCGCGTAGATCCAGTGGCAGAAATTAATGGGATTCTCTTGTCGGTAGTCATAAACTCACCTACATTATAATCACCATTAATAATACATGAAAGTCCTTCTGGTAAATCGTTTTCTTTGATAACAGCGGCTATAATATTTTGACAAGCAATGCTACACAAAGGCGCTTTTTCAGAAGCTTTCCAAACGCACACATCTCCACAAATCCAAGCCAAGGCTGTATTCCAAGCCCAAACAGCAACAGGGAAGTTAAATGCAGAAATAATACCAACAACTCCTAATGGGTGGTACTGCTCGTACATTCTATGTCCAGGGCGCTCTGAGTGCATGGTGAGGCCGTGTAATTGGCGAGACAATCCTACAGCGAAATCACAGATATCTATCATTTCTTGAACCTCTCCCAAACCTTCTTGAAGTGATTTTCCCATTTCATAAGAAACTAATTCTCCTAAAGGTTGTTTCAATTCTCTTAATTTATCACCAAACTGGCGTACTATTTCACCGCGTAAAGGAGCTGGCTTTAAGCGCCAAGTCTTAAAGGCTTCAGTGGCCTTTGTCATTACTTTTTCGTAATCTTCACGTGTGGTAGTAGTTACTTTTCCAATTAAGGCGCCATCTGCTGGGGAAAAAGATTCGATCGTATTTCCTGATCCAAAATTATCTAAACCAGTGGAAGTTCCATTGTTGATGTCCTTAATACCTAATTGTTCTAGCATTAATTGTATATCCATAACGAATTGTAGTGTTTAAATTTGTGTTCGCTAATTTACAAATAATAAAAGTGATTTTACAAGTAAAAAAGAAAGCCATTTCAATAAAGAAATGGCTTTACTTTATCATTATTTGGTAACCAACCAAATAAATAAACCAACTAAAACTTAAAGTTTAACCCGGTGTAAATTCCTAAATAATAAGGCTGAAAATCGCCTGTACTTTTAGAAAAGGTATTCGTTTGTACTTTTAGCATAGGACTTACATTAATATATAAGTTTTTGTGAATTAGATAATCTACATCCACTCCTATGTTTCCGCTAAAGTTTATATCTCTTAAATTAGAAGCTTCTCCAATGCTGGTTCTAAAACCATCTGCTTCTATCAGTAATTCGTTTTTATTCAAAAATAAGGTACTAAAACCTCCAACAATATTCAGTCCGAGTTTTCCGTTTGTTAGCTGGTATTTAATTTCTAAGGGGATTTCTACATAGCCAAAAATTTGATCTATACTCCCAGTGTTTCTTTCTGTAATTGAACTTTGTCTGCTCAAACTCTTTTCTGAAGAGGCATTTTTTGCTAGGCTATTTACAGGCATACCTGAAATATCTGCCAAGCTCACGGCCGTTACACCTGTTGGAAAGTACACATTATTGGTAGTGTATCCCATATCAACTAGATTAACACCCGATTGAACACTGAATTTATTATTTAATTTAAAGGCAATTTTAATTCCATGAGAAAAATTAGATTTTCCAGAAGTTGAATTGTTTTCAAATTGATTGTCTATAGGTGACGTACTTGATCCAAAAGAACTGAAATAAATGGGCGCCACATTATAAGCAATAGACCATCGTTTCTCTTTTTCTTCTTTTGGAAATGAGCGGTCGTTTTTTAAAGGTAAATTTTCACCATCCTTTAATAGAAAAGATTTTTGAGTCTTTTCTTGTGGCTTTATCTCAGTGACAGAAACGTTATTTAATGTAGTTTCTGGGATGTTATTACTTGTGTTTATTGTTGTTGTTTTTGAACTTTGKACTGCTTTAATTTCTTCTTTTTTAGAAGTAATTACTTCGTTTTCCTTCTTTTCAGTTTGTACTATGCCTTTTATGGAATCTTTTGTTTTGAAAATAAATTGTTGCAATCCAGATAATTCATTAGGGGCAATGTATTTATTTCCAAGGGTAATAAACACCAAGAGCATAGCGGCTATACTTGTGATGCGTATCCATAATGGAAGCCTTCTTTTTTTAGGTGTTTCCACAATGTTTTTTTCAATAAGTAGCCAAGATTTATTAGGAGGAAACACCTCGAAATCTTTTAACTTTTCTTGAAACAATCTATCTATGTTTTTCTTTTCTCTCATGGGTCCTTCTAACCAGATTGTTGGTCACTTAAAACTAATTCTATTTTTTCTTTTAATATAATTCGTGCTCTTGATAAATTGGACTTAGAGGTGCCTTCTGCTACGTTCAACATTCCTGCAATTTCCTTGTGAGAATATCCATCTAATACATATAAGTTAAAAACCATTCTGTATCTTTCTGGTAATTCTTGAATTAATTTTAGCAGCATGTCTAAAGAAACTTCTTCTTCGTTAACGTCTACAATAACTTCATCAGGAATCTCTTCTGTAACAATGTTTAAAACACTTTTTTTACGGTATTTTTGTAAAACAGTATTTACCATTACTCGTTTCATCCATCCTTCAAAAGAACCTTTAAAATTAAACTGTCCAATTTTGTTAAATATGGTAATAAAACCGTCTTGAAAATTATCTTGTGCTTCCTGTTTATTATTCGAATATTTTAGGCATATCGCGAACAACTTACCCCCGTATAGTTGGTAAATATATGCTTGTGCCTTTCGATCATTATTGGCGCACTGTTTTATTAATTTATTTAAACTCAAACGTGAACGTTAAATTTATACTTATTAGATGTAGACTTTGATATATGGTTGCGTAAAATTACATTACTTTTGTAATGATTAAAAATTTTATGGGTATAAATCAACTATTTAACATTCAGAACGATACAGATTTTGAGCGAGAAGCACTTGAAATTTTTAAATATCAGTCCGTTGAAAATCAAGTGTATACTAGGTTTTTGAAGTATTTGAAGGTTGATTTAAAACAAATAGATTGTATTAAAAAAATTCCTTTTTTACCCATACAATTTTTTAAAACTCATTGTGTTTTGAGTACTAAATCTCCTATAATTCAAACCTTTTTGAGCAGTGGTACTACTGGAATGTCTCAGTCTAAGCATCACATTACAAATTTGGCTATTTATGAAGAAAGCTTTAAAACCTGTTTTGAACAGTTCTATGGGCCAGTTAAAAAGTATGCTGTATTAGCGTTGTTACCTTCTTATTTGGAAAGAGAAGGTTCTTCTTTAATTTATATGGTAGATGCACTTATTAAGGACAGTGAAAATACCGACAGCGGTTTTTATTTAGATGACTATGATTCTATAATAGAAAAGTTGCACAGTCTTAATTTCAAAGGAAAGAAAGTATTACTTATAGGGGTGACTTATGCTTTGCTAGATTTGATAGAACGTGAGAATTTTAGTTTAAAAAACACGATTGTTATGGAGACAGGCGGGATGAAAGGGAGGCGAAAAGAAATGATTCGTCAAGAGTTACACGCTTTGTTAACTGATGGTTTTGGAGTGGAAACCATTCATTCTGAATACGGGATGACGGAATTGTTGAGTCAAGCGTATTCAAAAGGGAAGGGTGTGTTTGAGTGTCCGAATTGGATGAAAATTATTATTAGAGATACAGAAGATCCATTTTCTGTGTTGCCAGCAGGAAAATCTGGAGGGATTAATGTAATAGATCTTGCAAATATTGAATCGTGCTCTTTTATAGCTACCCAGGACTTAGGGAAAATGCACACGGCTACAACGTTCGAAATTCTAGGTCGTTTTGACCATTCTGATATTAGAGGATGTAATTTATTGGTGCAATAAACATATTATTTGTAGCTGTTTTACCAGGCTGAGTTCCACAATAAAAGKGGTTAAAGGATTTCTATTGGTTGGTGATTTTTACTTATTACTGTTAAATTTTTCATCGCTACAAACAGTTAGAATAAGAATGAGGTTTCCTTTTACTCCTTAAAATGATATCAAAAGGATCTTTTTGTTAGCTTATGTTCTTCGATGAATATGTTTATACWGCTGTCGTGATAGCCATAATTATTAATAAACTCATTTCCTTTTTTCAACAATTTCTGTCGAGTAAACGCTTTCTTTATGCTTTGTCTCAATTGTGGTATACCATTAAGTAAATTACCTTAGTAGGAAAATAATGTAAACATTTTAGAAAAGCACAATAATGGAAGGAATAAAAAAANCCACTGATCATAGGATCAGTGGTTTTTTTTAGAAGCTATTAAGGTTGTTATTAATCGGTTATTTTAAGTAAAAAGTATGTTTTTTTACCACGTTGTAATAACACAAATTTATCTGCAATTAAATCTTTCGATTCAACCTTATATGTATCAGTTACCTTTTCTTTGTTCACCGAAATAGAGTTTTCTTTTAAAGCTCTACGTACTTCTCCATTAGATTTTAAAAACCCAGTAGTAGCAAACGCATCTACGATGTCTATTCCTTCAGTAATTTGCGTTCTTGAAACTTCTGCCATAGGGACTCCTTCAAAAACATCTAAAAATGTTTGTMYATCTARYCCTTTGATATCTTCTGMGGTAGATTYTCCARATAAAATATTGGATGCCTTAATCGCRTTGTCATAAGCTTCCTGACCGTGGGTCATAATAGTAACCTCTTCTCCAATTTTCTTTTGAAGTAAACGTTGGTGAGGAGCTTCGTTATGCTTAGCAWTCAATGCTACAATTGTTTCTTGGTCTAAGAACGTAAATATTTTGATGTATTTTTCTGCATCAACATCACTTGTGTTTAACCAGTATTGGTAATATTTGTATGGAGATGTTCTTTTTGCATCCAACCAAATATTTCCATCTGTTGATTTTCCAAACTTAGTACCATCTGCTTTGGTAATAAGTGGGCAAGTAATGGCATATGCCTTTCCTCTTGCTTTACGTCTTACTAATTCTGTACCTGTGGTWATATTACCCCATTGGTCAGAACCTCCCATTTGCAATACACAGTTTTTCTCTTTGTATAAATGGTAAAAATCGTAGCCTTGGAATAACTGATATGTAAATTCTGTAAAAGACATTCCTACAGAAGATTCAGAACTCAATCTTTTCTTCACAGACTCTTTTGCCATCATGTAGTTAACTGTAATGTGTTTACCTGTATCACGAATAAAATCTATGATAGAAATTTCTTTCATCCAATCATAGTTGTTTACCAATTGAGCCTCGTTTTCACTTCCATCGTTAAAATTGATGAAACGCTCTAACTGTGCTTTTATTCCTGCTACGTTTTTATTTAAGGTCTCTTCGTCTAATAAGTTACGTTCGTCAGATTTTCCCGAAGGATCTCCAACCATTCCAGTTGCTCCTCCAACTAGAGCAATAGGACAGTGTCCTGCCAATTGGAAGTGGCGTAATAGGATAATAGGTACTAAACCACCAATGTGAAGGGAGTCCGCCGTAGGGTCGAATCCGATATAGCCTGTAGTTTTATTTTTTAATAGGTATTCTTCAGTATCGGGCATGATGTCGTGTAACAAGCCTCTCCAACGTAATTCTTCAACAAAATTCATAATCGGTATTTAAAATATCCTGCAAAGATAAAAATCAATGWACAATATACAKKCATAATAAATATTTATTTAYTTTCGTAGSATGATATTAGTTACAGGAGGTACAGGTTTAGTAGGAGCACATTTATTATGTCATTTAGCAATGGGTGAGAAAGTAGTACGTGCTATACGAAGAAAAAACAGTGATATTGAGGCCGTAAAAAAGGTGTTTTCTTATTATTCATCTGATGATACACTGTTTGATACTATTGAGTGGATAGAGGCAGACATAACAGATGTTCCTTCTTTAGAGCTCGCCTTTGATGGTGTGACGCACGTATATCACGCTGCTGCATTGGTGTCTTTTAATTCAAGAGMTTACAGGACTATGCGTACCGTTAATATTGAGGGGACGGCAAATGTAATGAACTTATGTATTTCCAATAATGTGCAAAAAATATGTTTTGTGAGTTCTATAGCCACGATAGAAAAAAAAGTGGGTGATGCTATCATTGACGAATCTGGAGAATGGGACGCAGAAAAAAACAATTACGGTTATGCCATTTCTAAATATGGAGCTGAAATGGAAGTTTGGAGAGCCTCACAGGAGGGCGTAAATGTGGTAATTGTAAACCCTGGAGTAATTATTGGAGGTGGTTTTTGGAACAGTGGTTCTGGAGAAATGTTTCAAAAAATAGCTAAAGGATTGCCTTTTTATACCAATGGTTTGACGGGATTTGTAGGAGTAAAAGATGTCGTAAAAATCATGATTTCTCTTATGGATAGTGCTGTGGTGAGTGAACGTTTTGTTTTAGTGAGTGAGAATGTGAGTTTTAAACAAGTRTTTTCTGATATCGCTATTAATTTAAATAAGAAATCACCAACAATAAAAGTGACTCCTTTAATGAGTGCGATTGCTTGGCGTTTGGATTGGTTACTTTGTAAATTAACAGGAAAAAGACCTGTGTTATCAAAACAATCTGCAGCTTCAATTCACAACATACATCACTATAGTTCTCTAAAAATTAAAGAAGCTATGGGCGTTGATTTTCAATCGATAAAATCGGTGATTGAAGAAGTGGCGACTCAGTATAAAAATAGGTAAATAAACACTAATCTTTTTCATACAATATCGGGGGGTCTATCAATCTCTTAGGTTTATTAAACGCCTTGGATTTTAATAAAGGAGTTGCTTTAAGTAATTTTAAAGAGTCTCTCAGGTTTTTAGATGTTTTTTGCTTGATAGAGTCTAAGTGTCTTTCTATAGTACTTAAACTGTCTTTGATGTGATTCAGTCGTTTTTCTACAATAGTTAAAATAGCTGCATTTACATCTATCAAAGAGGTGTAGTAATAGTTACTTTCTTTRAACTNTRWKMTKTCTNATTTGGTATTTTTCATAAACCAAAGGAATGTAGTTTATTTGTCTGTTACCTTCAGCGTTCTTAACTGATTTTGCTCCTGTTGCCAGAAACAAATCAGTTAAAACAGCTGCCATTTTATGTTTTGGAATTAAGTTTTTAGGCTTTTCCAATATAGTGTTACTTGTACATGAACACAATAAAAGGAATCCGATAATGTAAACAAATACTTTCATGAGTTTATTTTATTTTTTTATTTCTGTCTTAATTGATGTTACTCTGTACAGGCTTTAAGAATATAAATCAATTTTTTACTGTTGAAATCATGTATATAGATAATTCCTTATTATCGATCAAATGTAAGTCGTTGTCCTTTTTTGATTTCTTTAAATCTACCTTCATTATAAGCAATGTGTCCGTTTACAATGGTGGTGCTTACTCTTCCAGGGAACAATGTGCCTTCAAAAGGAGACCATCCACATTTATAAAGAATGTTGTCTTTTGACACAGTCCAAGGAGAAGTGGTGTCTACAAGTACTAGATCTGCAAAATAGCCCGTTCTTATGTATCCTCTTTTTTCTATTCGAAAGAGAATGGCAGGATTGTGGCACATTTTTTCTACAATTTTTTCCAAAGATATTTTACCTTCTCTGTAAAATTTTAACATCGCAGGAAGTGCATGTTGTACTAAAGGACCTCCACTAGGTGCTTTAGTATAGACTTGTTTTTTTTCTGCTAAGGTATGTGGCGCATGGTCAGAAGCAATTACATCGATGCGATCATCTAATAACGCTTTCCATAATCCTTCACGGTCTTCAGCAGATTTTATAGCAGGATTCCATTTTATAAACGTTCCTTTTTCTGCATAATCTTTGTCGGTAAAATACAGGTGATGCACACATACTTCTCCAGTGATTTTCTTATCTTTTAGAGGGATATCATTGGATAATAAATGAGTTTCAATTTCAGTAGATAAGTGAAATAAATGAAGTCTAGCACCTGTTTTCTTTGCTAATTCAATAGCTTTAGAAGAGGATAAATAACAAGCTATTGCACTTCTGATGTCAGGGTGTTTTTCTATTGGGATATCATCACCAAACTCTTCTATGTGTAGCGCTAAGTTTTCTTTTATAGTGTCCTCGTCTTCGCAGTGAACAGAAATTAACATGTCTGTAGAAGAAAATATTTTCTCTAATATTTCTTCATTATCAACTAGCATGTTTCCTGTAGAAGAACCTAAGAACAATTTGATTCCTGCAACTTTCTTAGGGTCGGTTTTTAGTAGTTCTTCTAAGTTGTCATTAGTGCCTCCAAACATAAACGAATAATTGGCATAGGAGGATTCAGCTGCTATGTCAAACTTATTTTCTAACAATTCTTGCGTGGTGGCTTGAGGTACTGTATTTGGCATTTCTATAAAAGAAGTAATTCCTCCAGCAATAGCAGCTTTACTTTCGGTTTCAATTGTCGCCTTTTTAGTCAATCCTGGTTCACGGAAATGAACTTGATCATCTATAATTCCAGGGATTAAATGTTTTCCTTCTGCATCTATAACAATAGTATCTGCTGTTTTAGAACTAATAGACTCATTTATTTCTGCAATGTATTGGTCACGTATTAAGACATCACATTCTAGAATCTCTCCTTCGTTAACTATTTTGGCATTTTTTATAAGTATTTCGCTCATGTTTCTTTTATTTAGGTAAACCTTGCAATTTCATTTTGATAACTCCAAATACGGCTTCTGATATAATAGATCCGTTCATTTTAGATTTTCCTTGTATTCTATCTGTAAATATTACAGAAACTTCTTTGTGTTTAAATTGATGCAACCATGCTTTAAATTTCATCTCTATTTGAAAGGCATAGCCTATAAATTTAATTTTATCAAGTTGTATGGTCTCTAAAACTTTTCGTTTATAACAAACAAATCCAGCCGTGGTGTCATAAATAGGGATCCGTGTGATTAATCGCACATATTTTGAAGCAAAATAGGACAATAAAACACGACTCATAGGCCAATTAACCACATTTACACCTTGCGAATAACGAGATCCTATAGAATAATCTGCATTGTCTTTTTCACAGGCATTGTATAAATGAATCAAATCATTAGGGTTATGAGAAAAATCCGCGTCCATTTCAATGATATAATCATACTTTTTTGATAGCGCCCACTTGAAACCGTGAATGTAAGCCGTCCCTAAACCTTTCTTTTCAGATCTAATTTCTAAAAATAATCGATCTTTAAATGTTGGGATTAACTTTTTAACTATCTCGTTGGTTCCGTCCGGCGAGTTATCGTCAACTACCAAAATATCAAATTGTTTCGGTAAGGCAAACACCGTCTTGATAATCGCTTCTATATTTTCTTTTTCATTATAAGTAGGTACAATAACTACAGCATCTGACATAAAGTTGGATTAAGCGGCAAAGATAAAACTTTTTATTGCTAATTTTGTGTTAAGATATAAACTTGTTAATAAACTATGATACAGGCCTCAGAACGATTGATTGAAAGCAATGATGGATACACTTTTGTGTTTCTAATGATACTATTTTCGTTTATTGTGGCTAAAATGATTTATGGTAAACAGTTGATTTTCACCAATTCCTTCTTGTTTACTAGTGCACATATACTAAAAGACGATAAGGAATCAGCTCTTGGGTTGCATGTAATAATGCTGTTTATAGGATCCTTAACTTTCGGATTATTGCTATTTTTAACACTGAAATTGTACGCTGTTTTTTCAATAAAAAATCCTGAAATTTTGTTTTTATATATTTCAAGTGGCGTGTTTTTGTATTTGCTGATTTCCAATTTGTTAGGGAGATTATTGGGTGAGTTGCTTGGTGTTAGGGAGTTGGTGAGGATTTACCTGGTTTTTAAGGTGAGTTATCTTAAAACAATAGTMCTRTTTTTATTGCCTCTTTTGTTACTGGTTATTTACAGTCCAGTTTATCAAATAGGTTTGTTAAAAATTACGGTAGCTTGTACGCTGGTATTGTTTGTTTTAAGAATGTCTTTGATTCTGAGAAACAACAAAAACTTGATTTTAAACGAGTTGTTTTATTTTATTTTGTACCTTTGCACCCTCGAAATAGCGCCGTTAATAATTATTTTAAGATTAACTATTTAAGAAAAAAATACAGTCGTATGAAAGTTAAAACAATTTTGGTTTCGCAACCTTCCCCAAAGACAGAGAATTCTCCTTATTTTGATTTGATGGAAAAGCAAAAAGTTAAGATTGATTTTAGATCTTTCATCCATGTAGAAGGAGTACCGGCAAAAGAGGTGAGAGTACAAAAAATAGATTTAAACGATTTTACTGCTATTATTTTAACCAGTAGAAATGCAGTGGATCATTTTTTTAGAATTGCGGAAGAAATGAGATTTTCTGTTCCTGATGATATGAAGTATTTTTGCCAGTCTGAAGCTGTAGCTTTTTACCTTCAAAAATATGTGGTATACCGTAAACGTAAAATTTATGTAGGAACGCGTACTTTTCCAGATTTAGTGAAATTGATAAAAAAACACAAGGAAGAGAAATTTTTATTGCCTTCTTCAGATAAATTAAAAGAGCTGATTCCGAAAAGTTTGAACGACTTGAAAGTAACATGGAGTAGAGCTATTTTGTTTAAAACTGTAGTCAGTGACTTGTCAGATTTGAACAATGTGTTTTATGATATTTTAGTGTTTTTCAGTCCTTCAGGTATCGATTCTTTGTTTAAAAACTTTCCAGGGTTTGAACAAAAGGAAACAAGAATTGCAGTATTTGGAAATACAACCATTAAGGCAGCAACTGATGCGGGTTTAAATTGTAATATTTTAGCACCTACACCAGAAAATCCATCTATGACGATGGCCTTGGATAGATATATAGCTGAAGTTAATAAAAGATAACTTCAGTACCAATACCATAAAAAAGTCCATTAGATGTGTTCATCTAATGGACTTTTTTAGTTCCTACTTTTATATACTGATTGGTGATGAGTGTCGGGTGTCAAATGATACCTAATATTGCTCATCTAATAGCTCAATACTCACTTCTGAATACTAATCATCTATTTAAACCCACGTTCTTTTTGAATTTTTTCATAAGCCTCTTGAATTTGTCTAAATTTATCCATGGCTCCTTTTATATGTTCTTCGCCTAAGTGTTGCAGCTTGTCTGGATGGTGTTTTTTTACCAATTTTCTATAGGCCTTTTTAACTTCGCTATCTGTGGCAGATTTTGTAATTTCTAAAATAGTGTAAGCGGCATCTGTACTGTCAAAAAACATTGCTTTTATCGACTCAAAATCATGACTGCTYACATATAAATAATTAGCGATTGTATGAATTGATTGCACCTCGTGTTCATTGACAATTCCATCYGCTTTTGCTATTCCAAAGAGAAAATGGATCAATTGTAAACGTGAAGCATGCGTAGTGTTTTGTCTTATTTGAAGACAAACTTGGCGGGTAGACACGTTTCCTTTGATAATGCTTTTAAAGAGTTTAAAAGCGTTTTTTGCACGTTCTTCACCGTACATTCTCGTAAAATGACTACGTACATAATCCAATTCACGCTTGTCTATATTACCGTCTGATTTAATCACTACAGAAGCTAAAACCAGCAAGCTAATTTCAAAATCTCCCGATTGCGTATTTCGTGCTCCTTGTCGGTAATGTTTCGCATTTTCAACATCTACAGAGCTAAATCCGTCAATAAAACTTCCTACAGCAAAGCCTAATACACTTCCTATAGGACCACCAAAAGTGAATCCTAATCCAGCGCCTAGCCATTTTCCAAAATTTCCCATATATTTATTTAAAAGCCCAAATATAAGTGGATTTGAGCAGACTTTAACGTCTTGCTAACAATAGAGCTGTTAATATTTTGTAAAAATTACRRRGATATGAGTATCTTTGCACTTTAAGAATACAAAAAATAACAAATACTATGTATCCACCAGAAATAGTAAATCCAATGCGTCAAGAGCTTGTAAACGCAGGTTTTACWGAATTACAAACAGCAGATGCTGTAACAGAAGCATTAAAAAAAGAAGGAACCACTTTAGTGATGATTAACTCAGTATGTGGTTGTGCAGCTGGGACAGCACGTCCTGGAGCCATCGCTTCTTTAAAATTTGATAAAACACCAACCCAAATAACTACTGTTTTTGCAGGAGTTGATGCAGAAGCTGTAGCTGAGGTACGTGCACAAACTGCACCGTTTCCTCCGTCTTCACCAGCCATTGCGTTGTTTAAAGATGGAGCATTGGTTCATATGTTAGAACGTCACCATATCGAAGGACGTCCAGCAGAAGTAATTGCTTCTAACTTGGCAGCTGCTTATGAGGAGTTTTGTTAAGAACAAGATAATTTATAAAACATTTTTTTGAGCTTTTGCTCAATAATTAAAATCCGCTTTCGAGCGGATTTTCTTATTTTAGCCTATATTTTAATCAACATGACCCATCAAAACATACTACTTAAAACTCAGGAATTCGTTCAAAAAACCTTAAAAGATACCGAAGGAGGCCATGATTGGTTTCATATTTTACGCGTCTGGAACAATGCCAAGTTAATTGCAAAGAGCGAACCCGTCAATCTGTTTATAGTGGAGTTGGGCGCTTTGTTGCATGATATTGCTGATGCAAAGTTCCACAATGGTGATGAGACTGTGGGGCCTAAAGTAGCACGTGAATTTTTAGAATCCTTGGAAGTAAACGAAGAAGATATTGCCCATGTGGAACAGATAATTACCAATATTTCCTACAAAGGCGGAAATTTTAATCAAACATTCTCATCACCTGAATTAGCTGTGATTCAAGATGCAGATCGTTTGGATGCCATTGGTGCTATCGGAATAGCGCGCTGTTTTAATTATGGAGGATTTAAAAACCGTGCTATGTATAATCCTGATATTACACCAAAATTAGACATGACTAAGGAAGAGTACAAAAAATCTACTGCACCAACTATCAATCATTTTTACGAGAAATTATTACTGCTAAAAGACAGAATGAATACCGAAACTGGTAAAAAAATAGCCCAAGAAAGGCATCATTATATGGAAGGTTTTTTAAACCAGTTTTATGCAGAATGGAACGGTGAGTTGTAACCTGATATTTTGATGAAGGACATAGAAAACAAGAGGTGAGACTACATAGAAAACCCTGTTACAGTAGGGTTTGTAACAGGGGTTTTTTTATATCCTGGATTTGTTCCGCTAACAACCAGCAACTARCAACCAACAACTAACAACTAGTAACCAATATCTAATGCCGTAGGTAGAGGGGAACCTATTTTACTCAAACTCCGCTTTTCGTTTTTCTAAAAAAGCAGTAGTTCCTTCTTTAAAATCATCGGTACCGAAACAATGCCCAAATTCATTTATTTCCACTAAATACCCATCGGTTTCGGTTTCGAAATTTGCATTTACGGCTCTGATAGCTCCAGCGATTGCTACAGATGAATTGCGCGCTATTTTACTAGCTAATTTATAGCATAATGGCAATAATTCTTCTTGTGCTACTACGTAGTTCACCAATCCGTATTTTAAGGCTTCGTCGGCGCTCAACATATTGGCAGTCATAATCATTTCTAAGGCTTTTCCTTTGCCTACTAATTGCGGTAAACGCTGTGTGCCTCCATATCCAGGGATCACTCCCAAAGAAACTTCAGGTAGTCCCATTTTTGCATTGGTACTGGCAACTCTAAAATGTGCTGCCATGGCCAACTCAAGTCCACCTCCTAAGGCAAATCCATTCACAGCAGCGATTACTGGTGTGCTTAAATTTTGAACAAAATCAAACAATATTTCTTGTCCATTTGCAGCCAATTCAGCCCCTTGTTGTATGTCGAAATCTGCAAATTCAGCAATGTCAGCTCCGGCAACAAAGGCTTTTTCTCCACTCCCTGTAACCACAATTGCTTTAATGCTTGCATCATTTTGTAAAAGGTCAAAAGCCATTCCTAATTCATAAATGGTTTGTTTATTTAATGCGTTTAACTTTTTGGGTCTATTGATAGTAAGCGTTGCAATGGCTTCGTTTTTTTCGACTAATATGTTTGCAAATTCCATAGTTTGATTTTTTATGAGATGGGTAAATTAACAGTAAATACCGTTCCTTTATTTTCTTGTGATGTAAATGTGATTTCGCCCTTATAGGCATTTACAATGTTTTTAACCATAGGGAGCCCTAGGCCCATTCCGCTTGATTTAGTAGTGAATTTTGGTTCAAAAACACGTTTTTTGTCTTCTTCAGAAATCCCTTTTCCGTTGTCGGCAACTGTAAATATGACTTGGTTTCCTTCCTTAAAAACACGTACTTCTATTTCTTTATGCACTACGTCTTCTAAAGCTTGAATAGCGTTTTTAACCAGATTTGTCACAATGCGAATGATCTGTGTTTTATCTAATTCGACGATGATGCTTTTTTCTTTTGGGTAAAAACGAATGTAATCCTCGGTAAAAATATCTAAGGAATGTTTCACAACATCTACAATATCTAATGTTTCACGYTGTTGTTTTGGTAGGTTTGCAAAATTTGAAAAAGCAGAAGCAATAGAACTCATGGTGTCTATTTGTTGAATCAATGTTCTGCTGTATTCGTTTATTTTTTCATGTATTTTTGGGTCGGAAGGGTCAAATTTTCGTTGGAAACTTTGCACCGTTAATCGCATTGGGGTGAGTGGGTTTTTAATTTCATGCGCCACTTGTTTTGCCATTTCTCGCCAAGCTTGTTCTCGTTCTCCTTTGGCTAATTTAACGGCACTTTCTTCTAGTTCATCAATCATTTGATTATAGGCATTCACTAAGGTGTGAATTTCTGTACTCGCATTTTTAAGGATGATTTTTTCGTTGCGTTCGCTCAAACTTGTGAGGAACATTTTCTCAGTCACCATTTTTAGTGATTTGGTAATATATCTAGAAATAAAATAAGCCAAACCAATAGCGATTAAAAACATCAACGCATATACATAGGCCATTCTTACTAAAAATTCTTTAAGGTCTTTTTCTTGGGCAGTATTGTCCTGAAAATAGCGAAGATTTAAAATTCCAATAGGTTTGAATTTATTATCTGTGATATACGTGAAAGAAGATTGTTGTTTTTTGCCCTCCTTTAACGTAGATGTTACCAATCGATGACTAGGAGAGGTAGTCATACTTTTTACGGTTTTAGAGCTTAATTCCTTTGGAATTATATTTTTTACAAATCCGGAGTAAGAGCTTTTTAGGAGTTTTCCTTTTAAATCATAAATATTAATCTCTAATTTTTGGATACTTGATATTTCATGAATTTTATCTTTGAAGATAAAAGGTAAGTTTTTGGTAGTAATTAGATAGGAATTATTGCTGTCATTCAGCCAAATATGGATGGCTGATTTTACGGAGCTCTCTTTGCGTTCCAATCTTCCCGTGTTGTATTCAATAGTTTGTTTTTTGTATTGATACACGGTTACTGCGGCAATCAGTATAGAGGCCAAGAGTATCAATATTATCATGGCTAAGAATATGCGCAGTTGAAACGACAATGATTTTGTTTTCATAGAATTTTAGGACTAAGACGTAAATATAGGGAAATTATGGGGCAACTATGAATCAGTGAATAAATAGAGACCGTTCAAAAGTCGAAAGTAGGCTTGATGAACTGTTTTGATGATTAAAAGACAAGAGAAAGAACAATCTCTTAACCATTAAATAAGTAGAATTAAAATGTAAAATTAGGAGGTTAGAGGATATAAAAAAACCAAGAATCACGCGTTCATGATTCTTGGCCTTTGGTGATTTTTTGTAATTGTTGTTTATAGCGTAAAGTTTTGATAGCAACCAACAACCAACAACCAACAACCAGCAACCAACAACTAGCAACTAACAACAAAACCTATTACTATTTTCTTTTCTTTTTTCCTCTCAACTTCTTAATAGTTGGAGAAGTTAAAAAGAACAGGTAAAAACCAGAACAAATTGTAACCAACCCCAATATTGAAAAGATCCTCAATACCCAGTTGGTGATATGGTCTCTAGTGTCATAATCCATGGTGTGTAACATCCACATAAAGTCAAAAATACGCCAATTTGTATTGCGAACTGAGGTTACTTGGGCTTGTTCTGTTGATACATAAATAGTGGTGTTAGAAATGTGGTCTAATTCAAAAGCGTAGGCAGGCAAGGCTCTTCCTCTGTACTCATGGTGTTTTCCTGTACTATTTTTTTCAAGTAAAGTTGTTTTTTTGATAGGAATAGGAGACGCTAATTTACTTTTAGCTAAGGTCAGCGATTCATCGGCTGTCAACGCTGTTTTTAAATCGCCATTTATAGCGTCAATTAGTTGTAATTGTAGGTGTCCTTTTTTAAAATAGCGGTATTGTGCTACAGGTTTTCCAAACACGTCAATCAAACGAACGGAATGCGTAGAATCTATTTTAACGGTAGTTTTTAGGCTGTCAATTCCTTTTTGAAGGATAGAGAAGTTGATGTCCTTGAAATAAGTTCGCTGATGCTTTAATAAAGTTTCACCATGTACGTCGTCCATATTATTCCAACTAAAATACAAGCCTCCAAGGGTCCAGAATAAAAATTGAATTCCTATAAAAAGTCCTAAGTAACGATGGGCTTTACGCGTATTGTAATTGATATTGTTTTTTTTGAAAATCATATGGAATTGTTTGGGGTGATTATTAAAAGTGGGGAATAAAAAAACGGAAACCAACCAATGTCGATTTCCGTTTTTAAAACTGTTAACCTACCAAGTTTACAATTTTACCGGGTACGATAATTACTTTTTTAGGCGTTCGACCGTCTAATTGAGCAATGGTTTTTTCATGTGCCATCACTGTTTTTTCGATTTCCTCCTTGCTCATGTCTAACGGAAGCTCAAGGGTGAATCTCATTTTTCCGTTAAAAGAAATAGGATATACTTTACTGCTTTCTATCAAGTGTTTTGGTTCAAAAACAGGGAAATCTACGGTAGAAATAGAACCTGTATGTCCTAAGTTTTTCCATAATTCCTCTGCAATATGAGGAGCATATGGAGAAACTAACAAAGCCAAGGGTTCTAAAATAGCACGCTTGTTACATTTAAATGATGTCAGTTCGTTTACCGCAATCATAAAGGTAGAAACCGAAGTGTTAAAAGAGAAATTCTCGATATCTTCTTCTACTTTTTTGATTGTTTTATGCAATGTTTTCAGTTCATCTTTTGTAGGAGCCTCCTCGTTTACCGAGAATTTTTCGTCTACTAGATATAATTTCCATAATTTTTTCAAGAATGAATGTACTCCAGAAATACCTGAAGTTTTCCAAGGTTTTGCTTGCTCCAATGGTCCTAAGAACATTTCGAACAATCGCAAGCTGTCGGCACCGTATTTCTCACAAATTTGGTCTGGGTTTACTACATTGTATTTGGATTTTGACATTTTTTCCACTTCACGTCCAACTACATATTTATCGCCTTCTAAAATAAATTCAGCATCCTTATAGTCTTTATTTAGTGGGTGATTTTTAAATCCTGCTACATCCAATTCATCTGAAGTGTTCACTAAGGCAACATCTGCGTGAATCGCCTGAACTTTTTGATCACCTATCARTCCTTTCGAAACAAATTTATTGCTTCCTTCAATTCTATACACAAAAGCACTCGTTCCYAAAATCATCCCTTGATTGATCAATTTTTTAGCAAATTCGTCTTTAGGAAGATGTCCTAAATCAAATAAGAATTTTTGCCAAAAACGAGCGTATAGTAAATGTCCCGTTGCATGTTCGCTTCCTCCGATATATAAATCGATGTCCTGCCAATAATTCACTGCTTCTTTACTTACAAAGTCACCTGTATTGGAGGCGTCCATGTAGCGGTTAAAATACCAAGAACTTCCTGCCCAACCTGGCATAGTATTCAATTCTAGAGGGAATACAGTAGTATTATTCACTAAATCTGTACTCACAATTTCGTTTTTCTCGGTATCCCAAGCCCAAACAGTTGCGTTTCCTAAAGGCGGTTTTCCGTCTTCGGTAGGCAAGTATTTTTCCACTTCTGGTAACGCGATTGGCAAATGTTCTTTGGCAATCATTTGTGGCAAACCGTTTTTATAATACACTGGGAATGGTTCTCCCCAATAGCGTTGGCGACTAAATACAGCATCGCGTAAGCGGTAATTGATTTTTCCAAAACCAATGCTGCGTTTTTCCAATTCGTAAATAATGGTTTTCATGGCCTTTTTATAGGTCAATCCATTTAAGAAATCAGAATTCGCCAATTTCACCCCTTCTTTTCCTTCAAAAGAAGCTTCGGAAATATCCACATCTGCAAAGATGTTTGGAATATTTATATCAAAATGTTTTGCAAAAGCATAATCACGTTGGTCACCACATGGAACCGCCATTACAGCACCCGTTCCATAACTTGCCAATACGTAATCCCCAATCCAAATCTGAATTTTTTCTCCAGTAAAAGGATGCAAAGCATAAGCACCTGTAAATGCACCAGAAATGGTTTTTACATCTGCCATACGGTCTAGTTCACTTCGTTTCGAAGTGGCTTTAATGTACTCCTCTACTGTTGCACGGTGTTCATTAGTTACAATTTTCTGAACCAATTCATGTTCAGGTGCCAATGTCATAAATGAAACTCCGTAAATAGTATCAGGTCTTGTAGTAAAAACCGAAATAATCTCATCGTGTTGGTCTACAGTAAAGGAGGCCATTGCTCCTTGTGATCGGCCAATCCAGTTGGTTTGAGAATCCTTTAATGGTTGTGGCCAATCGATGGTGTTTAAGCCATCCAACAAGCGTTGTGCATAAGCAGAAATACGCATGCTCCATTGTTTCATTTTTTTACGAACTACGGTATGTCCACCACGTTCAGAAACTCCGTTTACCATTTCGTCATTTGCAAGTACTGTTCCTAGTGCAGGACACCAGTTAACTTCTGTTTCTGATAAAAATGTAAGTCGGTATTGTAATAAAACGGATTGTTTTTTGTCTTCAGAAAAAGCGTTCCAATCGGCTGCGGTAAAGGTTTCAATTTCATCGTCACAAGCTGCTTTTACGGTAGTGTTTCCTTCAGTCTCAAAAATGGTGATTAATGAGCTAATATCTTCAGATTTGTCGCTGTCTATATTGAACCAAGCATTGAAAAGTTGGATAAAAATCCACTGTGTCCACTTGTAATAATCAGCATTTGAAGTACGGATTTCACGGGACCAATCAAAAGAAAATCCAATATTGTCTAATTGTCTACGGTAGGTTTTTATATTTGCTTCGGTGGTGGTAGCGGGGTGTTGTCCTGTTTGAATGGCATATTGCTCTGCAGGTAAACCAAAAGAATCATAGCCTTGAGGATGCAATACATTAAAACCTTTATGACGTTTGTAACGCGCATAAATATCAGAGGCAATATATCCTAATGGATGCCCAACATGCAGTCCTGCTCCAGAAGGGTAAGGAAACATATCTAATACATAATACTTAGGTTTTTCCGATTGATTGGAGGCTTTAAATGTTTCGTTCTCTGCCCAATATTTCTGCCAATCGGCTTCAATTTTTCTGAAGTTATATTCCATTGTCTATCTTAATTTCGTTGTAACTAATTAAGTATAGTACAACGATTCATATCTAATTATAAAAGCGCGAAGTTACGGTTTATTGCTGATTAAATAAAGGGGAAATTTTGGTTTGAAGTTTAGAGAGTTGATTGATTATTTCAATGTTTTTCGAGCCTTTTCTTCCTGCAACAACAAACTGTAATAAATAAAGGAGTTTACCGGAGTTGGAATGTCAAATTCCCWCCCTAAGGCTACGATAATTCCATTTCTATGGTATAATTCAGAAGGTTTCCCTGCCATCATATCACGTTGCATAGAAGAAGTTGTATCATAAGGTTGTTTATCAATGATAGCAAACTGTTTCTCTATAATATTCTCTGTTAAAATTATGTTTTTAGCGTTGGCTATAGCTAAAACTTCATTGGCAGTTTCTAGCATAATATCCCGTATTTCTGGMTGAGCTCTCATTGCTCCTATAGTTGTTCTTGTGAGTGCTCCAATACCACTAATTGTACAGATAAATAAGAACTTTTCCCATATTTGAGAGTCTATGTTTTTTGCCAAAACAGCTTTAATATTGGCCTTTTTCAAAACAGATTCTAAGCGTAACATTCTTGGTGTTTTGATATTGTTTAGCTCTCCAAAAACAATGGTAGGTTCATAAGAAAAATGTGTAATCTCTCCAGGGTTTGTTATTTTACTTACTATTTTACACAAACCTCCAATGATGTGTTTATGAGGAATTATTTTTTTGAGTACATCGGTATTCGTAATGCCATTGAGCAAGGGAAGCACCATGGTGTACTCACTTAAAATAGGTGAAATATTCCTTGCAACTTCTTTKAATTGCCATGTTTTTACGGCAATAATGATGAGGTCAAAACCAGCTAAGTTATCTTCGTATTCTTGTGCTTTTACCGTGAGAAGGGTACAGTTACCTTTTGGACTTATAATTGTAAGTCCACGTTGTTTCATCGCTTTTAAATGTGCCCCTCTAGCGATAAATACAACCTCATTTCCAGCTTGTTCAAGTCTAGCTCCAAAATATCCTCCAACTCCTCCAGTACCATAAATGAGTATTTTCATCGCATTAAATTTAATGTTTTTTATAACTTGTAATCACAGGAATTCGATAGGCTTTTTTAATCGTTTTCTTGGTTTTAACCAGGGCTATAACTTGTATTCCAACATGGATTCCGTAGATGTTATCTGGATTTTTAATGGCTAAATAAACCGTTTGTTCTTTAGGAGATAGAATGCTCACAATACCAGATTTGAAATTCTCTCGAGAACCATCCATGTCAAAATTAAATTCTTTTTTAGTTCGAAACMRMWTYGMWKWMTYYTKMYMARCWAWMYAKRKATMRSARAWAKTWSSMCSAGGMRGRRGWKTYRMTYKAKMAACGGCCGAATCCAGTCCGTCTTTTTTTGCATAATCCGATAATTCTGAGAGCAGATTAAATGTGTTTATCGTATTACTAACCTCCGATTCTTTTCTAGAAGCGGTGAATTCATAATGCCAACTTACGGTGTTTTTTGGGAGCTGTATTGGTAGGATAATCCGTGATTTTCCTCCTTTTACTAAATCATTAGAACGACTGTTGATATAAAATTTATTTTCCGCATGTACTTTTACGGCTTGCAACTTGTCTATATAAACTGAGGTTTCGGTCAAATAAGCGTAGGTTGTATCTTTTTCTATTTTTTCTTGGGCTAGAAGAGTATTGGCACAAAGGAACAACAGTACAAAAAATCGTTTTTTCACAATTATCAGGGTTTAATATGCTCAAAAATACTGATTTAATTTGTACCGTTTATTCTTTTATGTTTTTATTAGAGYGAGCTCAATTTTAATCCTATAAAAAAGGATCGGGGAGCATTGGGACCATAAATATAATTACTGTCTCTRTTTTTTCCTGAGTCAAAATCATTCTGATACTTATTAAAGAGGTTTTTTGCCCCTCCATAGAATTCTATATTACTGTCTATTGCATCAAAATTGATATTGTAAGCGGTTTTAAAACCTAGATTTGTGAACGTAGGAGAACTCACATARCTATCTTGCAATTGTTCWGGGGATCCGGCCAAATGAACCATATCCATACTTCCAGTATACACWATGTTTACGGCGGTGCTAAATCTTTTGTTAGGRGTAAAAGTAAGGGTTGCAAAACCATACACATCAGGAGCTCTTAAAAAAGTRCGTGTTGCTGCTAATTCATCCGAATAACTTACAGCGGTGTCGTATTTACTAGATTGTATAGTGATCCCAGTTTCTATTTGAATTTTCTTATTGAAATTGGCCCTCAATTCTAAGGAAGCTCCTTTTACCGTTGCTCCATCTCCATTGCGTTTTTCAAACACTTCTCCGAATGCATCTGTACCAATAGGTTCTTGGTAAAAAGCATCGTTTAAATGGGTATAAAAACCTTCAATAGTAAATCCTGCGATAAATTTTTCTGTGGCTTTGTCATAGTTGATAGAACCACTGATACTGCTTGATTTYTCTTCTTTTAAATCGGGGGATAGTATGATTCTAGAGACTCCRCCRCCRGCAAAAGCAATGTGTAAATCRGCATCAAAKGCTTGTGGTGCTCTAAATCCTGTACCCCAAGTCAATCTAAACTGTGTGCTCTTTTTTAGTTTATAGAGCAAAGAAGCACGTGGGCTAAACACAAARTTATCGAGTAAATTATGCTTGTCTGCACGTACCCCAGTTAATAAGTTAAATTCAGGGCTGATTTCCCAATCACTTTGAAGAAAAATCCCCAGTGTGGTGGTGGTTTGATCTATGATATAATTATAAGCGTCTATTTCGTCCAGCACTTTGTCTTGTACATATTCAATACCAGAAGTAAGTACGTTTTCTCCTTTAAGAAATTTAGTAAAACGATGATTCAATTGAATCCCTCCTTGTAATGTTGACGCTTCTGAAGTTCCATAAGGAGGATTTTCCAAATGCGCTTGAATATCACTTGGGTTGTCTGGGTAAATTCCTGTATAATGATCTCGGTTTGTTTTTTGACCTGATACATAAGTGATAAATGAGCTGTTGAGGTCGTTAAAATTGATTTGATAATCCAAGCTTCCAACAAATACATTGTGAGTACGTTCTTCYGATTGTTTGGTGAGATAGGCTGCTTTGTCAACCATTTCTCCTCCATACCTAAACTCGTACATGCTACTTAAACTCAATTCGATCTTTTGGTTTTCAGTTGGAAGTAAAAATAGATTCACTCCGAAGGAATTGTTTTTAAGCGACGGTAGTTCAGAATAATTGTCACCATTGGCATCGTAATATTCTCTGTCGCGTTTACTCACAAAAAAGGAAGCTCCAGCGGTATTGTTGTGGCTTAGAATTGTTCCATTGGCATTTAACACATGGTCCGTAGCTTTACCGTCAATAATTTGGAAAGAATAGTCAAGGCTGTAAGCAGATTCTTTAGGTACCTTGGTAATTACATTTACGGTACCTCCGATGGCGCTTGATCCATATAGGGCAGAGCCTCCTCCTCGGACAATCTCTATGCGCTCTATCATATTAGCGGGAATTTGCTCCAATCCATAAAGCCCCGTAAGTGGACTAAATATAGGACGGCCATTAATAAGTATTTGGGAATAGCCTCCGGCCAAGCCATTCATTCGGAGCTGAGTATAATTACAAGTCTGACAGTCTGTTTCTACACGCAAACCAGGTTGAAAATTCAATCCTTCAGATAGGTTACAAGCTTGTACATTATTCAATGTGCTGGAGTCTATAATGTTGACAATAACAGGTGAATTGGTTTGACGTTTAAAAGTTTTGGTTCCAGTAACCACTATTTGATCCAAGATAAAAGTGCTTTCTTCTAATTTAATATGGAGTGTTGTTGTGTAATGTTTTTGAATAGTTACCGTTTTTTGGATGGTTTTATAGCCCAAGGCTTGGATGGTTATTTGGTGGGTTCCTGCAGGGATATTGAATTTGTAATGTCCTTTAAAATCACTTGTGGTACCCAATTGGAGTGATTTTATAAAGATAGTGGCACCAGGAATGGAGCTGTTATTATGCTTAATTGTACCTTTAAGTGTTCCGTCGTTGTTGGCCATTAAAAGTTGTCCAATGCATAAACTTAAAAGTAATACGTAGGTTTTCATTTTGTTAGTTGTTAGTTTTCGCAAAGGTATAAATAATTTTTAGACTTGTCTAAAAATTTTATTTCGAAAAATATAATGTATATTTGCAGCGTATGAAATTTGATTTATCACAAGCCGAAGAAAATTATTTAAAAGCTATCTATAGTATAGGGATTGACACAGGGAAAAGTGTGAATACCAATCAGATTGCTTTAATGATGAAAACAAAAGCCTCCTCGGTAACCGATATGGTTAAGAAACTATCGGATAAAGGGTTGGTGGAGCATAAGAAATACAAAGGAACAATATTGACTCGCAAAGGAGAGAGTATTGCTGTAAATACGTTGAGAAGTCACCGATTGTGGGAATGTTTTTTAGTGGATACTTTACAATTTAATTGGGATGAAGTGCATGATATTGCGGAACAGATGGAACATATAAAATCTGACAGTTTGGTGGATAGATTGGATCAATTTTTGAGTTTTCCTAGTTATGATCCTCATGGGGATCCCATTCCTGATAAAAATGGAGTAATCAAACATCATAAAAATGTAATGTTATCCTCAGTGGTAGCTGGTGATTCTTGTATTGTAATTGGTGTTAAGGATTCTTCATCTTCTTTTTTAAAGTTTTTGGACAATGCGAGTATCCGTTTAGGAAATGAAATTAAAGTAGTGACGGTGGAAGATTTTGATCAGTCCATGCAGATAGAAATTGAGAATAAAATGATCACGGTATCCTATCAGATATCAAAAAATTTATATGTTAAAAAATAATTTATGTTAAATCAAATTGTAGAGTATATGGGGAGTATTAACCCCATATTAGCCGCCTTTTACGCCACGCTTTTCACCTGGTTTTTGACCGCTTTAGGTGCAGCATTAGTGTTTTTATTCAAAGGGATGAACCGTGCTCTTTTTGACGGGATGTTGGGTTTTACTGGAGGAGTAATGGTGGCAGCCAGTTTTTGGAGCCTGTTAGCTCCGGGAATAGARATGAGTCCAGGAGAAGGTTTTSARAAAGTRRTTCCWGCKGTKGTWGGWTTTGGKYTGGGAGCYYTSTTTYTRTTTGGCTTGGACAAAGTATTACCGCATTTACATGTGAATTTTAAAGAATCAGAAAAGGAAGGCGTGAAAACACCTTGGCATAAGACTACGCTATTGGTCTTGGCGATTACCATGCATAATATTCCAGAAGGATTGGCGGTAGGCGTTTTGTTTGGTGGTGTTGCTGCTGGGTTTGATGGTGCTTCTATAGGTGGAGCGGTTGCGTTGGCTATCGGAATTGGATTGCAGAATTTTCCTGAGGGATTTGCTGTTTCTATGCCTTTAAGAAGGCAAGGGGTAAGTAAGTTTAAAAGTTTTATGTATGGACAGTCTTCGGCCATTGTAGAACCTATTGCTGCWGTAATAGGTGCTTGGGCAGTCATGACATTTCAGCCTATTTTACCTTATGCATTATCTTTTGCTGCGGGTGCTATGATTTTTGTAGTTGTAGAAGAAGTGATTCCAGAAACACAACGTGATAAATATACTGATATAGCAACTATGGGCTTCATTGTTGGGTTTATTGTTATGATGACCTTGGATGTTGGTCTGGGCTAAAATAGTTGAATGATAAAATAGCTTATAATTAGCAAAGAAGTTTCTAATTGGTTAGATAAGCGGCAAAAGGGTCTTGAGTTATTCAAGGTCCTTTTTGTTTTTATAAAAAACAGCTATCTCTCTAATTAAATCGCACTTGAAAATGTGTACCTGGGTTTAAAATCACGGTGCGTTCTTTTAGGGCCTCTCCAAATACTTCTTTCCAATTACAGGCGATGGCTGTCATTCCTTCAGGCATTGCTTTCATGCCACATTTTCCTAACATTTCTGCTGCAGAAAATACAGGTATAAATGGTTTCCCATCATTTAAAAATGTTTGCACATCAAAAGAGCCTTTTTCTTTATTGATGTTTCTCACTAAAATTACAGGATCATTCTCGGCCAGCGCATCCCATAAAAGGGTACTGTATTTTTCTTTTGAAAACCATTGTTTCATTATTTCTTGGTTTACAGGCAAAGATTCTTTTGCAGAGTAAAAAGCAAAATTGGTGTTTCTTACAAAATCATAGACATCCTCTTGCTCTTCGGGAGAGGCAAACGAGATTTCAAGATCCGGATTGTGTTTATGTTTAATAGCATGGACTATTTTTTTAATATTTTCTAGGTCTCCTTTATGAGTAACCGCAATTACTAACTGGCTTTTGTCCGTGTCTTTTTGAAGGAGTATCCCGAAATAAGCATCTTTAATAGCGTCTTCTTCATTAAAAAATCCCACTAAATCGTCTATGATATTCGTGTATTGTTTGCTTTTATCTGGCATGGCTCCTAAAATTCAAATGTTTTTGCAAAAGTACGTATTATGGTAGTATGATTAGATCCTTCTTTAAAGAGTGTAATTTTTCGGCTATGAAATTGCAGAAAATTTTATATTTGAACAAATTGTATGGGTTAACAACCACAATCTTTATCGCAATTCCCCTTGTTTTTCGCTTTGAAAAAATATTTTTTCCATAAAAAAGCGAGGGCCAAACCAAGGGCGATATATGTGAGTATTTCTTGCATTAGCTTAAAATTAAAAAGGTAATCATGGCAGTAATATAAGCAAGTATTCCCATTCCAACTACTTGTAATATTGGCCATTTCCAACTGTTGGTTTCTCGTTTTACAATTGCTAAAGTACCGATACATTGCATGGCAAATACATAGTACATCATCAAAGACATTCCAGAGGCTAAATTGAATACTTTTTCACCTGTTATAGGGTTTATTTCTGCGCGCATGCGTTCTTTGATCGTTGCGGTGTCATCTCCGTCGTCTCCTACGCTGTATATGGTAGCAAGTGTTCCTACAAATACTTCTCGGGCAGCAAAAGAACTAATCAGGGCTATTCCTATTTTCCAATCGTAACCCAATGGTTTTATAACAGGTTCTATGGTTTTTCCCATCATACCGATATAAGAGTTTTCAAGTTTAAAAGAGGCGATTTCATGTGCCAATTCATCATCGGTAAGTTGTTGGTTTTGAGCTTGATTTCGTACTGTGGTTTCTGCATTTTTATAAGCTGCAGGTCCGCTAGAAGCTAAAAACCATAAGATAATGGACAATGCCAGGATAATTTTACCTGCTCCAAATACAAATGCTTTCGTTTTTTCTATCACGGTAAAAACTAGGTTTTTGATAGAGGGAACTTTGTAATTTGGCATTTCTATAATAAAAAAGGAGCGTTGTTTTGTTTTTAATATACGATTTAACAACATGGCCGATATAATAGCGGCGGCAAATCCAATGGCGTATAAAACAAATAAAGTGAGTCCTTGTAAATTAAAAATTCCCAATACTTTTTGATCTGGAATAATCAGTGAAATAATGATAGCATAGACTGGTATTCTTGCAGAACATGTAGTAAACGGAGTGACTAAAATAGTAATCAATCGTTCTTTCCATCCGCTGATATTTCTAGCAGCCATAATAGCAGGAATAGCACAGGCAGTACCAGAAATTAATGGAATTACACTTTTTCCACTCATGCCAAATCGTCGCATAATTTTATCCATCAGAAAAACAACGCGGCTCATATAGCCAGTTTCTTCTAGAGTAGCAATAAACAAAAATAAGATGGCAATTTGTGGAATAAATATCACCACGCCTCCAATACCTGGGATAATTCCCTCCGCAATCAGATTGGTAAATACTCCATCAGGTAAGTTGGTTTTTGTAAAAGAGCTAAAATCAGCAAATAACTGATCTATATAATCCATTGGGACACTTGCCCAATCAAAAATGGATTGAAAAATTAAAAATAAAATACTAGCAAAAATTACATATCCAAAAATACGATGGGTCAATATAGCATCTAATTTYGATCTAAAATCGGTAGCCTTGGTTTTATCAACACTATACGTTTTTTTTAGAATCTCGTTTATCTTTTGATAGCGATAAATAGTTTCTTTATGTTGCAATTGTTTGATAGTACTGTGCTTGCTTTTAATTTCATCAATGCGATGGTGCATTTCTGGAGTTAGAAAACGGCAATACTCTTGTTGGGTGATTAATAACCAAGCTTTGTATAACGAAATATCTGTAAATTGTGCTGTTACTTGTTTGAAAAAGTCAGCATCTATTTTATCTGAGATGTTTAAAATAGGAGCAGTATTCCAATTTTTGTAGTTGATCAATTCTTTTTTTAAGGCCTCTATTCCCTGTTTTTTACGAGCGCTAATCAACAGGATTTCTGTTTTTAGTTCCGTTTTTAAAGCCTCAATATCTATGGAAATTCCTTTGCTTTTTAATTGGTCGGCCATATTGATGACCAAAATACTAGGGATGTTTAATTCCTTAATTTGAGAAAATAGTAAGAGGTTTCTTTTTAAATTTTCTATTTCGGCAACTACAATAATAGCATCTGGGTAGGAGTCATTGGAAGGGTCTAGAAGAGTTTCTAGTACCAAAGTCTCATCCATAGAAGTTGGATTGATACTATATGTTCCTGGTAAATCCGTGATGACGGCGGAGTTAATATTGTCTAATTTACAGCTACCTTGTTTTCTTTCTACAGTAATTCCTGGGTAATTTCCTACTTTTTGCTTGAGACCAGTTAATTGGTTGAATAAAGAGGTTTTTCCCGTGTTAGGATTTCCTACTAAGGCCACTTTTAGCGGCGAGGTATGTGACATAAACTAAATCTTAGTAATTCTTATTTGCGCTGCGGTTTCTTTCCTAATAGCTATGTGACTTCCGTTTACTTGAATGTATAAAGGGTCTTGTAAAGGGGCCAGTTGAATGAGTTTTACCTCTTGACCAGGCAGGCATCCCATTTCTAACAATTGCAAGGGGATATTKTCGAACAAAAAGCTCTCAATTATTCCTCTTTCACCGATATTTAAATGTGCGATTGTGTGCATGTTAATTAAGAATGAGATTAAATTAAATGCAAATATASTAAATTAGAACCATTCTAAAGTATGATAATTGTCAGATTTATTTAGTTTGACTTTTTAATAATTCTATGTCTGCAATTAAGCGCTTCATCTCTTCGCTATTTGTACCATCATAAAAACCACGAATTTGGCGTTTTGTATCAATCAAAATAAAATTTTCKGTATGGATGAAATCTTGTGCGCCTCCATCTCCTTCATCCAAGACTGCAAAATAACTTTTACGGGCCAATTCGTAGATGTGTTTTTTATCGCCTGTTGTAATATTCCAAACAGCATCGTTGGTGCCTTGTTTAATGGCGTAATCTTTTAAAACTGGAACACTATCCATCACAGGTGTCACGGAATGTGATAAAAATTTAATGGAAGTATCATTGGCAAAATGTGCTTGTAGTTTCCCCATATTGTTTCCCATTATTGGACAGATGGTTTGGCAGCGCGTAAAAAAGAAATCAGCGACATAAATACTGTTTTCGTAATTTTTTTGAGTGATGCTGTCTCCATTTTGATTGATGAGCATAAAATCTGCAATTTTGTGATTGCGACGTATATGTTTAATACTGTGGTCTACCAATCGAGGGTTTACATCTGCGGGGTTGTATATAGGAAGYTTTTTTTCTGGAGTAAGTAGCAAGTAAATTAACCAAATCATTCCAACAGAAAATAGKGMCATGAYRGTTAAAATWGGAATGGATTTTTTAAGAGAATTTGTAGGCATATGTATTCGGTTTATAGCTTTAATTAGASRTWYATCAACCYTTTRCTTTTTTTNAAAGGAGGGAWTAAAGACTTTTTACGAYGCATCTGTTCGAGTGRTTTAAYTCARTTTTMYAGGGAAAATGCACTTTAATTGTATCGAGAGCGCACTAATTTGCGATGCTGTTTCTAAAAGATTGTATCCTWGACTTACTGCAAAATTAGTCTAAAATAGGWGAATATTACTAATACTATGTTAAATCATTTAGTGRRGRGAGTTCCTGTTTTTACATCCATTATTAAAAGCGTACATTTGGACGATTTTTAAAAGAATTTTGAAACTTATTTATGGAGATTATTATTAAAGCCGCTCAGTTTATATTGAGCTTATCATTTTTAATCGTGTTGCACGAATTGGGACATTTTATACCCGCAAAATTATTTAAAACACGGGTAGAGAAGTTCTATTTATTTTTTGATTATAAATTTTCAATCTTTAAAACGAAAATAGGCGGGACAGAGTATGGTATTGGATGGATTCCATTGGGAGGTTATGTAAAAATAGCTGGGATGATAGATGAAAGTATGGACACAGAAGCCATGAAACAACCAGCGCAACCGTGGGAATTTAGATCGAAACCGGCATGGCAGCGTTTGATTATTATGCTTGGAGGTGTGTTTGTGAATTTTATGCTTGGAGGATTTATTTATATTATGATTGTGTTTGTATGGGGAGGTAGTTTTTCTGCTACTGACGATATCAAATATGGATTTTCTACTACAGAAATCTTTCATAAATTAGGTTTTGAAGATGGAGATAAAATTACTACGGTAAACAAAGCTCCTTTTAAAGATGTGACGGATATTAATATGCACTTATTTTTAAGAGATGTTAGTTCTATTGAAGTGAGAAAACAAGATGGAACTACCAAAAGCATTGCCATTCCTAGTGATATTGGACACATAATGTGGAAAGATGGAAATTTGAAACCATTTGAACCACGTGCACTTACCAAATTGAATTTCGTTAGCGAAGATAGCCCAGCAGCAAAAGCAGGACTTAAAATAGGAGATGAAATTGTAAGCGTAAATGGGAATGATACCAAATATTGGAACTCATTTAAACGTGAAGTGTTGGCTTCTGATAACCCAGTAGTTATGCAAGTAATGCGCAATGGAGTTGCACATGAATTAAGTGTTGTTCTGGGCGAGGATAAAATTGTAGGAGTGCGACCAGGTAATGATGGTGAAATAATTCAAAAAATTGAATATACTTTTGGTGAGAGCATTGTAGAAGGAACCAGCAGAGCTGTTTGGAAATTGAAAGACTATATCGCTCAGTTTACCTATATATTTACGAAGAAAGGAGCGACCAGCATTGGAGGATTTATCGCTATTGGAAGTATATTCCCAAGTACTTGGTCTTGGCATGCATTCTGGGAAATAACCGCTTTTTTATCTATCATGTTAGGGTTTATGAACTTATTACCTATTCCTGCATTGGATGGAGGACATGTAGTGTTCACCTTATTTGAAATGATTACAGGACGTAAACCAAACGATAAGTTTTTAGAATATGCGCAGATGGCTGGTATTATCTTTTTATTAGCCTTGATGTTATTGGCAAATGGGAATGATATTGTGAAGTTATTTCAATAAGAAATTCTACATATAAAGCACAAAAAAGCAGCCAATTGGCTGCTTTTTTTGTTTGAAATATCTTTATTATGCAGGTATAGGCCGAGCTGCTCAAAGTATCCGAATTTGAGCTCTATCTCCGCCTCAGAACATCTTTTTAAGGATAAATAATCACCTTACCCTTTGTCAAGCTATCAATCTTGTAATAAAATGTAGTGTCGTCTTTTACATAGCTTACTACAGCTTCATTTCCTGTTAGTGTAAAAGGAATTTTATCATCCATTACAGGGGCCTTGTTTCCATATTCTTCTTGAGGGTTTTCGTGCATGGTATRCTGTTTTCCTGTAGAAAAACTAAGTTTGCAGGTATAGTTACCTTCAGCATTACGCTGTAATTTTAGTTTTCTGTTTTTGTAAAACAGGCTGTCTAGAACAATGTCTGAATCACTAATAGTAATGGTTATTTTTTCCCCTTTGTTTCCTTGCCTTCCTCCCAAATAGTTTTGACTGACGGCTTGTTTTATGGCAAACGGAGCTGTTTTTTGAAGTTTGAATGGCTTGTTACTTGCGCATTGTGCAAAGCTAATTAGCACAATGGGTAATGCGAGTATAAGACTGATGGTTTTGATTGATTTCATGGCTTGTTTTTTTTGTTATACTTAATACGAAGGCACAGATCATGCCGTTTTACGTGAATCAAATATAATAAACCTTCTAAGAATAAAAAAACGAACTAGTGAATTGTAGATTGGTGAAATTTGAATGATAATTAGAAATATTAACGTAAAAAATACAGTTAATAGTGAACCTTTCACTATAAAATAGACATAAGTTAATCAAAATGAACTATTTTTGAGAAATAAGTCATTCAATCCAAATAGTAAACCACGTGTTTTATTCCCATAAAAAGAAGTTTATTTTACCAATATTCTTACTCATTTCTAGTATTGTCTTTGCTCAACTGAGTAAAACACATTATATCCCACCACTTACAAGTGCTGAGTTTGGGAATGCAAACCCAGAAGCTCAATATATTTATATTTCTACGGCAAGTATTACAGATGTTAGTTATTCCATTCAACTTATTGGACAACCAACTGCTAGTAATATAACAGGAGTCGTGTCTAAAACTGACCCTGATGAAATTTATATTGGCACTGGAAATAGTCAACTTTTTATTGCTTCTACTCAAACGAGTAAAGTGGTTTCTAACAAGGGATATATTATTGAAGCGGTTGCGCCGGTGTATGTTTCTATTCGAATGATTGCTGGTGGTACAGCTCAGGCTGGAGCTTTGGTAAGTAAAGGATTGGCAGCTCCTGGAACCGAATTTAGAGTGGGGAGTTTTACCAATCAAAATCCTACAAGTAATTACCTTAATTTTGTGTCTGTAATGGCAACAGCCGATAATACACAAGTAGATTTTAGTGATTTTCCTTCTGGTATTTCAATTAAAAATTATTCAGGTACAACACCTATTTTGGTGAATTTAAACAAAGGAGAAAGTTATACCATCGCTACAAATAGTAGTGAAAACAGCATAAATCGTGATGGCTTAATAGGTACGTTGGTTACTTCTTCCAAACCTATAGTGGTGAATTGTGGTTCCGCCAATGGTAGTTTTCACAATGGTACGGGAAGAGATTATGGAATAGATCAAATTGTGGATGCCTCCAAAATTGGAACGGAGTATATTTTTGTAAAAGGTGATGGGGATAACAATTGGGAGAATGTTTTATTGGTGGCACATTCGGATAATACAGAAATTAGCATCAATGGAATAGCAACGGGAATTGTTATTGGAGCCGGAGAATATCACTTAATTGAAGGTGGTTCTTATGGTTCTAATGGAAATATGTATGTGGAAACTACTCATCCTGTTTTTGCGTATCAAGGAATAGGTGCCACCAATAGTGAAGCCAACCAAGGGATGTTTTTTGTGCCACCGTTGAGTTGTGAAACACGTGGTAATTTGGATCAAATAGCCGCTATTGAACGTATTGGAAATACGAGTTACCAAGGCGGAATTACCATTGTGACTACAAAAAGTGCGGTGATAACAATCAACAATACTCCGATCGCTAATTTTAGCACTTCTGGACCTAATAATGTAACTGGAAATCCAGACTATGTTACCTACAAAGTAATGAATTTATCGGGTAATATTTCTGTACAAAGTACTGGGGAGTTGTATTGTGCTTATTTTAATTACAACGGTGCGGCTACTTCTGGAAGTTTTTATTCTGGATTTCCAACGGCTCCAGAAATAGATTTTGATGCAGCTTTTAATTCCATAGGGGTTTGCATTCCTAACATCACACTGGAAGCTGCAAATATGGGGAATTTTGATAGCATAGAATGGTATTATAACGATGGTAGTGGTTTTATACCTACTGGAGTTACTTCTGGGAGTATTACCCCGTCTTTAGATAGTCCATTTAAATCAGGAGCTTACAAACTGGTTGGTTTTATGACCTGTTCTGGCTTGAGTATGGAATCCATAGAAATTCCCGTGAGTATTTGTCCCAGCGATGTGGATAACGATGGAATTATAGATAATATAGATATTGACAACGATAACGATGGAATATTGAACTGCGTGGAATCATTCGGAAATCAGCAAATAGATATTTCAAATCCACTTTCAGGAAGTGTAGCTGTAGGTGGTTTTTCTTTTTCAGGAAATATTGCAACACTGGGTAATACGATAACAACGGAGCTTACAGGTGATGTTTCTGGAGGGATCATCAGTGAATTACCTTCCAACATGGGAACCGTAGAGACCAGCGTTACGTATCAATTAAATTTTAATAAAAAGCTGCATTTGGAGTTCTCGTATCCCTATACATCACCAGTGAGTGTAGCGCTTACAAATCAGGCTTCGTTTGTAGTTCAAGTGCCTAATAGTAAAACCATTACTTTGTTGGATCCAGATGATCAGTTATTGGTAGATACCAATTATGATGGAATTTATGAATCTGGAGTGACTCAGTTTTCTGCCTTTGAAATTCGTTTTAAATTGAAAGCGACAAGTTTGAGCAACCCTGGAACTTTTCGTTTTTTGGCAAACGGTGTAGATAGTTTTACTTATATCCATAAAAATGATTCGGATGTAAGTAGTAACAAGGCAATGTTCCAACTTTTAGCACTTTGTGTACCTAAAGATACTGATTTGGATGGAGTGGCCGATGCCTTGGATTATGACAGTGATAACGATGGAATTCCAGATAGGATTGAAGTGAATGGAGTTAACAACATACTTTCTTTAGTTGACAACGACCTGAATGGTTTGGACGATATGTTTGATGGAAATATCCTTCCTGTAGATTCAGACAATGATGGAGTGTTTGATTTTTACGATTTAGACAGTGATAATGATGGAATTTCAGACCTGTTCGAAACGGGACAATTGGGCTTACTTTCCGATACAGATTTAAATGGTGTTATCGATTTTAATCCTGTGGATATGGGAGCGAATGGTTTGTTAAACGATGCCGAAAGCTTCCCTGAAAGTGGTGTTTTAAGCTATAATTTATGGGATACTGATAATGATGCCATTTTTAATTATTTGGATACGGATAGTGATGGAGATTCCTGTAATGATGTTGTCGAGGCTGGGTTTACAGACCTTAATAATGATGGGTTTATTGATGGCACGGGTGTAGATGGCAATGGGCTAATGCTAGGAACTGATGGATATTTAATTCCACATGACGATTATAACACCGTAGGAATTATTACTATAATTGAACAACCAGAGAGCCAAAATTTCTGTGTTTTTGGAGGTGGGGTTTTTTCTATTAATGTGAATGAAAATGTGTCTTATCAATGGCAAGTGAGTTCCGATGGGATACTTTGGAGTGATTTGATTGATGATACGCTCTATATTGATACCACTAAAAATACGTTAATAATAGCAAGTATTACTAATAGCTTAAATGGTTTTCAATACCGAGTACAGTTAAACAGGCTAGGGAATACTTGTGGAGCTATTTCCGATGTCGTTCAATTAACTGTAAATCCATTGCCTGTTGTGGTACCTATGGTTGAATTGATACAATGTGATGATGATGTGGATGGTTTTAGCAGTTTCAATTTAACGGAAGTAAACGCAAAAATATCAATTGATTTTGCCAATCAAACGTTTCGTTATTACGAGACACAAACACTGGCTATTGATGATGATACTCCAATTGTAAACCCAACAAATTATATCAATAGCACTGTAAACAATGCGAGTGTTTGGGTAAGAACTATTTCTGAATTTGGATGTGTTATGGTTTCAGAAATTCGATTGAAAGTTTCAACAACCCTTATTTCTCCGAATTTTCAAAGAGAATTTAGAGAGTGTGATGATTATATAGATGCTTCAAACGATGATAGAGATGGGGTTTCTGGTTTTGATTTTTCAAGTGTAGATGTTGAGGTACGAGCTATTTTTCCAGCGGGACAACAATTAGACATCAATTATTATAGAAATGAAAACGATGCCCTAGCAGAATTAAATCCAATAGTGGATATTTCCAACTATAGAAATATTGGTTATCCCAATATTCAGGAAATATACATTCGTGTGGACAGTCAAGTGAATAATGACTGTTTGGGTCTTGGAGCGCATATTACTTTAGAAGTGGAGCAATTGCCTATAGCGCATCCGGTAAACATCGCCAGACAATGTGATGATGATACCGATGGTTTATTTGCTTTTGATATCGCAGGGATTGCGGCTGATGTATTACAGAATCAAATAGGGGTAAACTTGACTTATTTTGATGAAAGTGGTGCCGAGGTTTTTTTGACAAATCCTTTTGTTAGTGATTCACAAATCATCACTATCAGAGCTACAAATTCGACTTCAAATGCTTGTTTTGATGAGACAACTTTGGCCTTTATTGTAGATGCTTCCCCTGTGGCAAATGCGGTGTCAATTCCTGCTGTTTGCGATGATGAAAGTAATGATGGGAGSTATGATTTTGACACATCAAATATTCAAGCAACTATATTAGAGGGGCAATTGGGGATGGAAGTTTCTTATGTAGATGCTGCAGGCGAACAATTGCCAAGCCCATTGCCAAATCCATTTACTACTACTTCTCAAGTAATTACAGCTTATGTTCAAAATAGTTTGAACGTCTCTTGTGTTGCATCAACAWYCCTTCAGTTTACGGTAAATCCATTACCAGTGTTTGGGGTTGATACTCCGCAGATTCTTTGTACTACAGAACCTGCTTCAAACTTGGTATTAAGCGTATTTGTAAAAGGAATGAATGCCGCTTATAGTTATTCCTGGAAAAATGAAAATGGCGCTATTATAGGAACCAATCAAGAATTGGAAGTGAATGCACCGGGAAGTTATTTTATTACGTTGATTCAAAATGATGGTACTGGATGTGAAAGAACAAAAGAAATTGTGGTAGTGGGATCTGAAGTTGCAATGTTGACGATGGATGCTATTACAATAAAGGACGATTCTGATGCAAATTCAATTCTAATTTCAACAGCTAATTTAGGAACTGGAATTTAYGAATTTTCTTTACTTGATGYCYACGGGATCACCGAGTATTTYTATCAAGATGAACCCATATTTGAAAATGTAAAGGCGGGATTTCACACGATAATTATAAGAGATAAAAACGGTTGTGGGGAGGTGAGTTTGGATGTTTCAGTAATTGGCTACCCAAAGTTTTTTACGCCTAACAACGATGGTTATAATGATACTTGGCGTGTGTTGGGAGTCAACGAACAGTTTTAYAGTGCTGCTGCCATTTATATTTTTGATCGATATGGTAAGTTGCTCAAAAAAATAAATCCTTCWGGAAATGGATGGGATGGTAATGTACGTGGCATCGCATTGCCTTCTTCAGATTATTGGTTTACCATGGAATTTGTAGATTTAAATGGAAATGTACAAATAAGAAAAGGACATTTTAGTATGCTGCGAGAATAAAATTGATTCACTATGGTTTTATAATTGCGGCTCATAGTTATAACCTTAATAATAACTCCCCGTTACAGTCATTGCGAGGAGGCACGACGTGGCAATCTGTTAAGTGTATTTCTGTTTTTATTTTCATGAGATTGCCACAGGCAGCGCCTTTGCAATAACGGTTAACATCGTTACTAGGCGAGTGGCTGTGCGGATCCGAAGCCATAAAAAAAGCCTACCCTTTCAGGTAAGCTTTTTGAAAATATGTAAATAGAAATTATCCGTTCAATGCTTCCGCACCACCTACAATTTCTAAGATTTCGTTTGTAATAGCCGATTGTCTCGCTTTGTTATAAGTTAATTTTAGATCATCACGTAACTCAGTGGCATTATCTGTTGCTTTGTGCATTGCAGTCATACGTGCTCCATGCTCAGAGGCATAAGAATCGCGAATAGCTTTGTACAATTGCGTTTTTAATGATTTTGGAATCAACTCCAAAATAATTTCCGATTTTGAAGGTTCAAAAAGGTAATCAGTATTAATAGCTGTTCCTCCTTCTATAGGTTTGATTGGTAAAAATTGTTCAACTGTTGTAATTTGTGTGGCAGCATTTTTGAAACGGTTGTAAATAATTTCAATCTTATCGTAGTTTCCTTCTGTAAATTGGGTCATTAAACTTTCGGCAATTACAGCAGTATTATCAAAAGTAAGGTCGTCAAAAATAGTAATGTTATTTTCTATTACCTTCAACTCTTTGGCTAAAATAGCATCTCCTTTTTTACCAATAGTAAATAAGTCAACATTTTTACCAGCATAATTAGTAGCAATGTGTTTTTTTGTTGCTTTAATTATTGATGAATTAAAACCACCACACAATCCACGATTGGATGTAATTACTACTAATAATACATTAGATACTTCTCTTTGAGTAGAATATACGCCTGTAGCATCATCATCAAGCGAAGCGCTTAGATTTTGCAATAATTCGGTCAATTTATTAGCATACGGACGCATTTGTGTGATAGCGTCTTGTGCTTTTTTCAACTTTGCTGCCGAAACCATTTTCATGGCTTTGGTAATTTGCATGGTTGAACCAATCGACGAGATTCGGTTACGTATTTCTTTTAAATTTGCCATATCTTAATTCTAAGTTATGTTAAGAGTTTATATTCAAATTTTGAAGTGTTACTATTCAAGTGTACATTGTTGTAAACTTCAATAGTAACATTTTCAAATCTTATATTATGCGTCGTATTTAGACGATATATCTTTAGCTACTTTTGTTAAAACATCAATGGTTGCATCCGTTAATTTTCCTGATTTCAACGTCTCCATTGTATCTCTGTGTTTAGCGTTCAAGAAAGCGAGGTATTCAATTTCGAATTCTTTTACTTTATTTACAGGAACTGTTTTTAACAAGTTTTTAGAACCAGCGTAAATGATCGCAATTTGGTCTTCCACGGTAAATGGATCTGCCAAGTTTTGCTTTAAAATCTCTACGTTACGTTGTCCTTTTTCAATTACGTTTAAGGTAGCTGCATCTAAATCTGAACCAAACTTAGCAAATGCTTCCAATTCACGGTATTGAGCTTGATCTAATTTAAGTGTACCTGCTACTTTTTTCATAGATTTAATCTGCGCATTACCTCCTACACGAGATACAGAAATACCTACGTTAATAGCTGGTCTTACCCCTGAGTTAAACAAATCTCCATCTAAGAAAATCTGACCATCAGTAATCGAAATTACGTTTGTTGGGATATATGCTGATACATCTCCTGCTTGCGTTTCAATAATTGGCAATGCAGTTAAAGATCCACCTCCTTTAATTTTTCCTTTTAAAGAGTCAGGAATATCATTCATTTGAGCAGCAATTTTATCGTTGTTGATAATTTTAGCTGAACGTTCTAATAAACGAGAGTGTAAGTAAAATACATCTCCAGGATATGCTTCACGTCCCGGTGGGCGACGTAACAATAATGAAATCTCACGGTAAGCAACTGCTTGTTTAGATAAATCATCAAATACAATTAATGCAGGACGACCGGTATCTCTAAAGAATTCACCAATAGACGCACCCGCCATTGGAGCATACACTTGCATTGCTGCAGGATCCGATGCATTAGCTGCAACGATAGTAGTATAGGCCATCGCACCTTTTTCTTCTAACATTTGAGCAATTCCTGCTACGGTAGAAGCTTTTTGTCCAATAGCTACATARATACAAAATACTGGTTTTCCAGCATCGTAAAATTCTTTTTGGTTGATAATGGTATCGATCGCCACGGTAGATTTACCAGTTTGACGGTCACCAATAATAAGCTCACGTTGTCCACGTCCTACAGGAATCATGGCATCCACGGCTTTAATACCTGTTTGTAAAGGCTCTGTTACAGGCTCACGATAAATAACCCCTGGTGCTTTACGCTCCAATGGCATTTGGAAAGTCTCTCCAACGATTGGTCCTTTACCATCAATAGGGTTTCCTAAAGTGTCCACTACACGTCCAGAAATTCCATCACCTACATTGATAGAGGCAATTCTTTCAGTACGTTTTACGGTAGCTCCTTCTTTAATTTCTGTTGAACTACCAAGTAATACAACTCCTACATTGTCTTCTTCTAAGTTTAATACAATACCTTCTAAGCCTGTTGCAAATTCAACTAGCTCTCCATACTGTACATTAGAAAGTCCGTGTACACGAGCAATTCCATCACCTATTTGAAGTACTGTTCCTACTTCGTCTAGAGAGGCTGTTGCATCGAACCCAGATAATTGTTCTTTTAAAATTGCTGAAACTTCAGCTGGTTTTATTGCTGCCATTTTTAGTTATTTTTAAACGAATCTAATTTGATTAGTTTTGAGTAAATTCTTGTTTTAATGCACTTAATTTGTTTGCAATACTTGCATCGTATTGAACATCTCCTATGCGTAAGATAAATCCTCCAATAATGGTAGGGTCTATCGTATTTTTGATCATTGCTTCTTTACCAGTAATTTCTTTTACTTTGGCTAATACTTGTGTATTTAACGCRTCAGTTAAAGGGATAGCAGTCGTAACAATAGCCACTTCTTTTCCTTTTAATCGATCGAATAAAACAATGTATTGTTTGGCTACTTCTTGCAAAATAGGCAAACGTTTATTTTTGATTAATAATTGTATCAAACTTGCGGTAACTTCTGTTGTAGATTCACCAAAAATTTTGGTTAGGATGTTTTGTTTCACATCGCTCTTTACAACTGGGCTAGAAAGCAATTGTTTTAACTCTACAGTTTGGTCAACAGTAGCAATTACCAACGACATATCGTCAAATACTGCATCTTCGTTTTGCTTGTCTTGTGCAAAACTTAACATTGCTTTAGCGTAGCGGATTGCTGCTCTTGTTTCACTCATTGTACAATTATTAAATGTTCACTTCTTTTAACATGTCAGAAACTAATTCTGCTTGTTTTTTGTCGGTAGACAATTCTTTACGAATCACTTTTTCAGCAATATCAATAGATAAAGTAGCTACTTGCTTTCTAATATCTGCAATAGCTGCTTGTTTTTCACTAGCGATAGCCGCTTTAGCTTGTTCTATAACAAGATTTTGTTGCTCTTTTGCTTCCGCTTTTGCTGCTGAAATAATGTTATCTTTCATATCACGAGCATCTTTTAATAATAAATCACGTTCTGCACGTGCTTCTTTTAAAATACGTTCGTTGTCAGCGTTTAAGTTTTCTAATTCTTTCTTTGCGTTTTCTGCTGCTGCTAATGCACCTCTAATTCCTTCTTCTCTTTCATTAACTGCATCTAAAATAGGTTTCCACGCTAATTTTTTTAACAATAAAACTAAGAAAATAAAGATTAAGCCCATATAGACAAATAGGCCTAAAGAAAAGTCATTCATTAATTTTTCCATCGTTCGATAATCGTTTAATGTTGTTGTTTAATTATTTTTTGTAAAACAGCAATTGCAACCAACCGTTGCAATTGCTATTAGACTCATTTATGCAAACAATGCTGCAAATCCGATTCCTTCAATTAGCGCTGCTGCAATCAACATAGCTGTTTGAATTTTTCCTGATGCTTCTGGTTGACGAGCAATTGCGTCCATTGCTGAACTACCAATTTTACCAATACCTAATGCAGCACCGATAACGATTAAACCTGAACCAATAATTTCTGGAATTACCATAATATATAAATTTATTTAATTAAACATTCTTGTTAGTGTTCGTCATGCTCTTCTGAAGCAGAACCGAAATATAATGCTGATAACATGGTGAAAATATACGCCTGTAATGCAGCAACCAATAATTCTAATAGCATTAGTCCAAAAGCCAATCCAAATGATAATGGACTTCCAATCCAGCTTTTAAAGATAAACATTAAACCGATAATACTCATTAAAACAATATGTCCTGCAGTCATATTTGCATACAAACGTATCATTAAAGAGAATGGTTTAATTACGGTCCCTAATAATTCAATAGGCGCTAAAATAGGACGCATTGCTTTAGGAACTCCTGGCATCCAAAAAATATGTTTCCAATAATCTTTTGTTGCTGTAAAAGTTGTGATTAAATAGGTGGTTAATGCCAAGGCAAAAGTAACGGCTATATTCCCTGTTACGTTTACTCCTAATGGTGTTAATCCTAATAAGTTTACAAACCATATAAAGAAAAATACGGTTAATAAGAAACTCATGTATTTTTTGTAGCGTTTTTCTCCAATATTTGGAATCGCAATGTCATCTCTAATATAGATAATGATAGGCTCAAAAAAGCGTCCCATTCCTGTAGGAACTCCATTGTTTTTCGCATATGATTTAGCTAAGTTGGTGAACAACAGTAGCATCATTATAGCAATAAATAAAATAGCGACTACGTTTTTAGTGATAGAAAAATCAAATGGTTTTGAGTTCGCTACATGATGTTTGTCATCATAAGTAATCGTTCCAGCAGCATCCGTGCTGTATATTTTTGAATGGTATACTTTAAAAAATTTACCCTTGCTTTCTGCTACAGTTTCACCGTGGTGAAATTTTGAAGACATAAAAACATGCACACCTTCATCAATTAAGATAATAGGTAAAGGAAACCCAAAATGTTTGGTGGTTCCATCTTCCGCTTTCCATGCTGTGATCCCGAAATCATACGAATCTTTTAAATGGTGTTGGATAAATTCTTTGATTTCTGTTTTTATATCAGATTTCCCCTCTTTTACTTCATCTTTTGTGGATGAAAAGGCTGAAAAACAGGTAAAAAACAGTACTAAAGTTAGTGTTGTAACTAGGTTTCTTATTTGCATATCACTTATTTATAGTGGTCACTTTAAAATAAGTGCAAATGTAAGCTTTTATATTAAAAACTAAAATATATTTTATCTTTTGTTTTGAAGGATTACAACTTCGTTAATTTCTTATCATATTACTTAGAATTTAGCAATTTGCTTACAGCTATAGATTCGTAGATTAGACAAGCGGTGTAGGGGATAAAAAAGGAGGCAAATTCTAGTTTATTAATGTCTCCGTCTTGTTTAAACCATGGGTTAAATACCACAAAGAAAACGGCAAATTTTAACATGCTACCTGCTATAAACAAAAAGCCTAAGATGTCATGTTGCGGAATTCGCCTGATATATATCATAGTATATATGAAAAACGTTAATAACAGTTGGATTAGGTAGCTTTCTATTATGTAGTTTTCAAATACAGCGTGAGAGGTTAATTTTAAGACTCCTATATGTATGCTAAACAAGAGAATAAGAATTAGTGATAATTTGTATGCAAACTTAATAATAGCGTTCATTTACGGGTCTAAGCTTTTTAGTTTTTGGAGTAGGCTATACATGGATAATACAAATGCAACTAAGATAAATCCAATAGTAAAAAAGGGTTTTTCAAATTGATAGTGGGCGTCTAATTTTTTACCAAAATAGGCACCTAAATAGATAGAGATGCCCATTTGTAATCCTGCACTTGTAAGTTGTAAGTATTTATTAGGCGATTTTCTCGGCTTTTTTTCCATGTTTTAATTCTTTTACTGATCCTTTCATGGCGCAAGTCGCATTAAATGTGGCTCCTGGCTCTACCGATAACTTACCAATGGTTACATCTCCTGTGATTTTAGAGTTGGATTTTAATGTTAATACATCGTTTACGATAAGTTCTCCTGAAAATTCTCCTTCTATTTCTGCTAATTTACAGATTACTTTTCCTGTTACTTTTCCTTGCTTTCCTATTACAACTCTTCCTGATGTGGTTATGGTTCCTTCGACGGTTCCGTCTATTCTAAAATCTCCTTCTGATTTTATGTCTCCTACTATATGTGTATTTTGACCTATGACGTTACGTTCGTGGGATTGCATAGGTTTTGAGGTTTTTTCTGTAAACATGAGAGTTACTTTTTGAGTTGATTAATTATTTCACTGGCTTTATGGGCCTCTTCTGTATTGGGGTAGTTGATTAGAATGAATTCTAAAGCTTCTTTAAAGGCTTCTTTCCCTTCGAGTTTACTAATGCTGTATGCTTTTAATAGTTCGAATTTAGGAACTATAGCGTTGCCATTAAATAACTGTATGGACGTAGTTGATTTTGTGACAACTTCTTCGTACTTCTGGTCTTTGTAGAGATAGTAGGTGGTTGCATATATTTTTTCTGGAGCGTCTTTTGAGGCTGCTTGTTCTAAAACCTTATTCGGATTTAGAATTATTTGTGCATATCTAGAATCTGGATAGTTGTCTAATACTTCCTTTTTGTAGAAACTTGATCTTTCTTGTGAAGTTGCAGCGTATAATTTGAATAAATGGTAATTACTCGGTAATTTCCACTGCTTGTTATGTGAAAAAGTCAAGAGCTTTTCAAATTTGTAAATAGCGATATCAGCTATTTTGAACTGTTCTTTGTAAATAATTCCTAAATTAAAATAGGCCTTGTTTCTAGTCATCTTTATAGAGTCAATGACTTTCTGCTCTGTAGGTATTTGACTGAGGTAAAAATCTAGGTCGTATCTTTTACTGTCTTCTATCTCATTTTCGGTATCGGTACTGTCTTCTGGAAGATTGTTTTGGAGGATTCTTTTATTAGAAACTCTCCAGTGATCCTCTAGAGGTCTATTCCCCCATATTTGTTGGAATTCCTGTGCGCCAAATCCGATCGTTTGAACATTGTAAAAATACCATTTTCCCGATGCACTTGTGGGTTTGTTCGTACTAGTCAGTGGGTTTCCAAATCCGGTAGTATATGTTTTTTGTGCTGTTTTTTGTACTTCGTCGGCTATTTTTAATTTTTCTATATAGGCTTCAAAATAGGCAATCCTTCCTTCCTTGTCTAGCGATACAACTTCGAGAATACTATCGTTAATGCTCGCAATAGCTTCTTGGGTAATTACATCATCTAAATTGGCTCTCTTTCGTTTTATTTTTCGAATACGTTTTGAGTTTTCATCGCTTGCGATGGCTAAGATGCTGTCGTAATAGGCTCCAGCTACGATATAATGTGTCTTGTCGAAATAATAATTTCCTAATGCTTGGTATGATAAACTCTTTTGTTGGGTACTAGCTGATGTTGCATGGATGGATTTTTTGAAAAATTCCATCGCTTCTGTTTCCTTGTTTAGTTTTAAAGCGATGTTTCCTGACTGATAATATAGTTTATCTAAGAAAGGTCTATTGTCCCTGTTTCTTATCAATTTTGAAAATACATGTTCTAATTCACTATGATTGTCCTTAGAGGAGTTTTTAGCTTTTTCTATTTGACTGTGAATGACATATTTGTAAGGCGATTTTTTGTATTTGATGACCTTGTCAAATGATTGATTAGAAGAGTCTATTTTTTGCTGTGTTCTGTATAATTGTCCTAGGATAAATAAATTTCGAGCATGTTGATGCTTGTGCTGTTGTGTGCGTACGGATTTTTGCAAATGGTCTATTGCTAATTGAATACTGTCGCTAGCCATATATGCCATGGCTAAGGCTGTATGAGCACTTTCTACGATTTCCTTTTTTAAGTCTTCTTTTTCTAATAAATGTTTTAAGGAGGTAATCGCTTGTTCTTCGTTGTGTAAACGTAGCTGTGTTTTTGCTTGCCAAATTTTTGTTTCGGAAATTAAACTGGCAGAAGGGTAGTGTTCTATTACATAATTAAATGCTTCAATCGCAGGGACAAATCTGCTAGAGTAATAACGTGCTTTACCTAATAATAAATAGGCATCATCTATTTGCCTATTGCGTTCGCGACCTTTGATGTTCATAGAGTGTCGCTGGATGGCTTTTACAGACTTTTCTTCGGCGAGTGCAAATGGTCCTGTAGCTTTTATCGCGTTAGTATCTTGTGCGATTGTGAATGCTTCTTCTTCAATTTTTAAGGGTTCTATTGGGAGAATTTCCCAATAATTATCGTTGTAAGAGGCGTTTATTCCAGCAAGTCCTTGATTAAAAGACTCCTCCCCGTTAAACAATACGTTGTATTTTGTAGTTAACGTGTGAAAATTCCTTGAAATAAGTGTGTCCTTTTTGGTTGAACAACTTACCACAAGAACTAAGATCAGCGTGACGAATATTTTAGAAGCTATTTTCAATGTGTTTTTTTTCCTACTTTTTTAAACCGAAATATAGTTATTTTATTGTTCAGAATTGTAAAAATACAAATTAATTCAAAACTAAAATATAGAATAGTTTGAATAATTTTCAGGAGTGTAGCTGCTTTTGCTTGGTTTTTTAAAGTGAATAAATTATTGTCACAATTATTTTTTGGCATAACTTTTGAAAATAAGTTTACGAACCCATTAAATACAAGAATATGAAACCTATAAAATTACTTTTAAGTCTCTTTATAATGAGTGTGTTCTTAACCTCTTGTTTTGTAGAGGATCCTCATTATATAGAAGAACCACAATATACATTGGAAGATGTCCTATCGGATTACGAAATTTGGTATGTCAATATTCATAAAAAATCGGGTGTTAAGAACCTCCCTTTTCTATCCAATGCTTTTACCCTTTCTTTTGTGAATGGGCGTTTATACGCGAATAATAATTTAGTTGGATTTGGAACATCTGGGAGCGATAGTGGACGCCAAATAGGAACGTATAATACCAGTACAGGATCTTTACAAGTAAATCACTTTAAAGAAGGGGCTTATGTATTTGAAGTCACAGAACTCGGAAATGGTGTGATAGAACTATATAATAAGTATGATGATGTTTCCTATGTACTGGAAGGTAATTCTTTTGCTAATTTTGATTGGGATAAAATATTTTATGAAAACATTGAGTATTTTTTACAAGAATACGATGTATGGGCAAAAACGAGTACAAGTACTGAAGGTGAGGTGAATGATTTTGATTATGAGAACTTTTTAAGTTTTACTCCAGACGATATAACAAATTTTTATTCTTCTCAATCAGAGGTTGGCACAAATATTGCTAACTTAGATTGGAGTTACAAAGGAAGTTATTCCGTAGCAGATTATACCAATGAAGATTATTTAAAAGAATTGACATTGTATTACTCGGATGGAGATTCAGAAGTATTTGAATTGTTTATAGATACCGATCAAGAAATTGAATTGTACCATATAAATTCCGGAACAACTTATTATTTTGAAGGGCTTGGATTTATCCAATACAAAAAGAAAAGTAGTACGGTTCAGAAAGCAAGAAAAAGAACAAAAGTAAAAAGAGTTCAGAAGGTAAGAACTTCTAAGATATAAAGATTAAAGTTTGGTTAGTTGATTTTTAATTGGATTGATATCCCAATTAAGCAAAAACCGCTCACGGCAAATGAGCGGTTTTTTTGTATATTCACTTTTCATAAAACAAACTATAATGATAAATAAGACCGCATTTATTACTGGAGCAACTTCGGGAATAGGAAAAGCAACAGCAGTACTTTTTGCCAAAAACAACATACGATTAATTCTATGTGGGAGGAGAAAAGAACTCCTATTGAAACTTCAAAAAGAACTTTCTAGCGATACCGATGTACACATACTTTCATTTGATGTCCGAGACAACGCGTCTGTTAAAAAAGCAATTGCATCTTTACCCGCAAATTTCAGTGATATTGATATCCTTTTAAATAATGCAGGTAATGCGCATGGATTGGTGTCTATTCAAGACGGATTGGTCGATGATTGGGATACAATGATAGATGTCAATGTAAAAGGACTGTTGTATGTTTCTAAAGCTATAATTCCTATAATGATCGCCAATAACAGTGGTTTTATAGTTAATATAGGTTCGATAGCTGCAAAGGAAGTGTATCCAAAAGGAAATGTTTATTGTGCTTCGAAACATGCAGTGGATGCTTTGAACAAGGCCATGCGTATAGATTTGAATCCGTATAATATCCGAGTGTCCGCCATTCATCCAGGCGCGGTAGAAACAGCATTTTCTGAAGTGAGGTTTAAAGGAGATGAAAAAAAAGCATCGGAAGTTTATAAGGGATTCGACGCCTTACAAGCGGAAGATATTGCCGATATTATTAACTTTGTTGTCACTAGACCTGCTCATGTGAATATAGAGGATTTACTGGTGTATCCAACTGCTCAGGCAAATACTACCATATTGAATAGGAGATCCTATGATTAATAAAAGGCTTCTTATTAAGAATTTACTCGCTCATAATGACGAGAATAGCTTTTATGATAAAAAACGTAAAATAAACTTAGATCAATTAGAGGGGAAGGCTAAGTTTTTAAAGCATGTTTGTGCCTTGTCAAATTCAAATCCGCATAATAATTCGTTTTTGGTGATCGGTGTGCAGGACGAATCCAATCAAATAGTAGGAGTTGATTTTTACGACGATAGTAAAATTCAAAACCTGGTGAATTCTTATTTTGTAAATCCACCTCGAATCATGTACGAGAACGTCCATTTTCCAGATTTACCAAGACATAAAGTAGTGGGATTGGTGACGATTGCTGCCAATGCTAAAACGACCTACTTAAGTAAGCAATGTTGGAAATACGACAAGCATTTTATTTTTTACAGAAAAGGGAGTAATTCGATGCCTTATATTACTGCACAAGAAATATTAAATCAGAATAAAAAAACAGTGGACGCTATTGAAAAAATGGCAAGTAATAATATAAAACTGACGCTAGATGGCGTGATGGATTTCATGAGTTTTCACAAGAAACTGTCTGCGTCTTATAATGTATTTCATGAGCAATTTGTGCTGTGTTGGGCAGGACAGATACATTGTATTGGTTCAGAGAACTATTATTCCAGAGTAGACATCGAATTAATAAACGAAAATAAGCGTTTTTTTTATTCCGCATTGGATTATGTACAGATCGAACAAAGCGAACATTCGTTTGTTTGTACGGAGTATGTGCTATTAGGAATTGATGAAATACAGCAATTATACCCTTTGGAAAAAAAAGTGATTCATTTTAAAAACAACGGCCATTACAAGTTGGCAGAAGAGTTTTTGTTTGAGCCTCCACAATATAATGGTGCTGTTTTACTCGATATTTTTAAACAAAATAATTATTTAATACAACAACTAAAACAACATTTAACTCTGACGGAAAAAGAACAGATAGCGATACAGGATCTCCCTACAAAATACATGATTTGTATTTTGAATAATATGCCTGATGCATTGCCTTATTTAGAGGCGTCTAAACCTTATTTAAAGGCCTTAGATGATGTTACCGCTTATGTGAATTTTAAAGAGGTGATGCGCGTGTTGCGAAAAGTTAAATACAATAATTAGCTAGTTCTTACTTAGTGTTTAATGGCCCTGAAAATAACAAACCTCCAATGACGCCCATTAGAATATAGGCGACTTGCATACCGATACTTTCTGTATTTTGAACGGGTGTATCTAAAAACACGGAACTTATACCTATAAATGCCTTACTTCCTGGTACCAACATTATGATTCCCTGAGTGATGTATACAAGGCGGGGTGATCCTGTAATTTTAGAGAATAAATTACTGACTAATACCACGGTTAAACTTCCGATAAAGGTGCTGAGTAATATTCCTGAAAAAGAAAACAATACACTGATGCTATAGCTTATAATACAAGTAAGAATACTGAAAAGGACATCTTTTTTTCGCACTTGGAAAATAGGAAGTAGACACACAGATAATAGCGGAATCCCCATGTAAGTAGCCCATTTTGGGATGTCATTTATAACAGGTCTAACGATGTCTATGTCATGCACCACTTTAAAAATGGAGAAGGCCAACAGTACCCCGAAAAACTGTTTGAATAAGGACATAAATGCATCAAAAAACTTGGCAGATCCAGAGACTAAACTTTTATAGGTAATCTCCTCCAATGCGGTTGTAATTGCCATTCCAGGGATTAAGATAATGATGGCCGCTAATATGGTGATCGGTACGTTTATGGATGGGAAATAAAGGGAAAGTATCCCAATTAAAATACTGACAGTAAAAGAAGCTAAGGCTTCAAAGGTGTTATTTATAAAAGTGAATTTACTACTCAAAAAAGAGAGTAAATAGACAACTCCACCCATAAAAAATGAGACGATACATGAAATCCAATTGGTTCCTAATAACAAACTGAAAGCTCCAGCCCCCCAAGTATATGCGAGGATTAAAATAAAATGATTTATTTTTTTTGTCTTTTGCTCTATAATATGCAATGCACGTTTGGCTACTTCGAAGTCTAAACTCTTATCTTGAACGCGTTCTGCTACCTCCACGACTTTTGCCATGGCACCTAAATTTAACTGCCCAGGATCTACGGCCTCTAAATAGCTAAATGATTCCTCTGTATGTTTGTCGTAAAAAACATAATTAATACGGGTGGGAGAGTCCATAAAACTACCCGAGATGTTTTTTCGCTTCGATACCTGCTTTAAGTAACGCTGTATTTTATGAGAAGGAACACCGTAAGCATGTAAGGCTTTTCCTAATTGGATGATAAATTCGTATTTTTTAGGGATTTTCATATCCTTGTTTGTTGTTGAGATGGCAAATGTAATTAAGTTTTGTTGTGATTAATACATAAAATCGATTAATTGGCGTTTGTATTTTATGAATAATGTAAAATCTCCTCTTGTTTGTTTATGGAAAGCGTTCTATTTGTGTTATTCTGTTAATCATGTTTGAGATGTATTGCTCTTTTTCAGGGATTTAAAGACAATTAGTTAGAATGTTGTAAATCTGAAAACAGGAGTGTTTTACAAAAAAAACACCTCAATTTGAGGTGTTTTATATGATTAAATAAGTGATTTGGATTCTTATTCCACCGTCACTGATTTTGCTAAATTCCTAGGTTGGTCTACATTACAACCTCTCATCACAGCAATATGATAGGAGAGTAATTGTAAGGGGATCGTCGTTAAGAAAGGCGTAAACGCTTCTTCCGTTTCAGGAATTTCAATAACGTGATCGGCAATGTCTCTTACAGTCGTGTCACCTTCTGTAACAATAGCAATGATTTTACCGTCTCTAGACTTAATTTCTTGAATGTTACTTACCACTTTTTCGTAATGACCCTTACGTGTCGCGATGACTACGATAGGCATGTTCTCATCAATCAAGGCAATAGGTCCATGTTTCATTTCTGCAGCAGGATATCCTTCTGCATGGATGTATGAAATTTCCTTCAATTTTAACGCTCCTTCTAAGGCAACGGGGAAATTAAACCCACGTCCTAAGTACAAACAGTTAGGAGAATCTTTATAAATAGCAGCGATTTCTTTTATGTGGTCGTTTTGCTTTAATAATGAGGCTATTTTATCTGGAATTAAACTTAATTCCTGTAAATAGTTTTGATACATAGATTGTGACAAGGTTCCTTTTGCATTTCCAACCCTTAAAGCCATCAATGCTAGTACCGTCATTTGTGTGGTAAATGCTTTGGTCGATGCAACTCCAATTTCTGGTCCTGCATGTGTATAAGCACCAGAATCTGTTTCTCTTGCGATAGAAGATCCAACTACGTTACACACTCCAAATACAAATGCACCTTTAGACTTCGCCAATTTAATCGCCGCTAAAGTATCCGCAGTCTCTCCAGATTGTGAAATAGCAATTACAATATCGTTACGTGTGATTATTGGGTTTCTGTATCTGAATTCCGATGCGTATTCTACTTCTACAGGGATACGTGTAAAATCTTCAAATAAGTATTCTGCCACTAATCCTGCATGCCATGAGGTACCACATGCTACGATGATAATACGGTTGGCATTCGTGAATTTGGCCAAATGATTTTCTACACTACCCATTTTTACAATCCCTTCATTGACTAACAATCGACCTCTAAAGGTGTCACGGATAGCGTCTGGTTGTTCATGTATTTCTTTCAACATAAAATGCTCATAACCACCTTTTTCAATCTCTTCCAAGTTTAATTGAAGTTCTTGAACATAGGGTGTTACAGGACTGTCATCGTTGATTTTATGGATCTTAATTTCGCGACCTACTTTTAAAATAGCCAACTCTTCATCGTCTAAGTAAATTACGTTCTTTGTGAACTCTACAAATGGCGAGGCATCTGAGGCGAAAAAGAATTCATTGTTATCTTCTCCAATACCTATGGCAATTGGACTTCCGAGACGAGCAATGATAATCTCATCTGGTTTTTCTTTGTCAAATACAGCAATAGCATAGGCTCCAATTACATTTTTTAATGCAATCTGAACTGCTTTTCCTAAGAGACAGTTATTCTTCTTTTTAGTATCTTCGATTAAGTTGACGAGTACTTCTGTATCCGTATCACTTTCAAAGGTATAGCCACGAGTGATTAACTCTTGTTTAATACTGTCGTAATTTTCTATAATTCCATTGTGTACAATAACAATGTTTCCCGAGTTTGACACGTGAGGATGTGAATTTACATCATTAGGTACACCGTGTGTTGCCCATCGTGTATGTCCAAATCCTAATGTTCCAGTAGTACTACCTGTTTTAGCAGCTTCTACAAGATCACTTACTTTTCCTTTTGTTTTTATTACATGAACGTCATTGTTATTATAAGTAACAATTCCGGCACTGTCATATCCTCGGTATTCTAGACGTTGTAACCCTTTTATAACAATAGGGTAGGCCTGTCTAAAACCAATATATCCTGTAATTCCACACATAGCTTCGTGTTTTTATAGTTTATTATTATTCGTTTAATTTCGAATAAGAAATATCAAGTTTTAATTTTTTGTCACCATGGACATCAGACTCGTTAAAAATAACAACACCTTTAGGTGTCCAGCTAAGATTTTTGATAGTGATATCAGTATTATTTGCAGGCATTTCCGAAGGACCATTGTAAACTTTTATTCCTAATTTAAGGCTTTTAATCGTTTTGTTAGTCGTTAAAATATCAGAAATATAGTCGGTGATTCTAAACTTGTATTTGTGCAATGATTTCCCTTTACTATCCTTAAGTAATTTGCCGCCTACTACAGAAATTCCTTCTGTAAAGATATCTCGAATATGTTCGTTTTTTGTATAGTCGTAGATGTATAACTGACTAGGAATTAATTTAGTATCCGCGTTCTGGTCTATGTATAGTACCAAGTTCGCTTCTGTGATTAATAAATTTTGTGCTCTTATTGCAGCGATATCTTCCTCTATAAACAATTCGATAACAGCCTCTGACCCGGCAGCTCCCTGAATGTATAATCTGTCAGTTCCACTAGCTTTAGACTGGGTGTAATCACGTTCTAATTTGTTGGTTTTAATCCCACTTAAAGAAAAGTTAAAGACGTTTTTTGTTCTAACCGTTACATCTTTTTCTCCCTTGATGCCATTTCCATTCAAATCTTCATTTTTACCTTCATTTTTTACAACGTCATTTGAAAAATAAATTTTCATAGACGCGGACTTCATCAATAAAGAAACTAGATGTGTTGGGTTTTCACTGATTGCTTCTGGTTCAATATAAAGACCTCTAAATCCTCTCTTAAACGTCTCTAAGCTAGAGAAGTCGATTCCATTATTGTTGTCTACAAAAATGTTTTTAATAAGAGTTTTGTTTAACTTAAGTTTTATAGAAGGCGTTACTTTAGACGATTTTATAGTGTCGGTGTCATAAATGGTTCCGTCTAGCATGTACCTTTCTACATAAACAACGGTGTCATTATGACTCACTTTGAAATTTTCACGATATAAACTAGGCCCTTTTAGATACTCTTTATTGCTTAAATAAGTAGCATTTTTACTTGGGTCATTAGGGTCTAATGTATTTAAATAAGTTCCGAGTTCATACACGTTTATTTTAAATTCTTGTGACCTTACTCCAAAAACAGAATCGATAGAAAATTGAGGTCTTCCATCACTGTGATTTTTTTTGTTACGAGTGGATTGATATGGAAGGTCTAGAATTACTTCATCTATGGTCATATTTTTACCATAAGTGTATTTATCTCCGATTTTAGGGATACTTAATTGGCTAATAATAGATCCTTTTAAAGTCCCAAATTCGGTGTCTTTGTATATTCCCAATAGGTATTGACCAAGTCCAATAGCTTTTACGCTTTCCTTGTTAGTGTTCTCTGATTCGATACTATAGCTTTTTGATTTTGAATCAAACATGTCGTTGTCTATTAGATCAACGCCTATATTATCTATTTCTTTTTCACAGGACACAGTACTTAGGGCGATTGCAGTAGCAAGCCCTAAGTAAGTGAAATATTTTTTAATTTTCATTGTAATATATAAATGATTATACAAAAACTTCAGAGTTGTAAAACTCTAGATATGCTTCTCCAAACTCATCCATTGCTTGGTAATCCAACACTGGTTTGTTACAGTTGTCAAGATGTTCTGTTAGCTCGGCTGGCAATGAGTGACTTCCTTTAATAATTGCATCAGAATTATCGATAGCACTTTTTATAAGGTTTAAATGACTAGGAGTTTCCATCACAGCTATTTTGTCTTCACTAATATTATCAAACTTAAGTTTAGAAGTGAATTTGTCATTAAATGTTCCTTCAAAACCGTTGTCATAAACAGAGGTTACAATTTTACTGTTGGTAAATAATGGGTCATCTTTGTAGTATTCTTTTAAATACAAGGGTAACAAAGAAGCCATCCAACCATGCACATGGATAATATCCGGAGCCCAGTTTAATTTTTTAACAGTTTCAATGACACCTTTAGCAAAGAAAATAGCACGTTCGTCGTTATCGTCAAACATGTTTTCGTCTTCGTCTGTAAACAACGCTTTTCGCTTAAAGTACTCATCGTTGTCTATAAAATATACTTGCATTCTTTCCTTTGGAATAGATGCGACTTTAATGATCAATGGCATGTCCATGTCATTGATGATCAAATTCATTCCCGAAAGTCTAATTACTTCGTGTAATTGGTGTCTACGCTCATTTATAAGTCCAAAACGGGGCATAAATATACGTGTCTGACCACCTTTGCTATGCACTTTTTTAGCGCTTTCGAATGACATTCTTGACATCTCGTTTTCTGGTAAATAAGGAACAACCTCGGCAGAAACAAATAATACTCTCTTATCTTTCATAAAATTGGTCTAATATTTCAAACAATATGCAAAATTACGAAAATTTATGTACATTCAGAGGGTAAAAAGTGTAAGTTTGCCTGCTTTAACAGTTATTAACACCTTATATGATGCTTGTTTACGCAAAAATTGACTCGTTACAAGAAAAATTAACCTCCTTTAAATCCAATATTTCGATTGGTTTTGTACCTACAATGGGTGCATTACATCAGGGACACCTGTCTTTAATAGAGGAAGCTAAAAAGTACAATGATATTGTAGTTGTTAGTGTTTTTGTGAATCCCACTCAATTTGATAAAAAAGAAGATTTAGATAATTATCCGATCACAATGGATAGTGATTTAAGAATGTTGGAAGAAATAGGATGTGATATTGTATTTACACCTACTGCAAATGAGATGTATGAAGATGGGTTAAAATCTGAGCATTTTGATTTCGGAGGGATAGAATATGAAATGGAAGGTGCTTTTAGAGAAGGGCATTTTGATGGTGTAGGCACCGTGGTAAAGCGATTATTTGAAATCGTGAAACCTCATAATTCTTATTTTGGAGAAAAAGACTTTCAGCAATTGCAAATAATTAAGGCATTGGTGAAATTAGAACAGATGAACATTCGTATTGTTGGCTGTCCTATATACAGAGAGTTAGATGGATTGGCCATGAGTTCAAGAAATGCTAGATTGACAGTTGCACATAGAAAAGCAGCTCCTTTTATTCGTGAAACCTTATTAAAGGCGAAAGAAATGTTTGGCACAGAAAATGCAGTAACAGTATTGCAATGGGTTACAGATGCTTTTGAAAAACATCCGCTGTTAGCACTGGAATATTTTTCTATTGCAGATGAAAAATCATTGAAGCCTATAGTACAACGTATTGATAATCATGACTATCGTGGTTTTGTCGCCGTCATGGCTGGTGAAATAAGATTGATTGATAATATCGAACTATAACTAATTAATTAAAAAAAAATAGTAATTTTGCCTCATGTTAGTAAATGTAGTAAAATCAAAAATTCACAGGGTTAAAGTAACCGGAGCCGATTTAAATTATATTGGAAGTATTACCATTGATGAAGATTTAATGGATGCCGCTGGTATTATAGAAGGTGAAAAAGTACAGATAGTGAATAATAATAATGGAGCACGTTTGGAAACATACGCCATTCCTGGTCCTAGAAATAGTGGAGAAATTACCTTAAACGGTGCTGCTGCAAGGTTAGTAGCTGTTGGGGATGTTCTTATCCTAATCACCTATGCGTTTATGGATTTAGAAGAAGCAAAATCTTTTAAACCATCGCTTGTGTTTCCTAATGAAGATAACAATTTATTGAAATAGCACTTTGAACAAAAAACTTAAAAAATCAATTTTAGCAATACTTCCAATCTCGTTGGGAGTATTTTTAATTTGGTACTCTTTGTCTAAATTATCCGATTCAGATTTCCAATCCATAAAAAATTCTTTTAGAACCGCTAATTATTGGTGGGTAGGATTGTCATTGGTTTTTGGTGTTTTAAGTCATTTGTCCCGTGCCTATCGATGGCAGTTTTTATTAGCGCCTTTAGGTTATAAACCTAAATTTGCAAACAGTGTAATGACCGTATTATTGGCTTATTTACTGAATTTATTGGTTCCAAGATCGGGCGAAGTAGCTAGGGCCGCTGGAATTAAAAAATACGAGGGGATTCCTTTTGAAAAAGCTTTTGGTACGATAGTAGCTGAGCGCGTCGCAGATGTGATCATGTTGCTAGGTATAATAGGTTTGGCGTTTTTCTTACAAGCCGATTTAATTAGTAGCTACCTGTTTAAGAATAGTGGAGATAGTAACAGCCTGTTTAAAATGATTATTTTTATAGGGATTCCGATTGTCGGATTTGGCTTGTTTCGTTATTTTAAAAAATCCAAACATCCTTTTATAGCTAAAATAATTACCTTTATAAATGGCTTAATGGAAGGGCTGATAAGTGTATTTAAAATGAAAAATAAATGGTCGTTTGTGTTTCATACGGTCTTTATTTGGTTGATGTATGTTGCGATGTTTTATGCAGTTACTTTTGCCTTACCAGAAACTACCAACTTGCCATTTACGGCTATCATTGTAGGTTTTGTTGTGGGAGGACTTAGTATGGCATTGACCAATGGAGGTTTAGGAACCTATCCAGTTTTTGTAGCAAGTGCGTTAATTTTATACAATGTTGATGAAAATGCTGCCCGTGCATTTGGATGGATAATGTGGACAGCACAAACCTTAATGGTCCTCGTTTTTGGATTACTTTCATTTTTATTATTACCGATCTACAACAGGAAGTCATAAATTTCTTTTCTTTGTAATTAGATTCAATTATTATGGCAAAAACAACAACTATTTTTTTGTGTCAAAATTGTGGCGCTCAATTTCCAAAATGGCTTGGGAAATGTACGACTTGTAATGAGTGGAACACCATTGTAGAGGAAGTTACTCAAAAGGAAGAAAAACGAGAATGGAAACAGACGAGTTCAAAAAAACGGAAAGTTGTTCCTTTAAGTATCAATGAAATTACAATTCAAAAGGAGGATCGAATAGTCACTAATAATAACGAGTTGGATCGAGTATTGGGTGGAGGTCTTGTTCGTGGTTCTGTGATTCTATTGGGAGGGGAGCCTGGTATCGGAAAGTCTACCTTGTGCTTACAAGTAGCACTAACGATTCCTAAAAAAATATTGTATGTCTCAGGAGAAGAAAGTCAATCTCAAATAAAAATGAGAGCAGACCGTTTAAAAGGTGTTAATAACAATTGCCTTATCCTAACGGAAACAAATACACAAAACATATTTAAACACATAGAAAAAGAGCAGCCAGATGTGTTGGTGATCGATTCTATTCAAACCTTATTTACAGACGTTATAGATGCCTCTCCTGGGAGTATTTCTCAAATAAGAGAAACCACTGCTGAGTTGACGAAATTCGCAAAAGAAACAGCAACTCCTGTATTGTTAATTGGTCATATTAATAAAGAGGGAAGTATTGCTGGGCCAAAAATATTGGAACATATGGTGGATGTAGTCTTGCAGTTTGAAGGCGATAGAAATCATACATTTCGAATTTTACGCGCTCAAAAAAATCGTTTTGGATCTACCGCAGAATTGGGGATTTATGAGATGCAGCATACGGGATTGCGTGAGGTTTCCAATCCATCTGAAGTGTTGATCAGTGATAAAGATGACGATTTAAGTGGAAATGCTATCGTTGCTACTCTGGAAGGAGCACGTCCTTTAATGATAGAAGTTCAGGCTTTAGTGAGTACGGCAGTTTATGGGATGCCACAACGTTCTGCAACGGGATACAACGTAAAACGATTGAATATGTTATTGGCTGTATTGGAAAAACGTGCAGGTTTTAGATTGGGAGCAAAAGATGTATTTTTAAATATTGCAGGAGGAATAAAAGTAGACGATCCAGCGATTGATCTAGGGGTGGTTTGTGCCATATTATCTTCTAATGAAGATGAACCTGTTCCGAGTAATATGTGCTTTGCAGCCGAAGTTGGACTGGCAGGAGAAATTAGGCCTGTGAGTCGCATAGAGCAACGTATTTTAGAGGCCGAGAAACTTGGTTTTGAAGTCATCGTAATATCATCTTATAATAAAATTGACACGGGGAAATTTGGAATCATTGTGCGTAAAATTTCTAAGGTAGATGACTTAGTAGACTTGCTTTTTTAGTTTTCTCATTTCTCACCTTTAAGATACAAACTAAGAGGGGAAGGGCCTTCAATAATGGTTTTTTCTATTTTTACGGTGCCATCTTTATGGGTGATTGTTTCCCATTTTATTAAAGAGATCTCCAAAGCTACAATTTCCAAACCAGTGATGGATTTTGGGTGTACACAACTACCATCATTAAAATAGGGCAATTCATTGGGCGCAGGAAATCTAGGGCGATGTGTGTGACCGGTGATCACCATTTGATTTTTATTGTGCTGAATCCACTTTTTGATTCTCTTTTCTACTTTTATTAATTCTTTGTGATTTTTTGCAGGACTTGTAGGGTCGTTATAACCGATGAGTTGTAAGGGTTTCCATAAATAACGCACTAAAAACCGACTGAGTTTCCAACAGTAATAATTGAAAAAATCAGCTTGATGTCCATGCATGAGGAAGATTGTTTTTTCTAAATCTTTAATTTTTAATTCCAGGGATTCATAATAGTTTAAATCCTTAAATAGAGGCTCCGTTTTGTTCGTGTCTTTATTAAAATAACTCCCAAGGATTTTGGATACATTTTTTTTGTTTTTAAAGACCATGTCGTGATTTCCCCAGATCAGATACAGTCGTTTTCTTTGGTGAAATTTTAATAGTAAATCAAATACATTTTTGTGAGATGCTAGTATTTCTGAGAATTTATTGTTTTCCCAGAGTTCAATGCCATCACCAAGTTCAATATAGGTAAATCCATTTTGGTAATAGTCGGATAAAGCATGTTCATATATGATACTGTTATGAGAAAAATCATCAGCATAACTATTGTTGCCTCGATGACAATCACTCAATAAAATGAGTTTAGATTTTTTAGTGATTTTTAGAGAATGTGCTCTTTGGAACGCGAGACTAATGGTATGTTGCATCATAAGCAGTTTGTTTATTGCTAAAATAAAAGAAATATAATTAAGATATTGACATTTAGTGTGTTCGTTTTGTGTAAAGTAACAAATGTTTCTTTTTTTAGTGCGTACACATGTTTTTAATACTATATTTGTGGACTAATATATCCTCAATTACACTGTTTTTCATATTATGATTGTATGTAGTGAATCACCATTAGAAGAAGTGTTGTTTCGTAAAACAACTTTAAATTTAGAGAAAAGAGATGAAATAATATCTTGGGTAAATGCTTATGTGGAAACTGTAAGTCCTGATATTATGATCTTACTAGATGTGTCAAATGATATCCAATGTATTTATGAGAAATGCTATAATACATTAGATAAGTGTATGAGCACTTGTAATTCGGAAAATTTAATGGAAAATGTTGTAGAGCAACAGCGTGAAAACATTAAAATGGTGAATGAAGAATTAAGAAAATTTTCAATATCCAATACAATTCCGCTGCGATCTTGTAGTTTTAACCTGAGACTTAATGTATTGTATCCACATAAAAAGCCAATAACTTTTTTGAGAAGTATCGTTGCTGTTAGTAATAATGAGGAAGGAAAGCCTTCTCTTGTCTTAGTTACTTTACAGGATATTACAAATATGACCAATGCAATTCAAGGTGTCTATTTTGAAATTAAACATGCAAGACAGCAAGCAGTTGATTGTTATTCACTTAAATGTTTGGAAAGCGTAATTAATGCTAAGATTAAATCAGGGGTTACTTTGACTAAAAGAGAAGACCAGGTGCTTCAATTGTTAATAAACGGACACACTAGTTTGGGTATTTCTAAAGAGCTTTTTATAGCAAAAACTACGGTAGATAAGCACCGTCAAAACTTAATGCGTAAGTACAATGTGACGAATGTTACGCAGTTGATTAGGAAATACTTGCAGTCAGTAGCTTAAAAGTAACTTTTCATTAAAATACTTATTTATAGGTATGTTTAACATAAGTTAAATATACTATATTTGCTGACAATTATCATTGCTATTTCCCTTTTTATTCTTTATTCTTTTTTAAGAATAGAAATTATTAGCATGATAAATAACTAAATATTTATTTATGAATAATTTCCCCCTTGCCATCGTGGAATCAACGCGTAGTTTCCTCACGAATGGCTATTTTTCACTAAGCCTTTATCTTTGTGTTCTAGCATCTTTTGACCGTTCTGTGTCAACAGACAATAGTACCATAAAACCAGGAGTTTATCTTGGTTTTTATGCTGTTTAGTATTGTGTAATCATCTGTAGGTCAAGGGGTGTTAAGGTAAATTAATATAATAAAAAACACAATGCTATTATAGAAGTATTGTCAGTAGCCATCAGTTATAGTTATTAGCTGGTTTTAAAATTAAAATGAATGTTTATGAAGGATTTTTACTATTTAATTAAGAAAAAACTGTTTTTAAAGAACTATATAAACGTTTTTTTAATTATGACTGTTATGTTTTTGCCTTCTTTGGTGTCTGCGCAATGTGATAATGGTGTATTGGTTACGGAGGGTTATGCTGTGGGGGCGACTAAGATATCAGGTACTATTTATGATGTTGAAAATCTGATAGGTACACAAAGTCTTACTAATGGACATAGTTATATTTTTGCTAATTCTGTTTTAAGCTTAGAGTACGCTGAGGAATTTGTAGAAGGTTCTGTAATTACTTTTACAGGGAGCGATTTGTATAAGACTCCATTAATGGTAGAGTTTGGTAGTTCTGCTTCTACCTTTAATACTTCTAAAGTGGTAACACCTAATTTCACAATTACCGAGGGGAGTTTTACTATTGAGGTTCCTGTGGGAGCTGATATTCTATCTGGAAAAGGGTATAAATGGCTTCGTTTAACAGGTCAAGCTTGGAATGGAGTTTCTCAGTCAGATATAAAGCTTATAGCTGTTCATATAAAAACAATAAAATGTAACCCTTGTACGGCAGGTGTTGATAAGCCAATTTTATCTCCTGTGCCAGTAGCAATAGGGCAAACGGTTTTTAACTTAAATACATACGCAACTATTACGAATGGACTTGGTAAAACAGTGAGTTGGCATACGGATACTCCAGCTACTAGGGCTAATGAAATTACAGATGTTACAGCTGTTTCATCGGGTACATATTATGTTGCTTTTTCAGGGTATGATTCAGGGACTCCTTGTTTTACAGATACAAGTGTTTTTGAAATACCTTGTACTGCCGGTGTTGATAAGCCAATTTTATCTCCTGTACCAGTAGTAACAGGGCAAATAATTTTCAACTTAAATACATACGCAACCATTACTAATGGATTAGGTAAAACAGTGAGTTGGCATACGGATACTCCAGCTACTAGGGCTAATAAAATTACAGATGTTACAGCTGTTTCATCGGGTACATATTATGTTGCTTTTTCAGGGGATGATTCAGGGACTCCTTGTTTTACAGATACAAGTGTTTTTGAAATACCTTGTACTGCCGGTGTTGAGTCTCCGTTGTTTACTGCTAATCCTGTAACAGGAGCAGTAGGGAAAGTAACTTATAAGTTAAGTGACTATAATTCAACGATCACAAATAGAGGAACGAAAAACATAAAATGGTATTATTTTTTACCAGCGAGTGTAGATAGTGAAATTCCAAATGGCAAACAGGTTTTAGCAGGTACGTATTATGTAGCTTTTGAAGGGCTTGATGGAACTATACCTTGTTTTAGTAAGGCAATATCATTTACTATAAAAGGTGATTTTGATGGTGATGGTATTTTCGATTCTATAGATATAGATGATGACAATGATGGTGTTTTAGATGAATTAGAATGTCCTAAAAGTTTAACTTCTAGTGGGAGTTTTGAGTATGATACGACTAAAGAAACAGGTGATTTTAAAGGGAGTTGGTCTATAAAAAAAGCTAATGACGATAGTCTTTATACAGTGCATTTAGAGGATCATATGAAACCGGAAAATGAAGATATAGGAGACGATATAGGCAAGAAAGGTGATTGGATATTTCATGAATCGGTAGATTGGACACAAGGGCAATATATAGCTTCTTCTGATCCAAGAGCTAATAATTATCATCCAATAGTGAAACAATCGACTACAGATGGAGGAGCATTTATTATATTTTCCTTAAGTGATGAGGCTATATCTAATGATTTAAAAAATTTAAATATAGGTGATAATTACGAATTTATTTATGAAATGGGTTTTTTACCTAGGTATTCAAATGATGGAACGATCTCTAGTTATAGCCCTTCTACTTATGTTAATATTACAGGAGGTACTATTTTAACTAGAAATGCCCCGGATTACAGTGCTTATAGTATGGAAGATTTCCCTAGTAGTGTATTAAAGAATAGTGCAGCTTTAGATCCACATTGGACTGTTTATAAAGTTGTTTTTAAAGCAACATCAGCAAATGTAAATATAAAATTAGGAACGAATAGTTCAGATATTGTAACAATAGATGCAATTACTGTTTCAGAAATCCCAACAGACCCAATATGTACTCAAAGTTTAAACACGGACTCTGATGATGATGGATGCTTAGACAGTGCAGAAGCAGGGATTGATACTTCAAATACAGATAAAAATGTAGGAACTAATGGTTTATACGATTTTTTAGAAACTTCTCCCGATTCGGGTAAACTGAAACCTTCTATAAATGTAGATCTCACAAAGATTTATGATCCTAGTGTTCAGGGGGATGCGTGTGATCCGTGTAAAATTGGTGCGAGTACAGATGGTACGCCAACAGCAAGTGATTCAGACGGTGATGGTGTAAATGATATTTGTGACTTGGATGATGATAATGATGGAATTTTAGATAGTATTGAAAATAGTAATTGTACTTCAGTTGTTGAGAAAATTTTACTGTTTGAAGATTTTGGAACTGGAAAGCGAACAAGTACACCTTATACTACTTATACTTATAAAGTAGGAGGGAATACTATCGATGGAACATATGCAATAGTACAACATCCAAAACCAGACGCAGCTACTTATCGGGGATGGACTACTCAAGGAGATCATACGGGAGATACTGATGGTAGAATGATGGTTATAAATGCGGCTTATACAAAAGGTGAGTTTTACAGAAGAACTTTAGATGTTACTCCAAATGTAGATTTAAAGGTTGATTTATGGATTTTAAATGTAATTGATCGGGGTTATAATCTTATTAATCCTAATGTTACATTTCTTTTTCAAGATATGACAAAAAACGATATCGGGGGTTCTGTGAAAAGGGAAATTGCAGAAAATGGTCAATGGAATAATTATCAATTATCAATTAATCCAGGGAATAGAACTCAAGTCCAAATAGTATTAATAAATAATGCTGAAGGAGGTAACGGTAATGATTTGGCTTTAGATGATATAAAAGTAACACAATTACTTTGTGATACTGATGGCGATGGAATCCCAGATTATTTAGATACCGATTCAGATAATGATGGATGCCCTGATGCAACGGAAGGAGCAAGTAAGATAGCAACAACAGCAACACTTACTGGAGGTAGTAATGGAGGAAGTTCGGATAATTTAGGAACGATCGTAGATGGAGTAGGTGATAGATACGGAGTGCCAACAGTAACAGATTCTCCTCAAGCAACAACGTCATATGTAACCACAGCAACTAAAATAGAAACAACAATACAACCTACAGCGAAGAGTGTCTGTTTAGGTTCGGATGTAGCTTTTACAGCTGAAATAGCTTCAATAAGTACGACTGTGTTTAATGATGATGGAACTCCAGATTATAAAGCCAATACAGCTATATCAAATACAGCTGGGCTTGTTTACCAATGGGAAGTACAAAATCTAGGAAAAGGAACATGGAGTCCTATAACTGGTAAAAAAACAACAGCTTTAACTTTAACAAAACCAAAATCATCGGATTCAACAAATAAATATAGGTTAGTAGTAACGAGTAGATTTAATGATTGTGTGAAAATAACTACTGATGTGGTTATGTTGACTGTTAGTGCTTTGCCAGTGGCAGGAACAATTACAGGAGTAGGAGCAGTTTGTAAAGGGATAAATAGTACGGACTTAACTTTAAGTGGCAATGTAGGAAGTATTGTGAAATGGCAATCATCAACTGATGGTTTTGCCTCTAGTTTAGATATTTCAAATACGACAACTACATTAACAGTACTAAATTTAACGACTAATACAAAATATCGAGCAGTTGTAGAAAGTGGAACTTGTGGAGAAGTAACTACTGATGAAGTTGAGTTGACTGTGAAAGATTTATCAATAGCACCAGTTGTTAAGGATATATACTATTGCTCTTCAGATACAGCAGAACAATTAACAGCTAAAGGGGATAATTTATTATGGTATGGAGGTGAAACAGGGGGGGCAGGAAGTACAACAGCTCCAACGCCAACCGTGGGAGAAAAGAAGAATTATTACGTAACTCAAACAAAAACAAATCTTTGTGAGTCCGTTAGAGCTAAGATTATAATAGGAATATTTCCCCATAGTGAAAGACCAGGGAATTTAAATCCTGTAAGTATCTGTATAGGAGGAACAGTAACAGGACATCCAGAATTAATATGGTACACTGCTTTAACAGGAGGAGTAGCAATACCAGGTCCTGTCACAGATAAATTAGGAGAAACAACATATTATGTAAGTCAAAAAACAGGGGGTGCTTGCGAAGGCATAAGAGGTCCTTTTAAGATAACAGTTAATGCTTTTCCAACAACACCAGCAGCAACAGTCACAGAAATACTATATGGAGCAACAACCGGAACAATTACAGTAAGGGTTCAAAACTCGAGTGATACCTATAGTTTTGATGATGGAGTAAGTTATCAGGCTAGTAATTCTAAATCAGGATTAACGGCAGGAACATATCAAATAAAGATTAAAAATAATTCAGGATGTGAGTCTGTAGCAACAAGTAAAACAATTGTGGCAGCACCAGTAGTATCAAGTTCAACTATCAATGTAAACGAAGGGACTTTAGCTAAAAGTTTAGAATTATCAGCTCCAACGGATGTGGATACAGCATTAACTAGTTTAGTAATCACAGTAACAGGATTACCAACATTAGGAAGTGTAACCAAAGCAGACGGAACGGCTTTAACAGGAACGGAAACATTAACAATCGCAGAATTAACGGGATTGATTTATAATGCACCAACCGAATATGATGGGACAGCAATCGTAGGAAAGTTTACATATACGGTTTTTGACGGAACCACTAGGGTAAATGGGAGAACGAATATTTCTTTAAATAAAAAACCAGATAATGTACCGCCATTGGTATACAGTACTTCTTTTACTGTGAAAGAGGAGAGTGTAAATAATTCATTGTTTTTAGGCGCTCCATCCGACAGAGATGGAGATGTTTTAATAATTAAAGTAACAAAAATGCCTAAGATGGGTAGAATTACCTTATCAAATGGAGGTGTAGTTTCGGTTGGCGATTATTTAACAGATTCACAGTTAGAAGGATTACTGTATCAGGCTCCTGCAGATTACATCACCGGCAATGTCGTAGGTGAATTTGCATATAGTGTTTTTGATGGGTTTTATACAGGGCGTGGAACATCAACAATAACAGTAGAACCAATCAATGATGCTCCAGTAGCACCTAGTTCTAGAATTAATGTAGACGAAGGGGCTTTAGCTAAAAGTTTAGGCTTATCAGCTCCAACGGATGTAGATACAGCGGATTCTAGTTTAGTAATCACAGTAACAGGATTGCCAAGTTTAGGAAGTGTAACCAAAGCAGACGGAACGGCTTTAACAGGAACGGAAACATTAACAATCGCAGAATTAACGGGATTGATTTATGATGCTCCAACCGAATATGATGGGACAGCAACAGTAGGAAACTTTACATATACGGTTTTTGACGGAATCATTTCAGCAAATGGGAAAACGATAATTACTGTAAATAAGATAAACGATGCTCCAGTAGCAAAAGATGATTTATCAAATACAGCTTTAGAAGATCATTCAGTAACAGTAGGTACAATTGGAGCAAACGATACGGATGTTGATGGAACAATTGATACTGCTACGGTTATTTTAATCGATCCAATGGATGCAACAAATACAGGGAAAACAGGAACACCATTAGTGATTTCAAATGTTGGTTCTTATAAAGTTTCTGCAACAGGAACAGTGATTTTCACTCCAGTACTCAACTTTAATGGAACTGCCGATATAAAATACAGCATAAAAGACAATGAAGGTTTAGTCTCGAACGAAGCTAGAATTGGAATAGTTATAGATGCTGTTAATGATAAGCCAATTGCATATAAAAATAGGTATTCTTTTTTAGAAAACGAAACACTTTTGGCTAATTTTATTACAGATAATTTTGCAAAAAACACAGATAGTGATATTGAAACTCTAACCGAAAATTTAAAAGTAGCATTAGTTTCTGTTCTCCCGAAAGATACGTGGAAGGGAAAACTAACGTATGAGTCTAATGGAGATTTTAAATTTATACCGAGTGAAAATTTTAACGGTAAATTTAAATTTCAATATAGGGTTAAAGATGAAGAAAATGCTGTCTCTAATATTGTATATGTAGTCCTCCTAATAACACCTGTAAATACTGCCCCAATAGCCAAAGACAATGGCTATACTGGAGCTGAAGATGCGGTGAGTATCACAGGAAATGTGATTACAGATTCAGATGCTACTTCAGGATTAGATTCAGATATTGATTCCTCTAGCTTAACAGTAAAAGAGTTTAAGATTGGATCAGCAACATATACAGTTGGAACAACTCATACTATTACAGAAGGAACCGTAAAAATCACTTCAAGCGGAGCCATGACTTTTGTACCAGCAGCTGATTATAACGGAACGGTACCCACGATTACTTATACTTTAACCGATGGAGCTTTAGAAGATACAGCAGATATCATTATCAAAGTAACCGCA
>NVSY01000004.1:91265-110125 GCA_002401385.1 Flavobacteriaceae bacterium | reverse complement strand
AAGTAATTTAACTTTAACAAAGGTGTTATTCAACAAAAAATCTTTTTGTCCTTCAGAACAGATGTAATAGAAAAAGATTCCACTTGCATGAAAATTTTCATAAAAATGCATTCTAGTATATTATATTGATGTAAGAGGTTACGCATCAGTCTCTAATTTATTTTCCAGCATCCTTAGCTGCTTGTTCTATCCATTTACCAAGATTATTATAGCCATCATCTTTAATCCAGTCATAAGACTTGTAGTTAGAACTGAAATAGACTGCATTACCACTAGAGTTTTTGCCAATTTCACCAAAATGATTTGAGCCTTTAGCAGAAGTATTCCCTAATATGTCTTTAACATTATGAACATAAATTCCCAAAAGGCCATTTCCTCTCTCATAACTTTGTTGAATTTCGTACTTAATATAATCACGAGAGTTACTTTCTGAACCAATAAGAACAACTGTAACTGATGTTCCATATAGTTGATCTCTAATCCATCTTTTAATTGCAGTATCACCTCCTTTTTTTATCTTTTCAAATTCTGAAGAATCAATGAAGCCTGCAGCATCTCTATCGGGTTTCGTTATCCAACTATTTCTAATAATGTTTGCTCTCAATACATCATTTTTATAATGAAAGCTAAAAAAAGTTTTTCTTGCCATAATTTATTCTTTAGTTAATTTAAAATCTTCTATCTCTTGACTCTTATCATATGCATTTTCAATGTAGGTCTTTGGGGATCCTAAAAACTCATGCTCCTTAACAAAAGACATATATGATCCTTCTAACCAACTAAAAATTTTACAGCTAGTACATGCGTATTTTTTATCACTTACCCTATTATATCTAAAGAATTTGATGCTGAATATGAAAGTTCTAGAAGAATAAACACTCAAAAAACATTAAACGAGCTTATCAACGCCATAAAGAATACTCCTCCTAATAAGCGTCCCAAAATTATTCTAATCTGGTCCCCGAGCAGATTTGGTAGAGCTGGCTCAGAACACATAGAATTGTTCGTTAGTTTAAGAAGAAAATACAATGTGTTTCTATATTCTGTAAGTACAGGTCATAACACTTTTACCGAACGTAATGAAAATGAATTTTCTTTGCAGCTTCTTCATGCCCAAAAAGAAAATTTTAGCCGCCAGGATGTTATTATTCCAGGGATGAAGGATGCCATAGAAAGAGGTGCTTTTTTAGGGAGAGCTCCAAGAGGTTACGATCATTTTGGACCTAGAGTATCAGATCCTCTTAAAGTTCAAGCTAATCAAGAAATTAAGCTTAACAAGGATGGAATATTGCTAAAAGAAGCTTTTAAGCTTAAACTCTATAAAAATTATACTGATAAAGAAATTTTAGATTGGTTGCTATTAGAAGGACTTTTTATTCCAAAACAAAGTTTAAACGCTATGTGGAGTAAACTTTTTTATACCGGTTATTTTACAAACAGTTTAGTGCCAGGGGTAGAAATCAAGGGACATTGGGAACCAATTATATCCAAGAAAGAACATAACTTATTGCAGACTAGATTATCAAACTCTACCCAAATAGGGATTCCAAAAATCAACGGCAAGACTAGCACACCTTTAGTGCCAAAATTTCTTATATGCGATGATTGTAATCAAAGAATGACTTCATATTTTAATAAGAGAAAGCATCTATATTATTATAAATGTGGCAAGTGTAATAAAACAGCCAATGCCAATACCAAATCAAAATCTCTTTATGAAGGACTTAATGAACAGTTTTCTAAATCGGTAGATTCCTTAAAGTTCTCAAAATCATTTCATAATCTATTTTCTAAACAACTAGAAAAAATAATTGATGCCGAAATGTCAAACTTGAGTCAAAAAAAACGAATACTAAAATCAGATATTATGGATTTACAGAAAAACTATGATTTTATGGAATATCGATCTGCCATTGGCAAATTATCTGATGAGGTTTTTGATAAACATGGATCTAAATTAAAAGCGCAAATTGAAGAAAAAACAAAGCAACATCAAAACCTGCCCTCAAAAAAGTCGAACCATCAAAAACTATTAAAAAAATTCCTTAAAATCGCTGAAAACCCTAGTGAATTCTATGAGTCTTTAAATTATAATGATAAAAAGGTGTTTCAAAATGTAGTGTTTCCTGAAGGTTTTAAATTTTCTTTAAAAAATAAGGAATGTCGAACCAGTAAAGTGAATATGATTTTCGACTTAACTAATTCATTTAAAACAAACTACACTAATAAAAAAGAAAAGACTCAAATACAAAATGTACTTGAGTCTCGTTTAGTAGCGGGRACTGGACTCGAACCAGYGACCTTCGGGTTATGAGCCCGACGAGCTACCTACTGCTCTAYCCCGCGATTTCGAGTGCAAAGATACGACCTTTATTTAATTTGAATGCCATTTTTTATTTTTTTTCATCATTAAATTTTGAATTAATAGTACCTTTGCATTTTAAATACTGAAAATGAAGCATAAAGCAGGTTTTGTAAACATCATAGGGAATCCAAACGTAGGAAAATCAACATTAATGAACGCATTAGTGGGCGAACGCATGTCCATAATCACCTCTAAAGCACAAACAACCAGGCATCGTATCTTGGGGATTGTGAACGGAGATGACTTTCAAATTCTGTTTTCTGATACTCCAGGGATCATTAAACCAGCATATGAGCTGCAAGAATCCATGATGAATTTTGTAAAGTCGGCCTTTGAGGACGCCGATATCTTAATTTACATGGTGGAAATGGGAGAGAAAGAATTAAAAGATGAAGCTTTTTTCAATAAAATAATCAATTCTAAAATTCCCGTTTTCCTATTAATTAATAAGATAGACAAGTCAAACCAGGAAGAAGTAGAAGAAAAATTGGCCTATTGGTCGGAAAAAGTTCCAAATGCGCAAGTATATGTAATTTCAGCCTTGGAAAACTTTAACGTACAAGGTGTATTTGAAGCGATATTAGAAAAACTTCCAGAATCTCCTGCATTTTACCCGAAAGACCAATTAACAGACAAGCCAGAACGCTTTTTTGTAAACGAAGCCATTCGCGAAAAAATATTAATGCACTACAAAAAGGAAATTCCTTATGCTGTTGAAATTGACACAGAAGAATTTTTTGAAGATGAAAAATTAATTAGAATTCGTTCTGTAATTATGGTAGAACGTAATACTCAAAAAGGAATTATTATAGGTCATAAAGGATCTGCGCTTAAAAGAGTAGGTACCGAAGCCAGGAAAGACTTAGAAAAATTCTTTGACAAAAAAGTATTTTTAGAATTGTATGTAAAAGTGAACAAGAATTGGCGTAGTAATACCAACCAATTGCGTAGATTTGGATACAACGATTAATAATCAACCAAAAAAACATAACATTTGAACCCTATCATCCAACAGTTTTTCAATTACGTTAAAAAGCCACACGCTTTTTTTGACGAAAACTTAACTTTAAAAGAAAAATGGAAAACTCTTGGATGGATATTAGGGCTCAGTTTTATACTTGTATTTTGTGCAACTCCTTTAATTGCACTTGTAGACAGCTTTATAATTCCACTAAAACAAGATACGTTTGAAGAAATAATAAGTAATATGGGAGTGGTTCCTATACTTTTTTTAGTTGCTGTTGCCGCACCTATTCTGGAGGAACTTGTTTTTAGACTATTTTTAAAATACGAACGTAATTTTATTTTTAGAGGAATAGACCTCCTTTGTAATAATTGGCTGCAACAATTTTGGAAAAAACACTTTCATTTCTTCTTTTACTTATCTACTTTATTATTTGGACTGGTACATATTGGAAACTATGACAATAGTAGCATGCTATTTTATATCGTTGCCCCAATACTAGTATTACCACAATTAATTGTAGGGCTGACCTTAGGATTCTTACGAATGAAATTAGGGTTTTTATGGGGAGTACTCATGCATGGCTTGTATAACTTCATCCTCGTTGGAGCATCACTTTTACTTTTTAACAACATCTCTTTTTCAGAAATTAACAATGACGATGTTACTTTAAAAATAGAAGCCATAGAAATGGGATTGAACCAAGCATCGACTTCGAACATCTATAAAACAAACCAAGTTGTAGACTCGGTGATTGTAACAAATTACAAAGTAAATGAACTCGGAAAGCAACTGTTCCCAACCGACAGCAGTCTTCTTAAAAACAACAAACGCATTAACTTACGATTTATAAACCATAGTAAAGAAACCGAGGCACATCTTATTATTGCAGAAGAATTAAAAGAGTATTACGCAAAAGAGTAAACTCGTTTATTTGCACCCTCTTCTCTTCTCTCTTCTCTCTTCTCTCTTCTCTATTTTCTATTTTCTATTCTCCTCTCCCACAATCACGTCATTCATAAAATTGTTCAGCGCTATCATTTGAGCACGTCCTTTTTGCCTTCCTAATTGACCAATAGCATACAATACCAACCAAATTACTGGCATTGCACTACATAAAACCAATGGAATCAGGTAGGATTTTCCCAAATTCATTTTTACATAAGCCATGATTCCAAAACCGACAAAAGCCAAAGCCACGGCAAAATGAATGAACATGAAAAATGTCCAAATTTGAGGTTTAGGACCGAACAGCCCACGTAATAACGAAGCCTTTTCTTGTCCTTTTTCTATGGTAATATTCAGTTGAGGTGACCAAAAGTGATTTTCAGTTGATGAAATGTCTAAAATAACATGGTTTCCAATAATAGTCCCTTTAAATTTAAACGAATCATGAGAGATCGCCTTTTCAAATTTGGCTAATAATTCTTCTGGCGGTATGGAAAGTTCGTCCCTAAATCTAGGGCGTAAGTGTACATTACTTCGTTCTTCTCTCATTATTTTTGTTAGTTAGTGCCGACAATATAACATTTTTAAATAAAGAGTTAAACATATCCATTCCTTCAATTCAATGAATAATTCAAATATTCTTTTGAAATCATAATTTTTATTAGACAAACGCTCCATAAAGAAGAAGCCAAAACAAAAAATATAAAAGTTAAAGCACACCGTTATCACACTACCTAAATAAAGTATATTTACCTACTTAAAAAGCCCCCTTAATAATGAACAAGAAAACAAAACATTACTTCAAACTTCTTTGGCGGTCTATATTATTTTGGGAAATTGCCATGGTACTTTTTGCTTTTTTTAGATACTACGGTCTCTATGAAATGGCTTCAATTGAAGAAATTGACAACACATTGAATCTACAACTTGTTATACCCTTGTATGCCTTTTCGGGTCTTATATCAGGAATAATTTATGCCAACATCAGTTATTTTCTAATCTATTATACTTCAAAAAAGTTTTCTTGGGGGCTTTTGATGTTAAATATCTTTTTATATTTTCTCTTTACCATAATCATCTCCACCTTTATAAGAGAAATAGCCAATACATTATTTGACATAGAACTTGACAACAATCTTGGTTGGTGGATCAACAGCCAAACTTTTAGAGCTATTACACTATACATGTCCTTAGCTTCCATTGTATTTTCTTTTATTAATATTGCRAACGATAAATTCGGAAAAGGTGTTTTTATTAAAATGTTGCTTGGAAAATACAGGGTCCCAAAAGAAGAAAAACAAATCTTCATGTTTCTAGATCTCAAATCCTCTACGGCCATCGCAGAAAAGTTAGAACACTTCAAATACAGCCAATTAATTCAAGATTGCTTTTACGATTTAAATGAAGTAGCCCCTAAATTTAAAGCTGAAATTTATCAGTACGTAGGAGATGAAGCTGTTATAAATTGGCCTTTTGATAAAGGAATAACAAACAATAACTGCATTGAGTTATTTTTTGCTTTTACTCAAAAACTCAACAACAGAAAGGAATCTTATCTGAATAAATATGGCGTTTTCCCAGTATTTAAAGCGGGACTTCATGGCGGAAAATTAATGGTAGCGGAAGTTGGAGTTGTAAAAAAAGAAATCGCATACCATGGCGATGTTATCAATACTTCAGCACGTATCCAAGGGGAAYGCAACACCTATAATGCCTCCTTACTAATATCAGAAAAATTATTAAACCATCTAAAAATAACCAACTCATTTTCTACCATTTTTTTAGGAGACGTAATTTTAAAAGGAAAACAACAAAAAGTACCTATTCATTCCATTACAAAAACATAGCACACCCAATTCTTAACTCCTTTTTTGATTATGCTACCAAAGAGATTTGGTGTTTTTAAAATATGATGAGAATCTTTTACCTTTAACCAAAAAACAACACATGCTTCCAACCCTTATAATCCTTTTGTTACTTGTAGCTTTATACTTCATCAATAAAAAAAATAAAAAAAAGGACACAACTCCGTTCATCCTATCGAGTTTGCATCTCAATTTACTTAAAAAAAACGTGTTGTATTAYTCAAAGCTATCAWCTAAAAAACAARGTGAATTCAAGCTYCGAATCAGTCAATTTTTAAGYCAAGTAAAAATAACGGGAATAGAAACCACTGTAGAACCACTGGACGAAATTTTGATAGCCTCTGGCGCCATCATTCCAATTTTCGGGTTTAAAAAATGGAATTACTCAACGTTAAAAGAAGTGCTACTGTATAAAAAGTCGTTTACTAAAGACTTGGATTTCACAAACAATACAAGTACAGAACATATAACAGGCATGGTCGGAACTGGACATTTAAACAACATCATGATATTGTCCAAACCCGCTTTACGCTATGGTTTCTCTAACAAAACTGACAAGCAAAACGTCGCCATTCATGAGTTTATTCATTTAATTGACAAAGAAGACCTCTCTATAGACGGAGTTCCTAAAATTCTCTTAGAGAATCATATTAGCCTGCCATGGGTAGAATTTGTTCGAAAAAAAATAGATGAAATCAATACCGGAAAATCAGACATCCGAACCTATGGAGGTAGCTCCGCAACCGAGTTTTATGCGGTAGCTGGGGAGTACTTTTTTGAACGCCCAAAACTACTCAGGCGCAAACATCCTGAATTGTACAAGCTACTTTCTGAACTTTTTAATCAACAAGGATTTAGCAAAAAATAAGGCCAAATACGTTTTAATTTCAATAATAAAACAGCCTTAATTATCAACGTAAAAAAAGTGATTGTTATCACTCARAAAAAGCTACCTTTGCAAAAAAATTTAGCAAGTAAAAAATGAGCAATATTGTAGCCATTGTAGGGAGACCTAATGTAGGAAAATCAACGTTATTTAATCGCTTAGTGCAACGTCGTGATGCCATTGTTGATTCTGTAAGCGGAGTTACACGTGACCGTCATTACGGTAAAAGTGATTGGAACGGTAAAGAATTTTCATTGATTGACACGGGTGGGTATGCCATTGGTTCTGATGATATTTTCGAAGCAGAAATCAGAAAACAAGTACAATTAGCCATTGAAGAAGCTGACTATATTATTTTTGTAGTAGATGTAGTGGAAGGAATTACCCCTATGGATACTATTGTTGCACAGTTGCTACGTAAAGCTAAAAAGCCAATTTTTATGGCGGTTAACAAAGTAGACAACTCCATGCGTGAGGCTGATGCTGTTGAGTTTTACAACCTTGGATTGGGAGAACACTACACCATCTCATCTATCAACGGAAGTGGAACAGGAGAGTTATTAGATGCATTAGCAAAAGAACTTGACGAGGAAGAATTACCAGACGAAAACGAATTACCAAGATTTGCTGTTGTTGGACGTCCAAACGCAGGAAAATCATCTTTTATCAATGCTTTAATTGGAGAAGAACGTAATATTGTAACAGACATTGCTGGAACTACACGTGACAGTATTGACACAAAATACAACCGTTTTGGTTTTGAATTCAATTTAGTAGATACTGCTGGGATTCGTAAAAAATCGAAGGTTAAAGAAGATTTAGAATTTTATTCTGTAATGCGTGCTGTAAGAGCCATTGAATACTGTGATGTTGCTATTTTAATAGTAGATGCAGAAAGAGGTTTTGAAGGACAGGATGAGAATATTTTCTGGTTGGCTCAAAAAAATAAAAAAGGTATTATAATCCTTGTAAACAAATGGGATTTAATAGAACAAAAAGAGACCAATACTTTACGTGATTTTGAAGCAATGGTTAGAAAAGAGGTTGCTCCATTTACAGATGTGCCTATCGTATTTATTTCTGTTTTAGAAAAACAACGTATTTTTAAAGCGATAGAAATGGCTGTTGAGGTGTTTAACAACCGTACAAAACGAATTCCTACAAGCAAACTGAACGATACCATGCTAGAGATAATTAAAAGTTATCCACCACCAGCATTAAAAGGTAAGTTTGTAAAAATCAAATACTGTATGCAATTGCCTACACCTACTCCTCAGTTTGTGTTTTTCGCCAATTTACCACAGTATATCAGCGAATCTTACAAGCGTTTTATTGAGAATAAATTACGTGAAATTTATGATTTCAAAGGAGTACCTATCACTATCTATTTTAGACAAAAATAGGAATATCCATAAATATAAAACAAAACACCCCTTGTTCATTCAGTTGTACAAGGGGTGTTTTCTTATGAACTAATATCAAAAACAATCCCAAATAACCAATATAAATAGTTTCTTTTTTGTTTTCTCGTTATTGAAAAACAGAACGGTAGCTATCCTTCTATTTTTCGCCTAGACAATTCAAAAAAGAACTCCACTTCTAAACAGGCATTTATTCGGAAATACATTTGACATACCAAACTAGCACTTTATTATTTTTACAAATTCCTCTTTATAATTAGATCCTATCGGAATTCTTTTATCGTCAATTACTATTCTATTGCGCTGTACCGAGTGTATATGTCTTAAAGAAACAATAAAAGAACGATGCACACGCATAAAATGTCTATTCCCCAATTTCTCCTCAAACTTCAACAAGCTACTCAACGTTAATATTGGCTTATTACTTTTGGTATATATTTTAATATAATCCTTTAAGCCTTCAACATACCTGATATCGCACAAATTGATTTTTAAATTTTCATATTCTGATTTCACAAAAATAAACTCAGGTTGCACATCAACTGTTTGTGAGGGAATCTCTAACAAATTATGTTTACATAAAAGATTTTGAGCCCTAGTCACTGCTTTTAAAAAACGATGAAACGGTATTGGCTTCATTAAATAATCTACCGCATTTAAACTAAATCCCTCTACAGCGTAATGCGCATAAGCTGTAGTAAAAATAAACAGCGGTTTTACTTCTAAAGATTTTATCATTTCTATCCCAGAAAAATCAGGCATCTCAATATCCGTGAAAATTAAATCTACTTTACGTCTTTGCAATACTGCCATCGCATCTAAGCCATTGGAACAAGTGGCTTCCAAAGATAAAAAAGGCACCCTTTCAATAAATGACACTAGGACATCTACCGCCAAAGGTTCATCATCTATAACTACACATTTTATCAAATCCATATTTATTAGGTTTCGTATTATCTTAATTTCTACCTCAAACTATAGTACAAATATAAATGAGGAACCTCTTAAAAAACTCCCAACAAACTGTTGTAATTTTATTAAAAAACAAACATTAAAAACAAAAAAAAGACGTTGCATATACAACGTCTTTTACATACAAAAACAGCTACTGTCGATAAATTTTCAAAACAGCAGAAAAACGCTCAATACAATTTCATTAATTTTTGAATAAAAACTCAAAAAAACCATTCAAACAGACGGTAACAATTGAAATTAAATTTTGATATACCCACGTCCTTTAAAAGGATTCAAAACACAAATACTAAAAAGTATTTTGAATAAATTATATCGAGATATTGTTATTACACCATTGTTATTATTTCTACTGGTTTTTCAATTTTTAAAACTGAATTCTCGAAATGACCTACATTTTCATTTTCCTTTCCTTAGGTCATTCGAAAATTCAATTGGCACAACAACAATAGGAGCAATTAAAAACTAATCGTCTTCATTTTCTTCTTCCTCTGAATTAAATTTCCAGATATCATCAAAATAATAACTTCCACTACGCCCCATTAACACATAAGCTGAATCTGAGAAACTAAAAGAAACTGCATCTTGCCTTGGTGTCCCTTCAAAATTWGGTCTGTCTTCCCAAGTATCGGTWGTAGCATCATATTCCCAAACTAAGCTCGACAAGCCTCCCGTAACTCCTGTTGCAAAATACCCCTTACCTCCTAAGGTAAATGCCGTGGTGCTTTCCAACAAAATCGTATAATCCTCATCTGAATCGTCCAGGTCTTTTAAACGGTTCCAACTTCCATCCGTACCATTGAATGCATAAAAGTCGTTCTCAAAAGCTCCATTGTGAATTCCAGCTCCTATATACGCCACCTCATCAATTATAAATACACTCGCGTTTTTTCGTTTCTGGCCTCCATAACCAACGGTTTGCTCCCATGTATCACTCACATCATCATATTCCCAGAAATCCTTTAATTCACTCCCATCATACCCGGTTCCTATATAGCCTTTTCCTGCCACTGAAAAACCAATAGCTCCGTATCTAGCGGTCCCTCCAAAATCTGACTTTTGAGTCCATGTATCATTTATAGGGTCGTATTGCCAAAAATCCTGCAATTCATCATCACCATCATATCCAGTCCCCAAATACCCTTTTCCGTTCAATTCAAAACCAACGGCTCCACTACGTGCTACACCAGGAAAATCTGCTTTTTTCATCCAATAATCATCTGTAGAATTATATTCCCAAGTATCAGACAAATAATCATCTCCATCATAACCTGTCACCAAATACCCTTTGTCTCCAATTACAAAAGACACAGAGTTACCACGGGCATTACCATCAAAAGTGGAGCTCTCCACCCAGTTACCATACACTATTTCGTCGTCGCTACTACATGCAGTAACACCTACAAGTACACACAGTAGTATTAATTTTAAAAAATTTGATTTTATCATGTTATTATTTCTTTAGTTTTACATTGATTCGACAACAAAACTAAGTGCTTATCTCAGGTCCATCACTACAAAATAGACTAGCACTCAAAAAGCACCTCCCTACACTGCTTTTTCATCTTTTAACTGCACTTTTAACACGATTTTAGGTATTTAACAAAACCTTTACATGCTTATCTATAAAATCTTCGTCTTGGTCTATTTCATGAATTTTTAAGAAGAACTCTCCACTACTTTTGACATCAACAAAATAAAAACCAACAATGAAACTAATAATCAGTTATATCTTAATTGGATGTTTATTGTGTACATCCTGCACAACGGAGAACACAACCTACCCCGTAGGAGAGGGTTTTATAGACCATGATATCTCTATAAAAATTATCGACACCCTGTCCATAAATAGCAGTACTTTTTTACTTGACTCCTTAGTTACCTCTTCTACAAACAGGATTCTTATTGGCCATATAAAAGACAATAATCTGGGTGATATGACAAGTAAAAGCTTCTTAAGTCTGATGAGTAACAGTTATAGTTTACAATCTAATGCTATCTTTGATTCCGTTGCACTTGTACTCTACAACGACCATTACTATGATGGTGACACCACAAAAATTCAAACCTACAGTGTACACAAAGTCTCTAAACTGATTACACCAGAAGAAGGTAGTTACTTGTACAACAATTCTAACTTTCCATATGATGAAAATGCATTGGGCACGCTAACGTTTACACCAAATCCTACAAAAAACGACTCCTTATACATCCCATTAAATCAATATTTTGGTCAGTTTTTATTCGACAAAATTCAGGATAACGACATCAAAAACAGCAACGACATGGAGGATTATTTAAAAGGATTGGTTGTAATTCCATCAACAGCACAAAACAGCCAAATATTGGGTTTCACAACAAATAGCCAATCTGGAATGCGAATTTATTATACCATAAAAGATGATGACTCGGAAGACAACAACTATCAAATTGATTTTTCCATAGGTGTATCAAACCAACAATTCAATCAAGTTTTAAGCGATCGCAGTAATACGAATTTCAACGTATTAAAAGACAATGAAACCAATATTCCAAGCTCAGAAACAGCGAATTTTATTGCAATTCAAGGAGGTACAGGGCTCTCTGGGAGATTAGAAATTCCCTATTTAAAAAATCTTTTAAAACTCTCCGAAAATGGGATTTCCTTAAATGGCGTCATCAAAATGCAACCCGTTAAAGGAAGTTTTACTAAACAAAACCCATTACCCGACTCACTTTCTGTGTATATCGTAGATCATAAAAATAGAGTTTTAGACAATTTACGTGATCAAGGCGGTAATGCTATTTATGCGACTCTCAATCAAAACGAAAATGAATTTAATGATGCCACCTATTACAAAGTAGACATTAGCGCATTTATAGAAACCATTATAAATAGTCCAATAACCTTAAAATATGCGCTCATGTTCCAATTACACGACTATCAAAAAAACACCTCAAAAGTATTGATAGAAAACGATCCGGAAAGTGTTTCAAAAATTAAAATCCAAGTTCAATACCTCAACTATTAAAAATGATAAAAAACACAATTCTTATTATAGCCTTGGTCTTTTACACAAATAGTATCGCACAAAACACGACCAGTTCTCCCTATTCTATTTTTGCTTTGGGGATTCAAAACGACACATCATTTGGTGGATTCAACGCATTAGGAAGCACTGGAGTTGCCGATACAAACCCAACCCAAATCAACAATATAAACCCTGCGAGTCTGGCAAATATTCTAGGAAACTCAATGCTCTATGAAATTGGAAGTAATGCAACTTATAGCACTATAAAAACAAGTAGCATCAGCCAAAATACKGTWGATTTTAATTTTTCTCATATCGCTATTGCCTTTCCTATTAGAAAAAATTGGGGAATGGGCTTGGGGCTACTTCCATATAGTAAAGTTGGATACATTATAGACATTGAGCAACAAGTAGAGGGAGGTCTTTATTCTTACAACACTACAATTACAGGATCAGGAGGGCTCAATAAAATGTATTGGAACACAGGATTTTCTCTTGTAAAAAACATATCACTTGGTATAGAGACCTCTTTTTTGTTTGGATCTATCAATCAAGAAACAGTGGTATTTACTTCTCCWGGAGTWACTATTAAYGAATCCAATTACTACAATGGACTTAGCTTAAAAACTGGAATCCAATACTCCWTACCWKTTMTYAAAACTACTATAGGAGCTAGCTATGAATTCCCTAGTAGCCTGAATGGTTCACAAACACGAAGTTCGTATAAAACGCTRAACCAAACRCAATATAGCGWAGWAGAAAWTGAAGAAATAGACATTGCTAATTTTGACTTGCCTCAAACCTTGACTTTAGGTTTTAAMTCCAAAATYAACAATAARATCAGCACTAGTTTTGAYTATAAAAAACRCTGGTGGAACAATACCAACAACARCKCTRATTTCRACAATCAAAGTAYSTATGCTYTTGGAATTGAATACAGTCCCAGTAAAAAAGAATACGGAATTTCTAATAAATTAAAATATAGGTTTGGRCTCAATTACRACACTGGATATTTAAACCTATCAAATCAAAAAATTGACAATTACAGCGCATCTTTTGGTTTGGGRATCCCATTTTCGAGTKCGAGCTTGTCCAACMTCAAYATYTCMTATTCTTATGGTAAAGAAGGCACTTTGTCAAAYAATCTGATCCAAGAAAACTATCACAAACTGAGTATTAACTTAAGTTTAGTAGGGAATTGGTTTAAAAAACGACTTATTCATTAGTAATTACGCAGTTCCCCAAAGGTCGTATAAATTAGGTTTTATGCGACTTTTTCTTGTCTATTAAAATAGCCCAAAATCACGCCCAAGACTACAGACCATATAGCGGCTAACCCAATTTGATATGGTTTGTCTAGCATAAAAGTGATGGTATGTGCAGGAATCCAAAACCAAACTAAGGATTTCATTCCTTTATCTATATTGGCCCAATTGTTTTCTCTTGCTACTAAATTGTCTAAATAACGATGTAAAATCACCAATAACAATCCAAATTGCAAATTCATACTCACCGAAACAGCAAATGCACGTCCAAACAATCCTAACTCAGGAATCATTTCATGAGCCAGCAATCCATCTACAAATCCCTGAAAACCAACAAAAGCATACTTAATACAAATTGCTAATACCGCCCATTCTATCATTTTTAAGAATAAAGTAACCAAAGAATAAGGCATAAATAGCTGTCCTTTCAGTAGCCATTTTGCAATCATATCACCCAATGTACCCAAGAGGGCAAATTGAATCATGGCACTTATTAACGGGTAAGATGTTACAAATTCAATATAGGAGTCTATCATTTTTATATCTTAAAATATTTAGTTGAAAATTAGTGTAAATTCTAACAATCTACCCTGCTATTTATCATATTTAGTATAATTTAAACGCATAAAAAAACCGAGCATAAAGCTCGATTTTTTCACAAGGCAAACGTAGCATTTCACCTATTAGAACAATTAAATTAATCACTAAAAGCTAATTACAGCTTCTATATTTACTCCACTAAATTCTCCTCCTTGGAATTTAGACCCTTCATATCCTTTACCATCATATTTTTGATGAACATATTCTAACTTAGTTAAAATATTCTTAGTCATAAACCAACCAGCTCCTATATTAAAACGAGAAACTTTAATGTTGTCAGCCCCAGCTTGTATGTTTCCTTTTACTTGATTGTAACGAGCACCTATATAGTACTGATCTTTACTCCCCATACGCTGAATTAATTCGGCAGCCATTTGAGTTAATTCCTCTCCTCCTTCATCATCTGAATCAGAAACTATTTCATACATCCCGAAAAACTCAGTATTGTTATACTTTATAAAAGGATTGATTTGAATAGCTGTCATTTTACTGAATTTAGGTTGTATTCTTCCAGAAAAAGCATTTCTATAAGAAGCATCTTTCTCCTCCATCACATAGTAATATCTAGATCCAGCTCTGTCACCAGCATATAAATTAGATCCATTTGTAGTCCCTGTACTTTTATAAATAGAACCCGCAATTCTTACACGTAAAGCAGCATCCAATTGTTTATCGTAGGCCAATTTACCAAAGAAAGAAAGTCCGTTATCCGTATTATCAGTGTATGGTGCTTCCTTTTCTAATACTAATTGATTCATCATTCCATTAGTAATACCACCAACAACAATCCATCCATTGTTTTGGTATGTAACCTCACCAAAAGCTTCTGTAGTAAAAGAATCCATTATGTAATTCCCTACAAAAGGGTTGTATATACCTCTCGCATTGTCTGTTCTTCTAAAATGCGCATCTCCATAATTAAACTCGTCCATCCCCACTTTAATCGTCAGTTTAGACATTAAATCCGCTAACAATCCTTCTTGGATAAAGTCTAAGTTATTAATTGCTAAAAAACCTCCTTTAACCCAAGATTCTTCATGATTTCTTGAAGACAAATAAGACACCAATTGCATATCTACACCTTTAGCCAATTGCACATTCAACCTTAAATTAGCTGTTGGTAAGTTTAAATCATGTCTTAACTTCTCTAAATTATTCAAATCATTGGAATTGTCGATAGCTTGAAACTGCAATGCAAAATCTCCACCAACTTTCACTTTTACTTTATCAAATGTATAGTTTGTTTTAGGTGTTTCAAAAACATTAAGATCTTTTGGTGTATTTTTCTCTACTCCCTGTGCCACTAATCCAGCTGAAAGTAAGACAAATGCCATTATTAGTTTACCTGTTATATTTCTCATAATACTTATTATTTATTTGATTAAAATTTAATTTTTACCTTATACTTAATGGTCACGCCATCTCCACATTTAACAGCTCCCATCATTGCTTTTGGAGGTGCTATATCAAAATCACTCATTTTAAACCCAACGGATCCAGATAAAACAACATCATTACTATCTCCATTATACTTAGAGGTTACAGGTAAATTTTTAGTTTTTCCTGCCACGGTCAATTTTCCATCAGTTGCCTTGGCTTTACCTAGTTGATATTCAAAAATATTCACCTTGTAAATAATGTTTGGATGCCTATCAGATTGAAGTGCTTTATAGGTTTTTTTATCCATTAAACTTTTTCCACTTTTAATAGATTCTACTGGAATAGTCAAAGACAACGTGCCAAGTAAGGGCGGGATACTATCGTTTAAAGTAAATTCCAATTTAACTTGATTCAAATCTACCACAGATTCCCAATCGTGTACATTAGAAGTCCCCAAAACCGTGATACTACTTTCTTCTGTATCAAAATTATCTTGTGCAATACCTACGTGCATCATCACAAAGCTCAAAAAGCTCATTATTATATATTTMATACTTATAATCTATTTTAAATCAGCCTCATAAAGCTCATTTCTAATTATAGTACAAAGGTATTATCAAGGCTCAATATAGGATAGTAAAAAAGAGACATTTTAGTCTTATATTATAAAAAAACCACCTCTGTGGCAGTTTGATGTAAGTTAATAGTTCAATTTACCGCATTATTAATAAGCATCTTTTTTATGCTATTTATTCTTCTGAACAATTTCAATTACCCTCATAAAAAATAAAAATCTTAGCTGTATATTTATTCCTTTTTGATCTATAAATTCATCTTAAAACAGTTATAATAAATCATTTATATATGGGGACCTATTGAGATTCAAAAAATGAATAGATTATTTATTTTCAAAGTATTTAGCTTATTCTCTTGATAATAAGATAGATACGAAAAACATATTATAAACGATCGAATAGCATATAACTATTTGATTACGTGATATTTACCACACTTGTTAACATTACAAATTACTTGTCATTACATTATTGATAATAATTCTATGTATAAATTAGTATTTTTACAATTATTAATTGCAAAAACTATTAATTATGAAAAAATTTATGTTAACTGCACTAGTTGCAGTAATTGCTATGGTAAATGCTAATGCACAAGAAGGTGTATTTAGATTAGGGGGTTCTGCTGGCTACTCTACAGAAATTGAAGAAATTGGCTATGGTATTGATATCGTTTATTCAATTAATGATACTTGGGAAGTTGCGGCAGATTACATCTTTATTCCAGAAATTGATGATATGCTAAAATTTTCATTTTTTGATATAAATGCACACTACATGATTTCAGAATCTTTTTATGCTCTAGCAGGTATAGATTTTGCTTCAACTAAAATTGATTTCACTATTTTTGATGAATCTATTTCAGAATCAGATTCAGAAACCGGAGCAAATATTGGTGTGGGTGGTAGATTTAGCTTAACTGATAGTCTTTCGTTTTTTACTGAAGCTAAGTATGTAACTACGTATGATGGCCTTTTTAATATTAGAGCTGGAATATTGTTTTCATTCTAAATAAAAAAACATCAAAAACGGAAGCTTAGGCTTCCGTTTTTTTTGTGAAAAAAGACACATCTCATTTTACACAGTAAAATCGAAGAGTAAAAAAGCAGCAAGGTGTTTTTCACCTGAATTAAGACATGATAATTTGCTAGAGTGTATGTGGACTTTGTATTGTTCTTTAGTTTCTTTGTCAACATGAACAAAGGCAGAAGGAAAATCTAATAAACACTATCCATGTGGATGAATACTATTTTAGTGTTGTATTTATTCAAATATTTCTTGATTTTAAAATACAACTTTTTTAATTGTTTTTTGAGGTGTTTATTGGTATAATTTTAATGGGGGTTTCATAAAAACACCCGATTAACAAAGTGAATACGCTAACAAATGGAATCTAGTCGGTTGATAATTAACGAACTATCATTGCCCGCTGATTATCCCCTCATTACACAATATAACCTCCATATTACTATGAGGTGGTTATTTGAAAACCTAAACATTTTACATATAAAGTGATGTGGAATTCACATTTACATTCTTAAAAGCTAAACCACTCAACTCGGTAGGTTTGATTTTTTTAAAAGTATCTGGAGTAATACCGCACAAACTTTTAAAGGTCTTTATAAAATGTGTTTGGTCAAAAAAGCCTGCATCATATGCTACATCTACCATAGGCAATGTTTCTTTTTTCATAATGCTAATACTATGTTGTACTGAATACATTTTGGCCATTTCTTTTGGCGAAACACCCACTTGAATTTTAAACAATCTATTCAATTGACGTTTGCTATATGCCACTTCTTTGGACAGTGCTTCTATTTTAATTTTACCCTGCGTACTTGCTATAATTCCTACAGCCTGTTTTACACGAGAATTCACGGTTCGTTGTGTAAATATTTTCTTTAAAAAAGAGATAATTAAAGCTATTTTTTGATCATCTGAACCATCATCATTCAACTGATTTTTAAGAGAACCCATATATTTAGAATACACGGTGTTCATATCAATATTCTCGTTTAAATAGAAATCTCCATTTAAATCTTTCAATACAAATTTTGCCCATGGTTTTAAGCCCACAATTATAGCGGAAAATTTCTTTGTTGTAATATACTTCATGGATTGAGATATAAATCCTCCTATAGCTATTTCATGACTTTTAACCTTTATATTAGTTGCCATGTTTTGCTCAAACAAAGTACCATCTAAATTATAGGTAAACACCAAACACATTCTGGGATTAGGGAGCGCAAGATTATAATCATTTTTGTTATCATGCTCATTCAGATATATATAATCAACTACATCTATTAATTGCTTAGGGACGGCGTAACTCTTAAACTTCATATTCTTCTCTGTTAGTCGATGCAAAGATAAAGGTAACATTTGATCCAAATTATGATATTTCTCATTTCATATGTTCCAACATCTAATTACATAAACATATCAATATATAATAGTTATTCTACAGAAATTTCAGCACAAAAAAAGAAGTGCCGCTCTTTCAAACGCACTTCTCTTCTCTATTTTCTATTCTTTCTATTAAAACTACCAACTCCCGCCAGCACCTCCACCGCCAAAGCCGCCGCCGCCGCCAAAGCCNNNGNNNCCG
>NVSY01000004.1:0-91256 GCA_002401385.1 Flavobacteriaceae bacterium | reverse complement strand
AAACCTCCAGAGCTGCCTCCAAAAGAACCTCCGCCACTACGGCCCATACCGCTAAGTAGGATCGCTGTTAATAAAGTTGAGGTGGAATCTCTACGATTGTTACCATTATTACCACCGCCTTTTTTATTCTTGTTTGACAGTATTACAAACAGAATAATAAAACCGATAAGCATAATTAGCTTGATCGGAAGCCCCTTGCTTTTTTTCACTTTAGGAGCTGCTGCCTGATACTCTCCTTTTAGTACGTCAATAATTACATCTGTTCCTTTGTCCAAACCTGCGTAAAAACGCCCTTGCTTAAACTCTGGTAAAATAATATTCTCTATAATTCTTCGTGATAAAGCATCGGTCAATAAATGCTCCACACCATAACCTGTCGCAATAAATATTTCACGATCGTCTTTAGCTAATAAAATAAGGACTCCATTGTCCTTTCCTTCTTCACCTATTTCCCATTTATGCCCCAATTGAGTTGCATAATAATTGATATTCTCTCCATAAGTTGAAGGCATAATCATCAAGAACATTTGTGTGGAAGTAGAGTCACTATATTGCTCTAATTTACGTTCAAGTGTTGCTTTTTCTACAGCAGTCAATGTTCCAGTACTATCAATTAGTGCAGGAATAAAACTAGGTTTTTCAGGAATGCTCTGAGCAAAAATAGCACTTGTAAAAAGCAGTAAAACCGCAAGCATTACTGTATAATTATCCTTTCGAAATTTCATCAGGCAATTCATTTTCATCATTAGATTGGTAAGGGAAAAAAGTTTTTAATTTAAGTCCACATTCTTCAATTCCATTTACAATTCCTTGTAAATAGTTCTCATTTTTAAATTCGGTAATCAACGCATCTTTTACAGACTCCCAAAAATCATTTGGGACTACTTTGTCAATACCCACATCACCCACAATAGCAAATTGCTTACTATCGACTGCCACATAAAACAGCACGCCATTTTGCGCTGCGGTAGTCTCCATTTTAAGCTGATAAAAAACCTCCTGTGCTCTTTCTACAGGAAGTTTTTCACATGTTTTTTCTATATGCACGCGAATCTCACCAGAGGTGTTTTTCTCTGCTTTCTGAATACTCGCTATAATGAGTTGTTCTTCTTCTTTTGTTAAAAAGTCTTCAACTTTCGACATATTAAAATTCTACTTTAGGTGCATTCTTACTTGCTTCATCTGCTTTAAAACGTACCATTTCAGAAAAACTGAACCATCCAGCCATTACMCTATTAGGAAAAGTTTTAATGTGCTTGTTGTATTTATTTACCTCAGCATTAAAACGATCACGTGATACATTAATTCTATTTTCCGTTCCTTCTAATTGCGATTGTAACTCTAAAAAGTTTTTATTCGCTTTTAAATCAGGATATTTCTCTACTGTAACCAATAAACGAGACAATGCACCGCTCAAGCCTTGTTGGGCTTTTTGGAATTGCGCCATGTTAGCTGCAGTCAAATTGGATGCATCTATAGTTGTTTTAGTAGCTTCTGAACGTGCTTTAATCACTCCTTCTAAGGTTTCTTTTTCGTGAGCTGCATATCCTTTTACTGTATTTACCAAATTCGGAATTAAATCCGCTCTACGTTGATAAGCACTCTCCACATTAGACCAAGATGTTTTCGCGTCTTCTTGTAATACAACAGCGGAATTATTAAACCCAACCGTCATTTTGTAAATTGCAAAAACAACCACAAGAACAATTGCAATGGGGATTAAAACTTTTTTCATAATAATAATAATTTTATTTTAATTGATTCATTTTATAAGTATCAAAACTATGTAATTTGTTACATAATTCCGAGAGAGATTTATGACAATTGATTTTTTATTGTAATCAATTCTGCTTTTATTTTCTCTAAGCGCAATACAATCTCATGATTGTGCACCGTTTTATTTGGCTGTCTTTTTAACTTGTTTTTTGCGCCATCCAAGGTAAAACCACGCTCTTTCACTAAATTATAAATAAGCTCTAAATTTTTGACATCATCCTTTGTAAACAAACGGTTTCCTTTGGCGTTTTTCTTCGGTTTTAACACTTCAAATTCCTTTTCCCAAAATCTAATTAAGGAGGTATTTACATCAAAAGCCTTGGCTACTTCGCCTATTTTATAATAACGTTTCTCTGGAAGATTTATCAGCATTTAGTCTAAAGATTGCCCCTCTATTTGCGCTGCTTTCTGCATGGCTACAAATTCTTCGGGAGTTAAATTACCGGAATAAAAATTAATAGGATTAATCGCTCTAGTATTTTTACGTACTTCATAATGTAAGTGAGGAGCTTGGGATCGTCCCGTATTTCCTACAAAGCCGATTAAATCACCACGCTTTACATGTTTCCCTTTTCGAGTATTGTACTTACTCAAGTGAGCATATAACGACACATAGCCAWAGCSRWRAKSWWTTCNGNAATGTGTTTTCCATAACCACTAGATCTATTATCTGCTCTCACAACTTTCCCATCACCCGAAGCATATACAGGAGTTCCTCTTGGAGCAGTAAAGTCCATTCCTTTGTGCATTTTTCTAGCCTTGGTAAAGGGGTCAGAACGCCATCCAAAACCAGAGGCCATCCGTGTTAAGTTTTCTTTACGAACTGGTTGAATAGCAGGCATTGCAGCCAGTAATTCTTCCTTATTCTCCGCTAATTTTACAATTTCATCTAAGGATTTAGACTGCATGTACAATTGTTTTGCCAATACATCCATATTTTTAGAAACTCCAATAATCATCTCAGAATTATCAAATCCCTCCAATGATTTATAGCGGTTCACTCCTCCAAATCCCGCTGCTCTTTTATCGTTAGAAACAGGGTTTAATTCAAAATAAACACGGTAAATATTGTTGTCTCTCACTTGTAAGTCTTCCAATACTTTCTCTAACTGAACCAGTTTTTTACTGTGCAACTCTTCATTCAGTTTTATGTATTCAAGCTCACGCTTCAATTTCTTTTCGTTAGGAGACTCAAAAACTGGAGTAAGTACCACAAAACCAAGTATCATAAAGATACCTGCTGTAACAATAGTCAATCCTAATCTTGCAAATTTATGCCTCTTTTTACCCTTTATTTTTCGATAGGATAAGGTCTCAGAGTCATAATAATATTTTACTTTTGCCATTGTATAATTTATATTATTTTCGCATATTAAACGCGGCAATTTATTTGAATATTGCACACATCATTAAATACAAAAATACAAAATGTTTTAGAACCGAACATTCGCTTTTGTTTTTTAATAGGAAATTAACGTTTAAGCCGAGTAAATATAAGGATTCGTCCCTTTTAAAATTGGTCGAATAAATTTAGAATAACATATCAAAACTCGAATAAATTTCGAGACCTACMCTACCCGTAGGATAATGAATATCAATTATGAAATCACAAGAAGTAAGAAAGCAATTTTTAGATTTTTTCAAGTCAAAACAACATAAATTAGTAGCCTCTGCTCCTATTGTTATTAAAGATGACCCTACATTGATGTTTACCAATGCCGGTATGAATCAATTCAAAGAATTCTTTTTAGGGCAACGTAAAATCGAAATAAAAAGAGTGGCCGACACTCAAAAATGTTTGCGTGTTTCTGGAAAACACAACGATTTAGAAGAAGTGGGAATGGACACTTACCATCACACTATGTTCGAAATGTTAGGGAACTGGAGCTTTGGTGATTACTTTAAAAAAGAAGCCATCGAGTGGGCCTGGGAATTTTTGACTGATGTTTTAAAAATAGATAAAAGCTGCTTGTATGTTTCTGTTTTTGAAGGAGCCAAAGACGAAAATTTAGAATTTGATCAAGAAGCCTATGATTTATGGAAAAATATAGTTCCTGAAAGTCAAATAATTTTAGGAAACAAAAAAGATAATTTCTGGGAAATGGGTGCTCAAGGCCCTTGTGGACCTTGCTCTGAAATTCATGTTGACATACGTTCTGCAGAAGAAAAAGCACAGGTTTCTGGTCGTGATTTGGTAAATATGGACCATCCGCAAGTAGTGGAAATATGGAACTTAGTATTCATGCAATTCAACCGTAAAGCAAACGGAAGCCTCGAAAACTTACCAGCCCAACATGTAGATACCGGAATGGGATTTGAACGCTTGTGTATGGTAATGCAAAACGTACAATCTAACTATGACACTGATGTTTTTACACCTTTAATTAGAGAAGTAGAAACCATTACAAATACACCTTACGAAAAAGGAAATGACAGTGAAAAATCTGACATTGCTATCCGCGTAATTTCTGATCACGTTCGTGCTGTAGCTTTTGCCATTGCCGATGGTCAACTACCATCTAACACGGGTGCTGGATATGTAATCCGTCGTATTTTAAGACGTGCCGTACGTTATGGATTTACGTTCTTAAATCAGAAAGAGCCATTTATATATAGGTTAGTAGAAGTCTTGAGCCATCAAATGGGAGAAACATTCCCAGAAATTGTTGCTCAAAACCAATTGGTAACCAATGTAATTAAAGAAGAAGAAGCATCGTTTTTACGTACTTTAGGACAAGGACTGTTATTGTTAGATAAAATTATTGACGGTACAGAAGGAAAAGAAATTTCTGGTAAAAAAGCCTTTGAATTATTCGATACCTACGGTTTTCCGATTGATTTAACTGCCTTAATTCTTTTTGAAAAAGGATTGAGTTTGGACGAAAAAACTTTTGACGAAGAACTTCAAAAGCAAAAAACTCGTTCTAGAGCAGCCTCTACAATAGAAACCGATGACTGGGTGATTTTAGATGATACTGTAGATGCAGCCTTTATTGGATATGATGACACAAAAGCGGATGTAAAAGTATTGAGATACCGAAAAATATCTACTAAAAAAGAGGGGGACATGTACCAACTCGTGTTTGACAAAACTCCTTTTTACCCCGAAGGTGGTGGACAAGCAGGTAGCAAAGGATACATAGAAATTCCTAATAGTGATGTTATTTACATTATTGACACCAAAAAGGAAAACAATCTAATCATCCACTTCACCAAACAATTACCAGATAATATCGCAGACAAACTACATGTAATTGTAGATGATAACCAGCGATTTTTAAGTGCTTGTAATCACACTGCCACCCATTTATTACACCAAGCTTTAAGAACCATTTTAGGAGATCATATCGAACAAAAAGGATCGTCTGTAAACGCCAAAAACTTACGTTTTGACTTCTCTCACTTTGCCAAATTGACAAACACTGAAATTTTAGAAGTCGAAGATTTTGTGAATGCTCGTATTACGGGTAAACTACCCTTAGAAGAATTTAGAAGTATTCCTTTAGACGATGCTAAAAAAGAAGGTGCCATCATGTTATTTGGTGAAAAATATGGTGATCAGGTACGCGCTATTCGTTTTGGACAATCCATGGAATTGTGTGGAGGTATTCACGTACAAAACACCAGTGATATTTGGCATTTCAAAATCACCTCAGAAGGTGGTGTAGCTGCAGGAATTAGACGTATCGAAGCCATTACTGCTGAAGCTAGTAAAACGTTTTTCTTTAATAACACAAGAGATTATGTGGAGATTAAAGACATGTTTAAAAACAATGAGTCTCCTATTAAAAATGTAAAAATTTTACTAGAAGAAAACACCGCATTAAAAAAACAAGTTGAAAGCTTACTAAAACAAAAAGCTAACAATTTAAAAGGTGATTTAATAAAAGAGATCAAAACGGTAAACGGCATCAATTTTATTGCTAAAAAACTGGATCTTGATCAAAGTAATATCAAAGACCTACTATTTGAAATAGGCAACGAAGTAGAAAATTTATTCTTCTTAGCTGCTACCGAAAAAGACGGAAAAGCTATGTTGACTTGTTTTGTATCTAAAGACTTGGCAAAATCGAGTGATATACATGCTGGAACCGTAGTCCGAGAATTAGGAAAACTGATTCAAGGTGGCGGTGGAGGACAACCTTTCTTTGCAACTGCTGGAGGAAAAAACCCTGCTGGGATTCCTGCTGCTTTGGAAAAAGCCATTGATTTTGTGAAATAGTAGTGAGATGTGAGTATTGAGATGTGAGTATTGAGTTGAAGGATGCGAGAGGCTACTGGACGCAGGAATCAGGACGTAGGACTTCTTGACTATGCAGACAAACCATACTCCGAGTATCACAGCCCGAGTGTTATTACCGCACAGGCGGTGTCATCCTCGAGGAATTGGGGACAGTATAAAAAAGGCACGGAACAGCCGAGATACTTGAAACAGCACTAAGTAATAACCGCAACAGATTGCCACGGCCCTGCCTCGCAATAACTAAAAAATAGAAAATGCAATTCAGAACCCAAATAACAGGAAAACCGAGTACGAATCAAATAGATTACCAATCGAACATCCTGCTATTTGGGTCTTGTTTTACTGAAAACATCAGTAAAAAACTCGATTACTTTAAGTTTAATATTCAAAGYAATCCTTTTGGAATTTTATTCAATCCCAAGGCGATAGAAACCGTTATAACAAACAGCATCAACCAGAAAATATACTCAGAAAAGGATGTGTTTTTTGCCAATGAACGCTGGCATTGTTTTGATGCACATTCCGATTTGAGTGCTACGGATAAAAATGAATTGCTTAAAGTTTTAAACAATCAGGTTACAGCTACTAAAATATCTTTAGAAAAGGCAAGTCACCTTATTATCACACTTGGAACTGCTTGGGTATATCGTTTTATAAGCAGCGATCAAATTGTAGGAAACTGTCATAAAATTCCTCAAAAAAAATTCGTAAAAGAGTTGTTAACTGTCGCTGAAGTAACAGCATCAATTGCTGCTATTACTACCCTAATAAAAGACATCAACCCAAGCATAGAAATCATTTTTACCGTGAGTCCGATTCGACATTTAAAAGATGGATTTATAGAAAATTCACGTAGTAAAGCACATTTATTAGCCGGAATTCACGCATTGGTTTCAGAAAAGAATTGGCTTCACTATTTCCATTCATATGAAATTATGATGGACGATTTACGTGATTATCGATTTTACACATCCGATATGCTCCATCCCAGCGACATCGCCATACAGTATATTTGGGAGCAATTTTCTCAAGTATGGATCAATTCATCAACAGCCGCAACACAAAAAAAAGTAGACATCGTGCAAAAAGGTTTGGCACATAGGCCATTTAATCCTGATTCTGAACAACATCAACAATTTGTAACTTCGCTTGATAGTAAGATTGATGAGTTGAAATCTTTATTTGGTATTCGGTTTTAGGACTAATTTCAAGACTTACATCATTCTAAAAAAAACAAATCCATAAAAAAAGGAAGCCATCAGCTTCCTTTTTTACTTATAATACAGTGAAATTACTTCACAAATTTATCTACATTTTGCCATGATCCACCATTGATACAATCAATACCATGTTTCTTTAAAAAGTCAGTAGCTTGTCCACTTCGACCTCCACTTTTACAACAAGCAACTATTTTTTTATTCATTGCTTTAATTTCTGCAACCTTTGCTGGAATAGTATCCAATACAATGTTTTTAGAGCCTGCTACATGACCACCATTAAATTCCGCAACAGTTCTCACATCTATGATTACTGCTCCTTCTTTTAAATACACTTCAATTTGGTCTTTGTCTCCACCTCCAAATAATCCGAAAAAACTCATTTTCTATTTGTTTAAATTAGACCACAAATATAAAATATTTATTTTTCATTTGTGTAACCCTTGTTTTAATAACAATAAATTAATTTTTAGAAATCAATCGTAATCCATTTGATACCAATTTTTTGAATTCAATTTCCTGAGACAAACCTTCTAAATAATGTAACAATTGACCTGAAAATTCAGAAGCATCATTAGCTATTAGCTCATAAATCTCCAATGGCAGCAGCCAGTCCAAAGGATGTGCTTCCTTGACCTGTTCAAAAATCAACTTTAAACGATCTTCACCCTGTTGTTTCGCTCTAATCTCCCTCACTTCAGCATACAATTCATACAATGCTTTATCTTTCTTTGAATACTTAATTTTATGTGTTTTTATAGTTGAAACCTGTTGGACTTCTTCAAAAGAATGAGTAGATGCAGGACCAGAAAACGCAGAAATTACAGATTTCCCCACTGCCATGTCATACATTCCCCAAGAAGGGTCAAACAATACAGAATCACCATGTGTTACAGTACAGTTTTTAAAGGAAATCAATAATATTTTCCCCTGTAAATCTCGTTTTCCTGTAATTACATCACCCGTCACTTTAATATTACCTTCAAATTCTAAACTAACAGTAGTACCTTCACAAATTCCATATACTTCCAAATCGCGAGGAGACATATCTTCAATTGCCAAATTAATGCCTTTTAATTTCCCCACTGGACTTCCAAACCCATCTTTATGAGCCATCACCCCGTGCCCAATCAATTCCTTATCACGACTCGCCAAAGCCGTAGGGCCCGTAGTTTGAATATAAATTGGTTTCAACTCATGAGAAATTACATTGGTAAACACCCCTGAAATTTGAATTCCAGTACTCAATTCTATAGTTCCTAAATTACCAGATTTTACCAATTTTTGCAATCCAGATAACCCTCCTTTTCTGATGGCCATTTTGTTAGCAAACTCTTCCAATACAAAGCTCAAATGCGCAAAATCTGGCGTCACATACAATTGAGGTTGTGGCTTGGTAATATCAAAATTCTTGGTAGCAGCAGATATATCATACCGTAATTTTGTTACTACATCATTCAAGCACCATTCACTTTCACCTATAGATGACAATAAACCTGCTCCATAAATTTTTGGGCTTTCCAAATTACCTATCAATCCATATTCCACGGTCCACCAGTGCAAATTTCTAATTTGTGCCATTTCGGATAAATCACCCATGTTTTCTTGTAAATATTCCACCGCCGTTTGAGCGTCCATAACATCCTCTTTTACAGCGCTAGGATCTTCCTTTAAAATAGATAATTTCCGAACAGCTTCATACATTTCATAATCCTTTGCCGAAGAAATAGCCTTACTTCCAATCTCACCAAAACGACGTAAATACTCAGCATATTCAGGATTAGCAATAATTGGTGCATGGCCAGCTGCTTCGTGAATAATATCAGGAGCAGGTGTGTATTCTAAATGTTCCAGCGTACGAATATCAGAAGCAATTACCAATACATTATAGGCCTGAAACTCCATAAATGCATTTGGAGGAATAAACCCATCTACAGAAACTGCCGCCCATCCAATCCGTTTTAAAATTCGATTCATTCCTTCCATTCTTGGAATATCTTCCGAAGAAATACCCGCAGTCTCTAGCCCTAGCAAGTAAGATTCATGAGCAACCTTCCCTAAGTAATCCATATTCATTCGCATTACATAGCGCCAAACCGCTTGGTTTTGTGCCGTATAAGATTCATAGGGTTGTTTTACAATAAATTGATGCAAATGCTTAGGCAAGCGTTTCGTTATTTCGTTAAATTCTATAGTTCTATCCATTGATTTGTTAAAAGTTAGCGCCTCAATTTACACAATTTATAAAAAACGAACAGAATCAATTATCAAAAATAATGTATCTTGAACTTAAAAAAAGCAATCATGAGAAGAAGAAATACTAAATTTAAACTTCTTATTGGAGCAGGAATCGTACTGTTTACCTTATTCAAGTATTATTCAAACGGCGATGTGAATGAATTCACAGGCAGAAACCAACATATCTCTATAGAACCACAAGAAGAAATAGCCATAGGACTGCAAAGTGCTCCACACATGGCCCAACAACATGGCGGTTTGTACCCTGATCAAAAATTTCAAGCCTTAGTAGATCGYGTTGGACAACGCTTGGTTAAATCTAGTGTAGCTGCACAATCTCCATACAAATTTGATTTTCATTTATTAAGAGATCCTAAAACCATCAATGCATTTGCCTTACCTGGTGGGCAAATTTTCATCACCCATGCGCTATTTACACGTTTGAAAAACGAAGATCAATTAGCAGGCATATTGGGACATGAAGTTGGACATGTGATCGGAAGACATTCTGCAGAACGCTTGGCAAAAGAAGGCCTGACTAAAGGACTAATAAGTGGTGTTGCTATAGGGTTTGACCCAAGTACTGCACAAGGAACAGCGGCTATTGCCAATGTTATTAATATGAGTTACAGCAGAGACGACGAATTGGAAAGTGACCTACTAGGGGTTAAAATTATGATAGCTGCAGGCTATAACCCTGAAGCATTAATAAGTGTAATGAAAATTCTAAAAGCCGCAGCTGGCCCCAACAGAACACCAGAACGCATGAGTACACATCCAAATCCAGAAAACAGAATAGAAAAAATAAAAGAAGCCATTAGCACTTATAAAAAATAAAAAAAGTGCAACTCAACAAATTGTTGGGYTGCACTCTACTAAAAAAAATCAACTATAACTATTTTGACAAAGCATATTCTATAACAGCATATGAATCTGTTGCTTTGGATAATTTTGCATGTTTTAAGGCCGTAAAACCTTTTTTGTCTTTTAATTTTAACTTTGCTCCTTTCAGAATTAAAAACTCAGCAATTGCAGCTTTGTTATGACGTGCTGCAAACATTAATGGAGTCATCCCTTTAGACCTTCCGTTTACATCTGCTCCATTTTCTATAAGCGCTTTTACTGCATCAAAATTTCCTATTTGTACCATTTTACACAAGGCACTTAAGTTTAATGGTTTTACGATTGTTTCAACAGTAACTATCTCCATAGTAGGCGCTGAAAAATGGTTGGTAGCGTTTACAGAAATAATACTAAATAAGAATGCGGCAGTTAAAAATAAGTTTTTCATAATAATATAATTTAAATGATAATAAATGTTTTTGTATACCTAAGAGACTGCCCAGCGTTGTAATAGTTACAGACTACAACGGCTATTAACGTAGTTTTAACCAATTGCTTCTAAATACGTTAAAAAGTTCCCAATTAACAAAAACTGATGTAACAAGTTTATCACGATAACGTTATCGTAGATTTTTAACCAATAAGAGGAATACAAAAGAGGGTAGCATTTAGGTTCTTAGTATCTTTGTCTACTTAAAAACAACTATTTATGATGACTAAGAAAGTAATCTTAATGATATTAGACGGATGGGGAATTACACAAGATCCAAAAGTTTCGGCAGTATTTAAGGCCAACACTTCATTTATCGATAATTTATATACAAAATACGCAAATGCTAGCCTTCGTACAGATGGAAAACACGTAGGACTTCCTGTTGGTCAAATGGGAAATTCGGAAGTAGGACATATGAATTTAGGTGCTGGACGAATTGTATATCAAAACTTAGTAAAAATCAACAAGGCAGTTGAAGAAAAGACTTTAGGACAAGAAAAAGTATTGATAGATGCTATTGCATATGCCAAAGAGAATAATAAAAACATTCACTTATTAGGATTGGTTTCTAATGGAGGGATTCACTCTCACATCAGTCACCTTAAAGGACTATTGGATGTTGCAAATGAGCAAGGTGCTGAGAATGTATTCGTACATGCCTTTACAGATGGACGTGACTGTGATCCAAAATCTGGGAGCTTCTTCATCAATGAACTTGAAGAACATATGGAAAAGACCACAGGAAGTATTGCTACTATCACAGGTCGTTATTTTGCCATGGACAGAGACAAACGTTGGGAACGTGTAAAAATAGCCTATGACGCTTTGGTAAAAGGAACAGGAAGCAAATCTACAAATGCTGTTGAAAGTATCAAAAAAAGTTATGAAGCTGGTGTTACGGACGAATTTATCCAACCGATAATAATGACTGATGCCAATGGAAACCCTAAAGCAAATATTGCAAAAGATGACGTAGTTATTTTCTTTAACTACAGAACAGACCGTGGGCGTGAATTGACCGATGTATTGACACAAAATAACTTTGCAGAATTTGACATGAAAACCATACCGTTGCATTATGTAACTATGACCATGTATGATGAAACATTCAAAGGACTGCATGTTATTTACAATAACGATAATTTACAAAACACCTTGGGTGAAGTTTTATCAAATGCAAACAAGAAACAAATTCGTATTGCTGAAACAGAAAAATATCCACACGTAACATTTTTCTTCTCTGGAGGTCGTGAAAAAGAATTTGAAGGTGAATCTCGAATCTTAAGAAACTCTCCAAAAGTTGCCACCTATGATTTGCAGCCAGAGATGAGTGCCTTTGAAATTAGAGACGCCATTATTCCTGAATTAGACAAAAAAGAGGTTGACTTTGTGTGTTTAAACTTTGCCAATGGAGACATGGTAGGACATACTGGAGTTATGGAAGCGGCGATTAAAGCTTGTGAAACAGTAGATAAATGTGTAGAAGATGTAGTGAATAGCGCCTTAGAAAACGACTACACCACTATTATTATAGCTGATCACGGAAACTGTGAAACGATGATAAATCCTGACGGAACACCTCATACAGCACATACTACAAACCCTGTTCCAATGATATTAGTAGACAAGGAACTTACAAGTATTAAGGATGGAGTTTTAGGTGATATTGCACCAACAATATTGAAATTAATGGGCGTTGCTCAACCAGAAGAGATGACGAGAACATCGTTGCTCTAAAAGAAACTACTTTTTAGAATTTATAAACAAAAAGGACTGCTTCGGCAGTCCTTTTTGTCTTTCTAGAGCAATGTTCAAAAATGTTCTTGAGAACCACTAAATACAAAAACTCCAATTTTCTCTACAATCTCACAAACAGCCTACAACTTGTAACATACTGTCTTCATTACAATTAGGATACAAAAAATATTGTTTAGTCACTATTTAATATAAAAAACACTATTCAAGAATTGAATCAACGTCCCTATCTAGAGACTAATTGATAGTGCCACAACAATCAAACATTATTACAATCCTTATAGACAAAGAAGGATTCATTGATTTTAGTTTTAAGGGATCTGAATATTAGGACACAACAGAAACAGACGAGTCAGTGAAAAACAACCCAACCCTACCAAAGTAAAATAGGCACTAATACTACTAGCTGAGTAAAATTATTTCATGAAAAGTAAAAAAAGGGACGTCTAAAATAGTAGACATAGAAATTGAAGCTAATTTTTTTAGTTAAAAATTAATTTAATGGCACAAAAAAAGAGCTACCATTGGTAGCTCTTTTAATATATTTAAGTTGGAAATTACTCTCCTACTTTCGTATTTAAGATATCAAAAAATTGATCTAATTTAGGCATTAAAACAATTCTAGTTCTTCTGTTTTTAGCTCTTCCTTCAACAGTATCGTTGCTATCAATAGGTGTGTACTCTCCACGACCAGCAGCTACTAACCTAGATGGTGCAACGTTAAATTTATTTTGTAAAACACGTACAACAGAAGTTGCTCTTTTTACACTTAAATCCCAGTTATCTTTAATTCCAGTAGTACTGATAGAAATATTATCAGTATATCCTTCTACCATTACTTCCATATCTGCTGATTGTGCATTTACTACAGCAGCAACTTTTGCCAATACAGATGTTGCTTTGTCAGAAATTACAGCACTTCCACTTCTAAATAATAATTTATCAGCAATAGAAATATACACTACAGTTTTTTCAACATTTACTTGGATATCTTCATCGTTAAGTCCATCTTTCAACACACTTTTCAATTTGAATCCAATTGCTAAGTTTAAAGAATCTTTAGCATTCATCGCATTTTGAATGTGGTGAATGAATTCATCTTTCTTTGCCATTTGAGCCAAAGTCTCTTTAATGTTTTCAGARGCAGACTTAGAAAGAACTGTTAAGTCTCCAACAAATTCCAATGTTTTTTCTTTGTCTTTTTTCAGATCAATAACACGTTGTTCCAATGAAGAAACTAAAGTGGTGTTTTTGTCTTTTTCAATTTCACATTTCATTAAATTAGCTTTTGCATCAACCAATTCTTGTTTGCTTTTCCCAAACTTACTTTCTAGATCTGTATATTGTTTTTTTGATACACAAGAACTTAGAACAACAGATGACATAATTGCCACTACAAGGAATTTTTTCATTATAATTATTTTACAGGTTTTAAAATATTCGTTTTTTAACGAATGTCACAAATATACAAAAAGCGTACCACAACACAGACTAATCTAAAGTTTTTAAGAGTTTTTTTTACATTTTTTACATTATCTTTGTCAACACTTATAATCATTAAACATTCGATGAAAAAAATTCTCATTTTAATTACGATTCTCAGCATAGTATCATGTAAAAACACTGATAAAAACCAAGAAATAGAAATCACCTCTTTACAAGGAAACGCAATTGGAACCACCTATTCAATCAAATTCATAAACAATAAGCAATTAAATGTTCAAAAAGCGATTGATAGTTTGATAAAAGGTGTAAACAAATCCACTTCTCAGTACATCCCTACCTCAGATATTTCAAAAATCAATGAAGAAAATGACACCTTATTAATAGATGATTATTTTAAGGATGTATTTTTAACTTCGAAACGAATTCATCAAGAAACCGACGGATATTTTGATCCAACAGTAGGAATATTGGTAAATGCTTGGGGTTTCGGACCAAAAAAAACAACACATATTCCCGACAGTGCCACTGTACATAAATTACTTCAGTATGTAGGCTTTGATAAAGTAAAATTAGTAAACGGTAGCATCCACAAAAAATACCCATCCATCAAATTCGATTTTAATGCCGTTGGAAAAGGATATTTAGTAGATGTCATCAGTAATTATTTTGAAGCAAAAGGAATTGTAAATTACATGGTTGAAATTGGAGGAGAAATAAGGGTTCGAGGACACAATCAACACAAAAAACTATGGACCATTGCCATAGAAAAYCCAAATTTTGATGGCTCTAGATCTATAGCCATCAACATACAACTCAACAACGAATCTATCGCTTCATCTGGAAACTACAGAAAATTCAAAACAGATAAAAACGGACATAGATTTGTACATACAATCAACCCTAAAACTGGTTTTGCTACAGCTAGTAACCTATTAAGCGCCTCTGTTATTGGAACTATCAACTGTGCAGATACTGATGCTTATGCCACTGCTTTTATGGCTATGGGTCTAGAGAAAACGAAGGTATTTATTAGCAAGCATAAAGAACTAAAAGTATTTCTGATTTTTAATAATGAAAAAGGAGAGTTGGAAACTTTCCAGAATTTTTAATTGAGATGTGAGTATTGAGATGTGAAACATTCGCATTCCTTACACACCCTGGTTCCACAACAGTTAGCAGCTTATAACTTTAAAAAAACGGGGTAACTTCTAAAGAAGTTACCCCGTTTTTTTTACTATATTTTAATAAAAATCTTCCGTTTATACATCACATAGGTAATAAACCAATAGACCATAATATGAGCAATTGCAAAAAACAATGAACCATTCATATTTCCGGCAACTGGAACAAATACTTGATTGTATAAATAAGCATATCCTGTTTCTACTTCACCCAAGGAATTACTTATAGACACCAAATAAATAAGTGTTTTTGCAAACAACCCTGAAAAGACAAAAATAAACAATGGATTTGTACCAAAATGAATGAATGGAGTTGCCCATTTCTTCACTCCTTTTACATCAATCAAAAACAACAAGAAAGCTAAAAACAACATCGCAAGTCCTCCGGTATACAAAACATAGGTACTGGTCCATAAAGCTTTGTTTATTGGAAACCAAAATCCCCAAACCGTCCCTATGGCCACGGCCAAAGATCCATAAATTACTAGTGATTTTATAGCAGTCATTACATTAGAAACAGCAGTAATCAATCTTCCAGAAAAATAACCAAGCAATACTGTAGCAACCGATGGCAGGCAGGATAATAACCCTTCTGGATCAAACGGAATTCCGAATCCTTTATATACATGGTTCTCACCTMATAGGTATACATCAATTTGTCTAACAAGATTATCTGAAAGACTAAAAACATCAGCAGCATCATTTATATACAATACCCCCCAATACCCAACTAACAATGCTCCAAAAACATACAATAGCTGTTTAAAATTGAACTGCATACAAAGTAATGCACCTATTAAATAGGCCACTGCAATACGTTGTAACACTCCCATAATCCGAAGATTTTCAAAATCAAATTTCGGAAAAGCATTCAAAAAAAGTCCTAACAAAAACATGATAGAAAACCGCTTCAATACCTTTAACAATGCAGGCTTTGTAATTCCTGCATCAAACTTTTTAAAAGCATACCACATGGAAACGCCTACAATAAACAAAAAGAAAGGAAATACCAAATCGGTAGGTGTACAGCCATGCCATTTTGCATGTAACAAAGGCGGATATACATAGCTCCAACTTCCAGGAGTATTTACGAGGATCATCAACGCAATAGTCAATCCTCGTAATACATCCAATGCCATAAGTCTTTTTACAGCCATAATTTTATTTTTTTAGCCCCATTTTATGTCCTGAAATAGCATAATATAGAATGAACAAATAACAAGGTAATAGAATCCAATACCCTGCTGTAGATGCTTGTATTGTGGCAGCAGCTTCAGTCATTCCCTCTGCTATTAAACTTGCTTTATTGCTATCTACTAATCTTCCATATGCTGGAGGAATAATTGCCCCACCTGCTATTGCCATAATTAATAATGCTGAAGCAGTTTTTGTAAATTTACCCAAGCCTTCTAAAGTCAACGGCCATATTGCTGGCCAAACCAATGCGTTTGCCAATCCCAATGCAGCCACAAATAATACCGAAGTAAACCCTGTAGTAAACACAATGCAGAAAGTAAATATAATACCTAAAACGGCTGAAATTTTCAAGGCCAAAGATTGACTTATATATTTAGGAATCATAAACACTCCTAAAGCGTACATAGCTACCATAGCCATTAAGGTATACGCCGTATATCCTTTTGCTACTGATGCAGGGAATCCCAAAGAAATTCCATAAGCAATAATGGTATCTCCTGCTACTACCTCTACTCCTACATATAAAAACAACGCCAATACACCCAACCATAAATGTGGAAACTGGAAAATACTTGTCTTTACGGTAGCTCCATCTTTTGCTTCTTCAATTGGTTCCGCTTCAACGTGTGGTAAAGGAGCTCGCAGAATTAAGATTGCCAATACAGCTAATACAGCTGCCATCACTAAATATGGAGTAACCACACTATCTGCCATGGTATTTAAAATTGTTGCTTTTTCTTCTACAGACACAATATTCAATTGTTCTTTTACCTCATCTATTCCAGACAATAAAATAGCTCCAAAAATAAACGACCCCAAGGCTCCTGCCACTTTATTGGCAATCCCCATAATAGCGATTCGTTTGGCGGCACTTTTAATAGGACCTAAAATGGTAATGTATGGATTGGAAGCTGTTTGTAACAACGTCATCCCTACTCCCTGAATAAAAATTGCCACTAAAAACAACCAATACGTTCTAGCTTCAGCAGCTGGAATAAATATTAAAGCTCCGATAGCCATAACAAATAACCCCAAAGACATTCCTTTGCGATACCCAATTTTCCCAAGAATAAATGAAGCAGGAAGAGCCATTATTACAAATGATATATAGGAAGCTGAGGCCACCAAATAAGATTGTGCATCTGTAAGTTCATTAATTGTTTTCATAAAAGGAATCAATGCACCATTGATCCAAGTAACAAAACCGAAGATAAAAAACAGTCCTGCAATAATGATAATTGGAATGGTAGTATTAATAGGGGGGTTACTTGATGAAGTTGACATATAGTATGTTTTAGTTAAAGGTTATTTATTTAAAAAATAATTCAGTTTCTAAAGTACTACATTTCCTAGATTTAACTACGTTTTTCCGCTAAATAACAATACACAAACGCTTAACAGTGATTTTTTTCTGATGAACAACCAAACATAAAAATTAAAAGTAAAAATATCAATTCGAAACTTCCTTGGTATTTAAAATTCGTTGTTTGGTGGTTTGCTGATAATTACGTCCTATTGGAATGCGTTGATTGGCAATTTCTACGGTATTTCCTTCTACACAATTCACTTTATTTAAGGCAATTGCAAAAGAACGGTGAATCCTCATAAAATTTTCTTCTGGAAGTTCTCCCAAAACACTAGTCATCGATTTATGCACCAAATAATCTCCTTTGAGAGTACATACCTTGATATAATCCTTCAAGCTCTCGATAAAAAGGATATCATTGAGTCTAAATTTAATTAATTTCTTATCTACCTTTAAAAATATATGAGCTAAGGTTTTTACAGAAGTAACTTTCGACCTATTTCTAGTAAGTTTCAGCCGGTCAGATACTTTATTTACAGATTTTAAAAATCGACCTAAAGGTATAGGTTTCACCAAGTAATCCAACACGTCTAAATCAAAACTCTCTACGGCATACTCTCTATAGGCTGTAGTAATAACCACCAATGGTTTCACATGAAGCGTACGTAGGAAATCCAAACCTGTCATTTTCGGTAAATTAATATCCAAAAAAACCAAGTCTACTTCACCTTCCTCTAATTTGGCTATAGAAGACATGGCCGTAGTATAAACACCCACTAAATCTACTGTAGGAAGATCTTCTAAATAGGTTTCAATTACGGTACTTGCCAAGGGCTCATCGTCAATTATAATACATTTAATATTCATTTGCTTATCCTTCAAAAAATTAAACTGGTAATTTTAAAAACACACAGTACTTTGCATCTATTATACCACTTGTCAACTCAAAATCTTCTTTAAATAACAATTCTAACCTACGTGATACATTCTGAATTCCAATACCCTTATTTTGAGTTTCCCTAGGTATATCTTCACATGAATTTTCTACACTGAAATATAAAAAACCATCGTCCTTATTATCAAAACCAATTTTTACCTTCATCGGATTATCACCATAAACACCGTGTTTAAAACAGTTTTCTATAAACGGTAAAAACAATAATGGCGGTACTGTTAAATCTTCTATGCTCCCTTTTATCTCTATCGATGTTTCAATCCTATCTCCATATCTCAAACGTTCCAAATCTAGATAATTCTGCACATATTTCACCTCATCATACAAATTAATTTTCGGCTCTTTTACCTCGTACAATACATATTGCATGATATCAGATAATTTTAAGACAACACTGGGAGCCACATCAGATTTTGTCAAAGTAAGTGCGTACAAATTGTTTAACGTATTGAAAAAAAAGTGGGGTTGAATTTGAGATTTCAATAGATCCAATTCCATTTGTAATTGCCTCTTTTTCAAATCCTTTGACCTGTTTAGTTCAAACACCCAGTCATAGGTGAGCTTTATAGCCGTTGCCAACGTTATTACATACAACTCTCCCAAAACTACGGCCACTATATGATTGAACGTAAATGCCTCCTGTACACCCTCTGCTTCTGGCCAAATATTCTGGGTAACCAACACATAGTTAAGTCCTGTTCTAACCACATATACAATTCCCAATAGACTGGCCAATGCCAACATATAAGATCTGAATTTTCTTTTGACAATCAAATAAGGAATCAGCCAATAAATATTTACGTACACCACCCAAATATGTAGTGGAAACTCAACCAAATTAGATTTTAAGGAGTACCAATAATCATCAAAGTAACTCCCCCACCGCACTACATTAAACAAAAAATACACAGTCCAAAATAGAACATGATATTTACGAGGAATTACTGCACTTGTATTTTTAAATCCTATCATTATACGAAACTAAACTAGATTTTAAGACTGTTTATTTCCTGAAAAATAGGCTATTTTTTAATGAACACAAAATAATTTTTACTCTAAAAAAAAACACGAACTACATCGATGTAGTTCGTGCCTAAAAAGTTGTTTTCTATGTACATTTTTCTGTCGTATATAGATTTTCCTTTTCCTAACCTCCTTAGTACAATAGTTTTAATCCTCTAAACAATTATTAACATAACTCAAACTTATGAAAAAATTAATTCCATTATTAATTCTAATTGTCTCACTGCTTAGTGTACAAAACACYCAAGCCCAAGTGAAAACGATTACGGGAGTTGTTACCGCAAAATCAGACGGATCATCACTACCTGGTGTAAACATTTTAATTAAAGGCACCACCAGAGGAAGTGACACTGATTTTGATGGAAATTACACCATCGAAGCCAACAAAGGTGACGTATTAGTATTCTCTTTTATGGGAATGAAAACAGCATCCATTACTATTGGTGATGCTAACAATATAAACGTAGCATTACTAGACGATGCAGAAAGTCTAAATGAAGTTATTGTGACTGCACTTGGGATGAAAAAAGAAAAAAAGGCACTGACTTACTCCGCTCAAGAGGTAAAAGGTGATGATTTAACCCGCGTAAAACAAACCAACCCAATCAACAGTTTATCTGGAAAAACAGCAGGTCTTACAATTACTAAAAGTTCTTCTGGTTTAGGAGGCGCTTCCAAAGTTGTTTTAAGAGGAAATGCCTCTACAGTAAACAACGACCCTCTATATGTGATTGACGGTATTCCAATGCTCAACAGTGGAAACGGATCCAATGGTGAAGAAGCAGGAACAAGTATCTTTGGAGGACACACTGGAAACAGAGATGGTGGAGACGCATTGTCGTTAATAAATCCAGATGATATTGAAAGCATTTCGGTATTAAAAGGAGCTTCTGCAGCTGCACTGTATGGAAGTCAAGGTGCCAACGGAGTTATTTTAATCACTACAAAAAGTGGAAAAGACGGAAAACTATCGGTAAATATAAGTTCAGGACTTACATTTGATAGTGTGCTATCCTTGCCACAATTACAATCAGAATACCAATCTACCTCAGTAGGGCAGCCAGTTGCTACCAATGGAAACATAACAGATGCTAGATCATGGGGAGCTAAAACTTCAGGTTTAAAGAACAACTACGCAAAGGATTTTTTCAATACTGGCTTTACCTCTATACAATCTATTTCCTTAAACGCAGGAACCAAGAAAGCTCAAACTTACTTGTCGTATGCAAATACCTATGCAGAAGGTGTAATGCCACAGAATAGAATGATACGGAACAATATCAACATCAAAGAAACAGCTTCTTTCTTAAATGATAAAATTACAGTAACTGCAGGAGTAAATTTATCCGACCAACGTATTTGGAACAGGCCCGGAAACGGATTGTATTCAAATACACTTACAGGAGTTTATCTAAATCCTGTTGGAATTAATTTAGACGAATATAAAAACTTCGAATATTTTAATCCTGAAACCAATATGATGRATCAATATGCCTCTTCTTTTGATGAGAATATTCAGCAAAATCCATATTGGCTAATCAACCGCAACCCAACAAAAGACATTGCACAGCGCGTATTGGCAAATGTGTCTGTAAAATATCAGATAACGGATGATCTTTCTTTGCAATCCAGAGCGAGTTTTGATAAATCGTTCTTCTCTTTTGACAAAAGAATGTACGCTGGTTCCGATCCAAACTTAGTGCCAAACACTGGGCGTTATCTACTTGAAAAAACGGAAAACACCCAACAATATGTAGATTTTATTGCAAATTACAACACACAACTCTCGGAAGACTTCACCCTTGGAGTAATCTTAGGAACAAGTTTGACTAAATACAAATTAGGAGATCAAGTACATTTAGATTCTGGACTTGGAGGCCTCAAATATCCAAACGAATTTAACATTCAAAATTTCTTATCTACAAACGACATCCAACAGTCTGTAAACAACCGAGAATTACAATCTGTTTTTGGATCGGCAAACTTTGGTTATAAAAGCATGTTGTATTTGGATATAACTGGACGTAATGACTGGTCTTCTACCTTAGTAAATACGGGTTCACTTTCATTTTTCTACCCTTCTTTTGGTGTAACTGCGGTACTAAGTGAAGTATTTGAGAYGCCAGATTTTGTATCGTTTGCAAAAATTAGAGGATCTTATGCTATTGTAGGAAACGACATTCCAACGTATGCTACCGTACCACTGAATAGAATTCCACTGGTAAACAACGGAGTTGTAGCAGCAACTTTCGCTCCTTTAAATGGCGAAACATTAGAGCCACAAAAACAAAACTCGTATGAAATAGGAACCGAATGGCGCTTGTTTGAAAGTAGACTAGGATTTGACTTCACCTATTACAACACAAAAACTACCAATCAAATATTTTACATCCAAGCAGAACCAAATCCATATGGATATATCCAGAACATTGTAAATGCTGGAGAAATTTCAAATAGTGGAATTGAATTGACTGTAAACGGAAAACCAATCGTTGGTGATCACTTTAACTGGAATACCACCTTTAACTTTGCTTCCAACAAAAACAAAGTAGTTTCTGTGCATCCTTCCCTAACAGAAAGTGGTGCAATATTAACAGATGCGGGTGTAAACGGCTACAGATTCTCCTTAGTAGAAGGTGAAGATTTCGGTAGTATCCAAGCACGTTCCTTAGTTAGAAATGCAGACGGATTACCAATTATGAATGATGATGGCACTTTACAAAGAACCGATTTTGAAACCGTAGGTTTTGCACAACCAGACTGGACCTTAGGATGGAACAATAGTTTTGATTATAAAAACATTTCTTTAAACTTTTTAATTGACGCAAAAGTAGGAGGAGAAGTACTCAGTGTTACAGAATCGATCAACGATTATTATGGAGTTTCACAAGCTACCGCAGATGCACGTAATAGAAACGGAGGAATGATTAACGTTGCTTCTACCAATGGCACCAATCAAATTGCTGCCTCTGACTACTACAATCAAGTTGCTGGTAGAGCTGGATTATTAGGAGAATATGTATATGACGCCACCAATGTTCGCTTGGCGGAAGTAGCCATAGGTTACACCATTAAAAACCCAAGTGCATTTGTAGAAAACCTACGTTTCTCTTTAATCGCAAACAACCTATTCTTTATTTATAAAGATGCTCCATTTGACCCAAATATAGCATCAAGTACAGGTATTGGATTACAAGGAGTGGACATCTATGGGCAGCCATCTACACGTAGTATAGGATTTAATATTAACGTAAATTTCTAAGAAAAATGAATAAAATTTTAAAATATATAGCCGCTTCAGTAATTACCCTAAGTACGATTAATTGTACGGATAATTTCGAAAGCCTCAACACTGATCCTTATGGGATTACAGACGAGAGTTTAACTCAAATGAACAACCATATTGGTAGTAAGTTTGAAAACATGTTTTTAAATGTAGTAAACGCTACACCAGCATGGAACTACCAATTGCAACAAGGTTTGAATGGAGATGTTTATTCTGGATACATGACACCTCCTACTCCATTTGCAGGAAACGTAAACAACATGACTTATTCCTTGGTAAATGGATGGAATGGATTTATTTGGGGAGATGCCTACAATGTTGGAACCATCATGCCAAGTGTTAAGGATATTACAGATAAAGTGGCCATTTCGGGAGATGATTCTGGACAGAAATTCGTCTATCTAGCAAACATCATTAAGGTAACCGCTATGCACAGAGTTTCAGATATTTTCGGTCCAATCCGATATTCTAAATTCAACGATTTCGCAACTACAGGAACGTACGATTCACAAAATATTGCTTACAACGCCTTTTTTACTGAATTAGGTACTGCCATTACGGAGTTGAAAGCATTTGAAAACGATGCACAGTTTATCCCATTCGACAGAACTAATTTTAACGGAAATATTGCTGAATGGCGTAAATTTGCCAATACCTTAAGATTGCGATTGGCTTTAAGAGTTTCTAAAATTGATCCAACTTTGGCACAAACACAAGGTGAGTTATCATTGGCTAGTGACGCTGGATTTTTAACAGCTGATGTAGTAGTCAATACAGGATTCCCACACCCCGTAGCTACCATTAGCGGCTCTTGGGGCGATATACGTATGAGTGCGGAAATGGAATCTATCTTAAAAGGATATGAAGATGACAGGATTGAAGTGTATTTTAACCCAGCCGAAGACCCATCATTAAACGGAGCTTACAAAGGTATCCGTATGGGAGTGGACATAACAGAAAAAAGTCAATATGGTGCTCATTCATCCATTGGAAGTGTAGTAGACACAGAGTCCATCACTTGGATGACCGTTGCAGAAGGACATTTCTTACAAGCAGAAGCAGCATTGAGAAACTGGTCTGGAGCCACAGATGTAAAAATGCATTACGAAGCAGGAGTCGCTGCTTCTTTTGACCAACACGGAATAAAAGGTGTAGACACATACCTTGCCGACAATACAAAAACTCCTAATGATTTTGTAGATGCCTTAAACAATGCCAATGACATTGCCTACCCAAGCGAAGTAAAACTAGCTTACGACATCACAGGGTCTCAAGAAGCCCAATTAGAACAAATTATCACACAAAAATGGATTGCCATGTTCCCTGACGGACAAGAAGCTTGGAGTGAGTTTAGAAGAACGGGATACCCTAGAGTATTCCCTGTAGTTATCAACAATAGTGCTGGAACCATAGATACCGACATCCAGATAAGACGCATCAACTTTGTAGACAGTGAGAAAAATACCAATCTCGAAAATGTGACAAAGGCTGTAGAATTATTGTCAGGCCCTGATAATGGAGGTACACGTTTGTGGTGGGATGTAGCAGGAAGTAATTTTTAAAACCATTGTATAACTAAAACGATTCAATAAACGGAATCTTCGAAAGGTTTCGTTTATTGTTTTATATCATTTCACAAGTGTTATTTGTCGAAATAAATCAGTTCCAACACATAACTAAAACTATATTTATTTCGAACCTATCAAATAAACCAACTTAACAATGAACAGCAACAGCATTCAACATCAACCTGCCGGGCAATTCGAAGAAACCCGGTTCGAAAAAATCCATAATATTATAGCAAACGATTCCGTTTCAGGGTCTATTGCCGTGGCTCAAGAAATTGCAGCTCTTATTAAAGAAAAAAATAATCAAAACAAACCTTGTGTCCTAGGACTCGCCACAGGTTCTTCCCCAATAAAAGTATATGAAGAACTTGTTAGATTACACAAAGAAGAAGGACTCAGTTTTAAAAACGTAGTCACCTTTAATTTAGATGAGTATTACCCAATGCCAAAGGAAAGTGTGCATAGCTACCATTATTTTATGCACGAACATTTGTTCAATCACGTGGATCTAAGACCAGAAAATATCAACATTCCAAACGGTCAAGTAGCCTCTTCAGAACTACATCAATACTGTATAGATTATGAGCTCAAAATCAAAGAATACGGAGGCTTAGATTTTCAATTACTAGGTATTGGACGCACAGGACATATAGGCTTTAACGAACCTGGATCTCATTATAATTCTAGTACCAGAAGCATCACATTAGATCATTTAACCAGAGCCGATGCTGCTCCAAGTTTTTTAGGCGTCAACAACGTTCCTAAAAAAGCCATTACAATGGGAATTGGTACAGTTAAAAATGCAAAACGTATTGTATTATTGGCTTGGGGAAATAATAAAGCATCCATCATAAAAAAAACCATAGAAGGCGAAATCAGCTCAGATATTCCAGCTACCTATTTACAAGAACATCCAAATACCACCTTTATTTTAAATCACGAAGCGGCAGAGGATTTAACAAGAATTAAAACACCATGGCTAGTAGGCCCATGTATTTGGAATCAAGAATTAACCAGTAAGGCAATAGTTTGGCTGAGCGTATTGACACAAAAATCAATTTTAAAACTCACAGACAAAGATTACAACGAACATGGCATGTCTAGCCTGTTGACCAATAGTGGCAGCAATGCGTATGACTTGAACATTACCATGTTTAATAAACTACAACACACTATTACAGGATGGCCTGGAGGAAAACCAGACTCCGACGATTCTAAAAGACCAGAACGTGCCTTACCAGCAAAAAAGAAAATTCTAATTTTTAGTCCGCATCCAGATGATGATATGATTTCTATGGGAGGTACTTTTGATAGATTAGTACAGCAAGGCCACGAAATACATGTAGCCTATCAAACTTCGGGAAACATTGCAGTAAGTGATAGTGATGCCTTAAAATTTGCAGAAGTTTTTCAAAACATCGCCCCCAAAAACAAGCAAGTTATTTCACTGATTTCTCAATTAAAAAAACAAGAAAATAACAGTATCGATCATCCAGAAGTAAGGGGCTTAAAAGGAGAAATTCGAAAATACGAATCCTTCGGTGCCACAAGATATTTAGATGTACCTGATACCAATGTACATTTCTTAAATCTTCCATTTTATGAAACCGGAACTATTAAGAAAAACCCTTTAGGGGCTCAAGACTTAGAAATTATCCTTAATTTAATTTCAGAAATTCAGCCTCATCAAATTTATGCTGCTGGAGATTTAGCCGATCCTCATGGCACCCATAAAACCTGTTTAGATGTTATTCTTGAAGCATTAAAAATACTAAAACCCATGGATTTTATGACAGATTGTTGGGTCTGGTTATACCGTGGAGCATGGCATGAATGGGACATGCATCAAATAGACATGGCTGTACCTATGAGTCCAGATCAAGTATTAAAAAAACGCCGTGCCATATTTTTCCATCAAACTCAAAAGGATGGCGTGATGTTCCAAGGTGATGACAATCGCGAATTTTGGGTACGCGCCGAAGAGCGAAATACTGAAACAGCAAGAGAATACCACAAACTCGGTTTGGCGGACTATGAAGCCATTGAAGCCTTTAAACGACATCATTATTAATTAATTATTTTTTAAATGAAAGCAATCCAAACATTTTTTTTGATGGTGTTTTTCAGCGGTTTAAGCACCGCTCAAAACACACCGTCCGTCCATCTTATGCCTTGGCCTCAATCCATAGAGATCCAACAAGGTCACCTAAAAATTGATAAAAACCTATGCATCGTAATCCCTAATAATAGCTCAAATAGGGTACAACATGCGGCCACACAATTTTTACGAAACCTAACCAATAAAACCGGTGTATTTATAAAAAATGGCTTTCCTACAAGTACTTACAATGCCACTCAAACTTCTGTAATTGTAACATACGATCGCATTGGAAAACTGGAAATTTACGAAGATGAATCTTATCAAATTGATTTTAAAAATAACAGCATCGAATTAAAAGCGAGCACAGATTTGGGAGTTGTACATGCATTGCAAACCCTGCAACAGCTTRTAGAAAATAACAGTGATTATTTCTATTTTCAACGAGCAATAATTAAGGACCAACCAAGGTTTACTTGGCGCGGCTTAATGATGGATGTAGCCCGCCATTTCCAACCTATTTCCGTAATCAAAAGAAATTTACGAGGAATGGCAGCAGTAAAAATGAATGTTTTTCACTGGCACTTATCAGATGACCAAGGCTTTAGAATTGAATCCAAATTATATCCAAAACTACACGAATTAGGTTCGGACGGCTTGTATTACACTCAGGCACAAATCAAAGATATTGTATCTTATGCCGACAGGCTTGGAATTATGGTTGTTCCGGAAATTGACATCCCTGGACATGCCACCGCTTTTTTGGTGGGGCATCCTGAATTAGCAAGTAAAAAAAGAGGATATAGCATTGAGAGAAATTCAGGTGTTTTCGACCCTACTTTGGAYCCCACCAATCCAAAAACTTATGAAGTATTAGATGGCCTGTTCGGCGAAATAGCACCACTATTTACCAGTAAATATTTTCAYATTGGAGGTGATGAAAACGAAGGAAAACATTGGGATGAAAACCAATACATTCAAGATTTTAAAAAGAAACACCAATTAAAAACAAATCACGATTTACAAACCTATTTTAACATCAAAGTAGAAAAGATTTTGGCCAAATACAACAAAARAGTAATGGGCTGGGAAGAAATTATGATGCCTAGCATGCCTACTTCTGCCCTCATACATTCTTGGAAAGGCGTAAATGAAGGTAAAAAACCATTAAGCTCCCTAATAAAAGCCGCAAAAAACGGATATCAAACGGTGTTATCCAATGGTTTTTACATCGACTTAATGCAACCAATTGCTGAACATTACTTAGTAAACCCATTACCTAGTTCCTTAGATTTAACCACTGAGGAAAGAAAAAGAGTACTCGGAGCAGAAGCTACTCTCTGGAGTGAATTGGTAACACCACTTACTATAGACTCACGTATTTGGCCGAGAACTGCCGCTATAGCAGAACGTTTTTGGTCTTCCGAAAACACAAAAGACGTATCGCATTTAAACAAACGATTACCGTTTATCAGTAAACAATTAGAACAATTAGGACTGACTCACCAATCTTATAGAAACGTACTCTTTAGAAATTTAGCAAAGTCCGAAAACATTGTTCCACTACAAGTACTAAGCCGTGTATGTGAACCATTAAAGATTTACACTCGAAATAAGGGAGGCACAGAATATCAAACTTATTCGCCTTTTACACTTTTTGCCGATGCGTGTACACCAGATGCAAAAGATGCCATTTTATTTAAAAATGACACGGATGAATATTTAAAAAATCCAAACCCAAAAAACAAAGCAAAAATTCTTTCATGGCTTCAACAATGGCAAGAAAATCACGTGCAATTTTTAAACATGCCAAGTAATCCGTTATTAAAAAACTTAATTCCAATTTCTGAGAACCTATCAAACTTATGTAAGTTGGCAGAGAAGAAACTGTCAGGAAAAACAGTTAACAGTCAAAAAATCGTACAGATCTTAGACGAAGCAGCAAAAGACATCCAAGATGTCGAATTAATAATTATTGTTTCGTTTCAAAAATTACTACAATAAATTCCTCATACACCAATCGACAATTTTTCTTTTTACTAATGCAGCAAGCCCTTTATTGCTGCATTTGTTTACCGTTTTCAAACCTCATTTCTTTTTAAAAAAACATTTTACACGCATCTTAAAAGACCTCTGGACACAATTACTTTGATAAATTTTAATAAACCAAGCAATGCATTAATGGTACAAGCCAACTATTTTATATATTTGCATAACATTTTATATTATATATGAGCTATAAAAGAATTTTATTAAAATTGAGTGGCGAGGCTTTAATGGGCGAACGTCAATATGGTATAGATCCGAAACGCCTTGCAGGTTACGCGGAACAAATAAAAACCATTGTAGCCATGGGAACAGAAGTGGCTATTGTAATAGGAGGAGGTAATATATTTAGAGGAGTTGCAGGTGCCAGTAATGGTATGGATCGTGTTCAAGGAGATTATATGGGAATGCTTGCTACAGCTATCAATGGATTGGCATTGCAAAGCGCCTTAGAAGATGCAGATGTGCAAACACGCTTRCAAACMGCYATWAAAATGGARCAARTWGCRGARCCTTWTATCAAKMGWAAAGCAGTKCGYCATTTAGAAAAAGGACGTGTAGTTATTTTTGCAGGAGGAACAGGAAACCCTTATTTTACCACAGATACAGCGGCTGTATTAAGAGCTATAGAAATTGGAGCTGAGGTTATTTTAAAAGGGACCCGTGTAGATGGTATTTACTCTGCAGACCCAGAAAAAGATAAAAACGCTATTAAATATGATACTATTTCATACAAAGATGTTATGAAAAAAAACTTAAAAGTAATGGACATGACTGCCTTTACATTGAGTCAGGAAAACGAATTACCAATTGTAGTTTTTGATATGAATACCGAAGGAAATCTTGAAAAAGTAGTTTCAGGAGAAAAAATTGGAACAATCGTTGATAAATAAAACCGTATTATTATATTTACACACATGAACGAAGATTTAAAATTCATTATAGACAGCACTAAGGAATCCATGAATGATTCTATTGTACACTTAGAAAAGGAATTTAGACGCATTAGAGCAGGGAAAGCAACTCCTGCAATGTTGACAAGTGTAATGGTAGATTATTACGGAACTCAGACGCCGCTTAGTCAAATAGCAAATGTCAGTACTATGGATGCACATACAATTACCGTACAACCATGGGAAAAAAACATGCTACAAGAGATAGAACGTGGTGTTATGTTTGCAAATTTAGGCTTTAATCCTATGAATAATGGTGACATAATTATTATAGCAGTACCACCACTTACAGAAGATAGACGTAAGGAATTGGCAAAACAAGCAAAAGCTGAATCTGAAAAAGCAAAAGTTAGTTTGCGAAACGATCGTAAAGAAGCAATGCAAGAAATTAAGAATACTGATGTTTCTGAAGATGAAAAAGCCAATGCAGAAATTGATATTCAAAATTTAGTAAAAGGATTTACTGAAAAAATTGAAAAAATATCTTCTGAAAAAGAAGCTGAAATAATGAAAGTATAAGTACTTTTATTCATCCATATAAAAAGGCGTTGATTTTAAAATCAACGCCTTTTCTATTCTCTCTTTTCTCTACTCTCTTTTTCTATTCTCTCTTTTTCAATTTTCTACGCTCTTTTCTCCATCAATCTAGCCACATATTTCCCAATCACATCAAACTCCAAATTTACTTCTGTTCCATCGTTAAAAGTATGGAAATTTGTATGGTCGTAGGTATAAGGAATAATAGCCACTTCAAAAGTATTCCCTACCGAATTAACCACAGTCAAACTGGTACCATTTACGGTAACAGACCCTTTTTCTATGGTGATGTTTTCTGGACCTTCATCAAATTTAAAAGAGAAAAACCAACTTCCATTTGCCGATTTAACCCCTGTACAAATAGCGGTCTGATCCACATGTCCTTGCACAATATGACCATCCAATCTAGCWCCCAAAACCATGGCGCGTTCCAAATTAATTTTGGMCCCAACTACAATAGATTTAAAATTAGTTTTATCAATAGTCTCTCTGATGGCTGTTACCGTATATTCATCATTACTAATATGAACAATCGTTAAACAAACCCCATTGTGAGCAACACTTTGATCGATCTTAAGCTCATTTGTAAAATTACATGATACGGTAATATGGAGGTTATCACCCTCCCAAACTAATTTTTTAACCGTACCCATACTCTCGATAATTCCTGTAAACATATTTTTATCAATTTTATTGATTACTTTTGTGTCTCAAAAGTACAATAATAACGTTGATTAATGGAGAAAACGAACAAAATAAAAGTAGGAATTTCTATTGGAGATTTGAATGGAATTGGCTTAGAAATTATCCTTAAAACATTTGCTGACAAAAGGATGATGGACTTTTGTACCCCTATAGTTTTTGCTTCTGCAAAAGCCATTGCTGCTTATAAAAAAAACATGCCATTGCAAACGCAAGTTAACGGTGTAAAATCGATTTCACAATGCCAAGACGGCAAACTAAATGTTGTGAATCTTTGGAAAGAAGACATCATAGTTACACATGGTACTGCACAGAAAAAAGCAGGGGAATACGCGTTTAAATCATTGGAAGCCGCCACAGAAGCACTCACCAATAAAGAAATAGACGTTTTAGTAACCGCACCTATAGATAAAGATAATATCCAAAGTGATGCATTTCATTTTGCAGGACATACCGAATATTTAGAATCAAAACTAGAAGGCGAAAGCCTGATGATTTTAATGACAGAAGAATTACGTGTAGGACTAATCACTGGACACATTCCCATATCAGAAATTTCAACTAGTATTACTCCAGAATTGATCCAAAAAAAGGTGGACATTATGTACAAAACACTGGTAGAAGATTTTGGAATTCCACGTCCTAAAATAGCTGTTTTAGGATTGAATCCACATTGCGGAGACCACGGAGTAATCGGCAAAGAAGATGACGAAATAGTAAGACCTACTTTAGATAGTATTCAGAAAACAGGCAAGCTTGTATATGGCCCCTACGCAGCGGATGGTTTTTTTGGGTCTAGCACCTACAAATCGTTTGATGGAGTACTAGCCATGTATCACGATCAAGGATTGGCTCCTTTCAAGACATTATCTTTTGGAAATGGCGTTRATTATACCGCTGGTCTTAGCGAAATAAGAACGTCACCAGACCACGGAACCGCTTACGAGATAGCCGGTAAAGACAAGGCTGATATTAACTCTTTTAAGGAAGCTGTTTTTACCGCGATACAACTATTTAAAACAAGAACAGCATATAAAACACTGTGCAAAAATGCCTTAAAAACAAAAAATAAGGCATAAAACATATATTTTTTAAAAACAGCGTACTAAAGTTTGAATAAATTCATATCTTTGCACGCTCAAATTGGTTTCTAATGAAAGCATTAAAAGAATTTATGATTCCTTTTACAGGATTAAAAGAAGGAGAGCATCAATTTGAGTATCAAATTAAGAAAGCGTTCTTTGATATTTTTAAATATGAAGATTTTAACGATTGCGACATCAAAGTTGCAATAAAGTTTGTTAAAAAGGCGACAATGTTCGAATTAGAATTCGACATTTCGGGAAGTATTAACGTTGCTTGCGACGTAACAAACGAGTTATTTGATTTACCTATTGCAGAAAAAATGCCTTTATTGGTAAAGTTTGGACAAGAGTTAAATAATGAAAACGAAGAGTTACTTATTTTACCTTATTCGGAATACGAACTAGACATTTCTCAATACATCTTTGAAATGATTGTATTGGCAATACCAGCAAAAAGAGTGCACCCTGGAGTTGAGGACGGCACACTWAAATCTGAYGTATTAGAAMARTTAAAYGCWTATGAKACTCAARAKASCRARWCACAAGAARYAGAARARAAWACAAACGTAGTTGACCCAAGGTGGGAAAAATTAAAGGAGATAATAACAGATAAAAATACAGATTAATGGCACATCCTAAAAGAAAAATCTCGAAACAGAGAAGAAATAAAAGAAGAACTCATTACAAAGCAACTACACCACAAATTGCTGTTGATCCAACAACTGGTGAAGCGCACTTGTTTCACCGTGCACACTGGCACGAAGGTAAATTGTACTACCGTGGTCAAATTGTAATTGACGCTGAAGATGTTGTTGAAGCATAATCAAAATTCAAAAATATAGGAAAAGCTCTCATTACGAGGGCTTTTTTTATTTATTATGTATGCATAATGAATTAATGTAATTTTTAGAGTACAGTCTGAAATAAATTTCATTACTTTGAACCTGATTTTCTGATATTAAAGAGACCAATTATGACTAAAATTACAGCTGCAATAACAGCCGTGGGTAAATATATTCCTGACTTTGTTCTTAGTAATAAAGTACTGGAAACAATGGTAGATACGAATGATGAATGGATAACATCACGTACCGGAATTAAGGAACGTCGTATCTTAAAAGGAGAAGGAAAAGGAACGTCGTACATGGCCATCAAAGCTGGATTAAACCTTATCGAGAAAAAAGGAGTAGACCCTAAAGAAATAGAACTTGTAATTGTTGCCACAGCTACCCCAGACATGCAAGCCGCTTCTACAGCTGCTTTCACTGCCACAGGAATTGGTGCTGTAAACGCATTTTCTTTCGATTTAGATTCTGCCTGTTCAAGTTTCTTATTTGGAATGTCAACCGCTGCAAAGTTTATTGAGTCTGGTCGTTATTCAAAAGTACTACTTATAGGAGCGGATAAAAACTCTTCTATGATTGACTATACAGATAGAGCTACTTGTATTATTTTTGGAGATGGAGCTGGAGCAGTACTATTTGAAGCAGATACAGAAGGATATGGATTACAAGACGAATACTTAAGATCCGATGGTATAGGACGTGAATTTCTACGTGTAAAAGCAGGAGGATCATCATACCCTATCACAGAGGAGGCCAAAGAAAAAGGAGAAAATTATGTTTTCCAAGATGGGCAAACTGTATTTAAAAATGCTGTATTTAATATGGCAGATGTTAGCGAAAAAATATTGAAACGTAATAATTTAACAAACGAAGACGTTTCATGGTTAGCAGCACATCAAGCTAACAAAAGAATTATTGATGCCACAGCACGTCGTATCAAATTAGACCCTGCCAAGGTAATGATGAATATTGAGAACCATGGTAACACCACATCAGCAACATTACCTATGCTAATAGCTGATTACGAATCTCAACTAAAAAAAGGAGACACTATTATTTTTGCTGCTTTTGGAGGAGGATTCAGTTGGGGATCTATTTACCTTAAATGGGCCTATAATTCAAAATAAGAATCAAACAAATAATGCATTCAAAGTATACTACACTTGGAGTGTTTATAAACTAATTATCAACTAAAACCTTTAGGACATGGATTTAAAAGAAATTCAAAATCTTATTAAATTTGTAGCAAAATCTGGAGCAAGCGAAGTAAAGCTTGAAATGGAAGATGTTAAAATAACCATAAGAACAGGATCGGGTAAAACAGAAACAACTATTTTACACCAAGCACCATTAGGTATTCCTCAAATGCCAATGGCTGCTGTACCAGTTGCACCAGCAACAACGGAAGCAGCACCAGCAGCAACCGATAGTTCAGACGAAGAGTCTAAATATATCACCATTACCTCACCTATTATTGGAACTTTTTACAGACGTCCGACGCCAGACAAACCTCTTTTTGCAGAAGTTGGCGATAACGTAACACCAGAATCTATTGTCTGTATCATCGAAGCAATGAAATTATTTAACGAAATTGAAGCGGAAGTAACCGGTAAAATCGTTAAAATATTAGTAGACGATTCTAGTCCTGTAGAATTTGGTCAACCATTATTCTTGGTAGACCCTTCTTAGTTTATTCACCTTAAAATCAATAAAGAAAACGTTTGTAATTAGGCGTACATATATTGATTTTAGCAAACATTAACTATTATGTTTAAAAAAATATTAATAGCCAATAGAGGTGAAATAGCACTACGCATCATTAGAACTTGTAAAGAAATGGGCATCAAATCAGTGGCTGTATATTCCACTGCTGATGCAGATAGTTTACACGTTCGTTTTGCAGATGAAGCGGTATGTATTGGACCTCCTCCCAGCAACGAATCGTATTTGAAAATGTCAAATATTATTGCTGCTGCAGAAATCACCAATGCAGACGCCATTCACCCTGGATATGGTTTTTTAGCCGAAAATTCTAAGTTTTCTAAACTTTGTGAAGATCACGGAATTAAATTTATTGGTGCCACTGCCGATATGATTGATCGTATGGGAGATAAAGCTTCTGCACGTGACACCATGAAAGCAGCTGGAGTACCTATTATTCCCGGATCTACCGGATTGTTAGCAACCTCAGAAGACGCATTGGCACTCGCCGATAAAATGAAATACCCTGTAATGTTAAAAGCATCTGCAGGAGGTGGAGGAAAAGGAATGCGCGCAGTTTGGAAAAAAGAAGAGTTAGTAGAATTATGGGATGCCGCTCGCCAAGAAGCAAAAGCTTGCTTTGGAAACGACGACATGTACATGGAAAAACTAATTCAAGAACCACGTCATATCGAAATCCAAATTATTGGTGATGCTGATGGAACTGCTTGTCACTTGTCTGAACGTGATTGTTCGGTACAACGCCGTCACCAAAAGTTAACGGAAGAAGCTCCGTCTCCATTTATGACCACCGCTTTGCGTAAAAAAATGGGAGACGCAGCTGTAAAAGCTGCCGAATTCATTAAATACGAAGGTGCCGGTACCGTTGAGTTTTTGGTTGATAAAGACCGTAATTTCTACTTTATGGAAATGAATACTCGTATCCAAGTAGAACACCCAATTACTGAACAAGTAATTGATTACGATTTGATAGAAGAGCAAATTAAAGTAGCCGCAGGTATTAAAATTTCTGGTAAAAACTATTTACCTAAACTACACTCTATCGAATGTAGAATTAATGCTGAAGATCCATTCAACGATTTTAGACCATCACCAGGTAAGATTACTACATTACACACTCCTGGAGGTCACGGAGTCCGTATAGACACTCATGTATATTCAGGGTATTCAATCCCTCCTAACTACGATTCTATGATTGCTAAATTAATCGTGACCGCTCAAACAAGAGAGGCCGCCATAAGCAAAATGAAACGTGCCTTGGACGAATTTATAATTGAAGGTGTTAAAACTACCATTCCTTTCCACAGACAATTAATGGAACATCCAGATTATGTAGCTGGTAATTACACGACCAAGTTCATGGAAGATTTTGAATTGAAACCTATAGAAGAATAACAATTCAAATAATAAATAAAAATAGCGAATATGATTCTTCATATTCGCTATTTTTTTATATTTACTTTAGATTCAAAACAAATGAAAGACAAAAAACTACATATTGACGGTATTGATAAAATTATCTTAAAACGATTGATGAATGATGCAAGAACACCAATCTTAGGAATTGCCCGTGAAATAGGCATTTCTGGAGCTGCCATTCACCAAAGATTGCGAAAATTAGAAGCCTCTGGCCTATTGGCTGGGTCAAAATTTATCATCAATCCAAAAGCACTTGGTTATACAACCTTGGCCTATGTTGGAATATTCCTAGATGCGGCCAGCAAATATTCTTCCGCCATCAAACGCTTAAAAGAAATTCCCGAAGTTATTGAGAGTCATTATACCACAGGAAACTATGCCATTTTTATCAAAATTCTATGTCGTGATAATGAACATTTGATGAAACTTTTAAACAACGATATCCAATCTATAAAAGGAGTAGCAAGAACAGAAACGTTTATTTCTTTGGATCAGCAGATCGATCGGCAAATTGAATTGTAAATTTGGTTGTTGGTTGTAAGTGATGAGTTCACTATTAAGTTATAAAATGCCAAAACTAAAAAATGGTTTTGATATTAATAATAGATTTACATCCATTTAACATCAAAACCATTCCCCTATTTTACAAAAACAACTGCTTAATCTCTACCTCCTAAGATTTGTATTCCCCAGTACAACAACATTGCTAAAGAAGCCAATGCTGCGACTARATAGGTACGTGCTGCCCATTTTAAGGCATCTTGTGCTCCGTCTTGCTCTTCCTCAGTAAGCATGTTATTTGTTTTTAACCAAGCCAAAGCACGGTTACTAGCATCATATTCGACAGGTAAAGTGATAAAACTAAAAATAGTAGCAACCGCCATCATTCCCAATCCAGCCAAGGCAATCATAAATCCGATACCTGTACTTCCAGAAGCAGCTCCTAAAATAATACCTCCAAAAACTAACCACTGCGAAAATTTCGAAGAAATGTTCACCGCCGGCACTAATTTTGACCGCAATCCTAACCATTGATAAGCTTGCGCATGTTGCAAAGCATGTCCAACTTCATGGGAAGACACTGCAGCAGCAGCAGCATTGCGTTCATTATAAACGGCCTCACTTAAGTTGACTGTTTTATTACTTGGATTGTAATGATCTGTCAACCTCCCAGCCACAGAAATCACTTCTACATCTGTTATACCATTATCACTTAACATTTTCTCCGCTATTTCACGACCACTCATGCCATTACGTAACTGAATTTTTGAATATTTCTTAAATTTATTCTTCAATTGYCTWCCAACAAGCCARCTYATCAARGAAATTGCTCCTATGAGCACATAAAATCCYATCATAATAATCTAATAATTTTAGTAAATATAAATATAAAACCGAATAGTTTAGTAGCTTTACATCATAAATTATTCCAAAAAYWMTTWMARGACAACATGGCAARAWTYCCACATATWTTATTRATTTACACAGGTGGTACCATYGGWATGGTRAAAGATTTTAARACWGGSGCTTTAAAAACTTTYAAYTTTGATAARYTRATCAARCACATWCCWGAAATCAATCATTTAAACTGTACCATAGACAGTTACTCTTTCGAAAACCCGATAGACTCTTCCAATATGAATCCATCTGCTTGGAAATTTTTAGCAGAGATTATAGAAGATAACTACAACAATTTTGATGGTTTTGTGGTCCTTCACGGTTCTGACACCATGTCGTACACAGCATCGGCTTTGAGTTTTATGTTTGAAAATTTGACCAAGCCTGTAATTTTTACAGGTTCTCAATTACCTATTGGGGATTTACGCACAGATGCCAAAGAAAATTTAATTACATCCATCGAAATTGCTTCCTGCGTAAAAAACGACAGACCTGTTATTTCAGAGGTCTGTTTGTACTTTGAATATAAGCTCTACAGAGCCAACAGAACTACCAAAATAAATGCGGAACAATTTGAAGCATTTGCATCACCAAACTATCCTCCGTTGGCAGAAAGTGGTGTCCATTTGAAATTCAATATTCCATTGATTTACAGCCCCGTAAAGCAATCAACCTTGCGCATTCATAAAAAATTAAACAACAATATAGTGCTCTTAAAATTATTTCCAGGTATTACCCAAAAAGTAGTTGAAAGCATCTTAAATATTTCAGGAAATAAAGGGGTTGTACTTGAAACATATGGGTCTGGAAACGCACCTACAGAACCTTGGTTTATAGCAGCCTTGGATAAAAAAATACAACAAGGAATTCCGATTATAAATGTAACTCAATGTTCTGGAGGAAGTGTAATTATGGGTGTCTATGAGACCAGTGTAGATCTTCAAAACATAGGAGTTATAAGCGGAAACGACATTACAACAGAGTCTGCCTTGGCAAAATTGATGTATTTATTAGGTGAAAAGTACAATTTGGYGGAAATTAAAAAATGGTTTGAAACACCAATACGTGGAGAAATTTCAGAACCAGAGGCATAATTAATAAAGCTATAACACAAGTAATTAGCAATAATCAAGCCAAAGGCATCACTATTTAAACAAACTAATACCTCTCTAATAATTAGCAACAATTATTAAGATTAATGATTTTTAAGGCTGTTAAAATTTTCACAACTCAACAATTTTTTGTTACTTGCCAATCACAAATCGAGAATTTTACTACCTCAAATGTGAAACTAATGGAGAGGTGGCCGAGTGGTTTAAGGCGCACGCCTGGAAAGTGTGTATATGGGAAACTGTATCGGGGGTTCGAATCCCTTCCTCTCCGCCAGAATAGAATTTAATAAGAACAGAGTATATTTAACCAGTAAACAATTTAATAAATTAACTATTACACGATGAAAAGAGTATTTACTATCCTTGCAATAACAGGATTAATGTTATTTGGAGCAGCACCTCAGGCGGTGGCTCAAGAAGCAGCTAAAACTGAGCAGGTTGCAGATGCAGCTGAAACTAAAACCTTTCACCAAGAGTTGAAACAACGTTTTATCGAAGGTGGACCGTTTTTTATGGGAATTGTATTGGTTGCCTTAATTTTAGGGTTGGCAGTTGCAATTGAAAGAATCATTTACTTAAACATGGCAACTACAAACACTAAGAAATTAGTCGCTCAAGTTGACGAAGCATTAACATCTGGAGGTGTTGAAGCAGCTAAAGAAGTATGTAGAAACACAAAAGGACCTGTTGCCTCAATCTTTTATCAAGGATTGGACAGAATGGACGAAGGAGTAGACGCAGCTGAAAAAGCAGTTGTTGGATACGGTGGAGTTCAAATGGGACTTTTAGAGAAAAACATCTCTTGGTTAGGATTATTTATCGCATTAGCACCAATGCTTGGTTTCATGGGAACTGTAATTGGTATGATTGGAGCATTTGACTCGATTCAAGCGGCAGGAGATATTTCTCCAACAGTTGTAGCAGGTGGTATTAAAGTAGCACTTTTAACAACAGTATTTGGATTGGTTGTAGCAATTATCCTTCAAATCTTTTTCAACTACATCGTATCAAAAATTGACAGCATTGTGAACAACATGGAAGATGCATCAATTTCATTAATCGACCTTTTAGTAAAACACACAAAATAAGAACATTATGACTAAGAATATTTCAAGAATAATAACAGCCATTGCAGGTGTTATCGCTCTGATAGGATTCTTCTTCTTCGTTCGTATTTTGATGGAGGGAGATGATGCTATTACCGAAGACGCAGGCTTACAAGCATCAATTATTGATCCGTTTATTACATTTTCGTTATGGACATTAGGGTTAATAGCACTAGTAACTGTAATAATGTCTGTAGTTAGTTTAGTAATGAATCCAGCAGCGCTTAAAAAAGCCCTAATTGGAATTGTTGCAATGGGAATTATAGGTGTCATTTCATATTCTATGGCCAACGGAGATGAAGTTTTAGACACATTTGGAACAGTATTAAAAAATGGTGCAGCAGGAAGCACTTCAAAACTATCAGGAACTGGAATTTGGTTCGCAATTATCTTAGGAGCAATTGGCCTGTTAGGATTTGTAGTTGATTCAGTAAAATCATTAGTAAAATAAATTATTATGGCAAGAAGAGAAACACCAGAAATTAATGCCGGTTCAATGGCCGACATAGCGTTCTTGCTTTTAATATTTTTCCTTGTAACTACTACAATGAATGTTGATTCAGGAATTTCACGTAAATTACCAGAACCTCAACAAGCAGATTACGTACCGCCTATTATTAAGCAGCGAAACGTATTTGATATTGTAGTAAATCGTAATAATCAACTATTAATTGAGGGAACTGACTTTATTAAAGTAARKGAACTTAGAGATTTAGTTGTTGCTTTTATTGACAAYGGAGGAGGTCTTGGAAATCCTATGGATGGACAACCTGCTGCAGAGTGTGATTGGTGTAACGGAGCTAAAGATGAAAAATCTTCTGTTCACCCAAACAAAGCAATTATTCAGTTACAGAGTGACCGTGGAACTTCATATGGAATGTATATCTCCGTTCAAAACGAGATAGAAGCTGCATATATAGAACTACGTAATAAATATTCTTTAAAAAAGTATCGCACTAGCTATACTCAATTACAAAAGGATATGAAAGACGCTCAAGGGAAAGCTGCGAAAGTAGCTATTAAAGCAAAGATAGATGATGCCAAAAAGCATTATCCACAGATCATCGCTGAACCAGAACCTATTAAATAAATCAATATTATGAGTAAATTTAGAAAGAAGAAAAAAGGCCTTCCAGCCATTTCTACAGCATCATTACCAGATATTGTTTTTATGTTATTATTCTTTTTTATGGTAACAACTACTATGCGTGAGACTGAATTAAAAATCAATACTCCGATATTACCAGCTGCTACCGAAGTTAAGAAGCTAGAACATAAAAGTTTAGTTAGTACTATTTATGTGGGATCGTCTAAGAACAAGAACATTACTGGAGATAAAATCCAAGTAAATGATAAAATTATCAATTATACCGAAGTACAATCATTTATATTGTCTGAAAGAGCAGAACGTAAAGAGGAAGAAGTTCCTTTTATGACTACCTCTATCAAAGCTGATAGAAATGCAAACGTAGGTACTATATTAGATATTAAAGAACAATTACGTGAAATTCATGCATTAAAAATTAGTTTTTCAGTTACCAAAGGTGACGTGTCAAAGAATTTTTAATCTCACATTGTTTGTACAATTTAAAAGGCGATCACCTATGTGGTCGCCTTTTTTTATATTTGCATATGTTTCAATTGTTTGACGTTACAACTACACCAAAAATTGCCTGATATGAAAAATTTGTTCACGGGAATACTCCTATGCTATACGCTCTCAATGCTCTCTCAAAGAACACCCAAAGCCAGTGGTGACAGCAATTACTTGGAAGATCAAATATACACCAGCATCACCTATAATATTACTACCAATAGGCCAAAGGGCGTAAAACAAAACGGATTCTCGGGAGGTTTCTCTCTAGGCTTTATTAAAGATATCCCTTTTAATACAAGAAGAAATTTTGGTTTGGGTTTAGGAATCGGCTATAATTACAATGCCTATATTCAAAATATTTTAATTTCAGAAACCGATCAAAATATTTCTGCTAGTATTGTCTCAAACTACAAAAGTAATAGATTTGTAACCAACGCCATTGAATTCCCATTAGAGATAAGATGGAGGACGTCGACAGCAACAGACTATAAATTTACGCGTATTTATATAGGAGGAAAATTAAAYTATGCYTTTCAAACCAGCAGYAAAATGAGTGATAATGCTGGAGTAATCAAAACTAAAAATATTGCAGCTTTTAATAAATTACATTACGGACTAACAGCAGCAATAGGATATAGCACCTTTAATTTATACATGTACTACGGGTTAAAACCTATGTTTAAATCGCTTCAAATAGGAACACAAAAACTTGAAATGAAAGAATTTCAAATTGGTCTTAAATTTTACATACTGTAAAACAAATACGTCATAAACTGTCCTACGACTCCTATAATRTAGCCAAGTAGCACTTCTTTCATACTATGTGTTTTCAAATACAAACGAGCGGACAACATCAAGCCTCCCACACATATTAACAACCCAATAAGCACTAACAGGTTCAACGAATAATAATGGCTTAAACACACCATAAAAGCAGTTAAACCAGCAATCGCTACTGCGTGCAAACTAATTTTAAAATTCAGCAACAACAATAAATAAGTACAGGCCAAAGCAAACGTATACCCATAAAAGAGCACACTCARACCCGCTACAGGATCACTTTTTGCTAATAAATTGCCTAAACTCAATGCAATCCCTATAAAAACTACCACAGGAAATTTACGTTCCTCTACAGAATTGAGGAAAAAATTTTTAATTAGATTGGACTTTTTAAAAATACTCAACAACAAAATCGGCAACAAATACGTAGCACCAAAAACAACAATTAATATCAAATACACCTGTTTTTTGGGCACAAATGAAGGTAAAAAGATAAAATACAAAATGGTTCCTACAATGGGAAATACCACCGGACTTAGTACATAAGACAATAACTTAAACCTTCTCTCCATATTTATATTTTCTTTCGTAAACGTGCTACAGGAATATCCAACTGTTCTCTATACTTAGCAATAGTTCTCCGTGCAATGGGATAGCCTTTATCCTTAAGTTCTGCTGCTAGCTTATCATCTGTTAAGGGTTTCTTTTTACTCTCCTCAGCAATAATGGTTTCTAAAATCTTTTTAATTTCTCGGGTAGAAACATCTTCTCCCTGATCGTTTTTCATGGATTCGGAAAAGAATTCTTTGATCAATTTTGTCCCATACGGAGTGGCCACATATTTACTATTTGCAACACGCGAAACTGTAGAAACATCCATGCCGATAATCTCGGCGATGTCCTTTAATATCATCGGTTTTAGTTTTCGCTCATCACCAGATAAAAAATAAGCTTCTTGATGCTGCATAATAGCATTCATATTTAACAATAAGGTTTGTTGACGCTGTTTGATAGCTTCAATAAACCACTTAGCAGCATCCAACTTTTGTTTGATAAACTGAACAGCATCCTTTTGAGATTTAGACGTTTTCGTAGCATTTTTATAGCCTAACATCATATTATTGTATTCTCTAGAAACATGCAATTCTGGAGCATTTCTGGAATTCAATACCAACTCCAACTCGTCCTCTACTATTCGAATCGTAAAATCTGGAACTATCTGCTCAGCAATTTTATTTGCACCAACATATGAACCTCCAGGTTTTGGATTCAACTTCTCTATCTCCGAGATAGCATCTCTTAATTGTACTTCATCAATATCAAATTTTTGAAGCAATTTATTATAGTGTTTCTTGGCAAAATGTTCAAAAGACTGATCCATGATAGCGATTGCCATTAAGCGATCTTTTGTTTCTTTTTTTCTTCTCAACTGAATCAACAAGCAATCTTTTAAACTCTGAGCACCAACTCCTGCAGGATCTAATTGCTGAACAACATTTAACATTCGAACTACTTCCTCCTCTTCCGTGAAAATATTTTGTGTAAAAGCCAAATCATCCAAAACATCGACAATTTCTCTTCTTAAATAACCACTTTCATCAATACTACCAACTAAAAACTCAGCAATAATAGATTCTTGTTCCGTCAATCGAACTGTACGTAATTGATTTTTTAAATGTTGATTGAATGATATACCAGCTGCATAAGGAATTTGTCTGTCCTCATCATCTGCCGAGTAATTGTTTGCTTGCGTTTTATAATTTGGTATTTCATCATCACTCAAATACTCATCTATATTAATATCTTCAGCCTCAATTTTCTCCGTTCCTTCATCATATTCATCTTCCTGAAAATCATCAAAATCATCTGTTTCCTCTTTCCCACTATCCAAGGCAGGATTCTCTTCCAACTCCTGCTTGATGCGTTGCTCAAAAGCTTGTGTAGGCAATTGAATCAACTTCATCAGCTGAATTTGCTGAGGAGATAATTTTTGTAATAACTTAAAATTTAAACTTTGCTTTAACATATTCAAATATAAGAAAAGTAAGATAGGAATTGGATAAAAAAAAAGAGAAAAACGAATTCGCTTTTCTCTTTTTTAAAATAAATTATTTATTTTTTCTAAAACTCCGCGTTCTGTGGAGTTCTAGGAAATGGAATTACATCTCTAATATTAGACATACCAGTTACAAACAACACCAAACGTTCAAAACCAAGACCAAAGCCACTGTGAACAGCAGTTCCGAACTTACGAGTATCTAAATACCACCACAATTCTTTTTCATCAATACCCAATGCAGCCATTTTTTCTTGCAAAACATCCAATCGCTCTTCACGTTGAGATCCTCCAACAATCTCACCGATGCCTGGGAATAAAATATCCATGGCTCTTACCGTTTTTCCATCGTCGTTCAAACGCATATAAAATGCTTTAATACTTGCTGGATAATCAAATAAGATCACTGGGCATTTAAAGTGTTTCTCTACTAGAAAACGCTCATGTTCACTTTGTAAATCCACTCCCCATTCCGTAATTGGAAATTGGAATTTCTTCTTTTTATTWGGTTTACAGTTTCTCAAAATCTCATAGGCCTCTGTATAGGAAACTCTTTTGAAATTGTTCTCTGTAATAAATTGTAATTTTTCCATCAAAGGCATGTCACTGCGCTGCGCCTGAGGTTTTGATTTTTCTTCTTGTATTAAACGATCTTCTAAAAACTTCAAGTCGTCCTTACAATGCTCCAATACATAAGAAATTACCGATTTTATAAAGTCTTCACCCAAATCCATATTGTCTTCCAAATCATTAAAAGCCACTTCTGGCTCAATCATCCAAAACTCTGCCAAGTGACGTGTTGTATTCGAATTTTCTGCTCTAAAAGTTGGTCCAAAAGTATACACTTTACCCAATGCCATAGCATAGGTCTCAGCTTCTAACTGGCCTGAAACAGTTAAGTTGGTTTCTTTACCAAAAAAGTCTTTCGAAAAATCTACAGTTCCCTCTTCTGTCAAAGGAGCTTTATTAGCTTCAAAATTAGTTACTTTAAACATTTCGCCAGCACCTTCTGCATCAGATCCTGTTACTATAGGTGCGTGAAAATTGTAAAAACCATTCTCAGTAAAATATTTGTGTACCGCAAAGGACAATGTAGAACGCAAACGCATTACAGCACTAAAAGTGTTGGTACGAATACGCAAATGCGCATTTTCTCTTAAAAACTCTAAACTGTGTTTTTTAGGTTGAATTGGATATTCATCAGCATTTGAATCACCTAATATTTCCAATTTTGTAACCGTAATCTCCACTTTTTGCCCTTTCCCTTGGCTTTCGATTAAAGTTCCAGTTATAGACACGGAAGCCCCTGTCGAAATACGCTTCAAAATTGCTTCATCCGTATTTTCAAAATCAACAACACATTGTATATTATTAATAGTTGAACCATCATTTACCGCAATAAAACGATTACTTCTAAAGGTTCTTACCCATCCTTTTAAATATACTTCTTGTAAAATTTTGTCTGAACTTAGTAGTTCTGCAACAGTACTTCTCATTACTAATAAATTTTTATGAAAGGCAAAGATACGCATTGCCGTAATATTTTAAATAATTATTTTATTTTCGTTTTCAACTAGTTGTCTTCCTTATCAGTCAATATTTCCACTGTAGGTTCCTTAAAGGTTTTTTTATTGGCAATTATTTCTTCCAAAGACAATAACAACGAAGGCAACAACAATAAATTAGACAACATAGCAAACAATAAGGTAATAGACACTAACCCTCCCAAAGCAATGGTACCACCAAAACTTGAAACTACAAATACTAAGAAACCAAAGAACAATACAATGGAAGTATAAAACATACTCACCCCTGTTTCCCTTAAAGCAGCATAGACCGACACTTTAATACGCCAGTTATTTACCTTTAACTCTTGGCGATATTTCGCCAAAAAGTGAATGGTATCATCTACAGATATTCCAAATGCGATACTAAACACCAAAATAGTGGATGGTTTTATTGGCACCCCTAGATACCCCATTAATCCAGCCGTAATAAGTAACGGAAAAATATTTGGAATCAAAGAGATTAAAATCATTCGGAAAGAACGGAACATAAACGCCATAAATAGCGCTATCAAAAGAATGGCTAATGACAAAGAAAATACCAAATTATTGATTAAATAATTCGTTCCTTTTAAGAAAATCAATGCCTTCCCAGTCATGGTAACATCGTACTTACTTGCAGGGAATTCCTTGGCAATTTTATTTTTTAGTTGTGCTTCTATCAATTCCATTTTATCCGTTCCTGCATCTTTCATAAATGTGGTGATTCGGGCATAACGTCCAGTTGAATCCACGTAATTTTCTAATAAATTAGAATTATTACTTGAATTCTTGGTATAACGTAAAATAAAATTTTTATCCTGTGATGTTGGTAATTGATAATATTTTGGATTTCCATTATAGAAAGCCTGTTTGGTATATTTGACAACATCTACCACAGAAATTGGTCTTGATAACTGCGGAATTTCTTCAATAGTTTCACTCAATCGTTCCATACGTTTCAGTGTACTTAATTTCATTACCCCGTTTTCTTTTTTGGTATCAATCAATACTTCAAATGGCAAAATTCCACCAAATTCTTCTTCAAAAAAGACAATATCATGGTAAAAATCTTTGTCCTTCGGCATATCTTCAATAATACTTCCAGAAACCTTGATCATATATACTCCGATCATACTTACTATAATAATCACCACAGAACTTGCATAAATAGCAATACGATGATTACGTACCATGTTCTCCATCCAATTCACAATAGCATCAATCCATTTTCGATCCAAATGTTTTAAATGTTGCTCCTTAGGCAACGGCATAAAACTGTACATAATTGGAATTAACAAAATTGCCAAAACAAAAATTCCCAAAATATTTATAGATGCAATAATTCCGAATTCTGCTAATAACTGACTTTTTGTAAAAATAAAAGTAGCAAAACCAGATGCGGTAGTTACGTTTGTCATTAAAGTAGCATTCCCAATTTTAGTAATTACTCGTTGTAACGACTTCGCTTGATTTCCATGTTTTTTAACCTCTTGCTGGTACTTATTTATCAGAAATATGGCATTGGGAACTCCAATTACAATAATTAATGGTGGAATCAATGCCATCAATACACTAATTTCATATCGGAACCAACCAATAAATCCAAAAGACCAAACCACCCCAATACACACTACCAACAAGGTAATAAACGTGGCTCTGAAAGATCTAAAAAACAGGAAAAATATAAAGGCTGTAACCCCTAATGCCAACCCAACAAACATCCCTATCTCATCCACAATATTTTGCGCATTCAACGTTCTAATATATGGCATTCCAGAAGCACGTACATTAATACTATGTTCTTTTTCAAAGGCTTCAATTATCGGAATTAAGTGTTCAAATATGAAGTTTTTCCTAATAGGTGTATTTAAGATATCTTTATCTAAATAAATAGCAGTCTGAATAGTCCCTGTTTTTTTATTAAATAAAAGATTGTCAAAAAACGGATTGCGTTCAAACAGTTCATTTTTAACTTTCAGAATTTCTTCTTTAGTTTTTGGCTTCCCATTAAAAAAGGGTTCCACAACAAATCGTTCGTTTTTGGGGTCAGATTTTAATTTTTTAATATCACCAAAAGACATGGTAAAATCAACCTCATCAAAAGTCCCTAACTTTTTGGCCAGCGCATTCCAGGCATTAAATTTTTCTGGAGTAAAAATAGTAGAATCTTTAACAGCAAGAATTATTAAATTTCCTTCTTCTCCAAAAATTTCGACAAAATGATCGTATTCGATATTACTCTGATGATCCTCTGGAAGTAAATTTGCTTCAGTATGCGAAAACTGCATGTATTGCGTTTGTGAAGCSAAAAAATAAGTTGCCGCAGCAATTAAAACCAATATAAAATAACGTCCCTTAAGAATAATCCTCGAAACCAGTTGCCAAAAATCCATTAATCTCCTTTTTTTGCAAAGTTAGCAAAAATGTTGACCCCACAAAGTGCATCTATTAAAATCCTAAGCTCAGTCTATAAGTAAGTTTTACAGCCAAATTATCACTCCAATTATCCAATTGATACGGTCCATATCGATAGAAACCACTGAGTCCAAACCCCTTAAACAATCGATTAATTTCCAAGCCACTTTCTAAGTATCCTTTTTCCATGGTTTTAAACGGAATACCTATCTGATTCATAGGCGTTTGCATACCTCCTATCCCAAAACGGGTGATAAAGCTCAAATGAGGTTTGAACAAATTTGAAATACGGAATGGTTCAAAAAAATGTTTGAACTGAAGCATTACATATTTATCAGAGATAAACTCGTTGTACCCCATAGTCTCAAAACTATTTTTCCCTCCAAAAGTGATTCGTTTTCTGTAAGGATTTTTATAGACATAATTTGGTGTAGCATTGTACAAATGAGAAATTGGTGTTTCACCTAAAGTAAGTCCTCCAATCATTAACAAGTGTGTTACCCCTTTTTTCAAAGGTTTCATCTGATGTTCCACCTTAAAATTTATTTGCCCAAAACCAAAATCACTTTGTGCTACATGAGAAAAACTTTTCCGCAATTGTAAGGTATATTGTGGGTATCCGTTTTTAACTCGTATTTTCCCAATAGGAGATGTCAAATACTCACTATTAGGACTGTAGTTCAAAGCAATTGTAGCCATACTCAAATGATAATCGCTAAGTAATTTTTTATTGGAAATATATTTGTAATAAAATGTTGAGCTATAAGACCCCGCAGTAAAATTAAGTTTCGCAGTAAAGTTTGGTTGAATATCATGCGAAAGATATGCTTCCCATGTTTTGTATTTGTAAAAATGACTTAAATTCAAATTTCTCGGATTGATAGGAGAAAAAGAACTTCCTCTAATTATAAAATCGATACCTGCAGACTCCTGAATATCATTTGTATAATTCAGTCCCATCCATGTATTCGCAAATCTATTCAAACGCACTGCTGCTCCAGCTTTGTATTTAAACTCAGCATCTTTGGTACCATAAGCCACATAGGATTCGATACGGAATTTATCGGAAAAATTAGCATTTGTCACTCCTCCCAAACCAACTCTCAATCCTTCGTAATTGTTTAAATTAATGATTTTTCCTAAATCTAAATTTAGATATTTCAAAGGATAATACCCCTTTAATAAATTTCTAGCAACGTTAATTTTCCGTTCTACATTGTCCTTTTTTGAAATACTATCAATCACATAATAAGTCGCTACATCCCTTTTAGTAATGGTGTCCTTACGATAAAAATCCCAAAAAAGAGATTGTTTCTTATTGGCATCCGTTGCAATGGTTATAACAGAAGATGATTTTTTAATCTCTAAAGGTTGATTGATTTGAATATCAAACAAGGAATTTGTTGCTCTTAAGAAAACCACATCCGAAGGATTCTGACTGGCTGAATAATAATAGTTATTTTTCTTTTTGTTTGAGGAGTCAAAATCTATCAATCTATTTAAAAATCGGATTCCTTTTGAGTTGTTTCCATTGCTTAATACCACAGCAGTTCCTACAGGAAACCAACCATTGTCTTCCTTAAAAAATTCAAACTTCTGCGTAGCCTTTAGCCGTACCACACCGTTAAACGCAGTGATAAAATCGGTAATAGCATAAGATGTTTTATCAACAGACAATACACCGTACAAACCAATTTCACTTTGCTTATTTATAGGCTCAAAATACACTCTCACTGAACTCCCATTGGAAGTTCTAACAGTATCTAAAATTTTGTAGACATATGATTTGGGTGCTTTTTCMGCAATWGGATTTATATATTTTTTCCCTGCAATAGTATAGTGCTTTTTATATACAGAAAAATCTTGAATGTTTAATYTYAGCAATTCATACACAGGATTTTTAAAGCCTGCCATMCGCAAGGCTAAAATATGTTCGTTTTGCTTTTTTCCTTTTTTAAAACTATGTTCTGAAACTTTTTCGCTAATATACAAATGGTGTTTCTCCAACTCTCTTTTAAACTTGTAATTTGCWGAATCCAATCGCACAAATATTCGCGCTGACTTTTTGYGAAAAAACACAGAGTCAATCTTGTTGTCAATCTCATTTGGATTGGCAGACACTATTATTTTATGATACGCTTTGTAATTAAAATAGCCCAAACTAGCTTCGGGATTGTTGTATTTTTTATGAGCAATTGTTTGAAGGATTACCTGGAGGGCCTGATTATTTTCAGTAGCTGAAATTTGTACTTCCGACCAATCGTTTTGTAAGTTATATTCTGTCGACAATCCATCCCCTTTTTCTTGTGAAAAAATGAATATTGGTAACAAAAAAATAAAGAGAAAAATACTTTTCATTTAAAACAAACCTAATTTACTGGTCAAAGATACTCGAAACCCCACTCTTTAGTTGTTAATATATTTACAAAAACAWCCATATACACAAGAAACGGCTTCTCAAGACCTAGTTTTGATAACGTTCCACAATATATTAAAATTGCATGAATTTTTAAATCCATGCAATCTATTTCAACTTTCGATAAATTACACTGTTTTTTAATCTACTGTTCTATCTCTCACTTCCTTTTTTCTATTAAATCTATAGGTAAAAGTGGCTGAAATGCGTCGCCCACTTCTTTTAGATTCAGACATAATAGTATAATCCTGTCCTTGAACAAAAAGTTCATTTATTCTAGAGTCAAACACATTACTAACATTTAAAGTAATACTGGCTTTATTTTTCAAAACATCTTTACTCATCCCTATATTCGCCCAATATTGCGCTTTTGTATGCCGCTGTCCACTGGTGTTTTCTCCTTGAAAATTAAAACTTGTTTGCACAGTGAACCCCTTATCAAATTTCATTCTAGAATTCAATTTTGACGTCCAGGTATGGTCTTTTGTTGTATAATCCACCTCTTGGTACATTCCAAATTCTTCGAATGCATAAAAGTTATACGTCCCAGACAATCGCCACCAATTAAAAGGGGAATAATTCAGAGAAACCWCTACTCCCATTCTATTTTCTTTGTCTAAATTCACAGGTTTTGTTACAAATACTCCTTCTTGATTTTGAATTGTAATGTACTGGAAATAATTGGTACTCTTTTTCAAATACACAGATGGATTGATGCTAAATCCCTTCCATTTTTGAACCAACCCAAGCTCAAAAGAATGGGTGTACATCGGATTTAAATCTGGATTCCCTACAAACAATCTACTTGGATCAGACAATCCTCCAAACGGATTCAACTGCCAAAACCTAGGCCTGTTGATTCTTTTGCTATAACTCAACTGAAGGCTACTTTTTTCAGAAATTGTATAACCTACATGTGCTGTTGGGAAAAAATCTAGGTAGTTTTTTTTGTTTGAAAATTGATTTTCCCTATCACTGATTTCTATGTTTGAATACTCAAACCTAGCGCCAATTAAGTAGTTAAATGCATTTCTTTTATCACCCAACTGCAGGTAACTACCAAAAATACGTTCGTCATAATGCAGTAGGTTATCGTAGTTTTCCATCAATTTATCATCAATAAAAACCGTGTATTCACTGTTAATCCTTCTTGCCTCTCCTCGCAAGCCTGTTTCAAACCTTAAATTTTTGGCTAAGGAACTTTCAAAATCGGCAATTAATAGTAGGTCTTTACTACTTTCAATATCTCTTGTCCTAATTTTTAAATTAGACGTTCCATTTTCTGATTTTCCCAATCTCTCAATTTGCTCATTTTCATCATCGTTCCAAAAATTATATTTTAAACTAGCCGTAAATTTTTGTCCTTTTTTAGTAAATAATTTTTCATAATTCAAATCCAACTGATTAAAATTTTGAGGTTCATAGTAATTTTCTGTTTGCACCACTGTACTATCAATTTGCCCTAAAGCATTTAAATAATTGTATCGTGTAGTAGTTTTATCTTTATTTTTCAATCGATTCAAATACAAACTTGCAGTTATAATATTTTTAGAATTGATATAATAATCCGCTCCTAAATAAATATTAAAATGATTGTCGTTTCGTTTCCCATCCATTTCTTGTGTTAAACCAACAGCACTTCCATTTTTCAAAGAGGTATGTAATTCTTCTCCTTCACCAAAAAAGTTTTCATATCTGTACCCAATATTTGAAAATAGATTATATTTTTTTGTTTTATAATTTACGTTGACATTCATTTTATGATTGGCAGGAGTTCCCGTCGTTACCTGTACAGAACCACCAAACCCAGTATTTTTCTTCTTTTTTAAAATGATGTTAATAATCCCAGCAGTCCCTTGAGATTCATACTTTGAAGATGGATTGGTAATCACCTCTATTCTATCAATATTAGCGGCTGGAATTTGTTCCAATGCATTGTTATTTGCCAATATGGAAGGTTTTCCATCAATTAGAATACGAACCCCCGTATTTCCTCTCAAACTCACAGCCCCATCTACATTAACACTTACAGAGGGCACATTATCTAAAACATCTGTCAAAGTTCCACCTTTGGAAATCAAGTCTTTTCCTACATGAAACACTTTTTTATCTAAACTATAAGAAACGGTTGATTTTTCGGCAGTAATTACCAATTCGTTCAACAATTCCGTGTCGTCTTCTAACTGAATGACCTCTAAATCAATATTTTTTTCTGCTTTTACATTTTTAAATTCGTACGTTTTAAAGGAAAGATATTCAAATTTAATGGTATAATTTCCTGGAAGTATGGCAATGTCAAAAAGTCCATTATCGTCTGTTACGTCCCCAAAAACCAACTCATTTGTTAGCGGATTAAGTATAGAAACTGTAACAGATGGTAAATCCATGGCGCTAGATTTCTCTACCACTTTCCCTGTGATATGTATTTTTTTTGCTAGTTGCGCTTGTACAGACATAATGCTCAACAACAAGCAACATAATAGTATTTTTTTCATGGGTAATATTTTATAGTTTATAGTAGTAGTAATCCTTCCGTTTTATAGAAAGACATTGCAAATATTAGTTTATATCTTCTTGAAAAATCACCCAACCCATGAATACCCCTGCTTTAACGACAAACACAAAAAATTMCCCCCAAAATCATATTTAACCATCAAAAGAAGGTATTCGACCATTTTTTGAGACAATTCGTCTGCCTCTTATAATTCTATCAGTATAAAATGTATTTTTGGAGCAATTAATCAAAGGAAACATGAATTTTATTAAAAATAAGATAACGGCACTTAAGGAATCGAATTTACTATTTCACTTCATTTTTTGGACGGCCTTATTTATGTTGTATTTAGCAAAGGGAGAACTGGAGGACCCTCATTCTTTCAGATATTCATTAGCGTATAAAGCGGGGGTATTAATACCACAAATATGTGCCTCATATTTCTTAGTATTGTACCTTATTCCAACGTTTGTATTTAAAAAAAAATACCTGTTATCTTTCCTACTATTTATAACAAGTGCCTATATTTTTAGCGTAGTATCAAGGCTTATAATTGTCCATATTATTGAGCCTTTGGTTAGGGATGGAGCATTTGAACAAGAAAGTTTTATTGAAATACTAATCGATTGGAAAATCCTRCTATTATCCTATTTCCCATCAGTTTACATTGTTGTGATTATTTTTATTGCTACACATTACTTTGTAAAATTCACTCAACTACAACAACAAAATGCCACAAGAGAGCAAGAGAAAACTGCACATGAATTAAAAATGCTAAAAGCACAATTAAATCCTCATTTTTTATTCAATACTCTTAATAATATTTATGTTTTATCATTAGACAATTCTCCAATTGCATCTGAATCCATTTGTAAACTCTCGGAGATATTAGATTATGTATTGTACCGATGTAATCAAAAATTTGTTTCTTTATTTGCMGAAATTCAATTTTTAGAGAATTTTATAGCYTTRGAAAAATTGCGTTATGACGAACGATTGACGGTAACATTAAAAAACAGCATTACAGAAGACATCTCTATTGCACCATTAATCTTACTCTCTCTAGTAGAAAATGCGTTTAAACATGGAGCTGGTGAGGATTCAGGAACACCATTTATAAATATCCATCTCAAAAAAACAAATTCTCTATTTATATTTGAAATAGAAAATAGTATTTCTAGTTTCTCAAATGCGGCCAACAAGGGAAATATCGGCCTGACAAATATTAAAAAACAACTAGATTTAATTTACAAAAACAGCTACAATCTTGGTATTATGCAATTGGAAGACCAATTTAAAGTACGCCTAGAGATAACGTTATAATTACAAAAATAAACCTATGAAACGAACATGAATTTTTTTAACCAAAAAATACACGCAAGGGTATGATTAAAAAAAATTCATGTGAGAACGAGTGTAACGAGTGCTTACGTGGGTTCTCAAATTTTGAAATATTTTTAGTCAATTACAAAATTTTAAACACATGAAACGAACATGAATTTTTTAACCAAAAAACACCCCCAAGGGTATGATTAAAATAAATTCATATGAGAACGAGTGTAACGAGTGCTTACATGGGTTCTACAATTTTTTAATATTTTTAGTCACACAAAATTTTAAATACATGAAAAAAAAATGTTTAATAGTTGATGATGAGCCCTTAGCGGTTAGGTTGATAGAAAAACACGTTGCTCAAATAGATTCTCTTGAGGTTGTTGCCACTTGTAATAGCGCCTTAAAAGCATTTGAAATTTTAAACAACGAGAAGATAGACTTGCTTTTTATAGATATCAAAATGCCTAATATGACAGGCATTGAGTTTTTAAAGAATATACAAAATGCTCCTAAAACTATCTTAACTACGGCTTATAGAGATTTTGCTGTGGAAAGTTACGAATTAGACATTGTCGACTATTTATTAAAACCCATCACTTTTACTCGTTTTTTTAAAGCCGTAGAAAAGTATTTTAGGGAAATCGAAAGCACAAAACAAGTAATAAACACRCCYCTTTCTAAAGAAAACCCTGCTTATATTSTTGTCAAAGAATCCAATAAAAACCACAAGGTAATTTTAAAGGATATTGTTTATATAGAAAGCATCAAGGATTATATTAAAATTCATTTAGCGAACAAAGAAATTACCACAAAATATAAAATTGGGAGTATTGAAAACGAATTGTCAGACGCCACTTTTTTACGTGTTCACAGGTCGTTTATCATCAACACAGAAAAAATAAGTGCGTTTAGCAATCACGAGTTAGAAATTGGAAACCATACTATTCCAATTGGTGCGAGTTATAAAGAAAAGGTACTATCGTTTTTAAAAATGATTTAATTTGATTTCTCTGACAACACAAATCTTAGTTAATTTCTAATTTCAAGGTGTTAAAATCGTAAAAAATAAGTATTTTTACGGTCGATGAAAAAAATAAATCAAATAAAAGCATGGTTTTTTATAGGTGTTATCTTCTTGATGACGTTTTTAAACGCAGTGCCACATTTGCATCATGTTCATCAAGAAGTCGCACATAACAATCTAGAGGTACACCATCATCATGGTGATAGTGATCATCACCATCCTGCCCCTAAAAAACCAGTGCAAGTTGCATTAGATTTTTCTATAGATTTCTTATTGCAAAATCATTTACACGCAATACATTCTCACGAATTTATACAGCTTGTAAAACGTAACACCCGTATTGTTCTAAAAAAACAACTTGCGATTCAAGCCATATTTGGCACTCAAATATCCTTGAATGTACGTCGTGTAAAACTTCCCAAAACTGTAGATCATTACCTAAACTCGTATTACAAAACTCCCTTAATTGTAAACGCACCACTCCGGGGACCTCCACAACTAGGATAATCAAAACAAGACGGAAACTACTGTATGTTTCCTACAACTATTGATTCATTCTAACAATCCATTATGTATAAAAAAATTGGACTCGCACTTTGCGTTTACCTTGTTACGTTTGGTATGTTTGCTCAGAACAACGCCTTAAAACCGTTATTGCAACAAATTGAACAAAACAATTCAGTATTAAAAGCTTATACTCATTTAAACACGAGTAATAAGTTACAATTAAAAACAACAAATAATCTTTYAGACCCTCAAATAGGRGCCTACTTTTTACCTTGGGGAACACATGAAGATGGTGATTATTCAGAAATTGAAATCACCCAATCATTTGAATTCCCAACCGTGTATAGTGCACGTAAAAACTTGATAAAAAAGCAACAAAAAAAYGCTGATTTATCRCATAACATTTTACGTCAAAATATTTTACTAAAAGCTCAAAAGCAAGCACTTAATTTTATTTCACTTCGCAATAAAGTGACTTTAGAAAAAGAACGTTTGGTACAAGCTTCTAAAATATTTGCTCAAATTCAGGAATTATTCAATAAGGAACAAGTCGGAATCCTTGCTTTAAACAAAGCAAAAATAGCATGGATGCAGGCTGAGTTTACTATAGAAAAACTTCAGACTGAGCAACAAACAGCGTTAAAATTATTAGAAAACTTAAATGGAAATCTCCCATTGGATTTAAAGGGRCTACTTGTAGAAAGTACCCAGGAGATACTTCCTTTTGACAAGCTTTGGTCTGACAAAACAACAACGGACCCAAATTTACTGCAATTAAAGCAACAAGAGCTCATTGCAAACCAAGCTTTTCATGTTTCTAAAAACCAATCGCTCCCAAACATTTCCGTAGGATATAGTTATCAAGGAGTTTCTGGGGCCAATTACTCTGGTGTTTTTGCAGGACTTTCTATTCCTATTTGGCAAAATAAACACAAAGTAAAAGCGGCAAAAGCCAATTACACTTTTAAACAGCAACAAACCGTTTCGCAGTTAAWCGARGCGAAGGTGTTGTATGAACAAGTRTATMWCAATTATAAAATATCGCAAAAYAATTATACCAAGYACCAACAAGCATTGGACTCATTAAACAGCGAACAACTACTTTTTAAAGCCTACGAACTAGGTGAAATTTCTTTTATGGACTATTACGTGGAGGTACAATATTACCGAGATGCCGTAGATACTAAAAATGAATTAAAAAAGGAAGTACAGCTATTGATGGCCGATTTATTACAACATCAATTATAAATTTAAACACATTACAATTATGAAAATCTCAAACATATTAATCATTTTATCCATTGCATTTGCAGTGTCTTGTACTCCTAAAAAGAAAAAAGACGACCATGGTCACGAACACAAAGCAGGCGAAGAACATGCACATGAGGAAGCACCTGTAAAACAAGAAACTTTCACAGTAGAAAGCGATTCTATTAAAAAAGAAGCTACTAAAGAAGAGCACAAGCACGACGAAAACGACACAAACCACAAACACTAATATTWAAAAAGGTATAACATGCGATATTTAATACTAATGATAGCTTTTGTGGTGGCATCTTGCCAGMCAGCAAAAGAAGAAGGACATGCACACGATGCTGAAGGCGGACACCCTGGAGAATCTCAAGARACTCCAAGGTTGGACGCTACAGTATGGACAAAAAACACCGAATTATTTGTAGAATTCCCTGCGTTGATTGTAGGAAAAACAAGCAAATTCGCAGCACATTTTACTATTTTAGACAAACATCAACCCGTAAGAGAAGGGTCGGTAACTGTAAGTTTGATTAAAGGAACTCAAGGATTGAGAACTCTTGCTGACGCTCCATCATCACCAGGAATATTTAACCCATCTATCCAACCTACAACAGCAGGAATACATCAACTTATTTTTGAAGTTACCACGCCTAATTTTACTGATAAAATTATTGTAAAAGACGTGCGTGTATTTGCAAACTTAAACGAAGCCATTTCAGTACTTGGACATGAAGGAGACGATGACAGTATTTCGTTTTTAAAAGAACAGGCTTGGAAAATGCCTTTTCAAACGGCCATGGCTACAGAGCGCGAAATTTATGAAGTTATAAAAACATCAGGAGTATGGACTTCTGCCCGTTCTGATGTCGCTTCAATTAGCGCAACTACAAGCGGTAGTGTTTTATTTAACAATGGTAACTTAACTGTTGGAAGTAAAGTTAGAAAAGGACAAGTATTATTGAGAATCAACTCTAATAAATTGTCAAAAAATAATTTAAGCACGGAGATTCTCCAAGCCAAAATTAAGTTAGAACAAACAACCCTTAATTACGAACGTAAAAAGGAGTTGTACGCATCAAAAATAATTTCTAAAGCTAATTTTGATAAGATTAAAGCTGCCTATTTAGTAGCAACCTCTAATTACAATTCGCTGAGTGCAGGATATACCGCTTCAGGAAAACAAATTTCCGCACCATTTAACGGATACATTCAACATATTGCAGTTCAAAACGGAGCTTTTGTGGAGCAAGGCACCACTTTATTGAGTATTGTAAAAGAATCGTCTAGTATCTTAGAAGTAAATGTTCCCGCAAGTTACGCTGGTCAATTGGAGGCTATCCACAACATTTGGTACCAACCTAAAACAGGAACATGGTCTAATTTAACTACAACAAATGGGACGATAAGTGCTATTTCTAAAAGTGTGAGTGCCAGCCAACCTCAGCTAAAAGTTTTTGTAAAAGTAACGGAAGCTGTCAGCATGCCAAAAGGGAGTTTTACACCTGTACAAATAGCGATAGGAGATTCAAAAAAATCCATTGTTGTACCCGTAAATGCATTGTTAGAAGACTATGGAAGTTTTACTGCAATTGTACAATTGACAGGTGAAAGCTTTGAACGTAGATTGGTAACTGTTGGAAAAAGAAACGGAAGTCATGTCGAAATAACTAGTGGTTTAGCTCAAGGAGAAGTAGTAGTAACTACAGGTGCTTACCAAGTAAAAATGGCCTCGATGTCTGGAGTTGCTCCAGCACATGGACATGCCCACTAAATAGCTAAGATATGTTAAATAAAATATTATCAATATCGCTTAAAAACCGATTTATGGTACTTTTAGCAGCCGTGCTATTAAGTATTTCTGGACTCTATATTGCCAGAACCATGAACGTAGACGTATTTCCGGATTTAACCGCTCCTACAGTAACCATCTTAACAGAGGCTCATGGAATGGAATCTGAGGAAGTAGAAAAACTGGTAACTTATCAGCTGGAAACTGCCATGAATGGCTCACCAAATGTACGACGAATAAGATCTTCCTCTGCCGCTGGCATCTCTATTGTTTGGATAGAATTTGATTGGGGAACAGACATTTATCGTGCCCGACAAATTGTAAGTGAACGCATTCCTATGGTCCGTGAAAACTTACCAGAAGGTGTYGGAAACCCTACTATGGCTCCTATCTCCTCTATTATGGGAGAAGTATTATTGTTGGGAATTACTTCGGACAAATTATCTGCTATGGAGTTACGTACATTGTCTGACTGGACTATCAGACCACGTATCAAAGCCATTGGAGGAATTGCCAATGTAATTGTTACCGGTGGTGATTTTAAACAATACCAAGTTTTTGCCGACCCAGAGAAATTGAAATTTTACGATGTCAGCTTACCTGAGTTATTGGAAAAAGTGTCAGCAGCAAATAAAAATGCTCCTGGAGGAACTTTAACCCAGCACGGAAACCAATACATAATAAAAGGAAATGGACGCGCATATTCTATTGAGGAATTGAGTGAGGCTGTTTTAAAACAAGTGAACGGTCAGACTATTAAAATTAAAGATGTAGCTACAGTTCAAATTGGAAGTTCGGATAAAATTGGTGATGGTTCCTTGGATGCATCCCCTGCCGTTATCCTAACAATTTCTAAGCAACCTGGAGTAAACACTTTGGATTTGACAAAAAGTTTGGATACGGCTATTGAAGAATTGAAAGCCACTTTACCTAAAAGTGTACAAATTCATAATCAAATTTTTAGACAAGCTAATTTTATTGAAGCGTCTATTAATAACTTGAATAAAACATTGTTAGAAGGTGCGTTTTTTGTGGTAATTATCCTCTTTATCTTTTTGATGAACTGGAGAACTACCATCATTTCTTTATTGGCAATTCCTATCTCTATTTTAGTATCTATTATCGTATTAAAATTATTAGGATATACTATCAACACTATGAGTTTAGGAGGAATGGCCATTGCCATTGGAGCTTTAGTAGATGATGCTATTGTGGATGTAGAAAACGTTTTTAAACGCCTTAGACAAAATGTAAAAAAACCAAAAGGAGAACGCGAACCTGTTTTAAAAGTGGTATTGGATGCTTCCATTGAAGTACGTAGTTCTATTATTATTGCTACCCTGATTGTAATTGTATCTTTTGTGCCTCTATTTTTCTTAAGCGGTATGGAAGGACGTTTGTTACAACCCTTAGGAATTGCCTTTATTACCTCGGTATTAACATCACTTGTAGTAGCGGTAACTGTGACTCCTGTATTGTGTTCGTTTTTATTAAAAAGCGATAAAGTATTACTCAAACAAGCCGATGGTACAAAAGTAGAAAAATGGTTACAAAAACACTATGCCAATATCTTAGAAGGTGCTTTAAAAAGACCTAAAGCAATTATTGGAACAACTATTATTGCCTTTGTTATTAGCATGGGAATATTTACACAACTCGGACGTAGTTTCTTGCCAGAATTCAACGAAGGTTCCTTGGTTATTAGTGCTGTAGGAATTCCAGGAATGTCCTTGGATGAGAGCAATAAAATTGGCCAAATGGTAGAACGCTTATTACTGGAATTACCCGAAGTAGATGTAGTAACACGAAGAACAGGTAGAGCAGAATTGGACGAACATGCCCAAGGAATAAACGCTGCAGAAATAGATGTACCATTTACCTTGACTGATAAAACAAAGGAAGAATTCTTTGAGGAAGTACGTGAAAAATTAAGCCTGGTTCCTGGGGTAAACATCACACTGGGACAACCAATCGCTCACCGTATTGACCACATGCTTTCAGGTACACGAGCTAATATTGCTATTAAGATTTTTGGTGGAGATTTACAACGCCTATTTGAAATTGGAAAAAGTATTGAAACCAATATCAAAACTATGGAAGGTATTGCGGATGTTGCCGTAGACCAACAAATAGAAGTTCCGCAATTGCGCATCTCACCTAAACGTGATTTATTAGCGGCGCATGGAATGACTGTTGGTGATTTAATGTTACAAATAGACATTGCTTTTGCTGGTGAAAAAGCAGGAGAAATTTATGAAGGTCAGCAGTATTTTGACTTGATTGTTCGTATGCAACCTACTTCTAGAGACTCTAAGAAAAGTATCGAAAATACCTTAGTTAAATTACCTGGAGGTGGATTTATTAGTATTGGAGAATTAGCAACTGTTTCATCAGTAAGTAGTCCTAATACCATTAGTCGTGAAGGAGTACAACGTAAAATTGTAGTGGCTGCCAATGTACAAGGACGTGATTTACGCTCTGTGGTAAACGAAATTAAAAGTATCGTAAACTCAGAAGTAAATATCCCTGAAGGATACCATGTAACCTATGGAGGACAATTTGAAAGTGAAGCCAAAGCTTCTAAATCATTATTATTATCTGCCATACTTGCCGTTTTGGTGATATTCTTATTACTGTATTCTGAGTTTAAAAATTTAAAACTATCGTTTATCGTATTGATTAATTTACCACTTGCATTGATTGGTGGGATTTTAATGGTGTACTTTACTTCTGGAATTATAAGTATTGCTGCTACTATTGGATTCATTAGTTTGTTTGGTATCGCAACCCGTAATGGAATATTATTGGTATCGCGTTATGAAGATATGCGTAAAGAAGGTAAACATGGAATTTCTTTATTAATTGAAGGCGCCATAGACCGACTCAACCCAATTCTAATGACCGCATTTACAACAGGACTCGCCTTGATTCCTCTAGCCTTAAAAGGTGATGAACCCGGAAACGAAATACAAAGCCCAATGGCCATTGTAATTTTAGGAGGATTATTATCTGCTACTATTTTAAACCTAGTGGTGATTCCTTGTGTGTATCATTTGATGCATAAAAAGAAATAATAACATTTAAAATATTTTTTTTGATAAACGTCCCTTGTAATGAGGGACGTTTTTTTTGGTTGAAATTTGGTTATTTGTTGTTGTTKTTNNNGNTTGTTGGTTGTTCGTTGTTGGTGAATGGTGGTTCGATAACGGAATCGGAATTTGTATTGTTGTTGGTATCGTTGTTGGTATTATTGCGCGTATTATTTACGGAATCGTTGCGCGTATTATTTACGGAATCGTTGCGCGTATTATTTACGGAATCGTTGCGCGTATTATTTACGGAATCGTTGCGCGTAGAGACGCAAAATTTTGCGTCTCTACCCACCCGCWYYMWMCMCMMCCRCAWCMACMACMACCACAACNANAMMANNAYCAYMAYMAYMATCATCATCATCATCATCATCATCATCCATTAAACATATCCATATCCCATTTTTYRGGATTATTKAYRATGTATYYGGAAATATTKWCAAACGATTTATTATCACGRATAATATGATCATGAWAMCGKGSYTGCCATYTRAATWRSGRATYYAYAAYMCKTGCATTTTTTGTYACRCCAATTTTAAAWCCMCGRATWATYGAYGCCAAATTTTYWGATTGYGGWCCAAATTTATTTRSWCKWYYYMWTAYATYATCMTTTTTKGAAATCTGAWTAATCCCATGCACATGGTTGGGCATCACCACATTATTGTGTAAAATAATAAATGGAAAATGTTCAGGGATTTCCAACCAGCAAGTGTTTGCTATTTCYCCAATGGGTGACAATTGCATTTTATGATCATGAATCTTACCAAAATAATGTTTCCTATTCCCAGTACAAATGGTTACAAAATAATACGCATTGCTCCCATAATCCCAATCTGGAAGACGGGCGGACGGAATGCGGTATTTATTCTGATATTTTTCCAATTGTTTGTTATGATAATTATATTGTCAATGTTGTTGTCAATGTTGTTGTCAATGTTGAGTGAGACGCAAAATATTGCGTCTATACGGATTCGTATAATTTACAAAAAAAATGCAACACGGTAAATTCCATAATAAACAAACAACCCAAAATCCATCAAAAAAACCTATTTTTGATAAAGATCAATCATAAACAAATGCAATCCTTATTATTCATACCAGACATCAGTGGTTTTACGTCTTTTGTTCACAACACAGAGATTAAACACAGCAAGCACATTATTAAAGAGCTGTTGGAATTGTTAATTAGTTCCAACGATTTTGGGATGCAATTGGTAGAAATTGAAGGTGATGCGCTATTTTTTATCCTTAAAAACAAGGTGCTTAGCTTGGAAGTATTAGAGGAATTGACTTCAAAAATGCATCGCGATTTTCATTTGTATTTACATGATTTTAGTCTAAAAAGAGTCTGTCCTTGTGGTGCATGTAAAAGTGCCATCAACCTAAATTTGAAATTTGTAAGTCATGTAGATGAATTGGAATTCATAGAAGTCGCTGGTCAAAAAAAACCTTTTGGKCCAGGAGTAATTCAAGTCCACAGGATGTTAAAAAAYTCGATAAACTCAACAGAATACAGTATGGTCTCGGATGATTATTTTTCTAAAACCCGTTCGRAAAACGAAGGTAATCCATGGAAAAAATCTACCGACAATTATGATTTTGGACTCTTAAACTACGCCTATAAAATTCATGACAAAACACGATACAATTTTCCTGTATTAAAATTAAAACAAGTTCAAAAAAAACAAAAACGACTTGTATCCATTCAACAAATTTTCAATGCAGACTTATTAGATCTCAGCGATTATATTTTAGATTTAAAAAAACGAAACCTATGGAGTACAGGCATCAAGGAGATAAAACATAACCCAATGGAATTGAATCATATTGGTTCAGAACATCTTTGTATTTTAGAGCATCAAGAGTTATTAATTTCCACAGTTGCCGCTCCTCTAGAAAACAAGGACATGCTGTATATAGAAGAAACAAACAGTATTCCTTTTACAAAAACCCTTACGTTGAGTTACAGCTTAACAAAACTCCCAAATAACAAAGTCAATTTTCATTTAGAAGCTTTCTGTACTACAAATCACATTTTTCAAAACATCATGCATCCTATTTTAAAACACAATTTAAACAAGGGAATGTTAGTTTCTATGAAAAAACTAAACTCTTTTTTCCCTTCATAATTAATTAATCAATMATAAAAAAGTTTCTTTAAAAAAGAGCTTTTCCCTACTGCAASTATTTCTGTATGCTTATAAAAAAGCACGTTWTCTATGTCTATTCAGATCTGACAAACAAAATATCCCTTCRCTAACACTAAAAAGGATTTTAATAGGTATCAAATAAGGTCCTAATAACAATATTACTTTCTGAAATATTTTCAGCTGTAATCGTAATCATTTTGGTTTTGTTAGGTATCAAATCAAAAAAATTATCTGATATTTTTATTGCTTTTCCAGGAATTGATATACAAACATTTTTCACCAAGTTTTCAGATAGCAACTCGAGGGTATAATTCCCAATCCCATCCATTTTTAACTGCATATTTATTATTGGTTTTACTAGTAACAAATCTTTAGGTTCCACAAAATAATTAATATTCTCAGTGATCACTTTATCATTTATTTTTACTTGAGACACAATCARTAAWTTTGATCTATTATGACCTTTTAACAGGGATTTTAATAAATAAGACGCATATATTTTACTTGTATTTGCTTCAATAATAATTTGCTCAGCATAACTTTTTAATACGGTTCCTTTAACATCCATCAACACCAATTCAAGGCTTGCTTCTGTCGCTTTCAGTTTGTCAGAAACCACATGCACTTCCACTAGATCTTCCTTTATTTTTGGAATTACCACTATTGGATTAAATGCTTTTTTGGTCATATACTGTACGGCTTTCCAATTTTTATAATAATCCATACTTGACCAACTTGCCACCGGCCAACAATCGTTTAATTGCCAAAAAAGAGTCCCCATACAATAAGGCATACTCTTTCTATGCACTTCTATGGCTTCTTTTATTGCTGTTGCTTGTAATAATTGACTCACATATAAAAAAGACTCAAAATTTTTCGGGTCTTTGTAATGGGATTTCATGTATTGTTTAATTCTCAAATTACCAATACCACTTCGTTGATGGGCCGCCATTACCTCCGACTCTATATCCCAATCCGATTTTATAGTATATTTTTTTACAGTTTCAAACATAGGAAAAGACTGAAAACCATACTCGCTCATAAACCGAGGCACATACTTATTAAAATCGCTAATAGGATGCTTACCATGCCATACTCCCCAATAGTGCATATCGCCCGATGTTGTTTCATAGGTCGCTACCTTTTTGTGTCCTGCTGAGGGTGACGATTTCCAATAATCTACCCCTTTTGTGTACTCACTAACAACTTCGGGTAAAATATCGTGAAAAATAGTTTCGTATGTTTTCCAAATTCTATTCTGTACCTTTCTTGGGTACTGTTTTCTCCAAGTTCCCCAACCTTTACTATGATCATATTCAGACCATGCCACTTCTATCTCATTATTCCCACACCACAAAGCAATTGAAGGGTGATTTCTAAGGCGCTTTACATTATCTATAGCTTCTTTTCGAATGCTTTCTAAAAACTCAGGCGTATCGGGATACATGCTACAAGCAAACATAAAATCTTGCCAAACTAATAATCCTTTTTCATCACAGAGTCTATAAAAATCATCATTTTCATAAATACCTCCCCCCCAAACACGCAACATATTCATATTTGCATCTACAGCTGAGTTTATCACCTCTTCATAGTCTTCTATTGTCACCCGAGGTAAAAATAGATCGTTCGGAATATAATTGGCTCCTTTAGCAAAAACTGGMAYACCATTTACTTGAAAATTAAAACTTGCGCCTTTTTTATCTGCATCCTTTTTTTGAACCAATTTAATAGTTCGAACACCCGTTTTTATTTCTTTGCTGTCCAGTAAGTCATCCTCTAAAAATAATTCTTGGGTTATTGTATACAAGTATGCATCTCCCAAACCAACAGGCCACCACAACTTAGGTTTTTTTATAGAAAACTGAGTATGAATTGTTTCGGTTCCTGCACTTAGTTTTTTATTTATTTCAACAACTTTAGCTCCATTTACTTTGGTTACTAATCTATAAGCTCCTTTTTCTAATGCATTTACCGTAATTTGAGCCTCCATTTCCGCTACATTATTATTTATTTTAGAGGTTACAATATAGCAATCGTCAATAATAGCGGTGCTCCAAGCTTTTATCTCAATAGGTCGCCAAATACCCGAAGTCACAAATCGAGGTCCCCAATCCCATCCATAATGATAGCCCGCTTTTCGGGTGTGAATACTAACCTTTTTCTTCCCTAAGCCTCCATTTTCCGATTGATCGTTGCTGGCAGGTAGTGGTAAATCGAATTTATCATACAATTCGAGTCCTTTTTTTATTGGAGAAAACAAAATCACATGCAATTCATTTTTTTCTTCTTGCACGATGTCTTTCACATTCACCCTCCACCTACGGAACATATTGTCTGCCGAGAGAATTTTTGTGCCATTTAAAAACACATCGGCATAGGTATCCAAGCCATTAAAAATAAGTTCGATTTTCTCTTTACCTAAAGTAGTTGGGCTGACATTAAAATAGGTTTTGTATTCCCAATCTTCTTTATCAATCCATTGCAAATCCCTTTCGTTTGTTCGAAAAAAAGGATCTTCAATTTTTTTGTTTTCCAACAAATCTGTGTGTACTGTTCCGGGGACAGTTGCGGGCATCCATTCTACAGATTTCATTTGCCTAAACTCCCATGGAGTATTTATGATTGTTCCCCCTTGAGAAGCATCAACAGGATGCTGTTTTTGTTCCGTAAGCATAGTATTCGTTCCTATTTGCCCCAATAAAACTGTATGAATTAAAAATAATAGTGCCCCAATTACTCGTTTCATCTTTTTAAATTTTAGTGTTATACATCTATTTTACTGGACTGTTTCCCATCACAATTTTTAAAGTGCTTCCCGCTTTAATATCACTATGATTAAAAAACAGTGTTTCTTGTTTTACATTGTTGATATAAAATGCTTGCACATACTTATTTTCCGCACTGTTGTTCTCAGAAATAATGCGAAACTTTTTCCCATTAGCTAACGGAATTTCTACTTTATCAAACAATGGTCTTCCTATGGTGTAAATYGGATTCCCAGGAGCTACTTGATAAAAGCCCATGGCGTTTAAAATATACCATGCAGACATTTGCCCACAGTCTTCATTTCCTATAATTCCATCCGGTTTRCTTGAATAAAATTGTTTTAATATTTGATCTACCAATTCTTGTGTTTTCCATGGTTGACCAGCATAGGTGTACAAATACGCAATATGATGTGATGGTTCATTCCCATGTGCATATTGCCCAATTAGCCCAGTAATGTCTCCACTAGCGTCCTCTCCAATAATTTCTGAGGACGTGCTAAATAGTGTATCTAATTTCTGAATAAAAGTTTCTTTATTTTTATATAATTTCATAAATCCATCYACATCRTGAGGTACAAACCATGTCCATTGCCATGCATTTCCTTCTGTGTATTGTGATTTCTCATGACTTGAATATTTAGGATGGAAAGGTGTAACCCAAGACCCATCTTCATTTTTACCTCTCATAAACCCCGTTTCTGTATCAAAATAGCGTTGGTAATTCTTCGCTCTTTTTTCAAAAACAGCCACAAGCGAATCGTTCTTAGCAAATGATGCTATTTGAGCGATACACCAATCGTAATAAGACATTTCCAAACCAAAGGAAACTGATTTTATAATTTTATCTGCAGGTATATGTTTGCCTTCATTTACATATTTGTTATACAAAGGCATCAATGCTTTTTTACGTGGATTTTTCGTGTTTTCCACTAACCAAGGCTTATACATAGCACTATTAAGCGAAGATTCTAATGCTAATTTTTTATCAATTCCAGGAATTTCTTTAGACAAGGCATCGGCTATGTTTGCWACMGCAGGATACCCCACCATTGTCCCGGTATAATTAGACGCCAATGGCCACATAGGTAAGATCCCTCCTTCGGTATATTTTTGCATTAAATTATTTACCCATAGTGCCGATTTTTCTTCGTCTATAATCGTCATTAAAGGATGCAATGCTCTAAACGTATCCCATAGTGAGTACACCGTATAATTTGATTCATTCTCACCTGATTGTCGTATTYTTTTATCCATACCTCTATAACGACCGTCACAATCTTGGTATATCATAGGGGCAATAGAACTATGGTACAAAGCGGTATAAAATATTTTTAAATCGTCCGTATTTGAAGTGCTTACTTTAATACGATTTAAACTGGCGCGCCATGCATTTTTAGTTGCAATTTTTACTTGTTCAAAATCCCAACCCGGAAGTTCAACCTCCATGTTGTTTTGTGCTCCTTGTAAGTCAACCGAAGAAATACTCACTTTTATTTGAAGTGGTTTCTTATTTCCTAATTCAGTGAATTTTAAATATGCATACACGTTTTTACCTTGGTGTTTTTGAGCTTTCGCACTTATATTCTCATCCGAGACAACCTGATCAACTACAAAAGGACTCGAGAATTTAGCATAGAAATACACTTTGTGGTCATTGGCCCAACCACTTGAATGTTTTAATCCACGAATGGTTGTATTGTTAACAATTTCAAGTTCGTTATACACATTGCTATGTCCCCAAGTACGCTGCAATATATTCCCTACGTCAAACAWYACYTTTTTRGYATCKKTTCCTTTAAAATGATATTGATGCATCCCCACTCTTTTAGTCACTGCCAATTCAGCTTTCACAGGGTAGTTATTAAATTCCACAGCGTAGTAGCCAACTGTGGCTTGCTCATTCTTTTTATCAAAAACAGCTACAGGTTTTTCTTTTACATCACCTGTAAAAGGGAGCAGTAATATATCCCCCATATCTCCAATACCTGTTCCACTTAAATGCGTGTGAGAAAAACCATAAATGCTATTATCATCATAGTGATATCCACTAGAAGCGTCCCATCCATTTAGTTTTGTATCTGGACTTAACTGAACCATTCCGTTAGGCATTACCGGGCCTGGAAAGGTATGTCCGTGAAAACCTGTTCCAATAAATGGATCTACATAACTTATAAGATCTACATCCTGAGTGTCGGGTAATGATTTTTTATTTTCTTTACACGCAATAAATGTACTTAGTATCAGAACACTTAAAATTATTACTTTTTTWAAAAAAAATGTTTTCATATGCTTTCTTATTGTCTTATTTGAAATTTTCCTTCTAATTGAAAGTCTTTTGAGGAGTTCCCTATAGAAATTTTAAATTCTCCTTTTTCCGTTATAAACTTAAAATCTTTATTAATAATCGTTAGATCGTCAGGTTTTAATATAAATGTTACTGCTTTCTTTTCACCAGGTTTTAAATGAATACGTTTGAAACCGCGTAATTGCCATTTGTAAAAAGTGACAGAACTCACCACATCATTTACATATAATTGCGGAACAACATCTCCTTTAACAGCTCCTGTATTTTCGACATCAAAATGAATTGTTACTTTTCCATTCGTAGTAGAAATGGCATTCTCAATTTTTAAATTAGAATAGTTGAAGGAGGTATAACTCAATCCAAAACCAAAAGGATACAATTCGGTGACTATCCTACTTTCTCCTGTTCCGTTTGGACCTTGTTTTGCCTGCCCACTTTGGGAATATGGTTTATAGGGAAAATTATAAGGTATTTGCCCTACGGTTTTAAGTACGGTTACAGGGAGTTTCCCTCCCGGATTGTAGGCACCAAAAATAACCTCTGCAATTGCCTGCCCTCCATATTCTCCAGGAAACCAAGCCTCCAAAATAGCATCCGCTTGCCTATCGGCATAATTAGTTGAKARKGGRTGTCCRTTWATCAAYACYACAATTAAAGGCTTTCCTGTTTTAGAAAGTGCCGTGAGTAATTTTTGTTGATGTCCTGGTAAATTTAAACTTGTACGACTTAAATTTTCWCCYACCATTTTTTCATCTTCCCCWACAAAAAGCACAATAGCATCTGATTTTTTTGCTTTTGAAACAGCATCGGAAATCATCTTATTTTCTCTAGTTGTCAAAGGCGATTCAAAAATTTCTGAATCTGGCCATCGAGCGTCTTTTATGTCAATCCCCTCAGAGAAAGTCACCCTAACATCCTCTCCCAAAAGCTCTTTAATTCCACGATAACCTGAAATTATATCTGTTTTTAAAGCTCCATACCTACTAATTGAGCTACTTACAGATTTTGCCGTTGGCCCACAAACCAATATATTTTTAAGTATGTTTTTATCTAAAGGCAATGTATTATTATCATTTTTTAATAAAATAATTGATTCCCTCGATGCCTCTAAAGAAAGTGCCATATGCTCTTTATTTTTAACTACTACATCTGCTATTGCTTCCTCTCGATAAGGAGTATCAAAAAGGCCTTCTGTGAATTTAACATACAATACATCTTTCACTCGTTTATCCAACAAGGCAATAGAAATTAAACCTTCGTTTACAAGTTCCCTTAATGGCTTTATAAAGTTTTCAGGATGATTAAATGTGGTACGTACGTTAAGACCCGCAGTCACAGATTTAAGTATCGCTTGCTTATAAGAATCCACGACATGATGCTTAGAATACAAATGAATCAACGCATCGCTATCCGATACAACATAGCCTTTAAAACCATAGGTATCTCTTAATAATTCCGTTAAAAAATAATGACTCCCCGTAATAGGAATACCGTCATAATCGTTATAAGAGCTCATGACTCCCATAATATTGGTCTCTTTTATCACTCTTTTAAAGGGCGATAAATACATCAGATGCATATCTCGTGGAGCCACATGCGGATCCAATCTAACATGACCGTCACGTCCTCCTTTTGGTGCTGAATATACKGCAAAATGTTTCAGACTATTCACAACACCTTGTTCCTGAATCCCTTTACTAATTTTTACTCCATATTCTGAAACCAAAWAAGGATCTTCTCCAAAACTTTCTACAATGCGTCCCCAACGTTGATCTCTAGCTACATCCAAAACAGGTGAATATATATTATGATAACCTAGAGCATAGGCCTCTTTACCTATTACTTGGCCCACTTTGTACAACAATTCCGGATTCCAAGTAGACCCCATCCCTATTTGTGCAGGAAAAGAAGTCGCTTTTACATGGTTTAAACCACGTATACCTTCGTTGGTAAATTCGACAGGAATTCCCATTCTTGTTTCTTCTATAAAAAAAGTTTGAATTTTATTTAATGCCCATACATGTTTGCTATAGGGGAATGTAAACTTAGCTTTAGTAGAGACTCCATTGGAGGGTTCATCAATATTTGCCAATCCATCTTTCCACAACTCGTTTTTCCAAGATGCGGTTGGAATTTCATCTTTTGCAACACGTCCATATCCGTATAAAGTTACCAGCTGATTGGTCTTTTCGTCTACGGTCATTAAAGAAAGTAAATTATTAATCCGATCTGCTACTGCTTGCGTTTGATCTTCATAAATATCTTTCTTTCCGTTTTTATTAAAATCGATCCAATCACTGTGGTATATATCCTTTGTTTGGGCAATTGCGCCCATAGAAATCATGAGTGAGAAATAAAAACATATGGATTGAGTAAAAAGGGATTTTGTCATTATCTATTAGGTTTGAATATCTGAATTTACACACGCTAAGTTGCTATAAAAAATTAGAAATTCCACTATTTAATCGACCAACAACTAATAATACACTCGTAATAATAACGCTGCACTCGTTCACTCCCAATTTTGTATAACAAAAACAATACGATTCCTTAATCGTCATTTATAAATTCATCCATAACTATATCAACTCTTTACAATTACATTAAAAAAAAGCCCCTTTTATAAGGAGTTTTTCTAGTCAATATCTATGTAGTGCTAATTCAATTTTCGCAAAGGAAAATCCGAGTTTTCTATACGTGCATTTTTCAATTTTTCCAAACCCTGGTTCTATCCCAGCTTCCATCTGTTTTATAATTTCGGGGCACTCTTGTTGTAACCATTCCAAAACAGCACCCGCTTTTGGTGTAGGACAAGCCTCCCATTGAATAGGATCCAGTCCATAGTCTTCAATCCTTGTAATATCCTCTCTTTTTGAGCATCACAAGAAATGACTCTCAATACAATCATTATTTATACTTTTTAATGTTTATTTTTTCTTGATTTCGGCAAAAAATCAGCATCGAATTTTGGGTTTAATTGACTTGGAACAGGTGCATTTAGATCCTTTCTCCACTTTTTCAAAATACGTAATAATTGCTGTGTTTTTTTGGGATGCGTCGCTGCCAAATTATGACGTTCACCTAAATCTTTTTTTAAGTTGTACAGTTCTAAATCGTTGTTTTCAAAATACTGATGTAATTTCCATTTTCCATGAATTACAGTAGATCCAGGACGTGTTCTGAACAAAGGATCTCTACCATCGTCATCTTTCGAATTATAAGGTTGAAGGTACACTGGAAAATGCCAAAACAAATCTCTTTTTGCTATTTTTTTACCTGCTAGCAAAGGCATTAAGTTAACACCATCCAAGATTTTATTTGGTAATTCTAACTCTAAAACTGATTGAAACGTAGGGAAAAAATCAAGGTTTGTAATGGGTATATTACTTTGAGTATTGGGCTTTATTTTCCCTGGCCATTTTATAATATATGGAACTCTTGTTCCCCCTTCATAATAAGAACCTTTWCCAGCTCTTAAAGGATCCTGATGAGAAATAGAGCGAATTCCACCATTGTCTGAAGTAAAAACCAGCAAGGTATTATTTGTCAAGTTTAAATCTTCCAATGTTTGTAATAAATACCCAATATTGGTATCTACATTTTCCACCATGGCTGCGTAAATTGGATTCCGATGACTTTGAGCGTTTGCTTTTTGCTGGTATTTCTCTATCAAGTGTTTTTTCCCCATCAATGGGGTGTGTACCGCATAATAAGGCAAGTATAAAAAGAACGGTTCAGATTTGTGATCTTGGATAAACTGAATCGCCTCATTGGTCAATCGATCTGTTAAATTCTCCCCTTCATCCGCTATGTCCAAATTAGGTAGTTTATTATAAGGTGCATAATGACCTTTGCCACCAGGATTCCCTCTATGATCCCCTCCAATATTTACATCAAAACCATCATTCAATGGGTTTTTTGTCACATGCCATTTCCCAAAGGTTCCTGTTGCATAACCTGCTTTTTTAAACATTTCTCCCATGGTAAATTGGGCATCTGTCAGGTGTTTTGTGTTTTTAATAGGAATTATTTTTCTTGTTTTAGGATGCCCTCTTTCAGAAGACAATACGGTGTACACTCCATGACGAGGGGTATTTTGCCCACTCATCAAACAAGCTCTACTTGGCGCACAATTTGCAGCGGCAGCATAGCCTTGAGAAAAAGTCATTCCTTGTGTAGCTAAATTATCTATCACTGGAGTTTCGTAATACTCACCTCCCATATACCCAACATCTTTCCATCCTAAATCATCTACATTAATGTAAATAATATTAGGTTTAGAATTAGACTCTTGAGCATGTATCCCAAGGATAAGCATCATTAAAAGACCTGTGATTTTATATTTTATGGACATTTTTTTTAAAGGCATGATTTTATTATTCATTTTTAAAATTAAGCTACTATTTAATATTTTTTAAAAGTACGAAATACCTTATATACCCTAATAAAATGTTTTTAATTATTTTTTTAATTTCAAGCAGTAATCCCAAAGTTTCTAAAAACAAAAAACTTTACCCCCTAAGATGTAAAGTTTTTGATTTGCATCAATAAATATAAGCATTAAAATAAAATTTCAGGAACATTTTAAGCACCATGAAAACACCCGTTGTTAAAAAAAGATAAAAATTTATATTTTATTACTTTTCTTTCAGGTTCAACGACATTTGACCCTTCGCAAAAGTAGCTATCGCTTTTAAAGTTAACTGATTTGAATCTTGCGTTTTTATAATAAATGAGGCAATCCCAGCTTCTGCATTAACAGTGGTTGGGCCAACAATCTTACCTCCATCTATAACTTTAAGGGTTATCCTTGATGAATCATTTACACATAACGTACCATTTACATCTTTAATTTTAACATAAACAATCAAAACATCCTGTACAGTAGCCACTTTTCCAGACTCAAAGTAACTGATACTTAAACTCGATGGTTCCATTGGTGTAAAAACTATATGAGTAGCAACAGGTTTTCCATTAATATAACCAATTGCCTTTATGCTTCCTTTTTCCCAATTTATATTTTTAAATGTAAACGGTGGATTTTCGAGGTTTTTAACATTCCCACTATCAAAGGTATTACCTCCTTTATACCATGAATCCTTGCCATCTCCATAATCACTATCAGGACCATGATCGCATTGTTGCTTACTTATTATTTTTCCATTGACCTCCAAAGCCACTTCTTCTACATTAGCATAAACCACTATCTTATTATCATCCAGTTTATTATCCCAATAATCTGCAATAAACATATAAGGCTTGAACAATCCTGATGGTAGCAATTGATTTATATCCATCTGACTTTTATAAAAAGGAACACTAAATTTATTTATCCTAAAAATAYCAGCAATTCCACTTAAACAAATATTGTCACAGCACCCTCTATTATAATCATACATACTCCAAACAGCATCTCCCGAAGTTTGCGGATATCCTGCTCTATATCTGTTATGAGACCACTGGGCATTCCATGCATTTTGCTGAAGCGCCTTTTTACCATCTCCCCTACTTATTCTTGTTGTACTTAAGTGCCCTCCAAATTCATAATCATAATATTCCCTTATAAAACCCGCCTTTTGGCTTTTGTTTGGCCGGTTAAATCCTTCTGACCAATCGTTGTATTGTACATCCCAACCATAATAGTCATAACTATCTCCACAAGCATAAAACTGATTTCCTGGATACTCGGCATGTGCAACTTTATACGCTTTATCTTTCCACCAAGTAGGTGGCCATGCTTCGTTTAAAATAACTTCCCACATAATAATTGAAGGGTGATTCCTATCCCTACGAATCATAGATTTTATATCTCGAAAAGTCAAATTACAAAACTGTTCATTCTCATTAAAAAACTGCCATCCAGGTATAGGTTCAATAGCTAATACACCTAACTCATCACAAGCATCGAGCACAGATTTATCTTGCATATAATGCCCTAACCTAACGGTATTAAATCCACTTTCCTTGATATGATAAATATCCCTGTATTGCGCTTGGTCGGAAATTGCATTCCCCAGATATGGATATTCCATATGCCTGTTACTCCCAACTAATCTAGTTTTTTTACCATTTATTTTAAAGCCGTTTTCTTTTGAAAAAGATATACTTCGTATCCCTATGCGCCTCTCTTCTGAATCTAAAACTTCACCGTTTTTAATAATTTCGGTTCTTAATAAATATAGATAAGGCTCATTTGGTGACCATAACCTCGGATTTACAACATTAAACTGTTGTTTAATATGTTCTGTTTGTCCTGCCAAAATAGTTGTAGTTTCTTTTATACTGGCTATTTCGACACCAAACTCTCTGTTTTTAAACAGTCCATTAATTTTTAAAAGTGATTGTTTTACTACAATTTCTGAAGACACATCTAGATGGTTAATCACATGTGTTTGTACACTGACAATTGCATTAGTTTTTGCTACTTTAGGGTACTTAACAAACACTCCACCACCAGCTATTTTATCCTCAAATATTGGATTTGAGATGTGAATTTTATTTTTTACAATAAAATTTACGTCACGATAAATTCCACCATAGTAATTGAAATCTAATTTATTTACAGGCTTTCCTGGAGGAATCAGCGCATTATCTCTATTATCCAATCGGACTATTATTTCGTTTAATTCTCCAATTTTTATATCATTAGAAACATTTATCACGAACGGAGTATAACCACCAGCATGTTGCAGAATATGTTTTCCATTGAACCAAACATCAGCTAAATGCATGGCTCCTTCAAATTCTATATATAAAACTTTCCCCTCCCACTTTTTATCGCCTAAAAAAGATTTCTTATAATAGCATGTTCCTTGCCATTGTTTTAATACTGTTAAATCTTCCACTTTAGGAGTATGAGGTAATGTAATCGGCTCCCAATTGACAGTATTTAACAAAGAAAATTCATTTTTTAGTACTTTTTCATCAATGCTTAATGTGGTATTAGTGGAAACATGAGAAACATTATATTGGGACTCCCAACCTGTTCCTTGATTTTTAATTTTATTATTTATTCCTTTTTCTTCTAACCTAACAAATTCCCAATTGGTATTAAATACTATTTTATTTTGCTGGGCTACTTTTTTACATTGGGTAAAAAACAAGATCAGACAAGACAAGCTAGTGAAAATAATCAGCTTACTGTTTTTCATTTTATACATTTTAATTCATAAAAAAACCACCCTTTTAATAAAAAAGGATGGTTTATATATAATTTAATAACCATGGTTTTGTTCTAGATTCGAATTAATATCTATTTCCGATTGAGGAATAGGCCATAAATAATTATGGCTAGAAAACATTCTAGTTTCAACTTGAATATGCTCTGAGGAACTAAAGTTAACATCTCCCGTAACAGCATTTACAGTTCCTAACCTAGAACCGGTAACAGGTTTACTCAACACCTCTTCTCCTATTTTCCATCTTTTGATATCAAACCAACGCAACCCTTCCATTGCCAATTCTACACGTCGCTCTCTCCTAACAAGCTCTCTTAAACTTGCTTGACTATTATAAACAGACTCATCAACAGCTGGCATTCCAGCTCTATTTCTAATTTGATTCAAAGCGTCAACAACTGTATTATCGATTTGATTCGATTCAATTTTAGCCTCTGCATAAATCAGTAATACTTCGGCATACCTCATAGCCATAATATTTAATCCATTATTCCACATATCATTAAAACTTGATAAAGGATATAAGTATTTTTTTGAGCTATAACCTGTTTTAGAAGCATTATTTCTTTCATAAAAGTCTGATGAATTTTCATCGATTGAATTATAGAATCTTCCTTCCCAACTTGCTCCAGGAAAAACAACTGTTGCAGCTAATCTAGGATCTCTATGAGTATATGGCATGTCAACATTATAGGTTGGAGAATCATTGATGGTTTTCCCATCTATACACTCATAGGCATCTACAAGACTTTGAGTAGGAGTCACAGAACTCCATCCACCATCTTTTACAGGAGCAAAAGCACCTTGCAACCAATTTGAATAATCATTTTCAATATACTGCACATCAAAAAGAACCTCGTAACTATCTTCAAAATCCTCTGTAAATAAATCAACATAACTTGAAAGCAAGTTATACTGGCCCATATCAATAATTTGTTGTGAAGTTATCGCTGCATCCGCAAATTTCCCTTCAAACAATTCCGTTCTAGCTTTCAATCCTAAAGCTGCTCCTTTAGTTATCCTACCTACGTTAGCTCCTGAATAACTCTTAGGTAATAATTTAGCAGCATCACTTAATTCTGTAAGAACAAATGCAATCACTTCAAGTTTTGGTGTTCTAGGAAGATTCGCTTCATCTAAAGATAAAACCGTTTCCACTAAGGGAATATCGCCATAAAACTGGGTCATTATAAAGTATTGATACGCTCTAAGAAACCGCACTTCAGCAATCAACCTATTTTTTAAAGTTTCGTCCATCTCAACTCCTCCAATATTCTCCAACACATCATTACATTTTCTAATTGTTGTAAAAGAAAATCGAGATACACCAACATCAGTTGGCGTAAAAGAACCATTTCCAATAGCTGCATAACCTTCCCAAGGAAATTGGTTGTAAGCATTGTCTGTTGCAGCATCTAAATACATAATATTATCTCCCCATTCCCATCCGCTATAGCAGGCATTAACGGCAGTAATTACATCTTTTTTGTTTGACCAAAATGTTTCATTTGATAAAGAGTCCAAGGGTTCTTTGTCAAAATCTACACATGAAACAACCATTAACAAAATAACTATACTTAAAATACTCTTTGTCTTTTTATAATTTAAAATATTTTTCATGTTTTCTCTAATTTAAAATATAACATTTATACCTAACGAATGTGTTTTTACTTGTGGGTAATAACTTCCTCTTGTTCCTGCTGGTGCTTCTGGATCAAATCCGTCAAGAAAATTTGTAAATGTCAATAAATTTTGTCCACTATAATAAAATCTAAACTTCGAAATATTTAAAGTCTTTAAAAAACTTGTTGGAATATTATATCCAATTTGAAGATTTTTTAATCTAAGATAGGAAGCATCTTGAATCCAAAAATCAGAAGGAGTTGATCCAGGATCATTTTGAATATATGAAGAGGTTAATAATCTCGGGAATTTATTAGAATGATTGTTTGGTGTCCAACGATCTTTATGTATGGTTAGAGGGTTAGATGTATATCCTTCCATTCTCCCTAAAGCTTCTCCCCATACATATCCTTTAACATCTCCAACTCCTTGCAAAAACATACTAAAATCAAAGACTTTATAATTTAAACTGATATTAGTACTATAAGTTATCCCTGGATCCCAACTACCTATGCCCACTCTATCATCACCATTTATCTTCCCATCATTATTTTGATCTCTGTATCTGATATCTCCTGGACCCGTTCCACTTCTTTGCGTAGCATGGCTTACTACTTCCTCATTCGTATTAAAAATACCCATACTTTCGTAGCCATAAAATGTATTTATAGGCAACCCGACTTCCCATACTGTTCTACCACCCGATCTAACAACTGGATCAATTCCTTTTAAGTCTATTATTTCTGTATCAATAAATGACAAATTAGATGAAATATTATATTTAAATTCATCCATTTGTCCTTTAAATCCCACTTGGAATTCAAATCCTTTATTTTCCACCGTACCTGCATTTTGAATCGGAGCATCCAATCCAAATATACCCGACACAGGAAGATCTAAGAGGATATCAGTGGTGGTTTTCTTGAAATAATCTGTAGAGAACGTTAGCCTATTATTAAACATAGCTAAGTCCAACCCAATATCATAGGTTTCAGTTGCTTCCCATTGAATATCTCTATTTCCAGGTGTAGTTACTGAGGCTCCCGATGCTATAGATCCTCCAAAATTATAATCCTGACCTAAAGAAACACTTGAGATACTAGGATAATAACYYGTTGTTTGCTGGTTTCCAAGTAGGCCCCATGATGCTCTCAACTTTAAATTTGACACATAATCTATTTCCTGCATAAAGTCTTCTTCAGAAACTCTCCACCCTGCAGAAACGGCAGGAAACACTCCCCATCTATTTTCCTCTGTAAATCTAGAAGACCCGTCTCTTCTTAAATTAGCTTCTAATAAATACCTGTCTTTATATCCGTAATTAATTCTTCCAAAATAAGATTCTAAAGCCAATTCTTCTCCAGACCCTTCTCCTACTTGACCTTCTGTTGATCCCGCATTAATTTCTGTAAGTTCATTATTTAAGAAATCCTTTCTAATAGCCCTTGTAAAATCAAGTCTATAACTTTCTTGTTCGTACCCTGCAAGAATTTTTATGTGGTGATCATTTTTTTCTTTTTCATACATTAATAAATACCTCAGAACTAAGGTCGATGCATTTGCACGGTAATCATTTTGCATATTAGGYCCTTGAGTAAAGGAGGGTTCTTTTGATATAAAATCATAAAACTGAATGTTTTTTGTAAATGCCTCATCAACATCCGACAACGTTCTATAAGACAATACTCCTCTTGCTTTAAGACCTTTAAGAAGCTTATAATCACCATGTACAATTATTGTGTTTCTCAACTTTTTAGCATCACTCGTACCTCCATTGTCCAACCAAGCTATAGGGTTTCCATCTCCAATATACCCATAAGATCCGTCCGAATATTTATAAGGCACCCAAGGTGCAATTCTATTTACTTGTCTTATAATTTGACCTAACTCCTCCGAAAACGGATTTGTTGGTTCAATTGTATTTGTTAAGCTATAAGAAAGGTTCATTCCTACATCAAGCTTTTCACTTAATTTGTGATTAAAGTTAGCTCTTAGATTGTACCTTTTTTTGGCGGTATTTTTAATTAATCCTTCCTGATTAAAATAACCTAATGAAAAGGAATATTGAGATATTTCATTTCCTCCATTAATATTAAGGTGATGTTGCTGTTGGACCCCTGATTCTGTGTATAACAAATCACGCCAATTGGTATTCGGAAAATTATCAAGATCACTTCCATCCCTGAATTTTGTAATATCACTTACACTCCAGAGAGCTGGTTTCCCTGAATTAACTAAAGCTTCGTTATACAATTCGGCATATTCAGCAGACGAGAATTTTTCAGGTTCACGTGTCGTTTTTTGCCATCCTAWATATGAATTATAAGAAAGTTTTAATGGCCTATCCCCTCCTTTTTTAGTGGTAATTAATACAACMCCATTTGCTGCTCTAACACCATAAATAGCAGCCGATGCTGCGTCCTTTAAAATTGAAATACTCGCAATATCATTTGGGTCAATATCATTCATACTAGATTGAATACCATCTACTAATACCATAGGACTAACAGAAGAATTTAAACTCCCAATACCACGTATTCTAATTTGAGCTCCATCTTTTCCTGGTTGTCCACTGTTTTGAATAATTGTTACTCCTGGAACAATACCTTGTAAGGCACTAGAAATATTTGTAACTGGCTTATTTTCTATTTCCTTTGATGTAACAACCCCTACAGCACCTGTTAAATTCACCTTCTTTTGTTGACCGTATCCAACTACAACAACCTCATCCAAGGAAGCAGCATCGTCTTGTAATTGTACTCTTATATACGAATCTGTTCCAACAGTAACCCTAACTGTCTTCATACCAATGTAAGAAAACTCCAATACATCTCCTTCATTAGCATCAATTGTGAAATTCCCATCAAAATCGGTTTCCGTTCCTTTTTGGGTTCCTACAATAACAACACTTACAGCAGGTAATGGAGTACCTTGAGTATCGGTTACCTCTCCTTTTATTTCCTTCACCTCCACCTTTTCAGCCTTGGACAAAGTACTTGAAACAATTGGATTCGGATTTGGATACAATACAATTTGCTTGTCTGTAACATCGTGTAAAATCTTTCTGTTTTTGAATAATTCATCCAAAATATAATTGATAGATTCCTTATTTACTTTAGCTGTAACTCTTCTTGAAAGATCGAAGTCTGTACTGTTGTAAAAAAAATTAAATTCAGTTTTGGACTCTATAGCTTCCAATACATCCAATACAGTTACATGCTCTAAATTCAAGGTTATCTTGGTGTTTTGAGAGTAGGTATTTGCTTGTATTTTAAGTAGAGAAACTATTAATAATAGTGTCGTAAGTCGCATTTTTAAACTTATTTTAGAGGGTACTAGACATAGCGCCCTATTAAATATGATTTTTTTCATACTTTTGTAGTGTTAATGGTGGTTTAATAATGTTTTAAATCACTTCTTTTAATCGGGAAATGCTCCAACATTTTCCGRTTATTTTTTTTGAAGCCAATTTATTAAAAAGTATCTAGGGTTGTTGCTTCATTGGCGTTGTTTGGATTAAGGTTCGGTTTATGATTATTTGATTGTTATTTTTTGTGTAATTAAAACCACTGTACAATTGAATAGCATGCATTACTTGGTCTATGGTTTCATGCTCAAACTTCCCCGTAAAAACATGCTTTTCTAATGATGCATCCTTGTTCTGAATAGAAACATCAAAATGACGTTCTATTTTTCGAATCATTTCATTAAATGGAGTGTTTACAAACATTAAAGCCCCATCCACCCATGCAGTGTATTGATCTGTACTCGTATATTCAACAGATATCTGGTTGTTCTCTGCTTTCCAAGTAGCTTTTTGACTTGGTTTTAACAACAGCATTTCCTTTTCGTTAAACGATTTTTTATTGGAATAAATTCCCACGGTGCCTTCTACTAAAACAGTCTGCATATTATTGTCCTCCGTATAAGAATTTACATTAAACTTTGTCCCTAGCACTCTAATATCATGTTTGCTCGTACTTACGATAAAAGGTTGTGCAGTATTTTTAGTCACTTCAAAATACCCTTCGCCATCTAAATACACTTTACGTGTACCTTTCTCTCCAAAATGAATTGGATAACGCAACGATGAACCCGCATTTAAAGCCACCCGTGTTCCATCTGACAATACCAACTTAAAGGTTTTCCCRTAAGGAATAGTCAGCGTATTAAAGCTTTCTTTTAAAGAGTTCAATTTAGTTGATGCTGGCGTGTAGGTTAAAGTYCCCTTTCCCTGAGTACTAATGAGTTTTCCTAGATTATTTAGGATTTGTTGCTCCTCTCCTTTCACAATCACTTTYACAGAACCATCTCCTAACTCTAATTTAATTTCCTTGGACGCATCCACAGATGCCATCGCAGGGTTGTTAGCGCTATTGGTTACAAAATACCATGTCCCCACAGTACAAAGAGCCAATATTAAGGCCGCATATTTCAGCAAACCTTTCCACGGATACCTCTTCTGCATTGTAATCACTTCTTCCAAAGCCCGGTGTTTTTTAAAGTTCTCAAAACTTTTTTCTATGTCTAATTTAGACGCAAGACATTGCTGAACAACTCCATGTAACTCAACAGCCTGTTTAAAATCAGTTTCATTTTTGGATGCCCACAGTTGCAATTCCAACAACTCTTCTTCTGTAGCGCGGTTGTCAAAATATTTTACTAATAATAAATCGATCTTCTTTTCTATCATTCCTCTCAATTCAATCGTATAAACGTGTATTTAACGCTTATTACTCTTAAGACGTAAACCAAACTCAATACCCTTATAAAATTGTTGATTTTTTATTTATTTTTATAATCGTGATATTTTTCAGTTATTTGTGTGAACCTCAAACCGAATATTTCATTCATGAAAATATTTTTAAGTGACAATAAAAACTTAGAAGCAGCACTCAAATCTGGAGACGATAGTGCTTATAAGTTCTTGTTCACTCATTACTATTCGGATTTACTTTATTATGCTACTGGACTCACCAACGACTCAGACAAAGCGGCTGATATTGTACAAGACACCTTTATAAAAATCTGGAAACAACGGTCTAGCATAACAATACAGACCTCTATAAAAAGTTATTTATTCAGCGCTGTTTACAATCATTTTATTGATGCGTATCGAAAAGAAAAAAGTCAGTTAGACTTATTGGATCAATTAAAATCTGAAGCACTTTTAGCACGATTAGACAATCCAGAAAACGACCAAAAAGAACGRTTGCAGCAAATTCAAAAGCTGATAAACGGCCTCCCTCCCAAGTGTAAAGAAATTTTTTTAATGAGTAAAAAAGAAGGATTGCGCTACCAAGAAATAGGAAACATATTGAATATCTCTGTTAAAACTGTGGAAGCGCAAATGAGTAAGGCTTTTAAAAYGATTAGGGAAGGAGTTGAATTATAAAGGATTACAATGACATCAAAAAAATTCTAATTATTCCCATTGTTTATTAGTGATTTAAAAACGGCAAAAATAAACGGTTTCAATTTAGGTTTTTAGGATGATAAATTCAGACCTTCTATTTAGTTGGTGCATAAATTCCGAACAAGTATCTCCATTTTTACAATTGTTCTTTAATCGCGTCTCCCCAAACCCTTCAGCTCTTCTAATTCTATCAGGACTAATACCTTTAGAAACTATATAATTTTTTCCTGCGATGGCCCTTTTAGTTGATAAAATTAAATTATAAGCATCACTTCCTCTGGAATCAGTATGGGATTCTATGTCAATAATYATATCTGGGTRTTTATTCAAWACAGMAACAATCTTATCAAATTCTATMGCAGCATCTYTYCTTATATCAWACTTATTAAGATCAAAATAAATARTTCCAACTTTAATTTTAAGCAAACCATTTTCTTCTACAATAAAATCATGAATTCCATTTAAGCCAATTGGAACAATAATTTCGTTGGTATTGCTTGTTGGTACAATAGTTTTTTCGGCATTTTTATATCCTTGATTCTCAACCTTTATTACATATTCTCTATCTATAAACAATTCTTGTTCAAAAGTAAAATCCCCATTAACATCTGCTATAGTTTCTTCTAACTTATCTCCATTATTTAAACACAAACTAACTGTTGCCTTGGCAATTCGTTCTCCTGATATATTATTAGAAACATATCCTTTTATGATTTGATCAGAAATCCCCATTTGTTTTCTCTCGAAAAAATAGATATCATCATCTCCTTTTCCTGCATTTCTATTAGAACATACAAAACCATTATTAGCTTCTTCTTTAACAATATAACCAAAATCATCAAAAGCACTATTTAAGGGAGTCCCTAAATTCACAGGCAATTGAAAAGTAGTATTATACTCACTTTCAAAGACATCTAATCCTCCAAAACCATCATATCCATTAGATGAGAAATACAACTTTTTTTCCGTAATGTATGGAAACATCTCTTTTCCTGAGGTATTAATATTTGGCCCCAAATTTCTAGGTTTAGAATACGCATCATCATTCAATATATCAACCACAAAAATATCTGTTTCTCCCAATGTCCCAGGCATATCTGACACAAAGTATAACTTTTTACCATCCGAACTTAATGCTGGATGTCCCGTTGAGTATAGCTTACTATTAAATGGTAATTCTCTAAAATCACTCCATTCAATTGCCCCTCCCTCTGTTTCAATAGCAGTTGCACTATAAATTTTAAGTTTATTAATAGTCGTGGTATGAGTTCTTCTATTATAATTATTTCTAGTATAATAGACTTTTTTTAAATCTTCTGAAAAACATAAGGTAGCCTCATGAAAGTTAGAATTTATTTTTTTTGAAAAGTCTTCTCTAGAAATTACATCTGACCCCTTCACATCAAGATTCCCTATAAAAAGATCTGAAAAAGGAATCTGATCATTGCTTTTTGAAGTTTTAGCTTCTAACAAACCTTTCGCTGAAGAAAATATTAATTTATCCCCAAAATACATGGGACCAAAATCTGAAGACATTGTATTTATAGAAAGATTCGTCATTCTAAAATCTGACTGATTATCCCTTCTTTTTTTTAGCGAAATCTCATTATAAACAACTCTTTTCTTATTGTTATTCTCTTTTTCTAAAAATTTTTTCATCCATTTTTTCGTTGCACTTTGCTTACCAATCCCCTTAAATGATTGCGCATATCTATAATAGAACTTAGGTAAAACCTCATTTTCATATAATGAAATTAATTTACCATACCATTTATTAGCGGAGTRCATATCTGTATTAAAGTAATACGAATTTCCTATTTTCTCTAGCAATTCTCTTGAGTCATCACCATTTACATACTCATTYTCATAAACYTCAGCCGCTTTTACATATTCCAATATTTCAAAAAAAGAATTTCCTGCTTTATATTTCTCCTGAGCAAAACTGATTGTAAAAATCATGATAAAGCTTAATGTGATTACTTTTTTCATACTGTCTTATTATTAAAAATTTAAGGTGCTATTTTTGATTGTTTGGATTATTTATATAATATAAATTTAGAAAAATCTTGGTGATACCACTTTTCCAAACCTATTGAAAAAATCATATTTCAAAAATATTTCATGTGTTCCGGAATTATAACTCGCTAACCTAGTTGTCTCTAAATCATAACCATAACCAATAAAAAACGAATCACTTGCTTGAAAACCTACCATCGCACTTACAGCAACATCCCATCTATAAGCCAAACCTGCAGTAAACTTTTCATGAAACAAAAAATTAGCAGAGGTATCTAACTGAAATGGTGCCCCTTGAACTACTTTTGCTAGTATTGCAGGTTTAAATTTAACATCTCGATTTAAATCAAAAACATGACCTGCAATTAAATAGTAATTAATTCTTTCTTGAGCAATAAGGCTATTTACTCCAACATTGGCATATTTATCAAAATGCTTGGTCTCTAATAAATTGGGAACTGACAAACCTATGTATGATTTATCCGAATACATATACAATCCCACACCAACATTTGGTGAAAATTTATTTTTAATATTTGACTCAAAACTATAATCATTTTGATTGTACTGATTTAATTTATTGAAATCAATATTTAATAAATTTCCACTTGCTTTTAATCCAAATGCCAGCTTATAGGTCTCAGACATTAATAAGGTATATGAAAAATCTATTGCGATAGCACTCTCTTCTGAAGGACCAATTTTATCATTTATAATTGACAATCCTAATCCCACATTACTATTATTCAAAGGCGCATGCATTGAAACATTAACAGTTACAGGTGCTCCGTCTAAACCAATCCACTGTGAACGGTTTAAGAGGAAAAGACTTGTTCCTACATTTGAACCGGCATAGGCAGGATTAACGCTAATCGTATTATGCATATATTGTGTGAACTGGGCGTCTTGTTGAGCAAAACTAAAAACAACAGAAAGCATTAAACCCAATACTAATATTCTATTTTTCATCTATTTACATTTTTATAAACCTAAAAGATATTCTCCCTTAAGTATTAAATTTAATTACTTATCGTCTATTTATATATAAATACCCTGTTTTTTGATGCATAAYATCGCTAGCATCTCTATATTTTAATATATAAAAATAAGTTCCATCAGGTAATTCTTTTGATCTATTTACTGTTAATCGACCTTCTGAAACACCTACAAATGCTCTATCTGTATTATTATAATGGTCACGTTCAAAAACTAAACTTCCCCATCGGTTATAAATCTCTACTCTATTGTCTGAATAGCATTCTAACCCTCTAATATAAAAGAGATCATTATACCCATCACCGTTCGGTGATACAGCATTAAACACTTCAATTACACATCCGGTAATGGACAATACCGTTGGATTATCGCCCACTTCATTTAGGTCGTCTGAAGCATCTCCAACGACAATACCTTTAGGACTTACCGCTGTAACAAATGCTTGATTTATTACACTTCCTAAATTTATATCCTCCTGTTTGATTAGATACGTGGCAGTATATGACGTACTGTTTGACTCTCCGACAGCCAAAGAAATAGGATCTCCTGTAACAACAACACCAGGTAACGGATCTTCAACTACTACGTCTGTCAACGCCACGTTTCCTGTATTAGTAACCGTAAAATTATATGTTATCGTTTCACCKACTTGTGCATAACCATCAGAATTATCGTCTTCAAATTCTGCAGTTTTAACAATTGCTATAGCTGGTTTTTGTTCTAATGACGTTATTGTAGGATTATCTTTTCCATCCGCAGAATTTCCATTATCAGAGGTATCCATAATTTCATTTCCTAAAATATCAGCTCCGGATACAATTGCCGTATTAATAACAGAACCCTTATTAATATCATCCTGTGTGATCGTGTAAAAGGCCTTTATTTCTGTTGTAGCATCTGGCACTAACACTCCAACAACTGCAATTGGAGTTTGAGAAATTAAGGCATCATTTATTAAGATATTGTCAATCGTAATATTTCCYGTATTTATCACTGTAAAAGTATAYGTAATAACATCTCCWAYAACTCCTTYCCCTTCAATTTCCGCAGTTTTAATCAATTCTATTGATGCTTCAGGAACTGCCGATATTGTAATAGTAACAGTCGCATTTGATGTATCTCCATCCACATCAGTAATTCTATAAATAAAGCTATCCTCACCGAAGAAGTAAGCATTTGGTGTATATGAATAAACCCCTTCTGAATTCATTGATACTGTTCCGTTTATTGATCCTCCATTTACACCGAGTAAACTCCACGTATTACCGCCATCTCCACTTGGCAAATCATTTAAGGCCGTTAGCCCGTCAACTATTGGAGTATTTTGTAGTGTTGAAACAAAATCATCCATTGCAATTGGTAAATCATTTACCGATACTATGGTAATAATAACTTGTTCATTTACTTCTGCCTCATTTAGACCATCCGAAGCAATAAAATCGAAACTTGTTACCCCAAACCAGTTTGTRCTAGGAGTGAAWACTAAGTTATTTATAGCTGCTAAAAGTATCACATCTCCAATAATTACTTCTWCATTKTTYAGRTAYAARACTCCATTTATAGGTAAACTAAGTAYCTCWATATTATYCAATGAATCTCCATCGTCRTCAGYAAAAGAAGACATRAAATCACCYWTTWCAAATAAYAGATCRTTATCTTCTAWTCCTTCCATTAGCACATCGGAYAAAACAGGAGMATRATCATCATTTATAATTGTCCCTAKYCCTATAKTATTTCCWAAWGCAACATCATTCCCATTCGCATTTAAATTACTCAATTCAACCGTAAATACTTCWTCMARTTCWACTAASYKATCTCCYWYWAYATTYACSGATAYCGTTTTAYTAGTTTCWCCWGGCAAGAAGRTCAATGTTTCCATAAAAAGGGCAWGGTAATCTCCATCTAATAATGTTGCAGTTCCATCCACTGWTAAAYAATCGACTGTTGTTATTTCACTAGAACTATTTGAAAGAGTTACARTAAAATTAAAAACAGCTGTACCAATATCACCTTCAGAAGCCGAAATATTACCTATACTCACTGTAACTACATCATCATCGGTAATCGTACCAATGGCTGTTCCATCTAAAATTGTAGTTCCCCCTGTAACACTATTCAGGGTCATCGTATAAGTTTCACTCTGTTCTACAACACCATCGTCTATGATAACTACTGTAATGGTTTGTGTTGCGCCATCCGAAGAATTTGCAGGAAAAGTAATTGTTCCTGAGGCCGTTGTATAATCAACCGATGCTAGTGCAGTATTTGCACTACTTGCATAATCAACTGTAAAGCTGTCCTGAACATCGCCTGTTAAGGTAACCGTAAAGGTTGCCTGTCCCGTAGATTCATTTGTGATAACATCACCAATTGATATACTTGCAACATCATCATCTGTAATTATAACTGTTGCCTCATCCGTACCTATAGTAACTGCCGTATCGGTTGCTGTCAAGGTAACAATCACTGTTTCTCCTCCTATTTCTACAATGGTATCATCTACCACTGTAACATCTATAGTTGTTGAAGTATCACCTGCTGGAATCATAACTGTTCCTGTCAAGGCTAAATAATCTGCTGTTGCCGTAGCGGTTCCAGAAACTGTATAAGTAATGGTTGTTAATTCAGATACTGCATTGGTCATTGTTAATGTTAACAATCCATTGCTGATTGGCTCACTTGCCTGATTTGTTGTTGCAATACTTACAACAGAAACATCATTATCTGAAATCGTTATTGTAGCCTCATCTGTACCTAATGTAACTGCGTTATTAGTTGCTGTCAAGGTAACAGTCACTGTTTCTCCGCCAGTCTCAACAATATCATCGTCTATCACGGTAACATCAATGGTTGCTGAAACATCACCTGCTGGAATGGTAACTGTTCTTGTCAAGGCTGTATAATCTGCTGTTTCCGTAGCGGCTCCTGACACTGTATAGGTGATGGTTGTTAATTCAGATATTGCATTGGTCAATGTTAATGTAAACAATCCATTGCTGCTTGGCTCACTTGCCTGATTGGTCGCTGCAATACTTACAACAGAAACATCATTGTCTGAAATCGTTATTGTAGCCTCATCTGTACCCAAAGTAACCGCGTTATTAGTTGCTGTCAAGGTAACAATCACTGTTTCTCCACCGGTCTCTACAATGGTATCGTCTACCACAGTAACATCAATGGTTGCTGAAATATCACCTGCTGGAATGGTAACTGTTCCTGTCAAGACTGTATAATCTGCTGTTTCCGTAGCGGTTCCTGTCACTGTATAGGTAACGGTTGTCAATTCAGATACTGCATTGGTCATTGTTAATGTAAACAATCCATTGCTACTTGGCTCACTTGCCTGATTTGTTGTTGCAATACTTACAACAGAAACATCATTGTCTGAAATCGTTATTGTAGCCTCATCTGCACCTAAAGTAACTGCGTTATTAGTTGCTGTCAAGGTAACAATCACTGTTTCCCCGCCAGTCTCAACAATGTCRTCGTCTACCACAGTAACATCAATGGTTGCTGAAGTATCACCTGCTGGAATGGTAACTGTTCCTGTCAAGRCTGTATAATCAGCTGTWGAAGTTGCCGTTCCTGTCACAGTATATGTAACGATTGTCGATTCAGATACTKCATTGSTYAKTGTTAATGTAAACAAYCCATTGCTGWTTGGYTCACTYGCYTGATTTGTTRCTGCAATACTTACAACGGATACATCATTATCATTGATCTTTCCAACAGCTGTATCATCTGAAATTGTAACCAATCCTCCTGTTATTCCACTTAAAAAYACRTGAAATGTTTCCGTTAATTCTAAAATATTATCATTTGTAATGTCTACTGTAAAAGTTTTAGTTGATCCATTTAAAGAACCACTGATAAAGCTGAGAGAATTAACTAAATTTCCGTAATCTAACCCTGTTAATGCCGTAACATCACTTGTGGCATAATTTACCGTAAAGCTATCTTGAATATCTCCTGTTAACGTTACTGTAAACGTTGCAGTCCCTGCCGATTCAGCTACCGTTACATCTGCTATGGCTATACTTGCTGCATCATTGTCTGTAATCTCTCCTTTGGCTGTTCCGTCCAAAATAGTTGTCAAGCCAGTAATACTACTCAAGGTTATAKTGTACCCTTCCAATGCTTCTACATAACTGTCTTCTGTGATCGCTACTGTGAATGTTTGTGTGGCTCCATTTACTGAACTTGCGGGGAAGGTAAGTATTCCACTTTTTGTGGTATAATCTAYTCCTGCCGTTGCCGTGTTCGCACTTGTGGCATAATTCACACTAAAGCTATCTTCCACATTTCCTGTTAAGATTACTGTGAAAGTTGCAATTCCTGCCGATTCAGCTACCGTTACATCAGCTATGGCTATACTTGCTGCATCATTATCTGTAATCTCTCCTTTGGCTGTTCCGTCTGAAATGGTTGTTAATCCTGTAATAGCACTCAAGGTGATATCAAATGCTTCCAATGTTTCTACAAAACTATCATCTGCGATCGCTACTGTGAATTTTTGTGTGTCTCCATTTACTGAATTTGCAGGGAAGGTAAGTGTTCCGCTTTTTGTGGTATAATCTATTCCCGCCGTTGCCGTGTTCGCACTTGTGGCATAATTCACGCTAAAGCTATCTTCCACATTTCCTGTTAAGGTTACTGTAAACGTTGCAATTCCTGCCGATTCAGCTACCGTTACATCTGCTATGGCTATACTTGCTGCATCATTGTCTGTAATCTCTCCTTTGGCTGTTCCGTCCGAAATGGTTGTCAAACCAGTAATGCCACTCAAGGTTATAATGTACTCTTCCAATGTTTCTACAAAACTATCATCTGCGATCGCTACTGTGAATTTTTGTGTGGCTCCATTTACTGAATTTGCAGGGAAGGTAAGTGTTCCGCTTTTTGTGGTATAATCTATTCCTGCAGTTGCCGTGTTCGCACTTGTGGCATA
>NVSY01000039.1 GCA_002401385.1 Flavobacteriaceae bacterium | reverse complement strand
AGCCTATTAGCGCAGATGGTACTGCCCCTGGGTGGGAGAGTATGTCATCGCCTTTATTTTAAATCCTCAATTACTTACGTAGTTGGGGATTTTTTCGTTTGGTAGAGACGTAAGATCTTACGTCTATACGAAACAAAAAATCCGTATATCGATCTACAATTGTTTAATTAATGTATCTTTCATTTTATAAAAAAGGGAGATTTATGAAGAAGTATAAAATACAGCACCGTGTTAATATCAAAGAATTAGATACAAGAGAAGAAATAAAAAATGCAGCAAAAAAATTAATTAAGATTCGTAAAAAAATAAGTAAGCTGCAGGAGGTGATGTACGCACAAGGAAAGTATTCTGTATTATTATGTTTGCAAGGCATGGATACTTCTGGAAAAGACAGTTTGATTCGTGAGGTGTTCAAAGAATTTAATGCTAGTGGAATACATGTCCACAGCTTTAAGAGTCCTAGTAAAAAGGAGTTAAAACATGATTATATGTGGCGACATTACGTGAAATTACCACAACGTGGTAAGTTTTCTGTCTTTAATAGAACGCACTATGAAAATGTGTTAATTACACGTGTAAGACCTGAATATATTGTTGGAGAGAAAATACCAGGGTTGGATGATGTGTCTAAAGTAGATGATTCTTTGTATTTTGATCGTATGAAATCGATGGTGAATTTTGAGAATCACATTGATGCTAATGGGACTATCGTAATAAAAATATTTTTACATTTATCCAAAGATGAACAAAAAAAACGATTGTTAAGAAGATTAGATATAAAGGATAAAAATTGGAAATTTGAACCTGGAGATTTAAAGGAACGCAAACGCTGGGATGACTATCAAGCATGTTATGAAGATATTTTGAACCATACTTCATCAGAAAAAGCTCCTTGGTATGTGGTTCCTTCAGACGATAAACCTTCGTCTCGTCTTATTGTGGCTCAAATAATTTTAGAGATTCTTAAAAAATATCATTTTGAATATCCTCAATTACCTCAAAAATATAAAGATGAGATTGAGAACTATAAAAATGAATTGTTACATGAATAAATAAAGAGGGATATCAATTATTCGCTCACAATCGAGTATCTTTACGATATAAACTAAATAATGGAATTAAAATTACACAAACCAATCGTTTTTTTTGACTTAGAAACGACTGGAATTAATATAGCACATGATAGAATAGTAGAAATATCTATCTTAAAAGTATTTCCAAATGGGAATAAAGAAAGTAAAACTTGGTTAGTAAATCCAGAAATGCCTATTCCAAAGGAGTCATCGGAAATCCATCATATAACTGATGAGAAAGTAGCAAATGAGCCTACATTCAAAGAATTGGCTTCTGAGGTGAGTTTATTAATTAAAGATTGTGATTTAGCAGGTTTTAATTCTAATAGATTTGATATTCCATTGCTCGCTGAAGAAATGTTACGTGCAGAGATAGATTTTGATATGAAAAATCGTGTGGCAATTGATGTACAAGTAATTTTTCATAAAAAAGAGCAGCGCACGCTGTCTGCTGGGTATCAGTTTTACTGTGGTAAAGATTTGGAAGGTGCACATTCTGCAGAAGCAGATACCAATGCAACTTACGAGATTTTATTGGCTCAATTAGATAAATATGAAGATTTAGAAAATGACGTTAAAAGTTTAAGTGAATTTTCTTCTCATAATAAACGTGCTGATTTTGCTGGTTTTATTTTGTTTAACAATCAAGGAAAAGAAATTTTTACGTTCGGTAAATACAAAGGGAAAGAAGTTGAAGCTGTTTTGGCAAAAGATCAAGGATATTACGCTTGGATTCAGAAATCAGACTTTCCATTGTATACAAAAAAGGTGTTGACCGCAATTAAGTTGCGTAGTTTTAATAATAAATTGAGTTAATTATGGTGTTGGAATTTAATGAATTGCCTGATAGTTCTCGAGTGTGGATTTATCAGTCTAACAGAGCTTTTACAAATGAAGAAGTAAACCTCATAGAGGTGAAAATGAAGAATTTTCTGAAGAGTTGGACGCGACATGGAGATTCATTAAATGGTGCTGCTATGGTAAAATATAACCAGTTTATAGTGTTGGGTATAGATGAGAATACTACCGCTGCTTCTGGTTGTTCTATAGATGCATCAGTATTTTTCATAAAAGAATTAGAGAAGGAATATTCGGTGCAATTGTTAGATCGAATGCAAACTTCTTATAAGCAAAATGAATCTATAAAAGTAGTTAGTTTGGCTGAATTTAACCGCTTGGTTAAAGAAGATGAGATCTTGGAGGATACAGTAGTTTTTAATAATATTGTAGCTAACAAAGCCGAATTTGACGCGCAATGGGAAGTTCCTGCCAAACTAAGTTGGCATAAACGATATTTTAACTCATCAACAAAAGTATAATTCGCTATTACTTCCCATGAATTTAAATAACTATAATTGTAGGATGTAACCTTATTTTTAATCGAGTGATCGAATTTATTGAGGGGAATCCTTTAAAGTGGTATTATTGTTGTTTTACTCCTGTGAATTCTGTTGAAATCTTCCGTTTTGCTAAAAAAAATACTATGAAAATTAAAATACTGTTATTTCTAGCATTTATTGCTATTGTTCCTCTTTCYTCTTACGCTCAGATAAATGATCCTTTAATTACTAAAGATACTTTAGCCCAGCAAAAATGGGTAGATACTTTAATGAGTCATATGTCAGTTGATCAAAAAATAGGACAATTGTTTATGGTAGCWGCTTATTCTAATAAGGATAAAAAACATGCTGATTATATTCAAAGTTTGATCAGTAAACATGAAATTGGTGGGTTAATTTTCATGCAAGGGACACCAATAAAACAGGCCAAATTAAATAATAGGTTTCAAAAAAGTTCAAAAATTCCGTTGTTGATTGGTTTTGATGGAGARTGGGGCTTAGACATGCGTTTGAAACAAACGTATAGGTATCCTTGGAATATGACTTTGGGGGCTATTAGGAATGACTCTTTGATAGAACAATTTGGCGAACAACTCGGGAAACATTGTAAAAGATTGGGAATACATATAAACTTTGCACCCGTTGTAGATATAAATACCAATCCCAATAATCCAATTATAGGCAATAGATCTTTTGGAGAAAATAAAAAGAATGTTGCAGCCAAAGCCTTGGCTTTTACCAAAGGAATGCAAGGTCAGGGAATTCTTGCAAATGCAAAACATTTTCCAGGGCATGGTGATACTGCTTCGGATTCTCATAAAACGCTTCCTATTATTASTTTTACAAAGCAACGTATTGATTCTGTTGAATTATACCCGTACAAAGAATTAATTAGAAATGGGCTTATGAGTATTATGACGGCACATTTAAGTGTCCCGAGTTTAGAGCCCAATCCAAGACTTCCTTCATCTTTATCTCATAATATCATTACAAAAGTGTTACAAGAAGATTTAGGGTTTAAAGGACTGATTATTACGGATGCTTTAAACATGAAAGGAGCCTCAAATTTTGCAGCTCCGGGAGATATTGACTTGGCAGCGTTTTTAGCTGGTAATGATGTGTTGTTATTTCCAAAGGATGTTGCAATAGCGTTGAAAACGATACGAACTGCTTTGGAAGAAAATGTKTTGACAGAGGAGCGTTTGGATATTTCTGTTCGTAAAATATTAAAAGCAAAGTATTGGGCGGGCTTGCACAAAAATAAATTCGTTGAATTGACCCATTTAAACGAAGATTTAAATACACTTGAAGATGATTTATTGCATAAGAAATTGGTCGAAAATGCAATAAGCTTAATCAAGAATACGGGTAATGTATTCCCAATTCAACATTTGGACAAGAAAAAGATAGCCTACGTTAAATTTGGGGATGCTCAGAATGATGACTATTTAAAAACAGTACGTAAATATGCAAATGTATCGGTAGTTACAGGGAAGACCATCGATGTGATTTTGGAACAATTAAAAGCATTCAATTTGGTGATTATAGGGTATCATAAATCCAATAAAAACCCATGGAAATATTTTAAGTTTAAACACAAAGAATTGTATTGGTTGCAGGAGATTGCTAGAGAAAACAACGTAATATTGAATGTTTTTGCAAGTCCTTATAGTTTATTCGATTTTAAAACCTTTGAAAATATTGAAGGTATACTGATGTCCTACCAAAACAGTAAAATTTCTCAAGAGGTTTCAGCTCAAATGCTTTTTGGAGCCATTGAGACTAAAGGGAAATTACCTATTTCTGTACGAAACGAATTTTCTGAAGGTCATGGACTTATGAGYTCTTCTTTAAATCGTTTAGGTTATGCTATTCCTGAGGAAGTAGGAATGGCTAGTGATACTTTAAATAAAATTGATGCCATAGCAAGAGTGGTGATTTCTGAAAAAATGGCTCCTGGTATGCAAGTATTGGTYGCTAGAAAAGGAAAGGTAATTTTTCATAAAGCCTATGGGTATCATACMGATAAAAAATTGCGAARAGTAAAGAAAACTGAYGTGTATGATTTGGCTTCTTTAACAAAAATATTRGGTGGTTTACCCATGATAATGCGAAGTGAAGAGTTAGGGAATTTTTCTCTAGATAATACCTTGGGAGAGATTATGCCTATTTTAAAAGGCTCAAATAAAGATACTATTACAATAAGGGAAGCATTGTCTCATAATGGGAAGTTAAAGGCGTGGATTCCTTTTTATCTAAAAACCATTGATAGTGTTACTAAATTGCCATCGTTAAAATATTATAGAGATAAACAATCAAAGGAATTYCCAATCAAAATAGCCCGTAATTTATATTTAAGGGGTGACTATATTGATACAATTTATCAGCGAATTGTWGAAGTACCACAGCGWRAGAAAAGTGGTTATAAATATAGTGGCTTGCCTTTTTATTTGTTTAAGAAATATGTAGAAGATACCTATATGGAGAAAATGGATGTTTTAAATGACCGTTTATTTTACAAGCCTTTAGGAGCAAATTCTTTGATGTATAATCCTCTTGATAAGATATCTAAATCTAACATTGTACCAACTGAAGAGGACGATTATTATAGACATCAATTGTTACAAGGGTATGTGCATGATATGGGGGCAGCAATGTTAAACGGGGTCAGTGGAAATGCTGGTTTGTTTGGAAATGCAAACGATATTGCTAAGATGATGCAAATGTATCTTCAAAAAGGGTTTTATGGTGGTAAGCGTTATTTTAAAACGAGTACTATGGAGAAATTCACCAAACGTCATTATGCAAAAGATAGTATTAGGAGAGGTTTAGGTTTTGATAAACCACAAATGAATCCRGATGTTTCWKCAACTTGTGGATGTGTATCTGATAAAAGTTTTGGACATAGTGGATTTACAGGAACTTTTGCATGGGCGGATCCTGAAACTGAGACAGTGTATGTGTTTTTGTCGAACAGGGTATACCCAAAAATGAGTAATTACGGATTGGTAGAGGAAGGGATTCGAACWAAAGTTCAGCAAATTATTCAAGATGCTATCAAAGACGATGAGGAGCAGTTTTTACATAAAAAAGACCACTTAGAAAGCAAAAAAAGAGATAATACCAATGCCAAGGTGTCTCAAGAATAGCCATTACTAGTAAACTTTGAAGTAGGTAAAAAAATGGAAATAGGGTGATGCAAAAAGCAAACCTGAATGTTGATTTGAATTCAATTTCTTGTATGTTTTTAGTCGCTTTTTTCCAAAGTAACCAAGGGATCAAACTGTTTAATATGATGATCCAATACAAGGGGGTTAACCAGTTTCTTGTTTGAGGAATATTCTTTTTAATAAGCGGCTGTTCTAATAGCTGTTTTATTTTTCTATTCGTTTCAGTAGGATTCAAATAGTTGACTCGAAGCGCATCTAAATTATTTTTGATGAGTTCATAATTTTCCAAATCATCAATGTGCACTGTCAATTTTTTTAAGGACATACCAACTTCCTGTTTGATGGTATCAACAGATTTTTTGATGTCCGTTTTTGAGTAGAAGTTAGCTACTTCCAAAGGGCTGCCGTAGTGAATGGAGACTTGCGTTGGGAAATTTTGAGAATTGGTGTAATTTATACCTACAGGAATAATAGTTAAAGGAAGTGTAGGGTATTTAGCCAAACTTCCAAAAAGTATCCGTGTGAACCCTTTGCTTAGAGGACGAATTCTTTTTTTTATATCATGACTCCCTTCAGCAAAAATAACAATGGCTTCCTTTTGTTGAAATAACTCATAGCAACTTTCAAAAATAGCTTTGTTTTTAGAGAGATTGGACCATCCATCACGAATACGAAAAACAGGTAACATTTTCATCATTGAAAAAAAACGAATGATGTATTTATTTTTAAATACTCCCGCTCTTGTTAAAAAATTACTAGTTCGTTTATTTGTAATACCKATAATTAGWGGGTCTAGAAGTGCATTGGGATGATTTGAAATAAACATAACAGCTCCRTCTATCGGAATRTTTTCYTGTCCTACCACTTTTATTTTTTGAAAATAACAGATCAAGCCTGCAYGCAAATATGTTTTTACGAGTTGATACATTCAGGTGATTTTATAGTTTTTCTGCCCCAGTATGCGGCAATTGTTAAACCAGAAACTATGTCCCAGAGTCCCCAGAATGCAGCTAATAATGCCATGCCTCCTAGGCCTTCAAAAAAAGAAAATATAAGGAGTAATCCCAATCCTGCATTTTGAATCCCTGTTTCAATAGCAATGGTTTTTTGATTTTTCTTGGAGAGCCCCATCGCCTTAGAAAAGTAATATCCTAACAATAAAGCAATCATATTATGTCCAATTACAAGAAATAGTACAGCGTGAACATTGCGTGTAAATATTTCAAAATTATTATAGAAAATCACTCCTATAAACCCAAGAAATATTAGAAAAGATGTTGGTTTTAAAATTTTTGCTATTTTTTTTGATAGCCTGTGGAAGTAGTGATTCATAGACATACCTATTATTAAAGGGATGCCTACAATTAGCATTACTATTTTAAGCATTGTATACCAATTGAGTTCTACACTTTTTAAAATCTCGGCAGTTGGAGGGTATAAGTTTCCCCAGAATTGTAAATTAAACGGGGTCATAAACAAACATAGGAAGGTTGAAAATGCGGTTAAACTTACCGATAAAGCCGAATTTCCTTTTGCTAAATGACTCATGAAATTAGAAATATTCCCTCCAGGACACGCTGCAACTAATAGTAGCCCTAAAGCAATACTTGGACTAGGAGTAGTTATTTTTACAAATAGAAAAGTAATAGCTGGAAGTAATATAAACTGAGAAATAACTCCTGTAAAAAGAATTTTTGGGTTTTCAAACAATCGTTTAAAGTCTGCTGTTTTAATTTCTAAGGCTACCCCAAACATCACTATAGCAATGAGGATATTGAGTATCCATAGACTACCTGCATCAAAGTTTACCTGTAAACTGTCTAATGGTTCTATCATGCTAATGCCTAAATGCATATTCTATAATATTAGTTCCCATTTGCAATGCTCTCTCCCTTATAGCCTGACTGTTTCCGTGTACTGCGGCATCTTCCCATCCATCACTTAAATCGGTTTCATAATCATAAAATACGATCATTTTATCAGCTAAAAACAAGCCGAAACCTTGTGCCGGTTTTAAATCGTGTTCATGAATTTTGGGGAGTCCGTTTTTAAATGAATAAGTTTGATGGTAAATGGCGTGATTTTGTGGAATTTCTTTTAAAGTTAATTTCGGGAATAATTTTTTTAATTCACGTCTAATATAAGTRTCTAAYCCATAATTGTCCGAAATATGTAAAAAACCTCCTGCCATTAAATAGTTCCGTAGGTTTTTTATGTCMTTCTCAGAAAAATGRACATTTCCATGCCCTGTCATAAAAACAATCGGATAGTTTAAAATATCYTTACTGTTTGTAGATACAACTACGGGTTTAATAGCAATAGTAGTTCCAATATTTGTATTCGAATACTGAATTAAATTAGGCACTGCTGTGGGATTTGCATACCAATCTCCACCGCCACCATATTTTAAAATACCTACTTCTTGACCCATTGATCTATGTTGGGTCAAAAGAAAAAAAACGCATAAAAAAGCGAGGTTTATATAGGGGGTAAATGAGTGTTTCTTCATTATTCATTGGTAAACGCGACACTGTGTACTGCTACAATTCCGGCAGTTTCCGTTCGTAATCGGCTTGTACCCAAAGATACAGGAATATATTTATGTTGCAAGGCTAGTGCAATTTCTTTTGTTGAAAAGTCACCTTCAGGGCCAATTAATACGGTGTAATTTTCTGACTTTTTAAGGACCGACTTTAAAGTTGTTTTGTGGGTTTCTTCACAATGTGCAATTAGTAAAGTTCCAGATTGTTTTGTGTTGATAAACTCACTTAGTTTTATTGCTGGGTTTAATTTTGGAAAATAATATTTTAAAGACTGTTTAGCGGCAGTATGTATTATTTTTTCCATACGATCCAGTTTGATCACTTTTCTTTCTGAATGATCACATATGATAGGAGTAATTTCATCTACACCAATTTCTGTTGCTTTTTCTAGAAACCACTCAAATCTGTCGTTTAATTTTGTGGGGGCTATGGCAATGTGGATGGAATAATTCCATTCTTTTTGTTGCTGTTGAATCTCCTTTATTTGYACCAAACATTTTTTGTCACTGGCCAAAATAATTTCACATATAAACAGCGTACCCCTCCCATTGGTGATGTTTAATACATCTCCCTCGGTTTTGCGTAACACACGAACTATATGCCTGCTTTCTTGCTTGTCAAAGGTGAAATCTAGGTCGGTTTCTTGAATGGATTTGTTAAAGAATAATTGCATTATATATTTTTTAGGTAAGTACACCTTTTTTTATGAGTAACTGGCTTAAAGTTTTTCCACAATTTGTGAATGGCAGTATTTTCTTCTAGTTCTGGTGTTCGGATACAGGTTTCGATGCCATTTTTTTTAAATGCGTGGTAATATTCTCGAAATAAGATAGATGTTACTCCTTTATTTTGGTATTCTGGATGGATACCAATCAAGTAAAAAATGATTTCTTTACTCTTCTTTTTKGCTCTCAATAAATGAAAAATTCCAAAAGGAAATAATTTTCCATTTGCTTTTTGTAAAGCGATAGAAAACGAAGGCATGGTAATTCCAAAAGCAACCATTTTACCGTTCTTATCCATTACAAATTGAATGTATTCTGGATTTATAAAYCCAATGTATTTTTTCTTGAAATATTCCTTTTGAATGTCTGAAATTGGAACAAAGGACGCCAAGGATGCATAAGATTCATTAAACAAATCAAACATTTCATTTACATAAGGCATCACGTCTTTTGTTTTTTTGAAATTTAGTGATTGCAGTCCATATCGTTTTTCTACTAAAGAGGAGATACGCTCAAAATACTTAGGAAGTATGTTTGAGAAATCCATTTTGTTCTCTAGAAAAACTTTGCCTTTAGAAAAACCTAATTGTTCTAAGTGATCTTTGTAATAGGGATGATTGTACCAAGTGATCATRGTTCCTAAATGGTCAAATCCCTCTGTAAGAACACCTACTTTGTCTAAATTWGAAAAACCGACAGGACCTTCCATAAATTCCAAATGATGAGTTTGGCCAATATTTTTYACTTCATTTAACARCGCTTTGGTAACTTCAATATCATCAATCATATCGAGCCATCCAAAGCGCATTTTTTTTATTTTTTGCTCATTGATTTCTACCCAATTGATAATGGCGGCTACTCTTCCAACAACTTTTCCGTTTTTATGGGCAATAAAATAACGAGCCTCAGCATGTTGAAACACTGGATTTTCAGTTGGGTCAAAACTTGCAACTTCGTCTTTTATAATTGGTGGTACCCAATATTTATTGTTTTTATAAAGGCTAAAAGGAAAAGTAACAAATGTTTTTAATTCCTTTTGGGTATAAAGTTCTTGTATCTGAATCATTCTTGTTTAGTTCTTTTTAAAAAGTCTAGAAAAGAAACCTCGCTTACTTTTAATGCGTTTGGGTCTTTTTGCTTGCTTAATGTTTTTAAACGAATCTTTGTGTAAATCTAATCTCCAACTACAGCCTAAGGCACCATATGTATCCACAAAATTCTTCGAGAGATTTGTTCGGATTGAAATGTCAAACTGGAGGTCAGGTGAGGCTAAATATGCGAATCCAGCACCTACTTGAAACTCGTTATTTCTATCTTTTATAAATACACCTTGACTTTCTGCAAACATAGAAAATCGTGTTGAGGCTGCATAGGTAACGGTAGTTATATAACCAAATTCTGGAGCTTTTCCTGTAATTTTATCTCCGATAATATTGGTGATCAATACCAATCTGTGTGTAAAATCATTTTGTAATAAAACAGCTACTTTTGGTGTCATACCCGTTTCTTTGAACCCTTTTCCTAATACATTTGTATTTAGGCCTGCATAAATCCCAACGGATGGAATCATGCGCTTCCAATCAAAGGAGAATTTTCGTTTCCAACTTCTTATCTCTTTCGATTTATCGGTGTATTTTTGCTTGTAAATCAAATATTTAGCACCTATAGTGAATCTGCTTAGACCACTTGTTTTATATGTAGAAGTAAAAATATTGTGAAATTCGCGATTGTCTTGTTGGTAGGCAAGATCTAAATTTATTTCCAAACGTTCCAAGAACTGCCCTGTACGTAAAAAAAGCCTAGAACCTATAGAGCGTGGTGTGTTAAAAGTTGCCCGTTTATCATTTTCTCTRTAAAAAAWTCCTGCTTCTACTTGGTATACATCAGTTCCTACGCTATATGGACTTTCTGAAAATCCAGGCCTTTTGGAATTAATTATTTCAGTATATTGAGCTTGCATCCAGTAACTTGYACAAAGGAATAAAAAGAAAAGGATTGTTTTTTTCATAATATTAGCTGTAATTTTAGTCAAATATAAGATTTTATCTTTTTTTAACGTTTTTAGTTGCTTACAAATTGTTATTTTTGGTCTAAATTAAAAATATCATAAATGATAGGAGTTTTAAAAACCATCTTATACTTATTTGTGTTTTACTATATATTCAAATTTATAGGGAAATTCATCATGCCTTTAATATTTAGAAAGGCGGTGTCTACTATGGAAAAAAAGATGAGAGAACAACAAGGGCAATCTACTTATTCAGATCCAAAGATGAAAGAAGGAGAGACGGTGATTGATAAGAAACCAAGTCCTAAAAAGAACAGTAAAGATGTTGGTGAGTATATTGATTTTGAAGAACTAGATGATGAATAATATGACTTTTAAAAAAATAGTTCCTTATTTCGTTTCCATTATTGTTTTTGTACTAGTTTCCATCATTTATTTTCATCCTGTACTGGAAGGAAAGAAAATAGAACAAAGCGATATTCGTCAGTTTATAGGAATGTCGAAAGAAATTGTTGATTATAGAGCTGAATATGGTTCAGAACCMTATTGGACCAATGCTGCTTTTGGAGGGATGCCTTCCTACCAAGTGAGTACGTATTACCCCAATGATTTTATAAAAAAAATTGATGGTTTATTTCGGTTTTTACCACGTCCTGCTGATTATTTATTTTTGTATTTTCTAGGCTTTTTTATTTTGTTATTGACCCTTAAATGCGATTGGAAATTGGCATTAATAGGTTCATTGGCTTTTGGTTTTTCYACCTATTTTATCATTATTTTAGGGGTTGGTCATAATGCAAAAGCACATGCTATAGGGTATATTCCTATGGTCTTGGCAGGAATATTACTAGTGTTTCAGAAACGCTATTTATGGGGGTTTATACTGACTTCTTTGGCCATGGCATTGGAAATAAATGCGAGCCACCCACAAATGACGTATTATTTAATGTTCTCAGTGCTTATTTTGGGAGTTTTTAAACTGATAGAGGCTCTAAAAAACAACGARTTTTCTGTACTTTTAAAACAGTTAGGAATTTTAATAATTGCGGTAACCCTAGCTATTGGTACCAATGCATCTAGCTTGATGGCAACCAAGGAATATGCAGCACATAGTACGAGAGGAAAAAGTGATTTGACGATAACGGAAGATGGGAGCCCTAAAAAACAAACCAATGGACTCTCAAAAGAATATATCACAGCATATAGTTATGGGAAATTAGRAACCTTCAATCTATTTATTCCTCGTTTTATGGGGGGAGCAAGTGTAGAAAATGTAGGGACTGAATCTCATATATATAATTTTTTAAAAGGAAAAGTAGCTCCTAAACAAGCCTTGGATTGGTCTTTAAAAGCTCCAACTTATTGGGGAACTCAACCTGGTGTTTCGGCACCCGCCTATATTGGTGCTATTTTTATATTTCTTTTTATTTTAGGATTATTTCTAGTACATGGAACCATGAAAAAATGGTTGTTAGCTACMGTAATTTTCTTTATAGCTTTGAGTTGGGGAAAGAACCTCGCTTTTTTAACCGATTTTTTTATTGATTATATTCCACTGTATTCGAAATTTAGGGCGGTATCTTCCATGCAAGTATTGGTCGAGATAGCCATCCCATTATTAGGAATGCTCGCTTTAAAAGAACTGTTTTCAGATAGAATCTCCAAAGAGATAAAACTCAAATTTCTGGGGTATTCGGTAATGATAACAGGAGGATTAGCAGCTGTGTTTACTTTGTTAGGTTCTTCTATTTTTGATTTTGTTGGAGCAAATGATGGACAATATGATAACATGTTATCAGGGTTAGCCGATGCCATTCAAACAGACCGAAAGGACATGTTTTTTACAGATAGTTTAAGAACTTTACTATTGGTAGTGACTACAGCAGGAGTGCTTTGGATGTTTTTAAAAGAAAAGATGAAACGAGATATTGCCATCGCAATTATAGGAGTTTTGTTGTTGTTTGATTTGTCTACGGTTTCTTATAATTATGTGAATGCGACTAATTTTGTGTCTGCACGAAAAGTAGACAAGCCATATGTTGCRAGTGATATTGATAAAGAAATATTAAAAGATACGAGTTATTATCGCGTTGCCAATTTAGCTGGAAATCCTATGAATGATGGGGCAACTTCTTACTTTCATAAATCTATCGGTGGTTATCATGCTGCCAAGCCTGGTCGTTATCAAGAGTTGTATTACCACCATATTGGCAAAAATAATATGGAAGTGTTAAACATGTTAAATGTTAAATACTTTTTATTTATTGGAGGGGATGATCGTTTAAATGCACAAMAGAATTTTGAGGCGAATGGCAATGCTTGGTTTGTATCCAATATTAAGCTWGTWGACAGTGCAAATGATGAAATCACAGGTTTAAAAAGAGAGGTGTTTAATTCTAAAACGGATGTAGTAATTAATAAGAATCATTTCAAACCTTCGGCTTCAACAATCGCTATTGATACTACGGCAATCATAAAACTGACACAGTATAAAGCCAACGAATTACAGTACAAAACAAGTGCAAAAACACCTCAGATGGCAGTGTTTTCTGAAATGTATTATCAACCAGGGTGGAATGCGTATTTGGATGGAGAATTAACGAATCATTTTAGAGTCAACTATGTGCTTAGAGGAATGGAAATCCCTGCGGGTAAACATGATGTTGTGTTTAAATTTGAACCTACAGTAATTTCCACTGGGGGAACAATTAGCTTGATAAGTTTTGTATTGATGTTGCTCATATCCGCAACTTGGTTTTTTGTTGAAAACAGAAAAAAAACAACCTAAGGATGAATATAGGAATGGTATTGGATAAGACGTTTCCACCCGATCCAAGGGTCGAAAATGAAGCAATCTCTTTAATTAAAGAGGGTCATACAGTGTATTTATTTTGTCTCACCTATGGGCAAGAGTTGCTTGAAGAAGAAATAAAAGGGATASAAGTAAAAAGATATTTGTCTAATAGATTAACCTATAAGTTTTCTGCATTGGCATATACAGTACCTGTATATTCAGTGCTATTGAAAGGAAAGATAACCCAGTTTTTGAACAATTTCTCTATTGATGTCATACATATTCATGATATTAGGATTGCAGAAGCGGTTTTTTGGGCCAATAAAAAGTTGAAATTACCCACAGTACTGGATTTACATGATAATATGCCAGAAATATTAAAGTATTACCCACATACTCAAAAGTTTCCTGGTAAGTATTTGATTTCATCCAAAAAATGGAAGAAAAAAGAAGAGGAATTTATAAAAAAAGCGAGTAAGGTTATTACAGTYTCMAACGAATTTATAAGTGAGGTTGTAAGCCGTACAAATATTTCATCTGATAAAATAAAACTAGTACCCAACACGGTGTTATCTTCGTTTTATGAAGACGCTGTGATTGATCAAGAAATTGTTGATAGGTATAAAAATAATAATGTGTTGTTATATCTTGGAGATACAGGATTGCGAAGGGGTTTGCAGACAGCAATTGAGGCCATGCCTATTTTAAAGGAACAATTTCCAGATATAAAGCTGGTGATTGTAGGAAAGAATTCTAGCGACAAAGTTTTGAGAGAACAAGCAAAATCACTCAATTGTTTGGATGCTATAGACTTTGAAGGCTGGAAAAATGTCTCTTTATTTCCTTCCTATATAAAGGCAAGCACCGTTTGTTTGTCTCCTTTACATAGGAATATTCARCATGATGTGGCTTATGCCAACAAGTTGTTTCAATATATGAGTTTTGAGAAACCATTGCTTGTAAGTAATGCCACTGCTCAAAAGACATTGATCGAACGAACTCAAACAGGCTTGGTTCACGAAGAACGAAATGTTGATGATTTTGTAGCCAAGGTAAGCATTCTTTTCAATGATGAAGAGCAGCGTGCAAGGATGGGAGCCAATGGAAAAGCGTTTATTGTGAACGAGTTTTGTTGGGAAAAAGCATCTCAAAATTTAATAGAATTATACGATACCATTTTATAGTGACTAAAGTACTCATCATAACATATTATTGGCCCCCTGCGGGCGGATCTGGAGTTCAGCGTTGGTTGAAATTCGTTAAATATTTACGYGATTTTGACATAGAACCTGTGGTGTTCACGGTAGATCAGCCAACATATGCTTTAAAAGATGATGCCCTTGTCCAGGAAGTACCTGAGGGTATAGAGGTGTTGACTCAAGCAATTTGGGAGCCGAATCAGTTGTTTTCATTTTTAGGAAAAAAAAACAAAGATGTAAGTGCAGGATTTTTAAATCCGAACCCTTCTTTTTTTGGGTTGGTGATGCAATATGTGCGTGCTAATTATTTTATTCCGGATGCAAGGAAGTTTTGGATCAAGCCTTCAGTTAAAAAATTGACGCAGTATTTAAATAAAAACAAGGTAGATCTTATCATTTCTACAGGACCACCTCACAGTGTCCATTTAATTGCAAAAGCGTTGAAGGATACCGTTCAAATTCCTTGGATAGCTGATTTTAGAGACCCATGGACGGACATTGATTATTTCCATCAATTGCCTTTGACAGAAGCATCAAAAAGGCGGCATTTTCAATTAGAAAAGGAAGTGGTACAAAATGCAAATGCGGTGTTAGTAGTTGGAAAAACAATGCAGGAAGCCTATTTGAAATTGAATCCCAACACACATGTAATTTACAATGGTTTTGATACAAGTTCTGAACCAAAGAAAGCCATTAKTCTGGATAAAGAATTTAGCCTGACACACATCGGTTTGATGAATAACGACCGAAATCATGTGATATTATGGGAAGTAATAGCCGAGTTGTGTGATGAAAATAAGGCCTTCAAAAACAACTTAAAACTCAAGCTTATTGGTAAAGTGGCTCCAGAGGTACTACGTTCTATCCAAGATTTTGGATTGGGAGATCAGGTAGAAATGATTGACTATGTTCCGCATAATCAAGTATTGGAATACCAGCAAAAATCGCAAGTATTATTACTTTCTGTGAATAATGTCCCCAGTGCAAAAGGCATATTAACAGGCAAGGTTTTTGAATATTTGAATGCCAACCGACCTATAATAGCCCTTGCACCAACGGATGGTGATTTAGCTGCTATTTTAACCCAATGTAATGCGGGAGTCAGCATCGATTTTAATGATAAAACGAAGTTGAAAGCAACCCTATTGAATTTTTATAAGAATTATAAAAAAGAGAATTTGAATTGTACAACAAGCAACGTTGAACAATTTCATAGAAGATCTTTGACAAAAACATTGTCAGAATTAATTTGTACTTTGGTACAAGACATTAAAAAATAATACCCACTTGAAAAAAATTGTTACCATATTAGGTGCCCGCCCTCAGTTTATCAAAGGAGCGGTATTGAGCAGAGAAATTGCTAAAAACGATGCGATAGAAGAAGTAATTGTACACACGGGTCAACATTATGACGCTAATATGAGTGCTGTTTTTTTCGAAGAAATGGGTATTCCAACACCGGCATATCACTTAAATATAAATAGTTTGTCACATGGTGCCATGACGGGGCAAATGTTGGAAGAGATAGAGAAAGTTTTACTGATTGAAAAGCCAGATGCTGTGGTTGTTTTTGGAGATACTAATTCTACTTTGGCAGGAGCTTTGGCAGCAAAAAAACTAGGAATTAAATTGGTGCATATTGAGGCAGGATTACGGTCTTTTAATATGCAAATGCCAGAAGAAATCAACAGAATTCTCACAGATAGAATTTCAGATTTATTACTCTGCCCAACRGATCARGCAATGACTAACCTACAGAAAGAAGGCTTTGATYATTTAGAGAATAGTGTACTTAAGAGTGGTGATATTATGAAGGATGCTGTCCATTTTTACAGTCAGTTTTCTGCTGAGAAATCCACGGTATTGAAAGCGATAGACATGTTGGACACGCCATTTGTTTTGGCCACTATCCACCGTCAAGAGAATACAGATAATTTAGCCTGTTTGAAGTCAATATTTGAAGGGTTAGAGGCCATTTCTAAAAAAGAAAAAGTGGTGATGCCTTTGCACCCTAGAACGAGAGCGATTTTAGAAAAGCATGGATTCACCTATGACATTTTATTTATAGATCCAGTAGGGTATTTTGATATGATGGAATTACTAAAGCATTGTTCTATTGTGGTGACGGATAGTGGAGGCTTGCAAAAAGAAGCCTTTTTTCATCAAAAACACTGTGTAATTGCACGCACGGAAACAGAATGGGTGGAATTGGTAACACATGATTTTGCTAAAGTAGTGGGTAGCGATGCAAGGAAATTAGAGGAAGCATATGGATATTATAAAAGTAAAAACAGTGATTTTTCTATGGACCTGTTTGGGGAAAATATTGGGTATAATATCGTAAAATCAATAGAAGAACTAATAGCGACTTAAACGTATTTGAATGGGCATTATTATTAAACAATCTTTTACAAACACCGTAGTTATTCTGTTAGCTTTTTCTATTGGAGCTGTGAATACTTTATGGTTTTACCCTCATTTTTTACAAGAGGATTACTATGGATTGGTTACTTTTTTATTGTCGAGTTCAAATTTGTTAATGCCTTTAGTAGCCTTTGGAGTCCAATACACCCTCATCAAATTTTATACGTCATATTCGGATCGGGTAGCGCAGGATAAATTTTTAATAACCATGCTTATTTTGCCACTATTTGTGGCAGTTCCTTTTGGTTTTATTGGAAATTTGTTTTATGAAACTCTGTCTGATTGGTTGTCTATAAAAAATCCAATTGTTAAAGAATATACGTATGTCATTTATTTGATCGCGGTGGCAACAGCTTATTTCGAAGTGTTTTATGCTTGGTCAAAAGTACAATTGCAATCTGTATTTGGTAATTTATTAAAGGAGGTGTATCCAAGATTGGTGGTTTTTATACTCTTGATTGGATTTAGTTTGGAATTGTTTTCAAAATCTTCATTTATTTATTTGCTTACACTTGGTTATTTTCTGCGTCTTCTATTAATGATGTCCTATGCATTTTATCTACGAAAACCTGTTTTTAGATGGGCTGTGCCTTCAAATTTAATGGAAGTTTTTCGTTATTCATTTTACATAATTTTAGCAGGTTCTGCGGGAACTATTTTATTGGATATAGATAAGTTTATGTTACCACAGCACGAAGCTATAGCTATAACAGCCTATTATTCTGTGGCTATTTATATTGGTTCGGTGGTGGAAATGCCTGGAAGAGCCATGGCTCAAATTGTAAATCCATTGACGGCTTTGGCTATAAATGAAAAAAAATGGACTAAAATTGCGGAGTTGTACAAACAGACTTCTATAAATTTAATGTTGATCTCAGGTTTGCTTTTTGTTTTAATCAATGTAAATATTAGGCAGTTGTATGTTTTTATGGAATCGACTTTAGATACGGATAATTATACATTGGGAATTCCTATTGTTTTAATGATTTCACTTTCCAAATTATACCACATGATATTAGGTAATAATGGCGCAATTATTTCTAATTCTAAATATTATAGAGTTTTATTGCCTTATGGGGTTTTAATGGCGTTGAGCGTTTATTTTTTAAATAGTTATCTTATTCCTGAGATGGGAATGAATGGCGCCGCTTTGTCTACATTTATAGTAGTATTTGTTTTTAATACTATAAAATTAGGTTATGTAAAGCAAACCTTTGGTTTTTCACCGTTCAGTAAAAAATCAATTCAATTATTTGTGCTACTAATACTATTTTATACAGGATTTGTTTTTTGGGAATTTAGTTTTCATCCAATTGTAAATATAATTTGTAAGAGTGCCATAGTTACCATCTTATACTTGATTCTTGTTTATGTATTTGTGATTTCTAAAGATTTGAATGGCTATTTGAAATCATTTTACAAAAAGCTTGTTGCATAATTAGTTTTACATAAAAAAAACCACTCAATAGGTCAGTATTCAGTGGCTTTTACTTTGCAACTACACTAAGAAGTTGGTATTATTAAATCAATTATTATCAAAAGTACATTAAATATTAGAAGTTTGGGTAATGTAGGTTACACAAGGAAAAAAACGACTTAATAATAAATATCTTTACAAAAAAAATGGAGTACATACAACACATCATCTATGGTTTTTTAATGGCGTTTTTTGGTTTGATAGCTCCAGGAATGTTAAATATGACGGCTGTACGAACGGCTATAGAAGTGAGTAGAAGGGAAGCCGTTAAGTTTTCTGTAGGTGCCGCAAGCATTGTGTTTCCTCAAGCGTTAATTGCCTTAATATTCGCCAATTATTTTGTAGAGCACCCAGCTATTTTATCGAAGCTTTCTGTGGCTGCAATTGTGGTTTTCTTTGTGTTGTTTTTGGTGTTTTTGTTTCAGGCAAGAAAAAAAAATGAATTTACAGGGAAGAAGAAAAGAGGAAATCAGTTTTTTATAGGAGGATTCATGTCACTGATCAATATGATGGCCATCCCTTTTTATTTAGGGCTGAGTACTTATTTTGAAAGTAAAGGGTATTTAATTATGAAACTCCCTTTTATACTGTTTTTTGTTTCTGGAGCGAGTATTGGAGCTTTCGCTTTATTTATGGTGTACGTACAGTTCGCGAAAATTATTATTAAAAAGGCACAGTTTATCGCTCGAAACATCAATTATATCTTATCAGGATTATTTCTGTTGTTAGGGACRGTTTCATTGTTGAAAATATTGACTTAATTTTTATATATTTACCAAAGGAATTCAAAAAATGCATATGACTGAAGCGATTGTAAAGAACCTGTATCGAGGAATTAAATTATTAGAAAACATAAGTGATGAAATATATACGGATACATCCATAGCTCCTTACCATTCGAGTATAGGCGTACATATGCGACATGTACTAGATATTTTTGATTGTATTTTTGAAGGCATAGCAGCTAATAAAGTGGACTTGTCTGCACGTAAACGAATGGAAWTGGCYGAGCTTAAAACAGCTGAAGGGATTGCGTATTTTCAAAGAATTATAACTTGTTTAGAGTCTGTACAACCAGCCCAATACGAAGATTTGATACTTGTTTCTGACGATTTGGGTCTTGGAAMAGTGGAAGTTAACTATACCATTGCAAGTGCATTAATTCAGGCACATAGTCATGCTATTCATCATTTTGCAAGCATTGGTTTTATCATTGCTCAATTAGGAATTTCACTTCCAGATGCTGACTTCGGTTACAATCCAACAACCCCTAGAAAAGAGGCTAAGGTGTCTAATGYGTAACGTAAATCCACCCYTTCAASGATTTCGAATTGTCATTTAATTGAAGGAAGTAAAAATAAGTTCCCGTAGGTAGTTTGCTGCTTTTGGATATTGTTAGGCTATGAGTCGCGGTACCATCCCAAGTATTGTTGTAATTCTCCTTTTTGTAAACCAAAGAACCCCATCTATTATAGATAATCAATTTATTGTTATAGAATACGTCTAAATTCTCAAATACTAATAGATCGTTTTTACCATCTCCATTAGGAGTGATGGCAAAGTTAATGTTGTCTGTAGTTACTTCTGTAGATAATACGCCTCTTAGGTCACTACCAATAGTGAGTACTTCAAAATTATTTGGGATAAAAGAAATGGACTGGATACTACCGGCATTTAAATCACCCGAAGTTGCTGTGTTWCCTAAATCTACCCAAGTTTGTGATTGTTTGTTCCAYCCTACAACACGTAGTTTTGAAAGTAAAGGACTKAGGGCAGGGATATCACTCACATCATCCCATGTTAAGGTAACCGTAGTTTCCTCTGTMCCTTTAAAATCCCAAAATTCTAATTGGGTAATATTGGTCAATGTTTCTGCAATTTTTTCAGTATCAAATTGAGTTGAAAAATAATTTGGACTATTTGGGTTTTCGAAAAAATAGGCTGCTTTAAAAAAAGGATTTGATGCTTGATTAGGAATCAAAAGTGGTCTCAATCTACTGTCATCTCCTACGGGAAATGAAAAAGCACCGTTCCCGATCGCTGAKGTATATCCGTCAATATAACGTTGGTTTCCTTCACCTGCGTATAAAGCGTTTTCTAAATAATTAAAACTGATTGTATTGTTGCCTCTGGGCGTTTGAATAGTTCCATTAATAAAAGACATGTTGTTTTTTATATCTACAGACGATAGTAGTACAAGATTGTCGAGAACATCCACTTCAATATCATTGAATACTGAGATGTTATTACCTGAAATATAGAGAGTTTCTAAATTATTATAAAAACCTACGAGTCCAAAATTTTGATTAAATATGCCATTGTTAATCAAATTTGTATGGAATCCTACTTTGGCATTCTCATGAATTCTCATGTTGCCATGTACCGCTAATGCATTGGAATCTTGCGCATTTAATCCAATAATAGTGCAGAAGAATAGTATAGAAAGATAGATATATCGTTGGAGTTTCATAATAAATGGGATTGTATATACAAACTTTTTACAAAGTAAAACTTTTTTAACTAACTTGGCGTGTAAAATGCTGAATTATTTCGGGTAATTTATTGATTTAAAAAGTGTTGTGTCTAGAATTTATAAAATGTAATACAGTTACAACTTTGACCACTTCCTGGTGGTTGGATGTTGTTTGCACCTGTTATATTTTTTGAGGCCCATGCTTTTAATTTTTTTGTACTTGTAAAAACATGGTTATAAGTTCCGTTACCATTATTAAATACTTGATAAGTATAGTCTTTTAGATTTAGTCCACTTATGTATGAATAGGGAGCATTTTTGATGAGCGCTTGGTAGTTAATRGCTTTTCCCGTGTCGTTTCTAATTAAAAACCTAAAGTTATTTGTTGGGCCATATTGTCCATCAGCAAAATCATCTACGACCATACTTGTTGTCAAGGTTCCAATAATTCCAGGTAGGGTATTAGAATTGGTTGCATTGTAATCAAAAATGGTAAACATAAATTCGGAATTGAATTTACTTCTCTCAGTTCCTCCGTTATCATTATCACCAATGAGTACTTTAAATCCTGTTGTTTGTTGGTCGTAATATGCGATTCCTARGTCATCACCTCCARCTTCTRTGCTACTTGGTTGTGCAAGTTGGATGATATAGTCTGCATCGCTCATTGCTGTAGAAAATGTAATTTGATATTGCCCAGTGCTACTACCGACTTTCGATACAGAGGCATTTACAATTTTGGACGCAGTACCATTTGCATTTACTTTTCCAAAGGATTTTATTGGGCTGTTATAAAATATTCCACTGTCAGTACCTGTTTGTAAATTGTTATTAGAATCTGTACTGATAGAGGAACTTGGAGTTATCCATTGTGTTCCTGTAGTTGTTGAACTAAGTATTTGACCAGTGGTTCCAGTGGTATTATTTGAATCGGTATAACTTCCAATTACCTTAATGTTTCCAGAAACCTCTGTATCATTTAAAAGATAAATACCATTAGTACCTGTAATTTTAGTGGTGTTAGTTGCCTGTAGTTCAATGTTGCTTTGGGAGGTAATTCTTAAGTAATCAGAAACATCAATGTATAATTGTGCAAATTTATCAAACCAAATATAGTTTGTAGTGGCACCTTGCACATATCTATTTGTACCAATAGTACCATCATTTGTATAGATATTTGTGCTAGCACCATTGTTGTCTGATAATGGGTGATATACACCACTACTTAATCCAATATAAATAGTACCACTTGCGTCTTTATATAAATCCCCTTCACCAGCATCTTTGTTGCTAATGTCTGTAGAGGTAATTGATGTTTGTCCATGAGTTAGTAAAGTTCCAAATAGGAACATGAGGATGCAAAAAAAGTGTTTCATAATAGATGTTTATGTACACTTAGGAAAGTGTACACAGTGGGGGTTTATTTTTTTGCAAAGATATAAAAAAAAACGGTAATTTACTTAATGAGAGTTTCTTATAGAATCTTAATTTTTCACCAGACAATACCCTCACTTTGAATCCATAGACTTAGTTCTTGTTTGATATTTGATAATTATTTCAGGGTCTCCTTTTTTATTTGAATATGTAGAGATTGTTTGATCATCTCCTAGTTTATTTATTATGATGTATGTTTTACTTTTATTAAGTATGGATGTAACTGGTAAAGGGAYTTGATGCTTGATTAGGAATCAAAAGTGGTCTCAATCGACTGTCACTTCCTACAGGAAATGAAAATACAACGWTCCCTATCGCAGAGGCATATCCGTCAAACTAACGTTGGTTTCCTTCACCTGCGCATAAAGCGTTTTCTAAATAATTAAAACTGATTGTATTGTTGTCTCTTGTGCATAGATTGTAGCGGAAAATGCAATAACAATAAAATAGATATCTTAAGGAGGTATTTCATCTTTTAGGTTTTATAAAAGATTAGTATAGTGAATCAAGTTTATCATTTAYGAACAAACTGATACATCCACTGTATACARTCTATGAAAAACAACTTTAATTGATTTATAATGTTTTAAGGTTGTCTAATAGGCTTTTGTGTCATTGTTTTGTGATAGTAATACTCTCACCTTCTGTGYTTTCGTTAATTTATTTGTTGCCAATTTATACCGTCACTCTGTAAAATAAGCATTTTTTGTTTTTGTACTCTATAGATGTCCTGACCTTGGTAATCTATATATAAATCGATATCTGCATCCTTATCTCCTAAGTTTTTTATATTATATACTAAACCAATATTACCTAATGCTGGAGGTAAATCTAGCGTATGCACTTCAGATCCTTCAAGAATAATTGTATAATGGTCTGGAGTTAAAATTGTTGTTAAGTTGGAGTTGGCGGTATACGTATTAATGGCTAAGATTAAACCAGTACCCTCTACAGGATTTGTAACCGAAGAATTACTATTTGTCCAAGCTGTACCTGTACTTGTAGAAGACAAGACCTGTCCGATGTTACCACTGTCGCCATTTGAGTCTTTAAATGCATCAATAACTCTTAGATCTCCATTTACGTGTAATTTAGAACTGGGAGTTTGGGTATTTATTCCAACATTTCCTCCATTTTGTAAAAATAAACGAGAATCAAGATTAACTGATTCTACAAAATTTAAACCATTGGATAATAAACTCCAGTGCCATTTTGGAGTTCCAGATGTATCTTCAAATGCCAATACATCGTTTCCATTTGCTTTAATTACTAAGGGATGGGTATTAAATGATGTTGCTTGATTTATTAAAACCTGCCCTWTATTATTAACTAAACGTAACCTTTCTGARTTATTGGATTTTAAAACTAAATCTTGAGCATCCGTTGTTCCKACAAAATTGCTGCTCGTTGTAGTGGTATTTCCTGTTAACTTCCATATTCCTCCTCCCGCTAAGTTATCGACATACTCTTTGGTTACAGCGTCTTTAGCGTCAGTTGGTGTTCCTAAATTTATAATCTTGGAATTATTAGCGTCATTGGCTTGAGCAAGAATTTCTTTTAAATTTTTACTGATAGGCTGGTAGCTACCATCGGTGAGCCCTATATAAATAATTCCACTTGGATCTCCCTGATAGAGGTCTCCTTCGCCTGCGTCCTTAACAGAAATGGAGGTGTCTAAAATAATAATTTGTCCAATCAATTGATTAAATCCTAGTATGATTACACAAAATATGAGTAAGTTTTTCATGAGGTTAGTTTTAAAAAATTGGGAAGAATTTTAAGTTTAAAATGTATTATAGAATCGTTGGTTTTATTAATTATTTATAGTTGCTTGTTTTTAGAATAAGTAATTGTGGTTTTACTTATCGCTATTTTATTTTTAAGATGATAGTACGGTTTAGTAAAAGGCATGCACTATTAATTGACAGTGCTGTTTCGAAATTCAGGGGACTTTGTTTTTTAAAATTAGTTATTATGCTCTATTTCAAAAGCTTAAGATAGGTAAATTAAATGAATAATTCAAATATTAATAGAGACTAGTATTGGTTAAGATCTTTTTTGTTGTCGAAATACTAAAATACCAAGTGGAATTAACAGTAGTATAGACTTAGAAGGAGGGGAGTAATTAGTGAAAAAAGATGTGTAATAATAGATGTTTTTCTAATGCTAGGAATTTGTACATAGAAGTATGCCTCCTTTGGAGAGGTTTATAAAAGAGGGAAACGATGTTTAAAGGTTTAGAGTGGTTTTTTAGTCCATCTTAATTTCTTAATTAGTTTTAATTTGTTGCCAATCAGAGCCGTCACTTTGAATCCATAAACTTTTTCTTCCTTTTATATTTGTTTTAAGGACTCCTTTTTCATCAAAAAAATCGGAATCTATTAAATTAACACTTTTTTTATCTTCATCTTTAAACGGATTTTTAATAATATAAATTCTGCCTACACAAGAGTTTGCTTTAGGCAATGTTATTAAATGTGATATAGAGGTTAAAATAACAGTATAATGATCCTCTGTTAAAGTCAAATTTCCAGTAGTTTTAATAATGGATAAAGAAACTGAACCATTCACTTGTAATGTAGAATTTGCCATGTTATATCCAATATTGGCATCATCACTATAATCAGTTACTATAGGTTTATGATCAGGATTTATATTAATCCCAAACCTTGTTTTTGCATTGTTTGTATTATCACTACCTTGAACCCTAAACAGTTCTTGATGAAATTCCCCATCTCTGAAGTCGAATCTCTTAAATACGATTGGTTCTGCACCATCATCTCCAATTATAAATTCTAGTCGTCCTTCATTGTCAGGTCCAGCAGATCCAATTTCAAAAAAGTCTGTTTTTCCAGTACTTCCTTTTAAACGAAAACTTCCATTTGTAGTTGTAAAAAACATTGGT
>NVSY01000003.1 GCA_002401385.1 Flavobacteriaceae bacterium | reverse complement strand
TAAAGAAGTTGATTCAATTATTGTTAAATCATTATCTATATCATAGAGGAAAGAGTATGAAGGTCTGATTCTACTTCCTATGTTATACCTAGAGATTTTGTTTTTGTAATTATTAAGATTTGATTCAATGTCATAATCTCTTTCATTTTTTAAATTTTCTTCGGTCATACACTCTTCACAAGGGCAACCAACTAATTCCCAAAAAGAGTATCTCCATTCGTATAATGTTTTAATTAAAGATTCAATAAATTCTATGTTGTTGCTTGATGAATCTATATATTGCTCGGGATAAATATATCTTCCCCAAATTTCATTTTCAATAATTGGATGTGCAATATCAAAAATCGAGCAGGAAATTTTTGCTTTTACTTTCAAAAAACTTGCTAACATTAAACTTATAACAATGTGTATGTCACTTCTATCTCCATTATATACAACATCTAGAGTTCTAACTAAAAAGTAAAAACTCATTTTATCTTCTTCAAGATTTAAGAATAAGGTCAATCCGTCAATTTGTCCTGTATAAATACTGAAAGAACTTTCTCCAGTTTGTTCGATAACGAATGACAAAGAATCGCAAGTTTCTTTTATTATTTCAAATATTTCGTTATTTGTGTTTTTCATTAAGGTTTTGGTGGTTTCAAATTACCACAACACTCTTATATCCACAATAGCAACATAAAAGTTGACGGTATATCTATAATACCAGCAGTACAGGAGTGTGTTTTTAAAGTAAATTTTCTAATCGCATTACATTTTCATATAAGCACTCCAAATATACAAAAGACAAACAAATATGCATACATGCAATAAGAATATTTTTTCACCTATTCACCTACCCTATTAATTACACTTTTCTCACCCTATAAATACATCCAACTAGGAACCTGCAATTTTAAAAATGACTAAGAAAAATAAAAGCTTGTAATTCACAGATATTCAAGTATATTGCATCAAATTATTGTATAACATTGAATACTAAACTGAATACAGTTTCGGAGTATGAAAATAAATAGCATCTTGGTTTTTGGTTGTTTAACTAATTATTTGAATTATTTCTTGCAATTCATAACCCGGAGAACTGCAGTTTAATACTGCATTATGCTACATAATTAAAAATGTAAAAAAAGAGCGATTTAGAAGTACTAAATCGCTCTTTTTATGTCTTTATTTTTTTGGAATAATCAATTAGTACAATAACTCAAAACTACTGAATTTATCAAAGGAAGTAGTTACTTAATTAAAGTCCGAAATCCCCATACTAACCTCTTTTTTACGCGATATAGTCAACAGGGTATTCATGCTTGGCGCTACGCATCTCACAAACACCTAGTATTCTAGTTATTGTGGTGCGTTTTTTTTCTCATTATGTTCATCTTCAACATATTTATCAATAAAATCCTCATATGTATGCATTAACTGAATTTCACTGTTTAGTATATTCTTCAAGTAAAGGATAACTAACTTTTTACTTTCTTCAGAATTAAGAAATCGGTTTGGAGCATAAAAACTAGAAAATTTATCCATTTTAGAATCAATGTATTTTGAAATAGATTCCATAAGAATGAGTCTAGACATCATTTTTAAATCAATTGAAAAAATCTGATTTTTTTTATAAAATTCCAATCCTGATTGGGTCAACGTGGCAATTTGTACCCCGCCTCCTTTTTCCTTAATTAGTTCTGTTAATGTAATATTTTCAGAACTATATTTATTAATTGAATCAATCAATCTTTTATGTTTCCCTATTACTCTTTTTAGTTGGAAATAGTTAGCTTTAACCTCATTATTTATTGTTTCAATTGTTGCAATGTGATACTCTCGTAATTGATTATTTTCTTTCTGATTGCTTATAAATAATGCAATCAGAACACCGGCTATAACTATTGTAAGTTCCTTTAAATAAGACTTACTCTTTTCCAATATTGAATTTGTTTTCATAGTATTAATGTTCAAAATAATTTACAAAACTGTTGTTAATATAACACCCTAAACTGTTTGATAGAGTATACTAGATTATTTAATTTGCACTCTCACTCTAAATTACACACAACGTTTGGCTAAGCGCAGTACGGATTATAGAAATGCTGAGGCATTTCTATAATCACAAGCAAAGCTATTGTTTTCTTTTTTTAATTTTCTTTCTTAGAAAAACAAATCGATAGATTTRCTTTTCAGTAAACACAAAAGACACTTTGGAAATAAACAAGGAACCGCATTGCCGTTTAGGTTTTGTTGTGTAACGTTCTCAAATACTCATTAATTTTATAATTTCAGGTTTCGATTTATCCAAAATAGTATAGGTTCCACACATTTCATTATGTTTATTGTTTTTTATGAAGCCAATTTTTCCAGGAACAGGTCTTAACAAAGCAAAAAYATTCACTAAAGACAGGAAATTACGTTTGTAGGAAATTAGAAGAGTAGGGAACTTTCCTTCATTATCTATAACCTGTATTTTTAAAATAAATTTACCTAATGTCTTTCCAAACTTACTTTCAAGTAGAGGGTTAATAATTAATAATAATAAAATACTTGCAGAATAAATCTCATAATCATCAAAAAAATATCGTCCAATAATTACATAGACACTTATTGCTATTAATCCATAAAAAATAAGATCAATAATTTTCGTTATAAGTCTTTTTGAAAACTCTTTTATAGTTGGATTATATTTAACTTCAAATACTAAATCTTCGTAATACCTATTTCCTTGAGAATCTCTCCTAAGTCTCCTTACTTCTTTTTCAATTGTTATTTCTGAAATTTTTTTCAACTGTTTTTTTTTAATGCTACACAACACCCTTACATCCACATATGCAACATAAACCAATACAGGAGTGTGTGTTTTTTATATTTAATTTTATAATCGCATTACATTTACATGTATGCTCTTCAAATATACAAAAGGAAAATTGATATGCATACATGGGTTTAAAACATTTTTACACCCACTGAGCTACTGCAATGGAATAAATTGTAAGAAAAGGTTATCTTATGATGGATGATGTGTTTTTAGTGCTAATAACTACAACTTAATAWAAAATAAAACATCCATAGTTGAACAGATTGTATATAACTGTGATTATGCTTGGTGTTAGTTAACACAGAATCTTGGTTGTTACCACACTTTCTTTCCTTTTTTCATTATGATTATTGAGCCATAAATATATCGACCATGAGGTAATCTATTTATAAATATATTAAACTGTTCTTCTAAACTAAATTCAGCGTTTATAAATTTCATTATTTTTCGGGCTATCAGCACCTCTTTGGGAATATTATCAGTGTAGTAATAATCAGAAGTAAGCTCCCAAAAAGAAACAGTTTGATTCATTTTCTTTGTTTCAGTTGAAAAAAATGTTGTTTCCCCATCAAATCCAATTTTACATCCGTCAATTTTTTCACAATCAGGAATGCGTTCAAAATTTATTATTTCAAAATTTCTGAATAATTTTTCTGCAATTGAATCTGGTATGCTTATAATCTGGCTTATTCGTTTTTTTCTTATTTCCTTTTTATTTGTTGTCCAAATTACATTGTTTAAATGTCCTTTATAAACTCCTTTCTTCAATTTAATAAGTTCAACTTGTTGATTATTTTCTATTGAAACTCTATATATTTTTTCATGAATTAAAGAATCAAATTGGGTCATTTCAAATTCCCATTCCCAAAATTCTTGAGGTTCTTGAGGTTCTTGAGCAAATGTTAAACTTGAAATAGTATTTAATATAAATAATATCGAAATGATCTTTTTCATAATTAGTGATAACGTTTTAGAAAAACTAAAGTTGCGTTTTGGTTATTGGATTTTTAGTTCTTTAAATATATGAATTTTGGGTTTTAGAAACACTCTATATAACTTGATTTACAATTTTGGTTATGCATTGTTAGCCAATAGTTGTTTATCAATAATCTTTATATAAATCTTTCCATTTTTCTTTTCAATCACTTCAGTTTTCAATTCAAGCAATCTTTTATTTTCATCTTTTACGGTAAAAACTCTTGAATATTTGTTTTTAACTTTCGCTAATGGTATTCCGTTAATCAAAATAGCGGGTTCAATTTCAATTTCTCTTTCTGAAGAGTTTAAAGGTCTTTCAGAAATAATTTCAAATCCAAGTTTTTTAAAATCATATTTAACAAATTCAGTTATTTTTTTATTTCTTTTCATTAAATATAAAAACCAGATATAGAGAATAAGAGGTATGAAAATATAGAATTTATAGTCCGTATTAAATAATAGATAAATCATACAAATGAAAACTAAAATTGTCATTATTGTATAAATTACATATTCGTACGCCTTTGCCATTTTTAATGAATTATTCGTGGATAAAATAACTATCAGTTTCTTCACCATCATCTATCATTCTCACTCTGATATTGACTAAATTATCAAATGATATATTTTTTTGATTATTACTCAAATTAGGTGGATTAATTTCATCTATCGACTTTGTCAATTTATCAATATCTAAAAGTTTTTCATTTTTAATAAAATCAATTAAAGCTTGTGTACAATTATCAGGTGATTTTGATTCGGTTATTTTCCAAATAAAATCTTGTCTTTCCTTGTCATCTTCTATATCGTAAATAACAGTTCCTTTGATGAATCTTTCATTATTTTCTTTCCACAATATTTTTTCAGCTCCGAGTGCTCCTAAAAAGGATGTTAAAAAAGTTTGTCTATTATTCATAATATCTTTTTTATCAAATTATAGCCAACGTTTAGTATATGAAGCGTAGCCTGTCGATAGGTGGATATGATTTCATAGACAGTGTTGGCTGCTCGTTGTTTTATTTCGACTTGTATTCATTCATTTTGTCAACCAATAATTTTTGTAGTTCGTCAAAGTTTGTCTGCAAAGCGTTTGAAGAAATACTAATTGGCGAACCATAAGTCTTATAGTTCATTTTCATAGCATTTCGTTTAATTGGGTTTGTAACTTTATCCAAATAGTCTTGTGGGTTACTCACAATAAACATTAAAAACTTTTGACTCATTACTTGCAAAACCTTTATTTCTTGAATGTCTGCCCACGGAATAAGTCCTGCTGATACACCACTTGAATTGTCTGTTACGCCTTGTCTATTAATTATTAACCCTGCTTTTTTGTCTGAAAATTTTCGAATAATTGTTATTGCTACAAGCCCAAAAAATAATATTAAAGCAAGTCCTATTACAAAAATAAAAGTCGGATTTCCAAACAACAAGTGATTTGTTTTTGGTGGATTTATTAAAAACCAAAGTCCAAGTCCAACGAATGCAATCGCACCGAAAAGTGTCAGAAACATTTTCGTCTTACTCAAAGGTATTTCAATTTGTTCATTCTGTGTCGTCATATTATTTTTTTTGTTTGTCTTTTTGATAGTTGTCGCTTTTCATTAACAGCCAACATCCATATATCCACAATAGCAACTTAAAAGTTGACGGTATATCCATTATACCAGCAGTAAAGGAATGTGTTATTTCTAATTTAATTTTATAATCACAATACATTTACATGTATGCTATCCAAATATACAAAAGACAAATAGATCTGCATACATGCTATTAAAACATTTTACACCCACTCACCAGCAGGAATGCAATAACTTTATTAGAAGGCTTTATCTTATGATGGATGATGTGTTTTTTATTAGTGGTAAAAAATCTTTTGACACCTACCTTATTAATTACAATTTTATCGCCCTAATAACACATCAAATTAGGAACCTTCAATTTTAAAAATAACTAAGAAAAATAAACCTTTGTAATTCACAGATATTCAAGTATATTGTATACCATTGAATACAGTTTCGGANMWMMAAAATAYATAGCAYCTTGGTTTTTAGTTATTTAANTNNTWANNATTNGMRTTGTTTTTTGCAATTCATAACCCRGAGAATTACGGTTCAATACTAGCATCAAACTAAAAAATTTAGAATGCAAAAAAAAGCGATTTAGAATTATCTAAATCGCTTTTTTTATGTCTCTTTTTTTTGAAGAAGTAATTAATACAATAACTTAAAAATACTGAATCTATCAAAGGAGAAAGCCCCCCTTAATTAAGTGCAATTAATCCCAATAATAGCATCTTTTTTACCCAGTATAGTCAAAAGGGTGTTCATGCTTGGCGCTACGTATCGCACGAACGCCTAGTTATTGTACTGCGTTTTTTATTTCAGTTTTCCAATCCAAACATCTCCTTTTGGATGAAAATAAATTTTCTCGTTATCTTTTTCAACTACGTGAAATTTCTTTTGAATTAGTTTTTTATAAAACTTTTGGTCTTTATTATATTCCTTTTCAAACTCATATTGTTCTTTTGGAAAATTTATTTCCCATTCGTGAACAGAGTCCAAGTCAATTTTTCTGTCCCAAGTAAACTTTTGTAATTCAGTTGATAATTCTCCAAAGTAATTTAGGTCAAATTCACTATTTTTATTAGAAACTAAAAAACTTTCATTTTCGTAATAAGCTACTTTTTCGCCTATTGCACACACAATTTCTGATTTCAGCATTCTCGGATTATAAAGCCAAATTGCTAAATAATATTCCTTATTTAATTTATCAAGTTCATTTTTCCATTCAAAATACGTTTCTAACAGAGTCCCAATAATTTTTTTTCTTAACTCTCCTTTTATTCCAAATTCTTCTCCATACCATTCTTGAATTTCATAATTATAATATTTTTCTTGATTCAAGAAATCTATATCTAATTTGGAATCAGAGTCATTAATCGACCTATTTATTTCTCTAATAATTTTCTTTGAAAGAATAGTTTTCTTCTTCATTTCGGAGTTTTTCTCAAATGCACTACAACTCTGAACTTTGTCGCTCTTTCAATTTCGTGTCCATTCGGTTCGACTTGGAATAAATATTCTCCAGCTAAATAGTCAATTCCGTTTTCCTTAATATCTTTAATTTCAAGCAAATTAGTTTTAATCACATTATCTATTTCAGTTTTGTCCAACGTAATTATTTGCCCTTTAATCTCATAAGTTCCAACGGTATAATCGCTCAATCCAATTGCAGAATTATCAAAAATATAAGTTCCGTCTGTTTTGAAGTCAATACCTGTCCCGTTAAAGTCTCCGTCATAAAAAACACGAACTAATGTCGGCTTATTTAAATCAGATTCATTTTTCCAATTCATTCCGAAAATTGTTACTATAAAAATCAAACCTATAATTGGTCCAATCAGATATTTATATTGTCTTTTCGTTTTGTACTTTTTAAAATCTCTAAAAACCGTCCAAAACCAATATACAAATCCGATAATTGCTATTCCTAAAAAAATCAAATAGTCAAATACAAAGCTTGAAAATCTAAATTGATAAATTTTATAGGTTATTGGCTGTAGTTTTTATTTACTTATTATTAAGTATTTATCCTAAAACTCAATTGAAAACGTTTCATAAGAATATTCTTGATTAGATGAGTTATTATCTTTCCAATTTAGTATCGAGTTTTTAAGAAAATTTAAAGGTGAATTTTCAGGTATATTAGTATAAGTTTGATTATATCTTTGAATTCTCCATTCTAAGCTGTTAAGTTCCTTAAAGGCACTGTATTCATTTAATATTTCTTCTGGAATATCAAAGGGTATTATTTTAGTATTTCCAATGCTTTCACTTCCTTCAAAATATAGTGAATAACTAAAGTTGGATTCATTATTTTTTTTAGAAAATTGAACAGTACTTCTAGCTATATTTTTACCTARGAAGATGTTACCATGAGTGAAATCAAATTGATTTCCTAGTTTAGTTATTACGGAACTAGATAATTCTTTAATATCTATAAAAGAAGGCATTACATTATTGGAACGAATTGTATAAGAAGTAGTATTAGCAGACTTAGCAAAATAGCGAAAATCCCAATAGTCTATTGGAAGGATGTCATTACTATTTACATAGCTGATACTTTTWATGTTTGAAGAATTTKGAACAACATCTTCAAACGACGTAATTAATTCTCTTTTTCCAGCTTTTGAATTATACGTGTATAAAAATATATTATCGAAATCGTTATAAGAAGAATTAACTTGGATAGTTTTTAGTTCTCCAAGTTTGAAATCACTTTTATGTAAGGTGATAGTATCACCAGAATTAATATTAGTTGCGGGAATATTTATATAGCTAATATATGGTTTATTTGTACCTCTTTCAAAAATTGTCAATTCCAACCCTTGTGAATCGGGATTTAAGTCTATATAGGTACTTTTATACGTATAGTCCTCTTTAACTTCATCCCATATAAATTCTCCATAAGGATGGGAGTTTCCTCTATTATGTTTATGTGGTCTGTTTTCATAGGGTGTCGAACCAGTACTATTTTCATCACGATTACCAAAATCCTCAACTTTTAGGGTAATATGTTTAGTTTGGTTTAAAAATGGGTCAGGCTCTAATTTATTTGGGTCTGTAAATGATTGTGGAATATTAATATTTCTAATATGGTTAATTTTTAATGAGTTTTTATGCCAAATTTCAAAATAAACAATATCAATGATATCCTTCTTAAAGTCAGCCTCAAGTTCCCACTTTGTTGAATCAGATAAACTTCCGTAATTTATTAATTTTCCATCAGATGTATAAGCAGCGATATATGCTTTTTTGTAGTCTGTATCGAATTTTTGAACATCTAAATCAATAGAAAAAAGTATACGAGATTCCGATTCAAGGGTATTATCTTTTTGGCAACTAACAAAAAGTACTGAAATTAATGTTAGAAAATGTAAAATTTTATTATATTGTTTCATATCTAATAATTTGATTTAAATTCAATTATCAAAATGTTATTCCTGAGAAGCAGAAATTTCATAATTACAGCCAACAGCCAACTATCCAGAATAGAAACCTTAAACTTGACAGTATATCCTTTATATCTATAGTACAGGGAGCATTATTAATAAACAAGGTCATATAACTATACCTCATCTTTCAAAAGTACATAAAAAAAGGTTATACGCTTATTTTAAATTGATTTATTTACAGGTAATTAACAATGGATAAAACCTATCTGATTCAAAGAATAAGTAAGGGTAATTGTTATTATGCTAAACGTTACAAAATTGTATTTCCAATTTATTTCCTTATGCCTAGCTCCTACTTAAAACACAGGAAAGTTTAAATAATGCATAGCTAATTTTATAATTCTTATCCATAAAAAAACCACAGAACTCAAATTCTGTGGTTTTTATCATTAAAATACGAAAGGATTATTCTTCGTTAATAGATCCTTCTTTATAGTTGAATTTTATTTCTTTGTCTGTATTATTATTNTNNGTTGTTATGCTGTCTCCAATTTTTAGTAATCCGTAGTATGTTTGATGTACGTCTTCATCATCTTCGTTTTGTTCAACTCTTGTGATTTTAWATGCATATATCATATCATTTGTTAAACTAGTCAAAGCAGTTAGTGCTGCACCGTTAATAAACTGTTCCTTTGCGTCTACAATGTCACCAGCCATAAAATAATCATCTGCCGATACTCCACTTGGCAGCATGATTTCAACAAACTCTAGTCCTTTAGGATACCTCAGCAATTACTGTAAGCCCCACTGGACTTGAAAACTCTATTTCTCCGCTATTTGAATTAGGGTCTGTAAAGTTGAACAATGGACTTGCGTTAGACACTAAACCAGCTTTACTTGCTTCCATTTCCTGAGCGACAATAGCGATGCTTGTTTCTTCAAAATCTGTTAATGCGCCACTTGGTAACGTTACTTTGTAATACAGCGTGTCCTTAGCTACTACACTGTATGTTGTAGCATAGTCGTGTTGCTTCAGATCTATAGTTAATTCATTCTCGTCAAAAATTAGAGTAGCATCTACTTTGTAGGTACCGTTTTTCCCTTTTTTCCATTCAACAGTTCTTGTATCTATAGGAGTGTTCTTAGCAAAGGATTCGAACACAGTTTTTATAAAGTAGTGTCTAGGTATTTTACAGTCTCCTGTTCTTCTGAAACTGTAATTGCTTTTACTACTTTTATTGTGTTATCATTTGAATATGTTTGACCGTTGGATAATGTAGACTTGAAATTTACATCAAAAGAACCTGTTGGTTCGTCCATATCATCTCCAAAAATGAATGTACCTAGCGTAGCAGTACTAAATGTTGCATTTTCTCTGTTTATAGTGGCATCTGCTATTTTTTTAAAAATCACTTTCTTTTTTAGGATCTGTGTTAAAGTCCTTAGAGATCTCTACGGTATCTACATTTAATCCATCTGCTGTTATAAAGTCTATTTTTAGATCTTCATTTGTGTCGAAAACACTGATTTTAGTGTCTTTAAGGATACTATCCTCTCCAATATCAACTTCTTCTAGTGGATATTCCTCGTCAACACACGAGTAAAACCCAATAGTTAAGAAAACTAATAGTATCTATTTAAATTATTTTTCATGTTGTTTTTTTTAATTGTTATTCCAAAAAATGTGGGTTGTTAATTTATCTCCCCCAATTGCTGCACTTGCTGCATCGTAATTGGTGCCATTTCTTTGTGATTCATCTCCTGGGTAAACGTAACGAACAGGTACTTTTCCGTCAGCTCCTTTGTGTGCATCTTCAGGTGCTTCCAACGCAGGTACTCCAAATATTCTCCAAGATGACCATCCTTCAAATCCTCTAGAGTATAATGCAATGTATTTTTGAATACCTATTGAATTTTTCCAGTTTGCTGCATCGTAGGGTTGTGAAGCAATATATGTGTCTGCGTTAACGGTTGGTGCCCAGTAATTAATAGAGGCTTTGATTCCTTTTTTATAGTGAGTTTCTGCATCTGATGCACCTCCAAGGGTTCTTGCAGCAGCTTCTGCCAGAAGGAATTCAACTTCTGCATAATCAAAAATTACTCCTTCGTAATCTGGTTCGTGAAAAATTTCACCTAAATGTGTGTATTTCAAAAATGAATTATTTGCTCCGTAAGGTCCTCCTGTGTATGGACTAATGTTGTCTGCCATATAAATTTCGGCTCTTGGGTCGTTTAAAGGTGCAATTAAGTTTACAAAAGAATCTGAAACTAATAAATCGTTTCTATTACTTTTTACCAGATCTTCCCATAATGGGTTTGAGTATGGGTCAGATACTGTAAATTTAAAGGCTGCATTATCAGCATTAGAAGTGAATACGCCTCCTGCAATTGCTTCTGATATTTTATCACCGTTTTTAATTCTTAAAGCCATTCTTAATTTTAATGAGTTTGCGAATTTTTTCCATGCACTCACGTTACCTTCATAAATAAAATCTGCTCCTCCAAAGGAATCTTCGTCGGTGTCTAATTTAGAAATAGCTATATCTAACTTTGAAAGTATGTCCATGTAAATAGTACTAGCATCGTCGTATTTTGGAGTAGGGTTCTTAATGTTTAAAGCTTCCGTGTAAGGAATATCACCAAAAACATCTACTAATACGTGGTAGGTATATACTTCCATAATAGAGACAACCGCTGTTTGATTTGTATTTGCAGCAATATCTGATGCTAGAGATAAGGTTTCTCTTTCTTCTTTTAAAGCCAGTTTAGATTCTTGTAAATCTAATAATACATCTCTGTACATTCTATTCCAAAATCTTCCTGATACATCACGTGTTCCKAGGTCGTAGTTGGCTTCATCTGGATAGGTAGTTGCTGTCCAGTATTGTGCAAAAAAGTTAAAGATATTTACATTAACATTTTGAATTTTCATTGTTCTCACTAGAGCCCACTGTGCATTACTAAATAATGTACTTGCTGGTACCTTAGTGGCATTTTTTTCGTCCTTATTCCAATCACTAAAATCTGTAACACAGGAAACAGCACTAATGATTAAAAAGGCTATTAATATTATTTTTTTCATTTGATATGTTTTTAGAATTGTATATTTAAGTTAATACCATATTCTTTCACTGCAGGGTATGCACCTGACTGGTATCCTTGGATATTTCCTGAACTTAATCCAGCTTCAGGATCTGCAAATGGAGTATTCTTATCAATAATCCATAAGTTTTTTCCGATAGCGGTTAAGGTTAAGTTGGATAATTTGAGTTTTGATATTATTGATTTAGGTAAGCTGTAAGATAAAGAAGCTTCTCTTAATTTTACATAACCTGCATCATACGTATGCTCCGAATTTGTTGCGTGCTTATATCCCCATGGGTTTGTATAGTTATCTGCTCGTACTCTTGTTGTGTTTACAGTCCCGTCTTCAAGAACTCCATCTAAAACAACACCACCGCCATTTGCTATAGTGTTTCTTACAGGGTTTCCTAAGTCGTTTGTAAATACAGTATTTGCATAAACTCCTGTGGCATAACCATACCATGTGTCAAGTGAGAATACATTTCCTCCTTTTTTTACATCAATTAAGAAGCTAAAATTCCAGTTTTTGTATCTGAAAGAGTTATTGACACCACCATTCCATTCAGGGTTGATGTCACCAATAATTACTTTTTTATTGGATATTAAATAATATCCATCGTCTCCAATAATTTTGTTTCCGTTACTATCAAATTCAAAATCATATCCTTTAATTGTACCGTAAGATTGACCTTTAGTTGCATTGATAGAAACTCCACCTTGAACACTTGCTAATTGTAATTCTTCTACGTCATCGTATAATGAAACTACTTTATTTTTGTTCTTAGCCCAGTTAATAGTTAGATTCCATTCGAAATCCTCTGTCTTTACTGGTGCAGCGAATAAACTCAATTCAACTCCTTTATTAGTCATTTCTCCGGCATTAACCCACTGTTTATCATATCCTGTGGCAGTAGATACGGATACTGACATAATTTGATCTGTCGATTTCTTACTGTAAGCTGAAATGTCAAATCCTAAACGATTGTCAATAAATTTCATTTCGACACCAACTTCTTGCTCTTCTGAAAGCTCATCTTTTAAGTTAGCATTATTCTTGATTTTTGGTAAAGAATATAATGGGTTTCCATTTAAGTTACCTATAGATTCGTAGGTGTCAAAAATTTTCAATGCTTCAGCTGCATTTCCTGTTTGCGCGAAACCCGCTCTTAATTTTGCAAATGTAATTACGTCTGATTCAAATAAATTTGAAAGTACTACACTACCAGAGATAGCTGCATATCCGAATGTATTATCGTTATTAGGAAGTGTAGATGCTTTTTCTTGTCTATATGATCCTTCTAGGAAATACGTGTTAAGGTAACCTAAACTAACATTGGTAAAAACAGAATTTCTGCCGTAATTTGCTTTGTATTCAAAAGGAGCCTTAGATAATTCTTTACTATTGCTCAATGCATACAATCTTGGCACTACTAATCCTCCTGTGGTAAAAGCCCTAGTAACCTCTGAATAATGTCTTTCTACATTTAACCCAACTAAACCTCTTATATTTAATTTATCGTCTAAAAAGTTTTTGTCAAAATTTAAGTATAGATCGTAATTGTTATCTAATATGTTTCTTAGTCTTTTACGATATTCAGAGGTGGCAGTTGATCCTATTGCTATTCTTTCTTCTTCAATTGTGTTATAACTATCTACCGTTGCTCTAGCCATTATGTTTAACCAGTCGTTAATTTCATACCTTAAAGTAGCATGACCAAAGATTCTGTTTCTCTCGTCGTTTTGATAGTTCTCGTACCTTATCCAGTAAGGGTTATCAAAATAAGCTGGAATAAGGTTTGTGTTACTTTGTGTATTCCAAGTAATGTTTTCTCTAGTTTGGAAATAAGCTGCTTTTTGATCTTGGATATCTACGTTTGTTTGGAACCATTGTTTAAAAGATTGGTTAGGGTTTTTGCCATTATATCCCGTTCCATAACGCCCTTTTCCTTTATTGTTGGTATACGTAATTTTTGAGCTCACTTTTAATTTGTCAGACAAATCGAAAGATCCCCCAAAATCAATCGTGTTCTTTTTAATAGAACTGTTAGGTAAAATTCCAGCTTGATTAAAATTTGTGTATCCTAATCTATAAGTACTTTTTTCTCCACCTCCTGCGAAAGAGATACTGTTTACTGTTGTTACAGCAGTCTCAAAGAATGATAATGGATTGTTTTTTGCAGCCAACCAAGGTCTTGCTWTACCATAAGTGTCTAATTGTGGATAGAATGAATCCCATTGGTAGACAAGTTTGCTCGAGTCAAATACTCCTCCAAATGATGCATCTTCAGTAGAAGGCACCATTAAATCTACGATTCCGTCACCATTAACATCCACATCTTCAAAATATCCTGTACTTCCGTAATAGGCTCCATATCCTGCACCATATTGATCTTGGTATTCAGTATAGGTGCTTTTGTCCATTTTTCCTAAAGTCAAACTTGAATTAATGGTGATCCCCATGCCTGCTCCTTTTTTACCTGACTTGGTAGTAATAATTACTACACCGTTTGCTGCTTGAGAGCCATAAAGTGCCGATGCAGCACCACCTTTAAGAATATTTATAGATTCAATATCGTCTGGATTAATATCCGATGCGGCATTTCCATAATCATATCCTCCACGGCCGATGGTTTGAGACTCTGTGTTGTTGTTACTATTGTTAATTAGAACCCCATCAATAACAAATAATGCTTGATTGTTCCCCGTTAGAGAACTGTTCCCACGAATTACAACATTTGTAGATCCTCCCATAGTACCACTCGATTTAATCTGTACTCCAGATACTTTTCCAGATAAGGAGTTCATAAAGTTGGCATCCTTTACTTTGGATACTTCATCTCCACTCAATTTTTGAGTAGAATATCCCAAAGATTTCTTATCTCTTGAAATCCCTAATGCTGTAACCACCACCTCATCTAAAACGTTTCCACCTGTTAAGGTTACATTTATAGTATTTGAAATCCCTACAGTAACAATTTTCGAATCCAATCCAATATAGCTAAACACTAATACGTCCCCAACGTTTGCTTTAATAGTATACAATCCATCAAAATCAGTTTCAACTCCGGTGCTTGTCCCTTTTATAAGTATACTTACCCCCGGTAATGGTCCAGTTTCGTCGGACACGGTTCCTGTAATTTGTTTTTCCTGCGCAAATGCACACTGCAYCACCAACGCTATCAAGAGCGTTAACACCCCTTTATATGCTGTTCTCATGGGAACTGTTTTGTGAATTCAGGGGATTTCCCATTGTTAACTGGATTGGGAAAAGCAACTCCCTATCCAAAATTTTCTGTTCTGTGAACTCATCCACCATAAAAACTATGGATGTACCTTTTTTTGCAAGTACCTTTGTTAATGGTTTTGTGACCTTCAAAACAAGTGAGTAAAAATTTTTCATAATTATTTATTTTTATCAATCCTTGGCTCGACAGGATTGTTATTTTGAGCCGACTAAAACTCAAATATATAAATAATTTTGACAGCACGACTATTTTGTCGTGTTGATTTAACCGAAATACATCCACATTTCTACGTAGTTACATGCATATAAAATTTGGAAGAAGCTGAAATAACACTGTTTATTAAGGAAATTGGTATCCGTATACGTGAGTTACGCAAAGAAAAAAACAGGACTCAGTTGGATTTAGCAACTAAGTCAACTATTGATGAACGCTAAGGACAACGAATAGAAAGAGGTCTGATGAATTGTACAGTAAAAACACTACCCGATTAACTCTCTATAGGAGTATTCATTAAAAGATTTCTTTTGTTTTTGTGAACTAGTAATATCATGATTCTTTGCCTGAATATCTAACCACAAAGTGTAATTAATGTGAAAAATAGATTCTAGTATTTTAGCAATTTCATAATTGATTTTACCCTTTTTGAACATGATACTCAAATTACTTGGCTGATAGTCAATATATAATGCAAGTTTATTTTGAGATATCTGAGAAACAGCYAACATTTCCCGATAGAAATCTTGTACTTTGTGTAGTTGTCTTTTTCTAATAGAAGCATCTTCCAAATACTTCTTCATCTTAACTTCCAATGCGGTCATTTCAATCAGGAATTGTTCTTCTGGTGTACGTTCTTGAGCGCGATCAAGCAACACATCTAACGTTTCAAGATATTGATTAGAATTAACATCAACACCTTCAACCGTCATTCGACCATCTTCTACAATATTTATATTTTTCTCGTTTACCATAATCATCAGTTTAAAAACTTATCCATTAACAACTTCGAATTTGGCGGCTCAAAAGCCATGATTGGAAGCTTTCCTATTATTGCACCGTATTCTGTTATATAATGATTTATCAATTTTGAATTGCCTTCTTTTACAGAAAACAACACAACGCCTTTATAGTTACCTTCGATAGTRTAGGACAACTCACATACATAACTTATCAATATACCTGCACTTCGCTCATATTGTCCATTTGAACCTGCATTATGTGGAGCGACTTCCAACAAATTCATAATGTAATGATGGTAGTTTTCAGCCCCTCCATTCATAAATTCCACAGACATTATTGCTTCAATATTATTACCGTTATTGTTCAACTGTCGTACAGCATAAATGGTTGAATCAGGTTTATTAAAATMCGCCTTCCAATTAAATCGCCATCCATTTTTTTTTAAAGGCAAATCACCTTTTTCAACTTTGATGATTTCTACCTTTATTTTTTTACCAGTTGATAAATCAATTATGTACATATWATACGAAGATACAAAATAGTTATTAAATATCATAATGTTATTAATTTTAATAACACCATTTTAAACACAATGAACACTTTGTTTCGTACTATTATAATACTACAATTGATGTTATATTTAAACCCGCTACGCAAAGGCTCCCAATTTAGTGCCACAATATTTCTCACGTTAACAAAGGAAAAAATAACAAATAAATATAAAAAGGTTACATTATACAAGATTGAGAAAAGATACATTTTATTACGGCTACTGTAGTGAATTGAGTAGCTGTGTTTATTGCATTCAAAAAAAGGAAATGATACTATATGGTTATGTAATTATAAGTAATCATATATGGAAACCCCTGTAATTGAAGTRCTAAAACACAGCGATTAAGAAATTGAATCAATAATAAAATGAGACTTTGAGCAGCAGGGAATCAACTTTAGGAGATTCACCTACTCCACAGAATAACCGTTAAATACTTCAAACGTATAAAAGGCCAAACTGAGTGATTAAAAATAAAGCTCTTATCTTTTTACATCAAATGTGATGGCCCCCAGTGTAAAAATTGCATCTGCGTTTTTAGTTTTTCCGCTGATTGTGATTTGTTCTCCTGCTTTTAATTCTGTACAGTCAAAGAAATACCAATCTGGAAAACGGTTAGACTTTGCTAATGGAACATACCCACTRTTACCTCCATAACTCCCCGTTACCTTTAAATAGTCGCCTATTTTATTAAAAGAATCTGTATTGTCAAGCATAATTCCCAAGCGTAAATTTGAGGGAACATTCTTGTTTACAGTAAACGTGAGAAGCTCTTTTAGTCTTTTTTTTCCATATTGCCACTAACGTTTGGCTAGGCGCAGTACGGATGTAGAAATGTGGAGGCATTTCGGTAAGCGCGAGCAGAGCTATTGTTTGTTTTTTTTAATTTTCTTTCTTAGAAAAACAAATCGATAGATTTGCTTTTCAKTAAACACAAAAGACACTTTGGAAATAAACACGAAACTCCGCATTGACGTTTAGGATTTGTTAGTAGCAGTTTGTGTTAGTTTAATAGATTTGAGTTTATAATCTCTTTCGCAATATCTTTTAATAATAAATCAGAAATGCCAATACTTAACTGATGTGTATTTATTACAATTTTAGNTTTTTCYTTATTCCAGTGAATCCAATATGGTTGACTTTTTTTAGTTTTGTTTGCGAACTTTTTTTCTGAAAATTTCACGCTAAAAATCTTTTCAATTTCATTTTCTTTTTTGGTGTTTTCAAAGTATCCAACTCCCGAAATAATTACAATTGGAAATGTTTGAAAAAAATCAGAGGTTAAAACATGTTCTTTCCTAAAAGATATTGAACTTGTATCTGCTTCAGAAGTTATTTTACTTGGTGTCGAGTTAACTTCTGTAAGAAATGATTTTTCATGAAAATTTATTATTGTGTTTTCTTGATCGACCTCTAAAATATTAATAAGCTTTTGATAATTCATCCAAGTTATACTTGTCCCCCAATTTTTTCCATTATCTTTTTTCAATATTTGTCCTTTGTATGGATAAAGAGCTTCGTATTTATTAAAATTTCGCTCGGAAATTTTTGATGTGTCAAAATCAGAAAGATTATCCCAGTAATTTAAATTAGTATTGATTTCAATTTGGTATTGTTCCGAACCAACTTTTATAGCCGCCTCTTTCCCTATTATTAGTATATTTTTATTTGGACTTCCTGTTCCAATGTATTTATATTCACTACTAATTGTTGGGTGATTTTCTTTAAGATTACTTATCAATTCGCGAAGTAACGAGTTTTTTTCTTTCATTTGAGTTATTTGTATTCTATTTCTTTATTGCTACTAACACCCGTATATCCACAATAGCAACGTAAAAGTTCACGGTTTATCCATTATACCAGCAGTACAGGAGAACAGGAGTGTATTTTTATWGTTAATTTTCTAATCGCMTTACATTTACATRTATGCTCTTCAAAAAYACAAAAGRCAAAYAGATATGCATAYATGCWRTTAAAAYATTTTTACACTACATACCCACAACWATGYAATAAATTRTAAGAAGGKKTTATCTTATGAKRRWYGWTGTGTTTTTAGGTTNMAAWAACTAMAAYTTWATCCKTWATACGGAATAAAACATTCATGGTTGAACAGGTGTATTTTTATAATCTATTAACTGTGTTTATGCTTGATGCCTYTCGCAGTATACATGTTTAGTTAAAATACAAAATTTCAATTGACCACTATGTGTATTTACGDATATCATCTTCATTTTTAGCATTATACACCCATGAACTCTATTTTTTACTAGCTTCTGAGCTTCTCTATTTAAATATCAGTATTTATGACAGGAGTGGTTCCGTTTTCTGAAATTAATACTACAAGCAAATTACTAATCATAGCTACTTTTTGTTCTGATGTAATTTCTAATTCATCTTCAATTTCTTTTAATGCAGTTTTAACGATTCCAATCGAACCCTCTACTATTTTTTTTCTTGCACTTATTATTGCTTGTGCTTGTTGTCTTTGCAACATTATTGCAGCTATTTCGGGGGCGTAAGATAAATTAGAGATTCGAGCCTCTTCTACTTCGATTCCTGCAATAAATAATCTCCGTCCTATTTCTTGTTCTAATGCTTTATTTATTTGGTCAACACCAGAACGAAGCGTTATTGTATCGGCTTTATCATCAATATCATCATATGGATATGAATGTGCAATACTCCTTAATGCAGCCTCTGACTGAATTTTAACAAATTGTTGATATGATTCTTCCCTGTTTTCTCTTTTAACTCCTGATTTCTCGTCAATAACAGTACTTGCTTCTAAATCAAAAATTGCTTTATACGTATCTACAACTTTCCATACTACAACTGAACTTATCAATATTGGGTTACCAAGTTCATCATTTACTTTTATTACATCTGTCTCCAAATTCCTTACACGAAGAGAAACTTTCTTTTTACTGTAAAATGGGTTTTTCCAATAAAAACCATCTTTCTTWACTGTTCCTCTATATTTCCCAAAAAATATCAAAACTCTAGTATGATTTGGTGTAATCACAAATAATCCGGCCAACCAAAATATACCTAAAATAGAAGTAACAATCGTAATAAATATTATTGGTACCGATGATAAGATAATATTTAACAAAGGGATAAATATCATTGCTAATCCAATAAAAAGATTTACAAATCCGTTATTTTTTAATTTAATTTCCTTTTCCATTTTCTTTAATTATTATAATTATTATGCTGTTATAAGTTTGAAGCTAACACATATATCCATAATAGCACCMTAAAAGTTGATGGTATATCTTTTATACCAGCAGTACAGGAGTGTATTTTCTAATCGCACTACATTTACATAGTTGCTTTCCAAATATACAAAAGACAAATAGATATGCATATGCTATTAAAATATTTTTTCACCTACTCACCAACTGTAATATAATAAATTGAAAGAAGGGGTTGTCTTATGATGGATGATGTGTTTTTAGTTTGTAATAATTACAGTTTGATCCTTTATATGGAATAAAATATTCATGGTTGAACAGGTGTATTTTTATAGTCTATTAATTGTGTTTATGCTTGGCGCTAGGCACCTCATGAACTCCTAGTTATTGGCAATTTTACTTTTTCTAATTTTTCTCTGAGTAAGTTTTACCAAAAATATAAATAGAAGAATGATAGCAAATAAAACCGAATACATTGAAGCGTACATAAAAATAAAATTCCAGAATCTATTAGTGTATTTAAGTTCTCCTATAGATTCTTTTATCAAGTTGATGTTAGTAGATGGAGTTATCTGGTATAGACTCCTAATTGCAGCAATTCCATTGTTCGGTCGTGATATTATTTTTCCATCTTCATTAATTATAAAGTAAGTTGGATATTCAGTTATTTTTAGAGAATTCTTTAATTCRGAATCTCCAATATTAATTTTCGTCCACCTTTCTTTGTCAAAATTGTCTTTTTTCCAAAAATTGTAATTGTCAATCGAAAGAGTAATAATTTGGAAATTTTTAGGCGAATTATCTAAAAGATTTGGGAATAATTGTTTCGCTCTTTTACAAGGTCCGCATCCATTGAATGAAAATTGTAATAAGGTCGTTTTGTCTTTGAATAATTCAAAATTTATAGATGTAGAATCTAGTGCTAAAAGTCCTTTAGTGCTAAAGACTTTGTTTTTTTCAAATGAAATATTTTCATTGAAATCTTTATAGCCAATTTTTATTTTCCCAGATTCTAAAATCAAACCAATTCCTATAAAAAGTATTAATGGAATAAAGAATAAAAGAAATCGTTTAATCATGATTGAGTTTCAGTGTATATAATTGATGACACCCAACTATCCGCAATAGCAACATAAAAGTTGAAGGTATATTCTTTATACCAGTAGTACAGAAGTGTGTTTGTTATTAATATCTAATCGCATTACAATTTCATGTATGCTCTTCAAATATACAAAAGACAAATAGATATGCTGCCTTGCTATTAAAACATTTTTATCTCCACATAACAACTGGAATGCAACAAATTGTATGAAGGGGTTATTTTATGATGGAGGATGTATTTTTAGATTGATGAGCAACTAGGTCTAACTGTAACCAACCATTCTAATTCTTTATTCAAATCAATCCATAATGAATACGAGCCAAGAAAAAGTCCAAAAGGAATACAAATGGCAAATAGACTATAATATTCGTTGTAAGAAATTGMTTTAGAGATAAACACATAAATAATTATAAACGAACTTATTATTCCGAATATCGAAAATAGCTTGAGCATTATTCTARTWWWGYCMGATTCTTTACAATCCTAATCTATTTTCTGCCAAAAACTGGTTTGACTTACATACAACCCCATTGCTGCAAAACCTGTAAATCTGATCCGTTCATACTTAGAGTCCATATATAAACCTCCAGGCCAATTGTTGGGATGATCTGAATTGTCCAACACCATCCAACCTCCTTTCTTAAGCTTAGAAAACGATCTTTCGATGCATTCATTTCGATTGTTAAATTCGTTTGCTCCATCTACCAAGACCAGGTCCAAACTTTCATCATCCATTTCCTCTATAAGTTTCCATGTATTTTTATTCTCAGAAATTATGTAAGAAAAGTGATCAAGGGTGTCTTCATCATAGCGTAATGGATTTATGTGATCGTTTAAAACTTTATACCATGTTAATGAGTGCTCAATTGAAGTTATTCTACATTGTTTTTTCAAAAACCATAGCGTAGAATTTCCTGAACCAAATTCTAATACTTTATCTTTTGGAGATATTATTGTATCCAATTTCTTAATGGCGTCAAATACAATAAATGGTATTGGTTTTCGTAAAATAAAACCTTTTCTAGATTCCAAATACGTGGAGATTGCAAGAATAATATCTTTAAAAGATGATATTTTGGGTAAATAACCATCAAAATCACTAATTCTGGACAGAGATTTAACGGTATACTCGTTGATGTCATCTTTCCATGTTACCCTATATCGGCCAAACAATTTATCAAATCCATATTTATAATACGTTTTGGCCGGTGCGTTCTTAAGCCCTTTAACGAATTGTTTCTTGTTTTTGGAATTAACTGAAATTTGCATAATAAGATACGTTTTTGATCATGACAATATTAAGTTAGCTATTTAGTGTTATTATGGTTTTTAAGTATTTAATTGCTGAGAACACCCATATATCCATAATAGCAACATAAAAGTTGACGGTATTTCTACTATACACACAGTACAAGAGTGTGTTTTTAAATTAAATTTTCTAATCGCATTACATTTCCATATATGCACTTCAAATATACAAAAGACAATTAGATTTGCATAGGTGCTATTAAAACATTTTTATCTCCACTCTACCTACTTTAATGCAATAACTATATAAGAAGGGCTTATTTTAGGATGGATGATGTGTATTTGCTTATTGCATAAATTGGTTTTGAGATGGCTTTGCCTATGCTTGCCAATGAGCCTACAATTATGCAGCACTTAATTATTATTGTTTAAAGATTCTTTAACCGCTTTTCTATAACTACGCCCTATTGTTAAAAACACATCATCCACCATGACTTCATCAGAAGAAATATTTTTTATTCTATCTGTATTTATAATAAATGAACGGTGAATCCTTAAAAAAACATCTGGTAATCTGGAGCACAAATTGCTGATTTTCTCCTTGCTCACAATTTGATCTTTCACAGTTATAACCTGAATATAATTGGATAAGCTTTCAATGTAAACAATATCGTCATAAGGTATTTTTGTAGTTTTTCTATTGGATATAATTTCAAGAAACGATTTCTTCATTTTCTCTTTATCGTCTAAAAGTGCTTGAATTACTAGGCGATTTTCTGTTATTTGGTTCATCATTAATAAAAACGAGCCTATAAATACCAATAAATACACTATTACGGCCAATAAAACAATCTGAGTAGCATTCGGACTCAGATTCTGATAACTAAGATTTACCAAATATATATACGAAATAACTAAAATTATGATTTCAAGGTATACTGAAATAATAGCCATACAAAAGGTATAAAATGCAAATTTCTGATACTTTTTAGTAAGGTAAAATTTAGGTACAAGCACATAATTGAAAAAATAAGAAGTTCCTAAAACAATTGGAAGTAGCATGGAAACGAAGAAAAATGCAGCAGTATTGTTTCCCCAAGAAAATCCAAAAACCCTGGTTAAAACGAGTATTACAAAAATCCAATATCCAATATGATAATTAATGTTTTCTGATTTCTTATTCATTCTTTTGTAGTATTTATGTCTAATTTCTCACTAATTTCGGTAAAGAAATCAAATTTACAACATAGAGTAGACAAACAACCTGTTTAGAAGTGGATTCTACCTTGATGAATTTCRTTATCTCATGTAATTTGACAGAAGTATTAATCATATTATTGTTATTATTATTATTATTATGAAAGATTTATTTTTTAGGGGAGGGGCTTTTTTTATGGGGATTCTAACCATTTTATTAATTATTACAACTGCTTGGATTATTTATCATTTTATTATTGGTTATAATTCTAAGCAAGCAAACCATGAAAAATTTCTACGCAGGATTGCATATGGAAATTCAATGGGATTATTTGCCTTGATAACAGCAATTATCGGTCAGATGATTGGACTAACTTACATGTTTTCATCAATTGAAGGTGTAGTTGAGGTTAATCYACCAATGATATTTAAAGCAGTCAATGTTACTATGATTTGCCCCATTTACGGAACCCTTATTTATCTTTTTTCATTAGTTTTAGTGTTTGTAGCCAGTTTGATTCTTGAGAAAAAACTTATAATTAAATACAAATAACAGCAAACCTCTTGAACAATTAAAAAATATTTAATAATACTATTAAAACTTTTTTACACACTTACCTACTGCAATGTAATATCTTTGTAGGAAGGGGGTGTTTTATGTTGGATGATGTGTATTTGCTTATCTCATTGAGATTGCTTTGCCTATGCTTGCCAATGAACCTACAATTATAGAGCACTTAATTATTATTGTTTAAAGATTTTTTAACCGCTTTTCTATAACTAAGCCCTATTATTAAAAGTACAGTATCCACTATGATAATTAATGATTTCTTATTCACTCTTTCGTATTATTTCTGTCTAATTTCGGCAAAGAAATCAAACTTTCAACTTATAGTAGACAAACAACCTGTTTAGAAGTGGATTCTACCTTGATGAATTTCTATATCTCATGTAAATTAGCTGAAGTATTAATCACAAAATATTATAATTATGAAAGATTTATTTATTAAGGGAGGTCCAACTTTTATGGGGATTCTAACCATTTTATTAATTATTACAACTGCTTGGATTATTTATCATTTTGTTGTTGGTTATAATTCTAAACAAGCAAATCAAGAGAAATTTATACGCAGGATTGAATATGGAAAATCAATGGGCTTATTTGCCTTGGTTACCGGAATTTGCGGTCAGATGATTGGACTAAGTGGCATGTTTCACTCAATTGAAGAAGTAGTGAAAAATGGAATTGAGATTAATACAGCATTGGTATTTGGAGGTATCAAAGTTACTATGATTTGTACCATTTACGGGATACTTATTTATCTTTTGTCATTAGTTTTATGGTTTGTATCCAGTTTGATTCTTGAGAAAAAACTACATATTAAGTAACATTAATGGTATAATTAAAATGCATTTTATTCAAAATATCAATATGAATCAGACAATGATTTAGATTATCTTTGCTGCTTTTATTACTGAGTCCAACAGGTATAATCCGAGCTCAAATTGAAAAAGGAGAGCTAGCAAAGGAATAAAAGCAAAAGCAGTCACTCAAAACAAACTAGTTGATGAGTTTTTTACTGTATGGGATACTAAAGATACTCCAAGAGCCGCAGTTGCAATAGTTAAAGATGGGACTATTATATATAAAAAAAGGCTGCGGTTTGGTTAATTTGGAGTACGACATCCCGATAAGTCCTTCGCCTATATTTCATGGTGTATCTGTTTCAAAGCAGTTTACAGTTTTCTCGATTTTGATACTTATCATACTCTAATTGTGGGTCGAGTTCTCCTTCGAGAATCATTTCTATTCCTCGTTTATGTAACTGTTCTAAAAAACTTGTTAGTTCAGGTCTTGTTTTAAATTGTTTTAAAAAATCTTCATTCAGCAAATCTTCTRKTTTCATAATAATGGTTGTTTGTAAAGTATCCATTAATTCAATGTTAAAGTTATTTCCTAAATTTCTCTCTTGAGCCCTTCCTAGGGGACTCAGAGAATTTTTCAGAATAACTATACTTACACACTTTTTGAAATGATACCAAGCAAAATTAAATAGGTCAATTGCTCTCACTATTACCGTATTAATTRTAGGCGACATAAAGCCAATTAAATCAGAATATTACGAGTTRCGTTCTAGACCCTTCCAATCAATTCAAAATGCTTTTAATAGCGTCTAGTTGATTTGAATACCCTATTGGTGAAACCGATTACTAGGGTATATGCGTATTATTTATCTACCATTAATTACCTATATGTCAAAATATATTAAATCTAAAATTCACAGTGAATTTTAGACATAAAAAAATCCCAACTAGTTAAAGTTGGGAATGAGAGTTTACGGTTATTACTCATCAACAAATCAAATCGCCCCGTATGGTTTCAACCTTAAACTTATACTATACAGCTCATCTCTTTTCCCTGGTTTTTTAAATTTTTTCATATTCAAATTCTTCCTAATATATTTTTTAATATAGTTGTCTTTTGAATGTAGTTTTACTACTATAATTTTACCATTTGGAGTAAATGTAAAAATCATTTCTATGACTATTTCCTTTTCAATATATACATGTGGATTTTCTAATAATTTTACAATTTGAGTTTTCAATTCTTTTTTTGAAACTTCAGGATCTCCATTAGTTGCAAATAAACTGGTTGTTCCAACAAATAAAACTAGCGATAATAATAGTATAATTTTTTTCATTATTTAAATATTTTAGTGATTAATACTTCTCCAAATTACATGAAATAACGAAATTCATCAAGGTCAAATCCGCTTGTTAATAGGCTGTTTATCGACTCTAAAGAATATACTTGATTTCTTTACGAAAATTAGAAGGAATTAATAAAAAAAATGGGTAAAAAACAAGAAAACACCTATTGTCATATTGGATATTAGATTTTGGATCTTTAAACGAATGCATTTGGGTTTTATAAAAACGCTGTATAATTTGATTGAGCAATTTTGATTATACGGTGTTACAGCATGTATTTATTCCGCAAAATATTTGTTGAAGCTATTTTCGCCTCATTCACGTATCCACTTTTTTCTTCCGCTATATTTCTCAATTCAGATTCCGTTTTTGAATGGAATTTATGTTCGTAAATTTTAATCAGATTTTGGGTTTTCGCATTTCTTTCCGCCAACTCTTTTTCAGTCAGTTTCTTTTCAGGAAATATTTTGTTCAATAGTTCTTTGTTCAATACCAAGAAAATAATTAATAAAGCCAGAAATATTGGGTTGAGTTTAATTGATCCAATTCCGATTGTTATACTTGAGTAAAAAATGTCAATTAGATTTACAATTCCAACAATTAGAGTCAGACTGAAAACATAAACATATAACTTTTTGTTTTTAAAGTACAGAAGTGAAGAAATTCCAATTAGGCCAATTCCCATGTAATGTTTATAATTAAGAACGCAATCCGTAAACAATGTAATTCCTATTGAAATTACCAGAAGAATTATGGAAATTAGAAGTGGAMTTATCTCTTTACTGATAGTGTTATTCATATGTCTGTAACGGTTTAGAATAACAAAAGTTGTGATTTGGTTAATTCAACTTTATTTAAAWAWATGAATTTTAGCTTTTAGAAACACTTTATATATTTTGATTTAGTAATTTTGTTAGCCTATAGTTTTTTTATCTCTAATCTTTATATAAATCTTTCCACTTTTCTTTTCAATCACTTCAGTTTTAAATTCAAGCAATCTCCTATTTTTATCTTTTACGGTAAAAACTCTTGAAAATTTGTTTTTAATTTTCGTCAATGGTATTCCGTTAATCAAAATAGCGGGTTCAATTTCTCTTTCTGAAGAGTTTAAAGGGCTTTCAGAAATAATTCCAAATCCAAGTTTTTTAAAATCATCTACTGTAATGCAATAACTTTATAAGCAGGGGGTGTCTTATGATGGATCATGTGTGTTTTTAGATGCTACTAATTACAAATGATCCATAAAACGGAATAAAACAGCTATGGTTGAAAAATCCATATATTAACTGAGTTCCTGTTTGATGCTAAGCACCATATAAACCCTAGTATTAGCAACCGTATTTTATTCAGATGGGAATTCAATTRCCTTTTCTAAAAATTCATCACGCCCTTGTTTTAGTCCGTTTATTGTTGGTTTAACCTTTATATCTATTTTAATTCCTTTTCGTTGTGTTTCAGAACCATCTGGATAAAGAATTCCATTACCTGAAATAGCTGTTCGAAAACCACCCATATATTCAAATCTAACTAAGTCTCCATCAGCTCCTGCGGTTTGATTTCCTACTGTTATGACATTATCAGCAGTTTGGAAAGCCAGCTTCACAAATTTTCGAATTATAAAAAGCGCATCAAATTTTGATAATCGACTTCAAAACTTGATGTTGGTCTCGCCCATAAGTTTGTTGTTTTCAATATCTAATACCCTGTATATAAATTATACACAATTAATTGTTTAAAATTAATCTATTCTTTTGCCTATAATTTCACGTCCTACTTGAAAAAGGGTTACACTTTCTATGTCGCCAGCATCATTTTTATTAAAGACTAATTGTGCATCAACTACTTTTAAATAAAATTCATTTTTAGATTTCGGAAATATATCAAATACCGGTTGCCCTGTCGCTTGTGTTTTTAATTGGTTCCCTTCTCTGGTAACGGTAAGAATAAACCCTGGTTGGAGTTCGTATTTACCGATATAAGTTTCTAAAACAACATTGGATACTTTTACCTCTTTTACCAAATCGCTTACATCATCCCCTAGTTTCTTTAAAAAATCGATACCGTTTTGGTTATTGGGGTTTAATGCTACCGATTTTCTGTAATTTTTAATGGCCAGCTCGTTTTTACCTAATTTCATTAAACTTTCTCCAAAACTATCATAGGCATTTGCCGATGCAGGAAATTCTTCAATAATAAGTTGAAATACTTTGTTGGCTTCTTCTATTTTATCAGAACCCATAAGTTGATATCCAATAGCATTCATTTCTCTTTCCCCTAAACTATAGGAATCAGAATCTTTAATACTATAATAATGTGATATTCCTGCAGCAATACCTTTATCTTCAATAACAGCCAATACCGCCTCGGCAACCGATTTTTTAGGCATATCGTATGCTTTGCCATGCATAATGGCTCGAATAGCTTTTGTCATATCGTTAAGTGGCGCTCCACCCGTATTATTTAAAAGTACAATCAAAGAATTATTAGAAGTTGTTCTAGAAATATTAGTATTAAACCCATTAATACCGCCCCCATGTCCTATGGCATAAATACTATCTGTAGATGTTCCTATTTTGGAATAACCAACACCCCATCCATAAGCATAATGGGAGTTACCAAAAGCAGGGATATAAGGTTTAAAATATAGGGTCATATATTCTTTTGGTAAAATACTAGTGGTATACAAAGCTTGATCCCATTTATATAAATCTTCAACAGTGGAATATATAGAACCCGCTGCATAAGGAATAGACATATCTAAATAACTAGAGTTCACATAATCTCCTCCTTGTTTTTTGTAACCAGTAGCTCTGTTTTTTAAAATATATCCATGATTATCATAGCCCGTATCCTTCATGTTTAATGGGGTGAAAATTTTTTCTTGAAGCATTTGTTCATAGCTTTTTCCAGACAGTTTTTCAACAAGAACACCGAGAAGAAAATACCCAGAATTACTATAACTAAATTTTTCACCTGGTGTAAAATTCAATGCCTTATCGGCAAACATATTCACAAACTCTTCTGGAGTATATGGATTGCGACTTTCCTCTTCCATAAACTTAGGAAATGCTGTGTAATTAGGTATTCCTGAAGTATGTGTCAATAAATGATGGCTGGTTATTATATCGCCGCTGGTTTTTGGATATTCTGGGAGATAGGTACTAATAGGCGTCTGTAAATCTAATTTCCCTTCCGCAACTAATTGTAAAATTAGCATTGCTGTAAATTGTTTGGTGATAGATCCCAAACGATGTTTTGTATTGGGTTGATTTGGAATATCCCATTCCATATTTGCCATACCAAATCCTTTCTTATATATAACCTTTCCTTGTTCGGATACTAAAACGGAACCATTAAATTTACCATACTCTTTATAGGTGCTTAAAAGTTCTTCAATTTGCTCAACTTTCGTTTGAGCAAAACTCATATTGCTAATTAATACTAAAAAAAGTATTAATAAACCGTTTTTGTAAATTAGAAAATTTGAATTTGATTTCATAATTGAATATTTGTTGGTTATTAGTTGGTCATAATGATGCACAACACGCGTATACCCATAATAGCAACGTAAAATTTGTCGGTATATCGATTAGTCAGCAATACAGGAGTGTGTTGTGTTATTAAATTTTATAATCGCATTATCTTCACATAGTTATATTCAAATATACACAAAAAATAAAACAAGCATACATGCTATTAAAACATTTTCACCCCCACGCTGTCTATTGTAATGAAATAACTTAGTAAGAAGGGGGGGCTTATGATATACTATCTGATTTTTTTAGGAGTAAAGAAACTTTTGACAGCTCCCCATTTACTACATTTTTCTCACCTTATAAATGCATCAAATTAAGAACCCTCAATTTTAACATAACTAAAAAAAACACCMCTTGTAATTCACAGATATTCAAGGATATTGCACCAAATTTATTGTATAACATTGAATTAAAAACCGAATACAGTATCGGAATAAAAAATAGTTAGTTTTTTGGTTGTGAGCCATTGTTAGCGGTTTGTTGTTTCTTTCTTTAATTTATCAGCTGTAATTATTCTATTCGTATAAGAATTAATTGTCAGTCTAAGATTTCTTACCTTGTTTGTTATATAAATATTCTTACCTGTTTTTTGAAAATTGACCTCATCTGTTTCTGAGATGATTGAAAAAATCATTTCTTCAATTTCATCTTTTGAAAGTTGGATGCTCAGTTTCTTATTGATTCTTCCGTAAACAAGTTCGGTATAGCAAATTTTGGCTAAAATCACTTTTTTATAATTGTTCATACTTACATATTCGTCTTTAGTGGTAAATAAATATCAATTATAGAATTCGGGTTATTCCATTGAAACCGATAATCATATTTTTCAAAGTGTAAAAATCCTGTTTTTGTATGTGCTTCAATTTTTATAGTTGATTTCGGTAAAATGACTTTATAAATCTGAAAAATTGTGTTCTTTATATGTTCCATTTTTCCCTTGTGGGTAAATAGTTCATATTCACCTTTTGGAATTTCTTTCTTTATGAAATGGTCAGGAGCCATATCAATTTTTGCAGGGATTGCTGCCATGTAAAAATATTTTTCACCTGTTTTAAATGTTATTCCATATTTTGTCCAATTACCTCCATTTTGATTTAGAGCATTCTTTTTTAATTCTTTATTAAAATTCACCCAATGCTTTTGTATAATATAAAAATTTTCAGTTTGAGATTTAGTCAATTCTGTAACAAGTCCGCAAATCTGTATGTTGTGTTCTATTGTTGTCATTCAGGTTCGTTTTTTTTATTAGCTCCAACGTGTTTGTATACCAATAGTAAGGACTTAAAACGTACTTACTATCGGATTTAGCAGTTAGCCAAATTTACAATTTTACAATTATTTTTTTAAAAACCGTCAGATTGTTAATTTGATAGACTTTGTTAATCTGTACCAAATTTCGGTTTGGTACTTAACCCTAATTATTTTTATACTTTATTATGTCCTTTTTTTAGTAAATCAACCTTAACGCTTCTCTTTTACTCAATGTGCTTAGTTCTGTTTTTTCGACATATTCTATAACCCATTCTGGGTTTGTTCTACTATATTCTCTTAATAGCCAACCGATGGCTTTATTAATAAAAAATTCTTTTGACCCTAATAGTGAATTAATGATATGACTTAAAAGTTCTTTATCTAAATCATTTTTGTATTTCAATTGAAATAACAAAGCTGATCTATGTAGCCAAATATTAGTTGATTTAAGCCATTTTTCAATATACACTTTTCTTTGTTCAGGATATTTTTTAAAATATGCTCCCATTAATTTGTTTGCAATAAAATCAACAGTATCCCACCAAGATTTGTGTGTTACCATATATTCAAATAGAACAATGTCTGTTTTCTCCAATTGATTTACATATTTGAAAGCAAGTTCTTGCGAAAAATGATGATATTCCCTTTGAGGTTTTTCCCAAAGCAATTTTATTATTGCTATCGATTCATTTTTTTCAGGTAGAAAGTCCTTGATTAGAAAAGGTTTTTGAATTTCCCGTCTTTCAGTAGTTTTTAATCCGTAAAACTCAAATTGATTGCGCACATACGCTTTTTGTTTCAAGGCAAGTCTTAGATTAGAACTAGCTCTAAATTCGTATTCTAAAGCATCCATAAAATCGGATTTCACCATCTATTTATTACTATTYATTACTTGAAACCTTAATACTGTTTTCAGTTTTTCGGTAGATACTCTTCTAAAATCGGATAGGTATATTTCTCTATGTACTTTAGATACTCGTAATAAGTTTTCTTTTTCCGYAAACTCTTCCATCAYCCTAAAGCTTTCAGGTTCATCATCATAACYCCCAACATGTAACATCTGTACACATTTTCCTTCCCTTATTTTTTCAAATTTCACTTTAGATAACAATTTGTTAGGCTTTTTCTCTTGTGTTAATACAAGCATTTCTCTAAAAAGTTTGCCATCAAGAAAGTTAGGTTGCCTAATCATTAATTTATAGACCAAATCATCTTTGTTAATTGTGCCATTAAAATTTAATTTTGCTTTTTCATTAATATCCCAAACACCTTCAAGCGGATATACCGTATAATCATAATATCCTTCTGGTTTTATTTCCAACTTTTTAGGATTCATTTTGATTGCATACGAAATAGGGTACAAAACTCCTATGCATTCAGAAAAAAAACTGCTACTGGGATTTCCTTCTCCTTCTATTGTGAGAAATTTATATGCTGGGATTTCAATTATCTCAGGTTTGTTTTTGGGTAAATAAATATTTTTTTCCTTTTTTCTCCATTCGTGTTTCATGCTGTTTTCCATCTTATAATTATTTAATGTGGAACAAAAGTAAGATGCCTGTGTGACAACCTTATGTCAACTAGGTTTGGTACTTTTGAGTAAAATATTCAGTTAGATTGAAATCGCCTTGATAATCAGAGGATTGAATCGTTTTTTGGATGTTAAGAATCCTATCTAACCTGAATTCTCTCAATTCATTTCTAGAGGTGCAGTGTGCAATTAAAATCCAAGCTCTGTTTGAAAAGTACAAACCCAAAGGTTCTATTACACGTGTTGTTTTTTCGTTTTTAGATAGCGAATGGTATWTWATCTCTATAGTGTGATTATTGGCAATTGTTTTCTGAATTTGAGAAAGATAGTTACTTGCAAAAGGTTCGTTAACATAAGAAGGAGCTATTCTGCTTTCTAATTTTGAGAAATTTTCTTTTTCATKAGTTCTAAGCACTGATTTAATTTTATAAAGGACAGAAGAAAAATTTTTAATAAGTGAAGTGTCTCCTTGATTTAAAATATATTTTTGTGATATAACTAAGGCATTAGCCTCTTCTTCTGTAATCATTATCGGAGGAAGGGAGTAACCATCAACAATAAAATATCCTACTCCATTTTCTGAACCAATGGGAACTCCTGCTTCTTGAAGTGTTTTAATATCTCGATAAACCGTACGTAAACTAATTTCAAACCGATTCGCTATTTCTTTAGCTGTTACAATTTTTTTTGATTGTAATTGAGTTAGAATAGATGTTATTCGAGTTAATCGGTTCATTTTTTTTCAATTGGGCATAACACCTGTATATCTACAAAAGCAACATAAAAGTTGACGGTAACTCTATGATACCAATAATACAGGAGTGTGTTTTGTTATTTATTTTTATAATCGCACTACTTTTACATAGTTGCTCTTCAAATATACAAAAGACAAATAGATATGCTATTAAAACTTTTTTACACCCACTCACCTACTGGAATGCAATAAATTGTAAGAAGGTTTTTTTTNGTGGTAAACGAATGTATTTAGGTGCTATTAATTACAATTAAATCCTTAAAACGGAATAAAACAGCCATAATTAAACATGTATTTTGGCTATGCTTTGTTGTAGTCCGGAATTATTATTTCTATTTTAAATAATGCATTTATTTCATGTTATAGGCAACCAGAGGTAAAGATATCCAGATAGTTGTRCCAATACCTAATTCGCTTTCAGCAAAAATTTCCCCATCATTCCTATCTATAAATTCTTTACACAACTTTAACCCTAAACCAGAACCTTTTTCATTAATTGTCCCAGGAGTGGTAAAATGGGATTCTGTATTGAATAGTTTAGCTAAAGCATTGGCTTCAATTCCAATTCCTGAATCTGAAATGCCAATTTCAATTCTTTTATTCGAAATTTTTCTTGCAAGGATTTCTACCGTGCCTTTTGCAGAGGTAAATTTAATTGCATTTGAAATAAGGTTTCGCATTACTGTGTTAATCATGTCGTAATCTGCATAAAATTCAATCTTTTCACTCAGAGATTCTTTTAATGTTATTTCTTTTACTACGGCACTTGTTTTAAATAAATTAAGATTTTCTTTAACGATATTATTAATTATAATCCTTTCAGGATTAACTTTGAGACTGCCTATATTTGAGCTTGCCCATTTTAGTAGATTATTTAATAAATTGAAAGTCATTTTTGCTTCCTTAGCAATTATTTCTATATATCTCTTCTTGGTTTCTTCTTCAATTTCTGTGTGTCCTTTAGATAGAATTTCACCAAAACTCATTAGATTACCCAATGGACCTCTTAAATCATGAGCRATTATAGAGAAAAATTTATCTTTTGTTTTATTTGCAGTTTTAAGTTCATTTGCAACATCTTGTAGTTCTTTTCTTTGGACAGTCAGCACTTTATTTGCGGCTTCTATTTGTTCTTTTTGCATTACAAGTTTAACGTTTGCTTTACGTTTTTGTAAATTACTTCTAAAGATGAACACTACAAGTACAGTCATTAATATAAACACCAAAATAAACCATAAAAGTAAGGTCCGTTGGCGCTTCGATTTTTCTATAGCTATTGCATCCTTTTTTTGTTGTTCTAGTGCAATTGCTTGGTTGGCTTTATCAAATTCATACTGATATTTCAAATCTGTTATTTTTCTAATGTTATCTTCATTAAAAATACGATCATTAAGTTCTTTATACAGTACATAATTCTCATAAGCTTTATCATAGTTTTTTAAAGTAGCATAAATAGTAGACAGTTGTTCACGTATATTTTTTTGATGAGATAACAACCCCATTTTATTAGCAATTATCAAGCTTTTATGAGAATAACTAAGTGCCTTATCTAATTCCTTTCTTATAAGATATACATTCGCAATCGCCCATAAGGAGCTGCATGATCGCTCATTGTCTTCAATTTTCTCACTAATAGTTAAGCATTTATAAAAAGTCTCAAGTGCTAAATTATAATTTCCCTCATTACTATGTATAAATCCAATATTGAAGAGAGCGTCAGATATTCCACTCTTATAATTAATTTCTTCAAAAATATACAAGGCTTCTTTATAACTTTCAATTGATAGAATAAGTTTTCCTTGTCTCATGTATATTCTACCAAAATTATTCAGGCAAGAGGCAATACCTTCTCTATCTTGTAATTCTTCGAATATCTTCAATGATTTGGAATTGTTTTCAATAGCGAGCATATAATTATTTCGATCAAAATGAATTAACCCTATGAAATTTAGGCGCTTTGCAATTCTTTGCTTATCGCCCAATTCTTCAACAATTACTAAAGATTTAATGCAATAGTCAAGCGCTACTGAGTGATTTCCTCTTTTGAGATAAATCTGTCCAATATTAAACAAGCACTGAGCTATCCCTATTTTATTATTTAGTTCTTCAAATATCATTATGGATTTATCGTAATAATCAAGTGACTTATCATATTCACCCAGGTTCCAATAAATAAGACCGATATTATTAAGACACTTCGCTATATTAGGATTATCTCCTATGGTTTCAAAAAGACTTAAAGATTTATTATAATACTCCAATGATTTTTCATAATCAGATTGCTTCCAGTACATTAGCCCTATATTGTATAAGCATTTAGATTTTCCGATATCCTCTTCAATTTCTTCATACAGGCTTAATGATTTTTTATAAAACTCAATCGCTTTGGGATAATCAAAATTATGATAATTGTAGGTTCCTAATAATTTAAAGCTTTGAGCAATACCTTTTTTGTAATTAATGTTTTCAGCTAGGTCAAGTCCTTTAGTTGCATATTGCAATGCTGTGTCCTTATTAATTGCAAAATGTTTTTCTGCTAAACTATTTAGCAATGTTACTTTTTCAGGATTGTTGGTTGTCTGAATAGATAATTTACTTTTAAGTTTGTGAATTTCTAAGTTTTGAGCTGATACGTTAAATAAAGCTAATATAAAGAAGTTTAGTAGTATGAGTTTTTTCATAGAGTAATTGTTAGCAGAAAACATAAATGTATATAAAAACTCCTTTAGAATCATTTTAAATAAATACATCACACAGCCTACTTTTTTTAAACAAAATTAGAATTTCTGTGAATTACACCAACCTGGCAATGCATTTATCCACCAGAGGAGGAATACAGTACATTACTAGCAGCATGACACAAAATTAAGAATTCAAAAAAAAAGCGATTTAGGAAACTAAATCGCTTTTTTCATTTTATTTTAAAGTAACTCGATGTAGCATAGCATTCATTGAAAAACTCCAGTTAAACCTCCTTACACCCCTTAACATCAATAACTTAAATGTCACTTGTGTTTTTGTATCAGGAAATTTCAGCTAATATCCATAATTGTATTTTGCAGTAGATTTCAATTTTGAATTAAACTACAAAAAAGCGCCAAGCCAATTACTTTATTTATAATAATTAAAAACCACAAATACTTACCAAAATAGTGGTGTTCGCTTTTTTGTAACAAATTTGCCATTCACACCTATATCAAAAACCAAACTAATTTCATGGGAACCATTGTTGTAGTTATTTAAATTGTTGATTATACTATCGTATGAATAACCAATTTTAATATTATTATTCACACGAATCTGAAACAATCCTGAAATAGATTCATTTAAGCGATGTGCTACTCCAATTTCGAAACGATTTTTCCATAGGATACTCCCTGAAATGTCTGTAGACAATGGACTTCCATTTACTGCTCTCACTAAAAATGAAGGCCTTAACTTAAAATCTTTTCCCAAATCTAGAACATACCCAGCCGACAAATAATACACCATATTATCGGATGCTGTGGAAATGGAACTATTTCCATCATAATGCTCAGTCTCTAAAATATTAACTGTTGATAAACTTGCGTAAAACTTGTCAGTATAATATAAGATTCCTGTTCCAATATTTGGATTGAATTGATTTATATTCTCACTTAAATTTGGATCATCATTTATTCCTATTTCTTGTAAATTGACATTTAAAAAACTTCCACCTGCTTTTATTCCAAAGGCCAGTGTAGCGGTTTCGGTTACTTGCAATGAATACGAAAAATCTGCAAAGATTTCTGTATTATTCCAAATAAATACTTCGTCGTGAACTACCGACAATCCTACTCCCACATTTTTTCCTGCGGTACCGTGCAATGAAAAGGTTTGTGTTTTTGGACTTCCTTTTTCACCTGACCACTGACTTCTTACATTAGCAGTAGTGGTTAAATGTCCATTACTCCCAGAATACGCTGGATTGATTAAATTAAAGTTGTTATAATACTGTGTATACAAAGGTTTTTGCTGACTGTAACTTTTAATTCCTATCAATACAAAAAATATGAGTATACTAATTTTTATGCTAATTTTCATGTTTATTTCTTTTAGTAATTGATATAGATCCATCCTTTGTACACTGTATTGTTACTTGCTGTTAAAACATAAAAATAAGGTCCTGCCGGTAACTTCTCATCTTTATTTAAAACACTTTGAGCATTGGATATCCCATCCCAATTATTTTTATAGAATTTTGAGCCAAATACTTTATTTCCCCAACGGTTGTATACTTCAAATGTATTATCTCCATGTTGCGCTAACCCTTCGATAATATAGGTGTCTCTAATACCATCTCCATCTGGTGAAAACCCTTGTGGAAATGAAACATCAGTACCATCACAAACATCTCCTATCCCATTAAAATCTACATCTTCTTGGTCTGGGTTCACTGTGCTCACACAATTATCATTTTCATTGTCTACTCCATCACCATCCATATCTGAATCACAAGCATCTGTAATTAAATCTCCATCCAAATCGTCACCTATAACTGTTACAATAGCCGTTTCTTCTGCTGTATTTCCATTCGTATCTGTAACAGTCAATGTTACMGTATAATCGCCTAAAGTAGTACATGAAAAATCCAATATATCTAAACTCATAGTTGCTATACCACAATTATCTATGCTTCCATCATCAATATCACCTGCTGAAATAGTAGCATTCATCGCATCGTTAAGGTCTATGGTAATATTTTGAGTAAATACTATTGGTGCAGTTACATCTTGTATGGTAATCGTAGTGCTGGCTGTTGCCAAATTACCCGCTGCATCAGCTACTGTTAAAGTCACTATGTTCTCTCCAATATCGTTACAATCAAACGTGTATTTATCAAGTGTCATAGAGGTAATTTCACAATTATCTGTACTTCCATTGTCAATATCTTCTGATGTAATTATGATATCACTTCCAGATTCATATAATTGTAATGTAAATGGCAACACTGTTACTGCAGTTGGCACAATACTATCTTCTATAGTTACTGTTGCTGTACAAGTGCTAAAAAGTCCTTTCTCATCAGTTACAGTTAAAGTAACCAAGTTAGGACCTAAATTGGCACAAGTAAAAGTACTATTATCTATAGATAATGTAAATTCTCCCTCCATATCGCTTGAACCTCCATCAATATCAGTAGCCAAAATAGTTGCAGTTCCATTGACCCCCAACTGAGAAGTGAAATTTTTACAAACAGCAATTGGTTGTTTATTAAATATCTCATAAGGCTGTTGGATACCTTGATTAAACGACCCTATTGAATTAATAGTTGAAGTTTGTGAAATTTGTCCAATACTGTAACTTATACTGAAATTAGTATTCGAGATGTCTCCTCCAGAAACTACAATTGCTTTTTGTGCATACGTAATTGAGACGGTTATAAAAAAAATAAAACTAATATAGAAATGTTTCATATTGAAAAATATAAATTTTTAAAATTAATACGGCTTTTTGCATATAATTGGTTTTCTTCCATCAATTAACTAAATTGACTACTAAATAAAAATTACCGTTTTTCACACAAGTAAAAGACTCATTTTGTTCAAGAACAATTAATGTGTTTCCTTGTGATAAAAGGGTTCCAGGATAAAAAGTGATGGTACTAGTACCTGAATTTATTAAAGTTACAACTTGCCCTTCAATACCATTAGATAGACCAAAACTTACAGTATCACTTGTTGGATTCATAACAATAATGCTCTTCCCAGTGATATCAATATTTACAAAATCAGTAGGGGTTTCTAGTGTGATTGGTTTTATTATGTGACCTTTTACAAATACACCCTGAGCATTTATAGCATTCATTTTTACATTACCATCCACCTCTAAAGTAACTGTCGGAACCATATTTCCAACAGCAACATTTCCATTGGAATGTATTGTCATTTGATTTTGGTTTTGGTTTTGAAAAATAATAGTTCCTATCGAATCTGAGTTATTGTCAGCAATTATTGTTGTGCTTCCTATATTTTCTACACTTGCAGTACCATTACCTACTGGTAAATTTGTAAGTCCAGATATTCCGCCAAGAAATCCGACTGCAACAATTGTATTTTCAACTTCGAAATCAGTAGTTGGTGTTATGTTTAATCCAATATTACCATTTCCTAACATATTAAATGCATTTGATGGTGCTCCCGCCATAATTTTAAAATTAGAGTCACCAGTATTAAAATTAGAAATACTAAAATAGCTCTCTCCTAAAGCTGTATTATCATTTATTTTAATACTCCAGTCTGCAGAAGGAAAACTTGAAGTAGAACTAGTGTCGTGAAAACGTATGCTTGGCGTAGCAGATGCGATAACAAAATTATTGTTATTAAAATTATAAGAAGGGACCATACTCTCTCCAATACCTAATTTTCCAATTATATTTGCGTCATTCAAAAACACTAAATCCTGATCAGGATCAGATTTTAAAAATGTAAGTTGCCCAGTATTAGYCCCAAAATAAAAATCACTTAAATATGGACCACCAATATCTAAGTATTTTAAGGCACCTATCTCAGTTTCAAAAGTAGTATTGGCTTCATATAATACACCTCCTTCTACTGTAAGAAGTGCCGCACTCGCACCTAAGTTTGAATTTGTACCTACACCAATATTACCATTTGGAAAAAACACATTATTTCCACTTTTAGACCATAAAACTTCAAATGCTGTGCCTGTTGTTTCACCAAATCCAGGAAATGACTTTAGGGTGTTTAAATCTACAGTTGTTTTTGTTGCATTTAAATCAATGGTATTTGCGAGTGTCAAAAAACCCAATAAATTTATTTGGTTTGAAGTAATTGTAATAGGTTTATTTGATAAAGAGTTGTAATCTGCAGTTTGTGTTATAGCAGACTTYAAYGAATTAGCGGCTAAAGCAACACTATTCAACTTACTTGTATTTTGAAGTGTATAATTACTTCCTCCAGTTGGATCAATATTTATACTTATAAAGTAGGGCCCATTTGACCAATCAATTGTATTTAGTGTTCCAATAGTGACAATTCCTCCGCCTATTTTAACACTTGCTAATCCAAGTTTATTTGTAGTAGTACTATGCGTTTCTTCAAAAATCACTGACCCCATAGTTGGTCCTTGCAAGACTTGAAATTTTATTCCAATTGTACCATCCGATAACAATTCATCTGATGCATCTCTGACAATCATTTGAAAATTTATCTTATCTGTAACTTGCGCATTCATCTTAACTGCATATAATAATAAACAACTAAATAGTAGTATAATATGTTTCATAAATAAATATTTAATTGTTTACACTTATACAAAACCAAACTGTACCATCACAAAGAAAAGTAGCACTTCCATTTTGAATTAAACTAATATTTGTGTTATTTGGCAATAAAATGGGTTGGGTACCAGTATTGTGTGCAATTGTTTTTATTCCAGTTCCGCTATTAAAAATAGTGATTTGTTGCCCAGCTGTACCTGTCGTAAAACCAGCAATAGTTTGTGCGATTGCGTTGGTAATGTTAACTACAGTTTTATTTGAAGCATCTATTTCAATAGTTGCAGAAACATTATCTGAGGCCGTATTTATACCATAACTAAGAGACGTTACACTAAGATTCCCATTAGATTCAATATCATTAAATTTAGCATTACCTATAACCTCTAGTTTTACTGATGGCACATTCGTACCAATCCCAACGTTTCCATTATTGGAAATTACCATTTTGTTTGTGTTTTGAGTTTGAAATGCAATTTCACCAATAGTGTTTGCATCTGTGTCTGCAGCAATAATTGTATCATCAACATTAGAGATACCACCCGTACCCGAAGTTATCCCTGTTATTCCAGAACCGTCACCAACAAAATATTGAGCTTTAATTGTTCCATTAACTTCAAGCGATACCGAAGGAGTATCTGTTCCTATTCCTACATTTCCATTACTTGCAATATAAAAAGCATTATTAGGTGCATTTGCAATAATATTAAAAGGTCGTGTTGCGTTTGTAACATCTAGAATTGCAAAATGCGATTCACCTCCATTAGATGATTCATTGATTTCAATTTGCCAATCATTAAAAGGCATCGTTCCTGAAGGATCATCGCTATCATCAAATAAGATTCGAAGATTATTTTCTTTTAAAATAAAAGAATCAAACCCAAAATCTTCTCCATTAACAACATCAAATCCCACGCCCAAACTACCATCGATAATTACATCTGTACTTGTTGTATAGTCACCATTAATTATTGACCAATTTGAACCTCCTAAAACAACATTATTTCCTAGGTTATTAATAAAGTGAAATTTACCATCACCATCTGTATCATCATAGTAAAGCATTCCAGGTTCTGTCAATGACGTAGGAATACCACTATATTTTATTCCACCTCCAACAAGTAATTTTGCGCCTCCAAAAGTTGAATTGGTTGGAACTCCAACACCTACATTTCCTTGTGTATAAAATATATCGTTCGTTGATTTACTCCATATAAAATTATCGCCTTCCAACGCTGTTCCAGGGACAGTTCCAAATCCAGGAAAAGCTGCTTTTKCTGTATTTGCATCAACATCTACACTTAATTGATCGAGATCTATTAAAGAGGTCACTTTCAGCAACTCTAATTTAGCTATTTCGTCTTGCGTTATGGTTGTTGGTAAATTTGTTAATGAAAGGTAGTCTGCAGTTTCAGCAAACTGAGCTACATTACTATACAATGCAAATGGAGTACTTGTAATTTCTTCAACAGTTACAATTGTATAATTGGAACTTCCCGTTGGATCAGTTTCTGTTTTAATAAAATATACATCCGAAGCCCAATTAATACCCGAGAAGTCACCAGAAACAACAGAACCATCACCGATTTGTATGGTTGCAAGTCCGTTTATATTAGTTAAAGGAGATTGTGTTTCAACGTAAATAGGCGTTCCTGTTGAGGAACCTGACAGGATGCTTAACCGCAATCCTATTGATTGGTTTGTTATTAACAAATCCGAAGCGTCTCTAATAACAACTTGATAAGTTAAAGATTCATTAACCTGTGCGTTTGATATTCCTATAAATATCAAAACAAAAAAAATGGTCAGTAATTGTTTCATTTAGTAAAAATTATTTGATTAAAATGTATTTGGAAAATTGTAAATAGTATTCAGACTATGTTAAATCATGTAAGTAATTGATCTAATTTGTGTAATAAAATCGGCCCCCTATTTCAAAAAAAAAAGGATACCAATAAAAATTATTTCTACATTGTATAGTGTGTATTTTTAAGATATTCTTAAACTCTATTAGAATTGATTGAGAGAATAATTAATCTTTTAGTTAGGGGCGAGTAAATGTATAATTTTTTTATTTCTTTTTTTACTTTTTTAAACAAACCGCATACTTAACAACACAAACGTTAAGGTTCCGTTTACTACTTGATTTTAAGATCCTTTCAGTTTTACTATGTTTGTAATACCATTTCCCATTTCATTCATGGTTTTTTTTCCATATTTTCATCTAAATTTCAAAGAACAACGGAGTATCAAACAAGACCATTGGCTATTAAATTAAGATACACTTCTATTATCTCAGTCTTACCAAAATTTATCTATTTAATCTCTAATCGCACTACGTTTCTATATATAACCCTTAGGATATAAAAAAGGCAATCAGAGATCCATATACCATTAAAACAAATTTACACTCACCCACCTACTGCAATGCACTAAATTGTAAGAAGGGGTGTTTTATGGTAAACGATGTGTGTGTTAAATAGAAAAGTTTTTGCAGAAGTGCCTCCGAGAGTAGCGTATTCCTTAACAAAAAAAGAAAATTCCCTTCTACCTGTTATTGATGTTCTGTATGCTTGKGGCGATAAAAATTTATAAAAGATAAATAGATATATACATGCTATTAAAATATTTTTACGCTCACTCACCTACTGTAATGTAATACGTTTGATAAAAGGGTTATTTTATGATCAACGATGTGTTTTTAGGGAAGTGATAAATGAAAAAATATAAATTGGAGGGCTGCTGTTCAATACTGCATACAATTTCTATAACTACATTTTTCTTACCCTCTATAGTCAACAGGGTATTCGTACTTAGCTACACCACACGAATCTCAGTTATTGGCTGCTGGTTTTATTTTCTCAACTCTTTTAAATATAGATTTTCTATTGTCTTAATATGATGCAAATCGTGTCCAAGAATATGATACCCCAAAGCGCGTGCACTTGCTTGATTTCCGTTTGCAATACCTATACGCTTTAATGATTTATCAGAAAGTCCATTAAATAATGTAATAGTTGACAATCTTAACGCTTCATATTCTTCCATTACATTCTCAATTGTTCTCTCTGATGTGTCAGAATTAAGATTATAATCTTCTTGTTCAAATCCTGGAAGATTTGTTTTGTCATTTCTAGCAAAACAAAGCGCTCTATATCCATATATCCTTTCATCATCAATTATATGAACTAAAACTTCTTTAATTGACCATTTATTCTTTTTATATCTATAGTTTAACTCATCTATGGATAAGTTGCTAATCAACGTTTTTGTGCTATCTAAACTTGATTTCAACTGCTCAATAAGGCTTCCGTCTTTTTTTACTAATTTCATATACATCTCAGCATATAGAGGATACTCATTTTGAGATGGGAATTCAATATGTTTATTCATTTTGGTTTTATTTTTTTGTACTTCCAGCTAACGAATGGCACTATGAATAGTTACCAATTGCGAATTGCTTTCTTGTCAAGTTACACTGAATATAATGCGGACCACAATCCCTGAATAACCAATTAAACGGGAACTATTTATGAACATGTGTTATAGCCAGCTACTTTATTCCCGGTTGTTTAATTGTCCGTTTACAACTAATTTCTTTTTAAAATACTTTTGCAATAATGCCAGTAATTCGTTTTTGTTAATAGGTTTAGAAATATAATCGTTGCATCCCGCTTCCAATGCTTTTTCCCTATCACCGGATAAACCATAAGACGTTTGTGCTATTATAATAACATCTTTGTTGAATTGACGAATTTGTTGCGTTGCTTTATATCCATTCATTTCAGGCATTTGAATATCCATCAAAATTAAATCGATGTTAGGATTTTTGCGACAAACTTCAATTGCTTCTTTTCCTGTCCTTGCTATTAAAATTTCTTCACTGATTGCATTAATTTGAATTGTCATCAGCATCCCGGATGTTTCGTCATCTTCTGCAATTAGTATTTTGAGATTTTTCGTTTGATTCTCCATTATTCCTATTCCAACATCTTGAACAATCCTTTTCTGATCTTCTGTTTCTAAACTACATGGAACTTTGAATTGGAACGATGAACCTTCTCCATCTTTGCTCACTACCMATATTTTTCCACCTAGTAACTCCACGTAATATTTCGAAATGGCTAAACCCAGCCCTGTACCTTGCCTAGCCATTTTATCTTCAATATCAGCCTGAATAAAGCGTTCAAATATCACTTCCTGTCTATCTTTAGGAATTCCAATACCCGTGTCATTTACAAAACATTCTAAGAAATTGTCTTTTATCTCACATCCAAATTCAATAGTTCCTTTGTTAGTATACCGAATCGCATTTTTAACAAGATTATTCACAATCGCTATAAATTTTTCTTTGTCTGTTCTGATTGTTGCTTTATTTAAAAGCAGGCTGTTTTTAAGCAACAATTTTAATCCTTTTTGTTCGGCATCTGGTTTTAATAAGGTGTTTATGTTTTCTAGCGTGTCTATGATATTTACTTGAGACATAGACAGTGTTATTTGTCCAGAATCAATTTTCGAAATATCAACAATATCGTTGATGATATTAAGCATGCGCGCACCGCTTTTCTCGATGATATTGATATATTCTTGCTGCTTGTCTCCTCCAAGTTTTGAGTTTTTCAGCAATCCTGCAAAGCCCAGAATACCATTCATGGGAGTGCGAATTTCATGACTCAAATTGGCTAAAAAGGAAGATTTAAGGCGGTCGCTTTCTTCGGCTTTTTCTTTGGATTTAACAAGAGCTACCTCTGCATCCTTGCGCTCGGTGATATCTTCACACATTATCAAAATAAATTTGCTCCCATCATTTGCTTGAATAACACGGGCATTTTCATTCACATAAATCAGTTTTCCGTTTTTTGAAATTTTTCTTAATTCCCACGACACTATTTCATCTGGGTTGTGCAAGCATTTTTCTTTTAGTTCAATTACTTTTTGCTTGTCGTTATCATGGAATAATAGGAGCACAGAATTCCCTAACAATTCCTCTCTTGAATACTCGAGTTGCACTATTCCAGTTTCATTTACTGAAAGGATTATTCCCTCCGTATCTATAGTGAAAATCATTAAAGGATTGTCGTCATATAATGCACGGTATCGTTCTTCACTTCCTTTTAAGGCTTTTTCTGCCTGCTTACGATCGGTAATATCAATGCAGGTTATAAGGGCACCTTGGTCAAATGGAGTTAAGGTTATATCCAGGTTCTTTTCCTTGTATTTCATATCGGGAAAATTCTTGGATGCTCCCGTATTGATGCAGTTCATTAATTCAGCGTACATATCTATTTTATGCTTGATGGCATAATCCCTGTACATTACATCGCCAATGTCAGGAAGCCTGCCATTTAACTTCTGCTGAAAAATATTTACATCACAAATTACCCCTTTAGCATCTACAACTATCGTAGCAATAGGATTTACCCGAAACATGGCATAATTAAAGCTTTCTTTTTCACGCAAATCAGTCTCAGTTTTCCTCCGCCTAAGTTCCCCTGCCGTCATAAAAGCAAGGTTTTCTATGATCTCACGTTGCGGGTCGGGTTGGCCTTTTTTCATTGCAAGTACGCATGTACCATATAGTTTCCCCTCAACCAGAAAGGCGATTCCAATAAAGCGGTCCACATTAAATAAAGTCTGTATTGCTGCGCCCACAGGACGTGAAATAGCCCCAAAACTTATCTCGTGTAAAGTTTTCCTTACTCCAACAATTTCTTTTGTCATTTCCCGGTACTTTTCTTCACTGACAACAACCTGGATTTCATTAAGCTGTTTCCCAAGAAGGCCAACAACTTTCTTAAGCAAACCTGGTTCAATTTCAATTTGTTTAATTGTTGTTGTTCGGTCTTCAGAGTTATATTCGGAGAATAGTGCCACCTTGGCACCTGTAATTTCTTTGATACGTCTGGTTATAAAAGCTTCAAAATTGTCATCTGCTGACAACATAATCAATTCAAATGATAATTTATTGAGTTTTGTCAATGCATCATTATACCGTTTCAGCTTTTCCTCCACCAACTTATGTTTACTGATGTCTTTTTGGTATAATACTTTTAATGAATTATTCTCTTGCTGTAATCGCTGAAACTCTAATAGGAGTTCTTCTTTGTTATTGACTTGCTCGTCCATAATAATTTCCCTTTAAAAACGCTGAATTTTATATTGCAATTTTTATTTTACATTGGCTATAATTCCCAACTATCCACAATAGCAATGTAAATTTGACAGTATATCTAATATACCAGAAGCACAGAAGTGCATTTTGTTATATAATCCCCTAATAGTAATACTTTCAAATAGTTACTTGTCAAATATACAAAAAAAAAAAGAGATGCATACATGCATCTAAACATTTTGACATCCACATTCCCTGCTACTATGCATTAACTTGGTAAGAAGGGGTTATCCTATGATGGATGATTTGTTTTTGTATCATAAAAAAACCTTTAGACACCTCACCTTTTAATTGTCCTATTTTTTGCTTTAAGTCCATATTGGTTAAAGCGAATAAAAACATCTAATTCCAAACTACAGATCTAAGAAGTCTCTTTTTTAATTTCAAAAACCTGGAAGGTAATACTTTAAACCTCTAATTGTTTCTTAGTTACGTTTGTTTTACCAACTTTAAAAAAGTTAAATATTTCACAATATAGTACTTTGCTTTGCATAGTACTATATTCTTATGTATATTTGTACCATCATTAACCAACAAATCAATATATTATGAAAACATTTGACAACATTATCGACATTTTAATTTCTCAAGAATCTAATTTATTACAACAAAAAGGTAGATTTATTGACCTTCAAAATACAAAAAGATCAAGCTGGAATAGTAGAAGAAATTATGGATTGTAATCTTTGTATTTCTTAAGCTCACTTCAAATAACAAAAAAGGTTTTGTATTAAAAACTAACTCTCTTAATTAAAACAATTACAAGACCTTTTMCTTTATACAATTTCACACTTTGGAGCATATATTGCAAGATATTCAATCGTTTCAAAAATTGATCTTCTCACAGTTTCTTCATCTCATTTAGAACACTATTTTGAACAGAAACGAGTTTGTCTTTTCCCTAATATTCAGTAAAATGAGTCACCTTATTTATTAATTTGTGAGGAGAATCTTAAAAAARGGTAGTWCTCCTATTTTTTTTAAATGCTWTTATGGTGTCTYTTTSWRCWTTTATTTTKAAATCCAAAATTCATCTTCCCATTCTTCAATASTATTTTTCGAATGTTCTTTTTCTATCAWTTYAAGTTGATGWTCGGAAGCAATACGTTCAATTTCTTTAAATAAAATTTGCTCTTCAAATCGTATGTGTAACACWAGTTCTTTTTCAATTTCAGATAAGTTTTTTTCAATTGTATCTGTAGCAGTGAATAGTTGTTGTAGCCGATCATGTTCTTGTAACACCCTAACTATAAGCTCATTTTCTCGACCCAAAATAGGAAAAACAATGTTTTCCTCAAATTCGAAATGAACTTTTAAATGATGTTTCCAAAACCAATCAGTATATTTTTTTATTCYCTCAATAGCTACATTTTTTTTTAAGCCTTCCCGTATTTTAAAGGACAATAACAAGCCGTGATGATGTTCACGACTTAAAGGCTTTAAAGCAACTGATCGTTTTATAGGTTTAGACATAAGTTAGTTTTTTAAAAAAAAATTAGTATTCTTTTTAGCGGTATTAAACTCTTACCTAAATTAATTACCAATTCAAGTATGCTTGTATTTTAAAGCAGCTGCTTTAGTTCATTTCTTACTTTTATAAAATCATCATCAATGGAGCATCATTGTTACTCTTCAACTTTACAAAAGAAAGAAAATTATTGTTACGACAAAACCTAAACTACTCCCCGACCTTGGTTAATGGAGTAATCATAATATGCGCTTTATGTGATCCAGGGTTCATTATCCAAGGATGGTTTGGCGCCATCGGTACTTCTGGTAGCCCTGTAGATTCTGAAGTGGCCCATGGCATATAAACTACATAGCGGTATCGAGCACCTTCTACAACAGATGTTTCAGGATCGTATAATGTTTCGGGACCAAAATAAATGTGTAATGTAGCACCAGACTTTCCCATTACAAGTTTACCAGATTTCACTTCTTCCTCCCGAATATCAAATATTTCTTTTACTGTCTTCCCTTCCGATTTTAATGCTCTACCTCTTGCCATAAAAGGTTCAAGCTCTTTGTGATAACATGCGGCACTAAATCCAACTTTATTTGGATTATCTGCGAGACAAATAAACTCATTGTCTCCTTCTTTCAAGGTGACAAATTCACCCGCTGTATTGTATCCAATAACTTTACACCCCATTCGGCTTTCTTTTGGAGCTGCCATTAATGCAGTAGCAATTAAAGCTTCGTCTGAATCAATTATCTTTAACCGCTCTTTTATTGCTTTCGCTATACTGTCGACTAATACTGTTTCACTTTCTGATGCTTCTAGCTTCGTGTTTTTGGTGCTGTCCACTGAATTACAAGTCACCAAAACTGCTATAAAAACAAAAGCTATAATTAATTTTTTCATATGTTTAAAATTTTGTAATTGACTAAAAATATTTCAAAATTTGAGAACCCATGTGAGCACTCGTTACACTCWTTCTCTCATGAATTTATTTTAATCATACCCTTGGGGGTATTTTTTGATTAAAAATATTCATGTTCGTTTCATATGTTTAAAATTTTGTAATTGACTAAAAATATTTCAAAATTTGAGAACCCATGTAAGCACTCGTTACACTCTTTCTCTCATGAATTTATTTTAATCATACCCTTGGGGATATTTTTTGATTAAAAAAATGCATGTTCGTGTCATAATGATTGGTTTTTTAATGTGCTACATAGGTTTATGAATTAAACATAGCCTATAAAAAGACACTAACTCTTGGCATAATACAGCACCGAAATTTATCTTTTTTATTTTAAAAGCTACATTAAAGAGGTACCTTCGGTGAGCCTTCGTATTGGCGCTCTTTCTTGAAAGGTACTGAACTTTGAGTTAAAATACAACCGGCAATGTGTTTAGGTGCTATTGCATGTAGTTTATTATTACTTTTCAAAAACGATTACTTCTTTAAAATTAAAAGCTGAAGGTCTTTTTTCGTTAGATTCAAATTGCATTTTAATAWTGTTTTTTCAATTTAAACAATCAAWTTTAGTAGGATTTTATAACTATMGTCTTGCATAAAATGGATCCATAGCTAGCAATTTCTACACTTAGGTGTTCATGCTATGAGTTATAGCAAGTGCTTGGAATAGCACTAGTACCTAATACTGTCCAAAAGCAAGTCGACAATGCTTTAATTATAAATTAAATATACCTTGTATATGCAGGTCAAAAGAGCAAACTGTTGCCATTATATACAGCCGAMTGGAAAAACAGGTTGCACCAATATATATTGTTTTCACAAGTAGATAGCGCACCTACTTGATTAAAGTAGCCCTTTCTCCTCTAGCGAATTTTTCAGTTGCTTCTGATTTTCCCAAAATAGGTCTTCAATCTTTTGCATGACCTCATTAAACTCAGGATGATTTTTTAGTGGTTTAAAAACTGGGTCCGTTTTCATAAAAACCAAAATCCAATATTGGTAATTACTTTTCGATGAGAAAACTTTGAGCTGCTCAATAGCTTCGTCAAATTTACCTTCATATGTATACAGTGCTGCAACACTAACAGGTTTGTATATAGATGCATCATTTTTACAATATTTAGCATATGAAGTAAAAAATTCAGAGGCTTGTTTATCCAGTCCCATTTTTTCATAAACAAGACCTATCTTGATATCTTCATGAGGATAAATATCCATACCGCGATTCTTTCTCGCTACAACAAATTTTTCATAATATAAAAAAGCAGTCTCATAGTCCTCTTGATAATAATGAAATTTAGCCACTTCTTGCAAAATATCTAGACGAGTAGTATCCTTTTGGAATTCTCTTATCAACGCCTTTTTAGTTTGTTCAATATTTCTATCTCTAGCATACAGGATATACACTTTAACATATGGGGCAAAATAATTATCTTTATTATAATCTAACGACTTATCAATATACTCGCTAGCTTCTTCGATAAAACCGTTTTGGATAAGGGCGTTACTYARRCTTAAATAGATATAACTTTTGGTAATCGAATCATTAGCRGMAATATCAAGCTGTAYCCCTTTTAGWGCATATGTTAGATATTTTYCGGTATTKGGAATGTAATTGGCATATAAATTAGAAAGCATTTGAATCACAGCTGATGAATTAGGATTGTATTCTAGGGCTTTCTCTAAATGAGGGAGTGCTAATCTATATTCCTTGATATGCATGTAATACAATGCCTTGGCGATAAGACTCTCGGCAGATTTTGCATTATATAATAACGCCTTATCTGCATTATTATTAATTTGTTCTGTGTATTTTTTTTCCTTTTGAAATATGTCGATATAGTAATAGGAAAAAGCAATATTGGCATAGGCCAATGCAAATTGTGGATCCTGCGCTACCGCTTTTTCAAATAGTGAAATGGCTGCTACTAATCCTTCCTTTGTTTTGGTGTTATAAGGAATAAGCGCTTTGAGATAATAATCATATGCTACTAGGTTTTCCGTAGGTTTTTTCTCAATTTGTTCCAGTTCAGCAGACGTTACCTTTGCCTTAATAGCATCCGCAATTTTCTTTGCCACTTCATTTTGCAAATCAAATATATCTACCACTTTTTGATTGTACTGCTTAACCCAAATAGGTTTATCAGTAGAAGCTTCAATTAATTGGRTATTCAATAAAACCTGATCTCCAATCCGTTGCCCGCTGCCTTCCACAAGATAGTTTACATTKAGATCTTCGGCGATCTCAGCAATACTCTTATTAGTATGTCTGAATTTYTCTACTGATGTTCTACTAATTACTCGTAAATCTTCTATTTTCTGAAGATTGTTTAATGTAGATTCCATGAGTCCGTTAACAAAATAGAGATTTGTAGCATCGCTACTTTCATTTTTGAAAGGTAACACCGCAATAGATTTTTCAATTTCTACTTCTTTATTTACACCCCATTTATTAAGAAACAGCAATGATATAACAATTACTATTAGAGATACAGCTGTAAAGATTAGCACTTTATTTTTCTTAAAAGAACGAGTTTGAACACGTTCTTTTTCCTCCACCACTGTTCCTTTCCCAACCTCTCCGGGAGGATGCCCATAGTACTCTCGAAAGCACTTAATAAAATAGGAAGTGCTTCCAAATCCTACTTGGTATGAAATTTCAGAAACTGTTAATTGAGTTTCTTTAATCATTTGCATACCCTTTATTAAACGTATCTGACGAATAAATTGACTTGCAGAAAGTTGGGTGTTCTTTTTGATTTTTCTGAGCAGATTAGAACGACTCATGTTCATAATCTCTGCAAGTTCAGAAACTCCGAATTGTTCGTTAGAAAGATTCTCTAGAACAACGGATTCTATATTTTTAATAAAACCTTCTTCAATGTTTGATTCGTTTGACATACTATTTTTTACTTGGCCTAAAGTAAAAAAAAATATACAAATACAACCAATATTCGCACTTACATTTTTAATCAATAATTACAATTTGCGTCATAATTTATACTCCTGCATCATATTTACTATTGTTTTATCAAACTTTATACAATTGGCTGAATGGTTTATAAGTATGGTATTTGCTTTCATCGCACCTTTGTATAAACAAAAATTAAATACTAAAATTATGAGAACACTTAAAATTAATTCAATGAAATCGTTGTTGAAAATTTCATTCGCAATCATGTTACTAACAAATGCTTGTACACCGTCAGATAAAAAATTAAAATCCAAATCAGACACGAGCACCAATATTGAAACTGCAATAGCTACACCTAAAATAAATATTCATGAAGCAGTCTTGACAAGTAATCTAGAGGTAGTAAAACAGCACATTAAAGCACAAACTAATATAAACGAAAAAGATGCAATGAGTGGTTCGACACCTTTGATTACTGCAGCCTCTTTTGGGAAAAATGAGATTGCTAAAGCATTGATAAATGCGAATGCTGATTTAGCTATTAAAAATAACGATGGATCAACAGCTTTGCATGCTGCKGCTTTCTTTTGTCGAATTGAAATTGTGCAACTGCTTATTGATGCCAAAGCRGATAAGACAATTCGYAATAATTTTGGTGCTACACCAAGAGAATCTGTAATGGGACCTTTTCCTCAGATTAAGCCAATCTATGAAATGCTCCAATTACAATTAAAGCCAATTGGTTTGCAACTTGACTTGAACGAAATTGAAAAAACTCGCCCAGTTATAGCTATGATGTTACAATAATTAAATATAAAACACTACTAACATGACAACAGAAAGAAGACACGATATCGATTGGTTACGCGTAATAGCTATTGGTTTACTATTAATCTATCACATAGCCATAATTTTCCAACCATGGGCAATGTTTATTGGATTTATTAGAAGCGAAGAGCCTATAGAAAGTTTATGGAAACCCATGACCATGCTCAACGTTTGGAGRATTCCTCTTTTATTTTATGTATCAGGGATGGGACTTTATTTTGCTATAAAAAAGCGGAATTGGAAGCAATTACTTGTTGAGCGTTCCAAGCGAATTCTATTGCCATTTATCTTTGGTATAATTGCTATAACTCCTTTGCATATGTACGCTTTTCAGAAATTCTACAATATGCCTTTGGGTTATTATCCACATATGGGTCATTTGTGGTTTTTAGGAAATATTTTTGTCTATGTAATATTACTGTTGCCTATTTTTTTCTATTTAAATAAAAATAAAGAAGGAAGATTCAGAAATCAATTATCATCTCTAATGAAACATCCAATTGGTCCCTTATCTATAGCTGTCTTTTTTGTGTTGGAAGCAGTTATAGTTAAACCACAGTTATTTGAAATGTATGCACAGACTTGGCATGGATTTATCCTAGGTTTTATTGCTTTCTTTTTTGGTTTTCTTCTTGTTTATAGCGGTAAAGAATTCTGGCAAACGGTTTTAAAATGGAGATGGTTATATATAGGATTAGCAGGAATCTTATATGCAATTCGATTATTTGTATTTGAAACACCAACACCTGGATATCTCCTGGCAATCGAGTCAAACTGTTGGATATTTGGAGTTTTCGGATTTAGTTATAAATACCTTAACAAACCTAGTATAGTACTGAGCTACTTAAGTCAAGCTGCTTATCCCGTTTATATAATCCATATGTTTGTATTGTATGTAGGAGCCTTAATCATTTTACCTTTGGAGATACATCCTCTGCTSAAATTTATTGCTGTAGTAACGTTTACTGGTAGTTTTTGCTATCTCATTTATGAATTCATCATTAGAAGGGTTCATTTCTTAAGACCTTTGTTTGGTTTGAAAAATATAAACAACGAAGAAAAAGGCAAATTATTCAACAAAAATTTAAGGTTGAGAAGCATTAAAATTAAAAAAGAATAAGAAGGTGGYTGAATGTAATTGGTACTTTCGTTTCTGTTTAAATTGGATCTATTTTTCTATATAATAATACATTTTAATAAATATAAATACTAAGAACAATAGTGTCGATTGGAAACGAAACATCCATCTTATTTGCGCCTTGGAGTTTGGGATAGCTTGAACATTACCTCTTCCAGATACGCTTCAATAACAAGAATATGAAGTCATTAAACATGGAAAACTGCAGTCGAAAGACCGCAATTTTCTATGCTTTTTGATCAAAAATAAGTTAATTCCATTGAATACACTACGCTATTTTTTTRTTCAGTCAAAATGCAACAGAACCACAGGTCTTATTTTCTCCATTTTGGGGAATTGAAAATTGAACTTAAAATAACCTAAGTATTGCATGTAGTTATATCACAATGTAGATTAGTTGTTAAACGTTGTATTACTTGGTAGTTCAAACAATTGCAATTCAAAGTATGAAACCGAGGCCACCAAATGATCAAAAATATCAGCCATTATGTATTCGTAATTCTTCCAAACTTTATCTTTACTAAAGGCGTATATTTCAATTGGGATTCCTTGAGAAGTAGGAGCCAATTGCCTCACCATGATGGTCATTTCTTCGTTAATTGCTGAATGATTTTCTACGTATGTTTCTATATACTTTCTAAAAACCCCCATATTGGTTAAGTTTCTACCATTAATTAGCAAGTTCTTATCTGCAGAATTACGTTCATTCTGTGCAGCAATGTCTTTTTGTCGTTTCTCTAAATAGGATGTTAAAAGTTGAATTTTTTTAAGAGTATCAATTTCTTCATTCTTTAAATATTTGACACTTTCTTGTTTTATAATTAACGCTCTTTTTATTCTTCGTCCTCCTGAATCACTCATACCTCTCCAGTTTTTAAACGAGTCAGAAATTAAACCATATGTAGGAATAGTAGTAATGGTATTGTCAAAATTCTGGACTTTAACAGTGGCGAGGTTAATTTCAATTACATCTCCATCGGCACCAAATTTATCAAAAGTAATCCAGTCTCCAATACGAACCATGTCGTTGGTGGCCACTTGAATACTTGCTACAAATCCCATAATAGTGTCTTTGAACACCAATATGATTATTGCTGAGGCAGCACCARGAGTGGCTAAAAAAGTAGCAATTTCTGTATCTGTTAAAATTACAAAGGCAAAAACAAATCCAAAAATCCAAATAAAAATCATAAATACCTGAATATAACTATCTATTGGTTTGTCTTTTAAACGAGGTAAGGTTTTAAAATAATCTTTAAACGTATTTAATAAACTACGTACTATCCATAGTGTTAATAATACTCCAAATACATCCAATGCTTTTCCTGCAAAAATTTCCGCATCGTCAAAATGAATAAATACATTATCAAATAACATATCCGCAATCATTACGGGAATAACATGAGCAATATTTCGAGGCGCTTTATTTTTAACCAATAAGTCGTCGAAATTGGTGTTGGTTTTTTCAGCGAGTCGATTAAAAGTAGTTGTTATAATTTTACGCGTTAAAAAATCTATTATAAATAGTAAGAGAAGTAATCCTACTAACAGAATGGCCATATTTAAATATTCAGCCAATGATACACTCATTCCCGAAAGAATAAATTTATTATAAAAAAAATGCGAAATGGTTTTCATAAACAGTATTTATTTGAATGTAAAAGTATTGAATTAGGTTGGTTCAAGCACATCTAGTTTAGAGGAAAACGNAAAAAAATATCTTCCTGAAAAAAAGGAGAGTTGCAAAGTTCATTATTTCCCAAAAATAGTCATAATTGAAGCTTGTACTTAACATAAAAATAGGACAAATTTACTAAGATCAATGCTATCTGTTTTTATTGTTAGCTCGTCTTAAAGTAATACCAGAATGAATGAATGAATGNNTNANNGNANAANCTCCACGTTTTCATTAGGGATAATAATGGGCTATTTATAAATTAGATTTCTATATTTGTTTTTCTTATTTTTTTGATAGTTTTCATTTCATCTATAATTGGCATTTGGATATGCCTCAAGGTCAAATCAAAATCATTGCTATTGAGTTGATTCAAACTCTTCTTTACCATCAAAGGTTGTACAAATTTAAAGYCTATTCTAAGACAGCTTTTATATACCGATAATTTGTTTCTTAATCTTCTAYAACAAAATAGTTGGTATTTTTTGAGTACCAGTTTCAAGGTTGGTATTTCAACCTTTATTTCTGTTTATGTTTTCTACTAAATCATTTGGAAAGGTAAAATAAAAAGTAGCTCCTTTATTGGGGTCTGATTTCACCCAAATAGCACCACCGTGTTTTACAACAAATTCTTTGCAAAGTACCAATCCTAAGCCAGACCCCTTCTCATTTGCTGTTCCTAATGTTGTTTCGTTGGTTTGTAGCATAAATAATTTATTCTTAGTTTCATTATTCATTCCTATACCATCATCTGAAACCGTAATTTCTATACAATTATTTTTTTGTAATGCATTAACCACTACGGAACCTTTTGAATTGGTAAATTTTATAGCATTCGTAATTATATTTAGCAAAATAGTTTTTAACATATTCGCGTCTGCATAAATTTGAATACTATCAGATTGAATATAATTTACTGCTATGTTTTTAAATTCTGCTGTAGGTTTTAATACTTCTATTGTTTGTACAATTATTGACTTTAAATTTAATTTTATAGGTTTAAAAGAAATCTGTCCCGTTTGAAATTTTGCCCAATTCAATAAATTATCAAGCAATGCAAGGGTGTTTACCGCTGCTGAATTTATACGTGCGCTAAATTTTATGGTTTTTTCAGGATCGTAGTTTTTTGCATTTTTACTTAACAATTCTGAAAAACCTAAAATAGTGTTAAACGGACTTCTTAAATCGTGTGCAATGATAGAGAAAAGTGTRTTTTTAGTTGTATTTAGAATTTTCAATTCACTATTCTTATGACGTAATTTATGATAGAATAAATATATAATTACTGCAATAACAATTACAATTAAGAGTACTAGACCTATTAGAATTTGGAAATCACGTTGTTGTTTAATTTCTAAGATATTAACTTCCTTCTCTTTTTTTAATTCGTTTACCTGTTGCTTTTTTTTATCGATTTCATAGAATACCTGTAATTGTTCTATTTTTATGTCTGTGTCACCAAATATAATAAAATCTTGTACTTCGATTAGTTTATTCTTATAATAGACAACTTTATCAAGATTATTAATATTCAAATAAACTTCTGCCAGTTTGGAATAAATTTCTAATTGATTTTTCTTGGAATTTGATGATAAAGCTATTTCAAGACCTTGTTTTATTTTCTTAATTCCTTCATTTACATATCCTTTTTTAATTAGACAAAGTCCTAGATACTTATAAACGCTCGATTTACCATATAAACTTACAACTCCATTTTTTATTTTTAGTGATTTATTTAAATGTGCTTCTGCTTGTCTATAATTTTTTTTTAAATATTCTAATTTACCTAAAAGGCTATAAGAAAGAGAGATTCCATATTTTGATTTGGTTTCAGTATGGATTTTTAGTATGGTGTTAATATTCTTGGTTGCCTCGTCAAAATTGCCAAACTCCATATTTAATTGAGCAATTTGCTCGTAGCATAAAGCAACGCCATTATTATTCCCGTCAATGGAAGATAAAACGTGGTATTTATCTAATGATTCTTGGAAATATTGCATTGCTTTTTCTGAATTCCTCAAGTCTGAATAAATTTGACCTAACAAATATGTCACCCAAGCATCCCCCTCCTTAAAATCAATTTTATTATAATTCAACTTGGCTTTTATAAAATACTCAATAGCCCTGCTGTAAACCCCATTTACACGAAAAATACTTCCAATCATTGAGTAAGTAGACCCAATAGTTTTGAAATCACCCGACAATTGACTAAAATAAAGCGCTTTATTGAAGATTTCAAGCGCCCCTTTTGTTTCATTTAATCTATATTTATATACAGCCTTTTTGTATAAAATTTCACCCCTATACCAATTATCTTCAATTTCTTCTGATAGAAGCAACGCCTTATCATAATATATTTGTGAATGTTTGATACTATCAGCATCAAACATAACCTTTCCAAGAACATAAAAGGAACGCATTTGTAAAGATTTATTTCCTGTTATTTGAGATTCCAATAAAGACGATTTGGTCAATTCCTGTGCTTTTTGATTGTTTTTTAGAGAAATTTTCAAAGCACGTTCTAGTTGAAGATCATTTTTTTCTTCTTCTAATTTATTTTTAACCTCTATATTAAAGCTATGTTGTTCTGCTCCCTGTTTATGACTGTTAAATGCCATCGATATAACTATGGAAATAAATATTATAATGAGGAATGTTATAACTATTTTTTTTTGCATAAGGGGTTTTATTTGCGCTTTAATTGGAATGTAAGCAATTGGGCTTATTCAACTTTCTATTTATTAAAACATTAGAATTAAAGAAACATTAAAATCTCATGATATAATTTTTATGTCCATAAAATATCAAAAGACTCAAATATAGCTAATCTATTTTTTTAGTTACATATATTGAGAGATAAAAATAATTATTGTCATATCCAATTAGATTAGCCAATAGGGCTTTTTTCAGAAATACTATTAATAATTGTAATTAGTTCATTTTTATTAATTGGCTTTGAAATATAGTTATTACAACCTACTTCTAAAGCTTTTTCTCGATCTCCAGAAATGACATTTGAAGTTTGAGCAAGAATATAAACTTCTTTGTTAAAAGCTCGTATTTGTCTAACAGCTTCGATTCCGTTCATTATTGGCATTCGTATGTCCATTAAAATCAAATCTAAATCTAAATTATTACGAGAAATTTCTATCGCTTCATTCCCGTTTTGTGCTGTTAGAATTTCACTAGTGATCCCTTCTAAATACTTTAACAACAAAACACGAGAATAATTATCGTCATCTACAATGAGTACTTTTAAACCATTTAAAGTATAAGCTACGGTATTAAAATTATTATTAACAACTATTCTTTTTTCTTTTATTGGATTGTATGGAATTGTAAAATAAAAAGTTGACCCCTTTCTATATTCGCTTACTACCCATATTCTACCGCCAAGCATTTCTACATAAGCCTTTGAAATAGCCAGGCCAAGTCCTGCCCCTTGGATAGCATCCCTATCTTCAATATCAGCCTGAATAAACCGTTCAAATATAGCTTTCATTCTGTTTTTTGAAATACCTATACCAGTATCTTTTACAAAAAATTCTAATTCAATAGGGTCAGTGGTTGTTTTTCTGTAACCAACTTCAATTGCTCCTTTATTTGTATATTTAATGGCATTTTTCACCAAATTGATCAAAATGGCATATAATTTTTCTCTGTCTGTATTTACAATTACTTCTTCATTAGGAAGTAACTCATGAAGATTTAATTCCAGATTTTTACTTAAAGCTTCATTTTTAAAGAAAGTAAAAACATACTCTATTTGTTTATTTATATTTGTTTCCTTTAAATCAATTTGCATTAAACCTGCTTCAACTTTAGAAATATCAATAATATTATTAATAATATTGAGCATTCTAACGCCACTTTTCTCAATAATATCAATGTATCTAAGTTGTTTCTCCCCCGTCAGATTAGGTTCTTTCAATAAGCTAGAAAAACCTAAAATACCATTCATAGGTGTTCGAATTTCATGACTCATATTGGCTAAAAATGCCGATTTTAAACGATCGCTCTCCTCTGCTCTTTCTTTGGCTTTTTTTAATTCAACCTCGGCCTCCTTTCTTTTGGAAATATCTCTAATTGCCCCAATGAGAAATTTTGTGCCTTTATTATCTATAAATCGTGTTTTTCTTGTAGAAATTGTAAGTGTTGGGTTTTCTCCTACAGTTAGCAACTCTTCTGAAATACTTTCGATACCATCAGATAATACTTGTTTATCAATCTTCAAAAAAAGATCCTGCTCTTCTTGAGGAACTTCTTCCATAAGTGTTTTGCCTATAATATCAATTCTGTTAAGGTTAAATATTTTACAAAAAGCATCATTGACCAATAAAAGTCTACTCTGTTCGTCTTTCACAAAAATAGGGTCTCCCATATTATTAATGATACTATGGAGGTATTCCTCACTTTTTTCGGCTTGTTCTTTAGCTTTGATAAGTTCTAACTCATGTTCTTTATAAACCGTTAAGTCAGTAATAATATACAAAAGTGCTTCTTCCTTATTCCACATAATTTGTTCAGCACTTAAACACACGTATTTTAAAGAACCATCCTTACAACAAAGTTTTAAATAAAGAGCGTTCTCGACTTCGACCCCCTTTAATCTATTTTTATACGATTTTATAAATTCATCTTTATCATCATCAGCTATGCAAATTGTAAAAGGAGCATCTACTAATTCATTCTTTTCATATCCCGTTAATTTTGACGTATATGGGTTACTAAATTTTAACAACCCATTTTGAACAATAAAAATGCCCTCATTCGTATTTTCTACAATGGAACGGTATTTATGTTCACTTTCCGATAATTCTTCAGTTCGTTGTTTTACAAGCTCATTCAAGTTGTTTTTTTGAGCTTTTAGCTTATCTTCAGTTTCTTTAATTCTGAAAACAACTTTTAGTTGGGCTATTAGTTCTAAGGGTTCAATAGGTTTTGTTAGAAACAAATCTGCTCCTGTTTCTAAACCTTTTACATGACTATTGCAATCGGTTTTAAGAGCTGTAATCATTACAATCGGTATATCCGAAGTTAGTTCCTGACTTTTTAAATAAGAACAAACTTCATAGCCATCCATTTCTGGCATTATAATATCAAGAAAAATAACATCTGGCAATTCTTTTTCAGCAACTTTAATCCCTAGTTTCCCTGTAGTTGCAGTGAAAATTTGATATTCAGAACTTGACAACTTTAAAATAGCTTTTAAAGTTATTAAGTTATCTATCTGATCATCAATAAGAAGTATTTTTTTCATTCAATTTTTTTTTAAAAATTTATATAAATCTTATCTATTTAGTCTTTTATAAATTGAGCTATTTTTGATCTTAGTTCAACGTCATCAATTGGTTTTGAAACATATTCATCACAACCTGCCTTCATAATTATTTCACGGTCTTTTCTCATTGCTTTAGCTGTTAATGCAATTACAGGAATCCCTTTTGTTTTTTCGTTTTCTTTTAGCTTTTTGACAACTTCAATTCCGTCCATTTTTGGTAAGGATATATCTAGTAAAACTAAATCTGGTAATTCAACTGTTATTTTTTGAAGTCCTTCTTCACCATCCATCGCTTCAATAATTGTAAAACGATCTCCTAAAATGGCTTTCGCAGTAATTCTATTATCTAGATTGTCTTCTACAAGTACAATTGTTGGCTTTTTACCTTTGTTTTTCACAACGGGAGCTTTTGCAATTATTCTTGGCTTTGTTTTAATTTTAGAAGGCACAATAGGCGGCGCTATTTCGATACCAATCAACGCATTAATTTTCGATAAAAGTTCTTTAACATCTACATCTCCTTTTTGAATTAGCTGGGCTACGTTGTTTGAAGACAGTATACTTAAATCCGATTTGGTCAACGTTTTTGCGGTTAGAATTAAAACAGGAATATTTGCTGTTTCAGCAGATCCTCTAATTTTTTCAAGAACTTCAAATCCATCCATTTCAGGCATCATTAAATCAAGTATAATTCCGTCTGGAATTGTTTTTTCAACATATTGCAATGCTTCAATACCATTGGTAGCAAAATCCACCATAACATTTTCATGCGCAACAACTTTTTGAATTTGAATTATAGCAGCTTCACTATCTTCAATAATAAGCAACCTTTTTTTACCGTCTATTGGTTTTACAGTGTTAGGTAATTTTTCAGCTGCAATGTTTTCTAGAATTCTTTTTAATTCAACTATTAACTTTTCTGGGCTAAGTTTCCCTTTAGTTAAAATTGAAGTAGCCTTACTTTGCAGCGCTACTTTTTCTTCAGAAGTCAACTCTTTAACAGTAAGAATTATTACGGGTAGATCTCGAGTAGATTTTTCACTTCTAATAGCATTCAAAATTTGAAAACCCTCCATTTCTGGCATTTCAGTGTCCAGTGTGATTGCAAATGGTTGGTATTTTTCTGCTAAGCGTAAAGCTTCTTTACCAGTACTTGTACCAATAGTTTGGTATCCTTCATCGTTCAATCTTTTTGAAATTTTTTGCACACTTTTAACATCATCATCAACTACTAAAATAAGTTTCTTTTTAGGGGATCTAAACGAAGTATTAAAGTTTTCTAAAACGGTAGATTCTTCCAAATGTGATTTAATGGGAAGTATAATGGTAAAAGTTGATCCAATTCCTCTTGTGCTTGCAACTTTAATTTCTCCATTTAAAGCATGTATTAATTTATTAGCAATTGCTAATCCCAAGCCTGTTCCTTCAAAAGAGCGTGAAGTAGAGCCATCTTCTTGCCTAAATTCTTTAAAAATATATGGAAGAATCCCCGCATTCATCCCAATTCCCGTATCTTGAACTTTAATTATAGCATTTCCATTTTCGGTAAAAACCGTCACGTTTACTTCTCCTTCTTTTGTGAATTTTATGGCATTTCCAATAATATTTGTTACTACCTGATGGAGTTTGTTTTCATCCGATTCAATAACGGCTATATTATCAGCAATATCCAAATTTAGCTGAATCCCTTTTTCTGAGGCCAATGATTTTAAATTTTCAGTAATTAATTCTATACTTGGTTTTAAAGCAAATTTATGAAGGTCAACTTCCATTTTCCCTGCTTCAATTTTGGAAAGATCTAAAATATCATTTATAAGGCTCAATAAGCGTTTTCCGTTTCTTTCTATAATTTCAAGATATTTATTTTCGTCTTCAGATAATTTTTCAGAAGACTGTATCATTAACACTTTGGAGAGCGCGTTTATAGAGTTTAAAGGAGTTCTTAATTCATGACTCATATTGGATAAGAATTCGCTTTTAAGTCTGTTCGCTTCTTCCACCTGTCTGCGTTGCATTTGAAGCTCTAAATTTTGCTCATTAAGCTCCTCACTTCCCATGCGTAACTCGTTAGATTGGTTTTGGAGTTCTTCGGCTTGTTCTTGTAATTCTTCAGATTGGGCTTCTAATTGTTGGTTAGAAATAACTAGTTTTTCTGCAAATATTTTTACTTGCTCATTTGCAAATAATGTAGCAAATGAGGCGTTTAGTGATTCATTTGTTTGAGCTATAATTTCACAACCTTCAGCACTAAATTCATTTAAACTAACTAATGAAATTAAAGCAATTACTTGGTTCTTTACAATAATTGGAATTGTTATTATTTCTTTTGGTATTGCTTTTCCTGCGACAGTATTGTATTTGAAAATTGTATTTTCCGAAACATTTTTCAAATGATGAATTTTYTTTTCTGAGCAGGCATTTCCAAATTCTCCCTCTGGGTGATCGGCACTAAAAGAATTTAATATTTTCTTGTTAGCACCAATAGAAACAACATATTCAAATTTATTTTTATCTTCGTTTAATAGATGAAAAGTTGCCATTTGTGCACCTGTTGTTTTCTTAAAAACAGCAATAAGTGAGCTTGCAAAATCTTTAATACTAACTTTACCTAGAATAGAGGAAGAAATATCAGCAACACCATTGGTTATAATGTTTCTAGACTCAATAGCGTCAGCCATATTATTAAAAGTTACTGCTAGTTGGCTTAATTCGTCATTTGAATTTATACTATTTCTAACAGTATAATCTCCAGACTGAATTTTATTCGACACACTATTTAAATTAGATATAGCCTTTGAAATACTCCTTGTTATTGTTGAAGCTATAGTGATACTTATTGTAAGTACAATAAGTAATAAAAATAACAACGTATTATATGTTTTTGTAACATTTGATTGGGTGAGTGAATAAAATTCATCTCCTTTAYTGTTTGCAAATTCAATCATCACATCAACACTTGTAAGTATTTTGTTTACATGAATAGCTCCTTTCCCTTTTGTTATTAATGCTGCACCTTCTTTGTTATTTTCATGCCATAAAGCAATCACCTCTTCTCTAATAGGTTTCCATTGTTTAAATAATTGAAAAGAGGTTGTTACATCCTTTTTATCTCCTAAAAAACGATCAAAAACAACATCAAATAAGGCATATGTTTCTTTTTCATACTCAGTTATTAAAATTTCTAAATTGCTAATCTCTCTATCACTAGTAGCCAAAGCAACATCTTTCATTGATCTGTGTATGCTTATTATATTCGTGTTTATATCCCGCACGGCATTACTTACCGCTAATGGATGTAAATACATCTTCTCTAAGTCGTCGGAAGACTTTTGAAAATTWAGAAGTGAAATAACTCCAATAGCCCCTGAAAGAACTAAGACCATACTAAAGCCAATAATTAGGCGGTTTCTAATTTTTAGATTTCTAAGATTCATAAATTGTTTTTTCATAAATTTTACTGAAATTTGAAATTTGATAAAAATGATTTCTGAAATTTGACACCGGCGTTTCCGATTCTCCCAAACACAATATTCCGTTTGGTGTTAATGCTTTATAAAACTTTTGAATTATTCGTTGTTGATGGGATTGGTTAAAATAAATCAATACATTTCTGCAAAGCACCAAATCAAAATTCCCAAAAATACTTTCTGTTGGTGCATAACTATTGGTATCTAACAAATTGTAATGTGAAAAGTGAACCATTGATTTTATGCTTGGGCAAATAATATATTTCCCATTAATTTTCTTAAAGTATTTTTCAACGTGTTTAATTTTTGTTTCATTCAAGCTTTTTAAAGTGTATTCTCCTTGTTCAGCACTAGTAAGAGCGGTTTCATCAATATCTGTAGCAAAAAAATCAATTTTTAAATTAATTTTTTCTTTTTCAAAATATTCCTTAAAAAGGATTGCAACAGAGTATGGCTCTTCTCCTCTAGCGCATCCTGCCGACCAAATTCTAATAGATTGTTGCTTTGATTTAATAGCTTGAGAAACTATTTTTGGTATTACTATTTTTCTTATCAGCTCAAAACTCATCGTATCTCTAAAAAAATGACTCACATTGATCATAAAATAATTCACCAATTTTTTAGGTTCCTCCTTATCAGTTTTTAAATACTTAAGGTATTTTTCAGGAGTTGAGGTACATGTTTTTATAATTCTGTTATCAATTCTTCGTTTGAGCATGCTTAAATGGTATGCCGAATAATCAAAATATTCCTCGTTGGAAACAACTTCAAGTATTTTGCTATAAGAGTCCTTCATATTATATACTTTTTAAAAAAACAGCTCATAAATATAATCCTTTCTTATTCTATAAATAGTGATAAGAATCAGCTTAAAGAATTTTCATCAATTAAAACCCAATAAATTCGACATCATGTATCAACTGTGTTTCGATATAGTGAAATTGTGTGTTTTTTTTGATGTTTCTACATCGTTGTTTTGAAATTGTAACCTGTTATATTCTTTAGCAATATATATAACAAAAAACATAAAAACAGCGCACACTACTATCAAGCAGTTAAATTACTAAAAACAGTAAAACACTACAACTCACTAATACTCAATTATATCACTTCTAAAATTATTTTTTTTTAAATATTTAAACCTATTTTTTCCATACGTTAATTGCTAGACTCCTTGAACATAATAGCATATACCAACCTCAAATCCGCATACATTCCGTCATGAAACGAAACGTTTTTTTGCTCTCTGTCATCTCCAAATCCCACCATGGGTATACTAAAACTAAATTCTGATCCGCCCCATATTGTGCGTAACTTCTATCGAAAGAGTTCCCGAATCGACCTTCCATATATATATTTCCTCCAAGGTAATATCTAGTAAACAATCCCAAGTCGATACTTTTCCTCTCCATATAATCCCCTTTATAAGAATCGTCTCCCAATTTAWAAGTGGTTACTAAGCCAAGATGGTTTGTACCTACGGTAAGTTTGTCATTGACCTTATAACTGATTTTTGAATGTACTGGCAATAGCCCTTTAATGGACCATTTATCCGATAAGGTCCAATTTAAATTAACCAGAGGTACCAGATAAGCTCCAAATAGTTCTTGATTATACATTGCTCCAAAGCCCATAATCAGCTTATTATGGAACTTGTTTTCATAAATAATGGTTCCTCCAACTTGAAAATGACTTCCATTAACATTCTTAAAATCAGACATCAAACGAGGTGAAAAAAGGATTTGAATACCACGTCCGTTAGAAAATTTGTGATACAGTCCGGTGCTTATAATAATCCCATGTAAATGGATCGGATCCACAATATCATCAGGCATTTCTACATCATTAGAAATATTCCAATAGTAATAGTTCACACTGGTATACCAATACGTTTTTTTAGATAATTTGATAGGAACCACCAATCCGAACATCCCACCATATTCTTTGGCTTTACCGTCATAGTTGGATTCATAAGAGCTTGGAAATCCATAACTATTTGAAATAGTAAGAACATCAATTGATTGCTGGCCAAACAGGGTAACACTAAGGCACATGCTTATTAAAAATAATATAAAATACTTCATTAAAATACCTTAAAACGATTCATTAAAATAAATTTTAAGTTTAGAATTTGAATGAATACTCAAATCAATTATTTTTTTTCCCGTTTTTGATTTCCTTTCTACGACGCCATAGAGTGGGTCGTTTTCCTTCTGTAAACGTTCAAATTTGCAGATTACATTTGTATCGCTTTTGACTTTAACTTTTTGTGAAACCATCACAGCAACATCTATTGCAACAGATGTTGATGAATAGACTTTGCAACTTAGAAATAAGAATGCACAAGATAACAGTAAAGTTACCAACTTTAGGTCTGATTTGATCTTCATTAATTAAGTAGTTAGAGTTAGTTTGCAGCAATTTTATATGGATTGCTCACAGCTAATATAATAAAAAAAAACTTACTATTAATAAACCAACAGATGCGACAGTAGTAGTTTTCAAGAATACTACAGACTCATAATCAGCATTTAACGAGGCTCACAGCTGTCAGAGACCGTATACCATTCCGTATTTTGTCACAGTACAAATATATTTAATACAATCACTTAACTACTTCGTCTAAGCAATTTAATACTACTTTTTAATATAAGCTACAAAGTTTCTTTTTAGTGATCCAATCAATGTTGTATTTACTTTATGTTTCTTTGTTACTTACATCTATATATACCTACCGCTTAAAATATGTTACCTTTTAAAACAAAAAATTATTTCTTATTTTAATATAAGCAATAGCTATGCCATGAATAAATTCTAGCAATTTCCTCTTAGTTTTATAGGCCTTGAAAACAGTATTTTACACCTACTTTTAACACCAAAAACAGTACGAGAAATATTGAATTTACACTATTTATCACGTTGATTCATTGATTCTATCTTTATCAAAACAGTAAATGGTCAGAAAACCACAGATTATTTTTCTTTTGATCTCTGGTCCATATAAACATTGAATATATGCACTATATCAATCTTAGTTTTATTTCTAAAAACACCATACACAGCAATTCTYTTGTAAGCGCCTCTATAGCTAAAACATAAATTTTAATTATTACCTTTTAAACTTGTTTTGATTGATGGTATTTTGGAGAATGATTTAAAAAGATACTGTAAACCTCTAATCCCACTTAAAATCGTCACTAACATCAGTTTTCATTGCAGGGCCATAATCAATTCCTAGTATTTTTAACAACTTGTATTTTAACTTCACTTGCGCATAAAAATCATCAAAAGATAGTCTTTCACCAACATGCCACATCTGTTCAGTTAAGGCGTATATTCTAGGAAAAACCCTTCGGTCAATCATGTGTTCTTGTACGTGCCAATCTGTCCATAAACTAGCACTCATTCCCAATACAAGCGCATTAGGGTTTTCTAGGTCTGATGGGTTTTGCTCATAAATAGTTTTCAAATCAAAAGTACGATTCTCCTTATACCTACTCCACGGGGTCACTGGAAAATTTAGGTACGAATAGTAGTTAGATCCAGCGATCACTTGATGCCCTCTCTTAATAGCGTTTTTTAATGCTGTATCCTTATGTCTCCTCCAGTTCCACCATTCAACCACCACATTATCTGGTAACTTGGTTCCTTCTTGATAAACAACATCTCCCCAAAATATGACTTTTTTATTTTTCTTCTTTAGATAATTCGCCAATCTTTTTGAAAAATACAGTTGCAAATCATGGGAATTATGAAGTCCCTCAACCACTATTTTATTTTGACATTTCTCACATCGATTCCAATCTTTTTTAGGAGCTTCATCTCCTCCCAAATGAATATATTCCCCAGGAAACAATTCACAAATTTCATCCAGCACATTTTCAAGAAAATCATAGGTGTTTTCATTTCCTGCACAAAATAAATGTGACGAAAACGACATTACAGATTCGGGTGCCTTTTGAAAACAAGTATACTCAGGATAAGCTGTTAAAGCTGCTTCTGAATGTCCAGGAACGTCAATTTCTGGAATTACAGTAATGTGCTTGCTTTTAGCATACGCTACAATATCTCTAATATCCTCTTGTGTGTAAAATCCATTTTGCTCCTTTCCTTTGGCAACGTTGGAACCGACACTAGTTAGCAATGGATATTTTTTTATTTCAATTCGCCAGCCCTGACCTTCAGTTAAATGCCAATGAAAAACATTCATTTTTAAAAGGGCCATAAAATCGAGGTATCTCTTAATAAATTCCACGGATTGAAACTGTCTTCCTGAATCCAGCATAAAACTTCTAAAAGCATACTTCGGTTGGTCAATTATTATTTGACAAGTAACTTCCCATTTTTTAATGGATTGTTTAGCGCTACTAAAAACCTCCACAGGAAACAGCTGCAATAGGGATTGTACGGCATAAAACATTCCAACTTCCGAAGAAGCAGTAATTGTAATTAATTTTGGCGTGACCTCTAGCAAATACGCTTCTTTTCCCAAATTTAATTCAGTATCTGCAATTTTAAAAAGAATCCCTTTTTTTATGCTTTTTGTTTTTATCTTAAAATCAAAACCTGTTGATCTCTTTAATTGAGAAATTAAATAGTTGGCCGTTTGCGCTCCTGTAGATTCATAACTTATAACGCAATTGTTTTTTAATGCAAATACGCCATTATGTACATCTACCTGTGTAGGGCTTGGTAATATTTGACTGTTCATAACCAATGAACAGCATAGAAAAGTAAAAAAAAATAGTTTTTTCATCATTTAAATTAAGGGGGGTTCATTTATTTTAAAACTAGAATAATGTATATAATTCTGTGCTAGTTTTCTAAATATTAAATTTTTAATTCTAATCTCAACAAAACTTCTTTATTGAGAAACTTATATGTGCATTTACTCCATTTAACATTGAAATAAGATAAAAAACTTGCGCTTTAGGTACTTTAGGAAAAGTAACAAGAAAATGAATTCTCGTAGCTTTTAAAAAAAACTATTAATCTCCCAATTGTTTTATTTTAAATTTCTCCAATTCAGCTGGGGTGTGTTCTCTTTTCATGATGGCTTCCATTTGAGCAACTATTTCTGGGTATTTATCTGCAACATTATTTTGTTCTGTAATATCATTTTTCAGGTTAAACAGCTCTATATTCATATTGCCTTTCAAAATATTTTTTCTTATTCCTTTCCAATCTCCCATCCTCACTGCTTGCTGTCCCCCAAAAGCAGCTTGTGGAAATTCCCAATATAAAAATTTATGTGTTTTTTGTTTTTTATTGATTAAAGTAGGCAGAAAACTTATTCCATCATTTTTTGGAGCTTTAGCATCACAAACATCGCTCAAGGTTGCCATTACATCATAAAATGATGATACATGATCGGAGGTTGACCCTGGTTTTATTTTTCCACTCCAACTTGCAATCATAGGAACTCTAATACCCCCTTCATGCAAGTATCCTTTTCCCCATCCTCGTTCGGATTTAAAAGGTTTGGCACTTTCAAAATATGGAGTTTTCGTACCACCATTAAACGTAGGTCCATTATCACTTGTGAAAATTATTAAGGTGTTGTCATAAACTCCTTCTTGTTTTAACTTGGAAATTAATTCACCTACTTGTTCATCCAAATATGAGATCATAGCCGCATAGGTCGCAAGCGGGGTTCTATTCGGGAAATAACTTCTTCCCGAATAAGGTTTTTCTTCCCCAAACTTATTTTGGTAATACGCTACCCATTTTTCAGGAGCTTGTAACGGAACATGGGGTATTGGTGATGCATAATATAAGAAAAATGGTTGCTTCTTATTACGCTCAATAAAAGCCAATGCTTCATCATGAATTAAAGTTGCTGAATAATCATTTAATCTAAAATCGCYGTAACTCTCAGGATCATTAATGTTCGCTCCACTTTTTAAATTGGCATGAAAAGGAACATATTTATTATCTAACATTACCCGCTCTTGATTTTTCCAAAGAAACATGGGATAATAAGAATGTGCCTGGCGCTGGCAGTTATAACCATAAAAATAATCGAAACCTTGTTTATTGGGTATCCCTTCTGTATTTGGTGCTCCTAGTCCCCATTTACCAAAAACTCCAGTTCTATAGCCTTTCGTTTTTAAAACCTCTGCAATAGTTACTATACTATCTAAAAGAGGTCGTTGTCCTTCTAGACCAGGATCTGCTAATACGGCCTTCATGTTCTTAATATCACCTCTTTCTGCCCATTCATCATTTCCACGAATATGAGTATGACCTGAGTGTTGACCGGTAAGTAATACCGATCTGGCAGGAGCACAWACCGGAGCTCCAGTATAGTGTTGCGTAAATAACATCCCATTAGATGCCAGTGCATCAATGTTTGGAGTTTCAATTTTTTCCTGACCATAGACTCCTAACTCTCCATAACCTAAGTCATCAGCAAGAATGTAGATTATGTTGGGTTTTTGATTTTCTTTTATAGCTTTAGGTTGATTACAACCAATTAAAATTAAAAAGGTAAATAGTACTATAACAACTTTCATGTTTCAATTATTCTTTAGTTCGGTGTTTCTGTTAGACTTATTATTGTGCAAGCTTTGTTACTGTTTTTTCATAGATTTATATTCAGAAGGCAAGCAACCAAATTGTTTTTTAAATGATTCTCCAAAATATTTATAATCGTTAAATCCAACTCGAAAAGCAACAGCATTTAATTTTTCATTTTCCATCAATATTATTTCTGCAGCTTTTTTCAAACGAATTGATCTCATAAAACCTGTTAAAGAAAGTCCTGTTAAAGATTTAATTTTCCGATAGAGCGTAGACTGACTCATAAACARTTTATCTTTCAAACTYTCAATCCCAAATTCTTCGTTCGTTAAATTYTCCTCAACTAATTGAACAACTTTTTCTATAAATACAGTTYCTTGRTCTTTATTTTCACTTTTTGAYACCGTTGGTTCAAAACGAATTTTATTTAAAAAATGTTCTCTWAGTTTRGARCGGTTTTGWAGTGCGCTTGAAATTCTGGCTTTTACAATTTTAGGATCAAATGGTTTGGTGATAAAATCGTCAGCCCCCAACTCAAGACCCTGAATTTCATATAAATTAGAYGATCTGGCGGTTAACAATATAATTGGGATATGAGAAGTTGTWATTTGTTCTTTTAATTCTTTACAAACTGCCAAGCCATCTTTTTTTGGCATCATTATATCGCATAAAAYTAAATCTGGAATTTCAATGGAAGCYAWTTCTACCGCCTCAACTCCGTCCCTTGCTTCTATWATRTTRTATTSATCATRCAAYARYTGTTTTAAATARTTTCTAATTTCATCATTATCATCAACCAATAGTACCGTATTTTCTTTCGATACAACTTTCAAATCTTTTATCTCAGGTCTTACTGAATCAATTTTCCCAACTATTTTATTCTTTCCATTATTAGTAACTGGAGAAGAAAGTCCCGAAATTTGATTTATGTCCTGTTTTAAAGGAATTTTWATGGTAAAGGCTGTCCCTTTATTTAATTTACTTTCAACAGATATGGTACCGTGATGTAATTCGACAATTTTTTTAGTAAAACTTAGTCCTATCCCACTCCCAATAATATTGGTGGTGTTGGTAGAATTAATTTGATAAAACCGGTCAAAAATTTTCTTCTTTGACTCCTTATTCATTCCATAACCTGTATCTGTYAACACTAATATACAAGTATCTTCTGTTGCTCTAATTTGAAGGGTAACCTTGCTACCTGGCAGTGAATATTTAAAACTATTTGAAATCAAATTACACAACACTATTTCCATTTTATTTCTATCAAATGGAAACATTATTTCTTTTTTATCGCTTTTAAAACTATATTCAATTTGTTTAGTAGCTGCTTGTTCTTTAAAATATAAGAATATTTCATTTGAAAATCGYACAAAATTACCTGGGTTTACGTTCAGYTTAAGCAAGCCATGCCCAGCCTTTCTAAAATCTAATAATTGATTGATTAAATTTAGTAATCGCCCTGCATTTTTTTCCATYGTAATCAATTTCTCAGCAGTCTGGCCTTTAAATTCATCMGATTGRTTAAGYTCTTTTAATGGACTCAAAATAAGTGTTAAMGGAGTTCTAAATTCATGYGAAATATTTGTAAAAAAAGTAAATTTTGCTTCACTTAGCTCTTGCTCTTTYTTTAACTTATTTCTTARATGAAGTTGTTTCATAAATATATAAGTAATACTTCCWACRCCCMYYAGAAACAATAACAAATAAATAAAATAGGCTACAGGACTTGACCAAGGAGCATAAAGAATYTYRATRYKTAAACTTTTAGGWGTTAACCAATTTTTAAAATCTTCAGAWGCACTTAATTGAAATTCATAATTTCCTGGAGGTAASCCWATAAAATTGACTTCGTTTTTATTTTGAATATATACCCARTCATCCTGATAWCCTWTTAATTTATAGCGRWAATTACTGGAAATCTYATTTCGATAGTCATTTTTYACAAAGGATARATCAAACGATTTTTCGTTATGACTTAAAACAATATTAGTTACATAATTAATATCTTTATCAATAATAACGTTTCCGTTAATAGTATCGCCAGGTGATACATTATTGTTATTAATTTTTAATTGGGTAATTACTATTTCACTACTAATTTTACTTGTTTTAATGGTTGAAGGGTCGAAATAAGTTAAGTTATCTGATCCACCAAACAAAATTAGAGAATCACTATTGTGAACACTTCTCACATTGAATTGAGATGTATGAACACCATCATTTTCTCCATAATTAATAAAGGAATTATTATCAATATCAAGGCGAGCTATAGTTGTAGAAGTGGCTATCCATAAGTTATTGCTTTTGTCTTTTGTTATTCCACAAATAAAATCATTTTTTAAACCATCTTCTTCATCATACTTCTCTATAATAGTAAGTTTGTTGTTATCATAACTTAGTTTATACAATCCGTTAGTCGTACCCACCCAAATAAAATTATTATTTAAATAAATGGTATTTATAATATTAGGAATATGTGCATCCAATAGTTCTCTTTGGTGAATAATTTTCTTCTTTTGATTGCTAATTAAATGTAGACCATTATACGTTCCAATCCATAAATTATCATGAGTATCTTTAACTATGGAAGTTATTCTATTACTTTCAAGCTTATTTATCTTCTCATTAATTTTGTAATTAGTAATTAGTGTTGGCTTTTTAATATTAGAAATATCATACGTACTAATACCGTCTTGTTGCGTTCCAATCAATAATCTTTTATTATCCTCCACTAAAAAACAAGTGGCTTTACGGACATTTTTTAACCTTGTTATTTCGTTCCCCTTAGAATCAAAAATATAAACAAGTCTATCCGTTCCTATAAAAAAATAATTTTCGTTGTTGTATATGGTAAAAACTTTTGAATTTGGTACCGCCTTCACTTTCTTTAAAGATGAAAAATCTTTCCCTTTAAACAGTCCCTTTCTTTGAGTTCCTAGCCATAGATTATTCCTATCACTATAAACACTTTGAAAATTTAATTCGTTCCATAAAACAGGATTCTTAATTACTTGATCCACATTTTTAAATCCTTTTGATTCGGTAAGCTTAACAACACCTCCAAAGGTAGTAGAAACCCATATTATTTTATTTTTATCACTATGAATATCTATAACATTAATATAATTAATGTTTTTTTTAAATCCATGTGGATACGTAAGTTTTATTTTCTTAAATACACTTAAATCTTCATTACTTTTATATAGCCCACTTCCCCAAGTACCAATCCAAAGCCTGTTTTTATGATCCAGAAAAAGACATTTAAATAAATTATGTTTAATTCCGGTTTTCACACCTTCAATTTTCTGAGAATTAAAATCAAATTTAAAAACTTCATTTTCCTTATTAAATCCAGTATGTGAAGTGGCAATCCATAAGCAGTTTCTTAACGTATCTTCAATAATATCATAAATAATATTCTTTCCTATATTGAAATTTAAAAACCTATCTTCTGAAGGATCGTACTTCTTGAGAGTTGAATAATCCGAAATCCAAATATTCCCCTTACTATCGGTTAGCAAATTATGTATTCTACCAAAATTAGTATAATGTTTAATTAACTTATTTTCGATTGGATTTAGAACAAACAAACCATTTAACACACTACCAATCCAAATATTTCCTAATTCATCTTCTGTTATCGCAAGAATACGAAGTGTTTTCTTACTTCCATTTAGCAGGGTTTCATCATAATTTACAAGTGTGTTTGTTTTGATATCAAACATAGATAAGCCCCCACTTTTTGTCCCTATCCATAATTTATTCTTACTATCCAGAAATAAAGTTTCAATATTTTCACTTTTTAAACCTGGGTATTTTTGCCCTGGTTCAATCCTAGTAAAATTTGTACCGTCATATTTGGTAATACCATTTTCTTGCGCAATCCATTTTATATTGAGTGAATCACTAATTACTTGAGACACGTAATTATGAGTAAGCCCTTCTTTTATAGAAATATATTCAATAGAATAATCAATACTACTTTCCTGAGCGTTTACACCAAAGGAACCTATTAAAAATATAAAATAAATTATTCTACGCATTTTAAGTAAAATTAAATTAGAAGCATTTGAGTTCAATTTCTCTGTTAAAAAAAATTCATACCATATAGTATGTAAAATACAAACTTAACACAATCCTCGTTATATTTTAGGCTACAAATTTAGCATAACAAAGGTGAAATCAGTCAAACCACAATTAAAACAGCTCAATTCTTCATTATTTATACGTGATTATATTTAATCTATTCACAAAATCAGTTCTAAATACAAGCATCCAAAATCGTTCTATAAATAATAATTTATACCCCAGTTTCAATTCAAAATACAGCAGTATTAACAATGAAATATATAAATCTAAAAACGTCAATAACATCGAGTTTGATGAGATGAATTTATTCTAAATTTATAGTTTTTAGTGGGTAAAGGGGTAATTTGACGAATTTATCCTATCTTCTGAATGATATCACCATTTATTTTAACACTTCTTTTAAGACATTTGTTTCATTGAAATTAATAAACGTAATATTAACGTTTAATTTATGAACATTTAAAACCATTTTTATTGATAAAAAAATAACCATTACAAATTAACCTTAWWWATACTTTTAATTCTTTTTATATAAAGTATAGCAATTATACCAAACAAAAAAAACTCAAATTTAAAATATGAAACAATTTTTTAAACGAAATTTACATTCAGCTCAAACTGATCGTAAATTAATTGGATTCAAAATGACACTGACATGCCTATGTATGTTATTTACCGTTTTGACAATGTCTGCAAACGAAACTATCGACTTCGTTCAGAAAACGATTTCGGGAACTGTGACAGATAGTTATGGAAGTCCTCTTCCAGGCGTAAATATTCTTATCGAAGGTACTAGAACAGGTGCTCAAACTGATTTTGACGGAAATTATACTTTAACCGCGTCAACAGGTGACATACTTGTCTTTTCTTACATAGGAATGAAGACCTTAAAATTAACTATAGAAAGCAACAGTACTTATAATGTAACCTTGGAAGAAGATGCATCTGCRCTRGATGAGGTGATTGTAGTTGGGTATGGTACTCAGAAAAAGATTAGCGTAACTGGATCTGTATCCAGCTTAAAAGTTGAAGAAATTTTAAAACAGCCTAGCTCAAATGTCAAAGGGTTATTAATTGGTCAAGTTCCTGGTTTAGTTACTAATCAAAACCCTGGATTACCAGGATCAAGTAATGTAAGCCTAAGTATTCGTGGTTTTGGTCAACCGTTAGTAATTGTTGATGGTATAGAATCTATTATGGATAACATAGACCCTAATGATATAGAAAGTTTATCGGTTTTAAAAGATGCCTCAGCAGCTATTTATGGAGCTAGAGCTGGTAATGGTGTTATTTTAATAACAACTAAACGTGGTACTTCTGGTAAATTCACTATAAATTATCATGGTTGGACTGGAGTACAGAGTATTGTTGCATTTAATAAAAAGTCCAATGCTACAAATTATATTCAACATGGTATAGATGCAAAATTTAATACCGAATATGATCCATCTAATCCAACTAATGAAATTACTTATAATGGTAATTTCACTCCTGAAAATTTAGAAAAATATAAAGCCTCAGGTGAAACCTACGATTGGATAGATGCTGTTTTAAAAAGTGGCGGATCTCATATTTCAAATCATAATATCAGTTTTAGAGGTGGTACTGATAAAGTACGTTATTACACTTCTCTAGGATCTTTAAAGCAAGGAACCGTTTTTAATGGGGATTATAATTATAAAAAACTAAACATTATCAATAATATAGATGCTGATTTGTCTGATAATTTAAGCATGCAGTTTAATAGTTCATTTATCTTTGAAAATTTAGATTATGCGCTTAGTGATATTAGTACTGTTTGGAACGATTTAGATACTTCGTTACCAATACACAGGACTGAAAACCCTGATCCAGATAGAGCACCGTACTCTGGATTTAGTAACAGATCTCCTGTTGCCAGAACTCATAAAAAATGGGCAGGATCAAACCTTCAAGAAAAAAGACTTTTTACGGCAGCGCTTGATTTAAAATATAAAGTACCTTCYATTGAAGGATTAACTTTAGGAACAAAAATCAATTTCAGACAAAAAAATTGGTACAGAGAACGATTAAGTAAGAGYTATTCCATTTGGAATTATGACCCAAGCAGTCCAAATGCTGATTCAGAGGGTTATGTAGAAGAAGCCGACATCATTGGAAATAAATTTTCCAAAGCATATTACTCTGGGAATGATCAAAATGGTCGTACTGATGCTAGGCTAAGAATGTTATATAGAGGATATTTTAACTATAAACGTGATTTTAATGATCATAGCATCGGATTCTTAACATTTGCAGAAAAGGAAGATAATAAATATAGATCATTATTTACTACTACAAAAGAATTGTTATCTACAGCGATTCCAGATGTAGACTCGTCTTCTGATGAAAACACAAGTGTTAGTGGAACTGGAGTGGACACTGAATATACAAGAATTAGTATGGCCAGTAGATTTAATTATTCTTATGCAAACAAGTATCTTTTAGAAGCAACACTTAGAGCTGATGCTAGTTCTAAATTTCATTCTGATGTCCGATGGGGATACTTTCCATCGCTGTCACTAGGATGGAATATAGCTCAAGAAGATTTCTTGGTAGATAGTAATACTATCGACGAATTAAAACTTAGACTATCATTTAGCCAAACAGGAATTGATTCTAATATTAGTAATGTAGCTTTCGATTATTTAACTGGTTACATTATTGCTAACGGTTCTTCTTACCTAATAAATGGAGAAGCGGTAACACCTATTTATAGTGCAGGGCTTGTTAATAAAGAAGTATCTTGGGAAACAACAACACTATATAATGTAGGGGTGGATTTAGGACTTTTTAATAGAAGACTAAGCGCTAATATTGATGTTTATTACAGACACAGAGATGACATATTGGCCTTTCCTATAGAATCTGTTCCTACTACTTTTGGTGCTTCTCTACCGCTTGTCAACTTAAACTCTGACATAGTAAAAGGTATAGATGTTGGTTTAGCCTATAAAGATATAATTGGTGAGGACTTTAGATACCACATAAATGGAGGATTTGGTATTCACAAAAAAGAATGGGATAAATTTGAACAAGATATAGACATTACAGATCCTTTTCAAGTAAAATATAATCAACGTTCTGGTCATAACAAGAATGTTACATGGGGGTATAAAACATCTGGAATCTTTAATAGTCAGCAAGAAGTAGATGATTATTTAGCTAACTACGATCTTACGGATTTTTCAGGAGGACAATTCCCAAAACCAGGTGATCTTATTTATGTTGACAGCAATGGGGATAACATGATAGATTCTTCAGACAGAGTTAATATTGGATATGGAACCACAGCTGAAGTAACATTTTCTCTAAATTCAGGATTTGATTATAAGGGTTTTTCATTTAATATGCTTTGGCAAGGGGCAACAAATGTTAAAATTACGGCAAATGGAACCTTAAGAGCTCCCTTTAGAAATGAGCAATCATCATTGGTGCTTCATGATAAATACTCTTGGAGACAAGACCCTTCAAACCCAGGAGTTTCGGCAAACAGTAATGCTGTATTACCTGCTTTTGAATCAGATGGTATAAGAGATTGGAATAACCAAATTAATGATTTGTGGGTTTTAGATGCAACCTATTTAAGATTAAAATCAGCAACCTTTGGATATGCTTTACCAAGTGAAGTAACAAGTAAAATTGGGTTTGACAAATTAGAGCTATATCTCTCTGCTGATAATCTTCTAACGATATCGAATTTAGGTATTTTCAAAGATGGTCTCGATCCCGAACAAGCAAATACCCCAGGTGCATATAGTATTCCTATTAACCGAACGGTTATGTTTGGAGTGAAACTAAGTTTATAAAAAAATTAATAAAATATTTACATTATGAAAAATGTTTTTTACATATTATTAATCTTCACAACACTATTTATTGGTTGTCAAGACGATCTTTCTAAGGAGGCTCCATTTCTTTCGGAGGAATCTGTTTTTGAAGAAGAGGCGTTAACTGAAGCCTCAATAGCAGCACTGTATTCTTCTTTTAGATTTATGGAATTAGGAGGAGGCTCCAATAATAATTTAGGGCTTATTTCTAATATGGGAGGTGAATACACTAATTTTGCTCCTTGGCAAGTATCTGCTGGCGCTGTGTCTAGAACCTACTCAGCAGAAACAGGTTCAGGTGCATTAGGTTATTGGGGTTATGGGACACTAAGATCACTTAATGTCTTTATTGACGGAGTTCAAACCAGTTCATCTTTCTCTCAAGAATATATTAACACAAAATTAAGCGAAGCTCGTTTTTTAAGAGCGTACTTATATTTTGAGATGGCAAAAAGATATGGTGGTGTACCCATTATTCTTAAAGCACAAAATATAGATGATCCTCAAGATGAGTTATACCCTGCTAGAAATACAGAAAAAGAAGTTTATGATTTAATATATTCTGAACTTGAAGATATTAAAGCTATTGCCACAACATCAAAAACAGGTGCTTTTGGTCAAGTAGATTTATATACCATCATATCTTTACAAAGTAGGGCTATGTTATATGCAGCAAGTATTGCAAATTTTGGTGAAGTCAAAATAGATGGATTGGTAGGGATTCCAGCAGCTGATGCTACGTCTTATTACCAAAAAAGCTATAATGCTTCTAAAGAACTTATGGATTCCGGAAAGTTTAGTTTGTTTAATAAATATGCAGATAAAGTAGATAATTTCTCAAAACTTTTCTTAGAAGAAGGAGATTCAGGAAATCCAGAAATCATATTCGCAGAGGTATTCGAGCCTTACACGCACGGGCATGGTTTAGATGTATTAGGAACACCCGATGGCTTTTTAACAACATGGAATTCAAATTTCCCTGTTAATTACGATATCGTAGAGCAATTTGAGTTTATGGATGGAAGACCAGACATAGAGAGATCTGAACTTACTGCAAGTGCCAGATGGGATGTAGATGATTTCTTTGGAAATCGCGACCCAAGGCTTAGAGCCTCTATTTTCTATCCTGAGTCTATATACCAAGGACAAACAGTCTATTTTCATGTATTTAGCGTAGTGGACGGAAAAAATATTAAATCAGGAAACGTTACCAATATACATGGAGAAGAAATTCCTGCTTTAGGACCAAAAAGATTAATAAAGAAAAGTGGTCTGTTACTCCGTAAAAAATTAGATCTAGGAACCTATGAAGCTTTAGAAGGTGCATCTGGTCAAGACATGTATGTGTTTAGATATGGTGAAACTCTTTTAAATCATGCGGAAGCTGCATTCTATTTAAATAAAAACACAGAAGCTTCGGCATCAATCAATGAGTTAAGGGAAAGAGCTGGTATGTTTACAAAGGCATCAGTAACAGAAGCTGATATTAGAAGAGAAAGACAAGTTGAATTGGCATTTGAAGACCATCGTTATTGGGATGTTATCAGATGGAGAATAGCTAGCACAGATTTAAATAAAGCTAAGAAGGGATGTATTTTTAAATATTACCCACAAGAGGATAAATATTCTATTGTACTAAAAAATGACATTATTGGTAATAAAAGGCTATTTGGTGAAGAACGTTATTATTTACCTATCTCAACCTATATCATGGCAGATAATCCTAAAATTTTGCAAAACCCAGGTTATTAGTTAATTGTTTTGAGTTAATAGTTAATTAGATTGGTGATCGATGTGAGTGAAATACAGGATTTAGAAAGAAAACAGCTTCGAGCTGATGTTCTAAAAAATTAAACATTTACATCAAAACCCTACTAAAGGGGTTGTTTGAACCACAAACAACCCCTTTTTTCTTGGGTTCCCTTAACACAAGAAAAATCCTTTTTACTTCAACAAAATGCTACTATAAAAACCATTCAAAAATGAACACTAAAACATTAGGAATTGGATTCCTTTTTTCTCTTTGCTTTTTGGCCTGCCAAACAGCAACTAAAAAAAATGCTGATTCCACTACAAAATCAACAAAACCAAATATTGTTTTAATCTATGTCGATGATCTCGGCTATGGAGATGTCGGTACTTACGGTGCCGTCGGCGTTGAAACACCGAATATTGACCGCCTTGCACAACAAGGACTTAAATTTACAGATGCACACTGCTCCGCTGCCACCTGTACCCCATCACGTTTTTCCTTATTGACAGGAAAATATGCCTTTAGAAATAAGGCTGCTATTTTACCCGGAGATGCTCCTTTGCTAATCAGACCCGGTACTCCTACCCTACCAAGTATGTTAAAAAAAGCAGGCTATCAAACAGCTGTTGTTGGGAAATGGCATTTAGGACTAGGAAATGGAGATATCAATTGGAATACTTCTATAAAACCAGGACCCAATGAGATTGGTTTTGATTACAGCTTCCTAATTCCTGCCACAGGAGACAGAGTTCCTTGTGTATATATAGAAAATGATATGGTTGTTGGTTTAGATCCAAACGATCCCATTACTGTGAGCTATAAAAAAAGAATTGGAACAGAACCTACTGGAATATTAAATCCTGAATTGGTAAACATGAAAGGCGACCCACAACAYAGCCAAGCTATTGTGAATAGCGTTAGCCGAATTGGATATATGACTGGAGGAGAAAAAGCCTTATGGGTTGATGAAGAATTCCCTGATATAATGCTGGCTAAAGCATCAAAATTTATTAGCAAAAATAAAGAAAATCCTTTTTTCTTATTCTTTTCTTTTCATGACATTCACGTTCCAAGAGTCCCAAATCCAAGGTTTAAAGGAAAAAGTACGATGGGCCCTCGTGGTGATGCCATTGCCCAAATGGACTGGTGTACAGGTGAGTTGATGAAAACATTGAAAGAAAACGGACTCTCCGAGAATACTCTAATTATCTTTACGAGTGATAATGGTCCTGTATTGGATGATGGGTATGCTGATGAGGCCGTTGAAAAATTAGGCAATCATAAACCTGCTGGACCTTTTAGAGGTGGGAAATATTCCGCTTTCGAAGCAGGAACACGTGTCCCAACTATCACCTATTGGCCTGGAGTTATTGAACCTGGTGTAAGCGATGCCATGATGACTCAAGTAGATTTATATGCTTCCTTAGCTTCTCTAGTAAATCAAGATATTGAAAACAATGAAGCTCCTGATAGTAAAAACTTACTTCAATCCTATTTAGGAACTTCCAATAAAGGAAGAGAATACATGCTCGAAGAATCATTTACACTTTCTTTAAGACATGATAATTGGAAATATATTGCTCCCTTAAATCAAGAGCAAAACATACCTGACTGGATGAAAAACAAGAATATTGAAACAGGATTGATGAAAAAACCACAATTATTCAATTTATCAATAGACAAAGGAGAACAAACAAATCTAGCAACATCTGAAGCTAGCAGAATAACTTCTATGAAAGCTAAACTCGAAGAAATTATCCATAGAAAAACAATTCGTTCAAACTAAAAACCCCTTATGAAATCCTTCAAACAAATTAAAATTAAACGTTTATTATTTCTAGTATTTGTAGCACCTATTTGTTTACTTACAAGCGCATGTAATAGCGATCATAAAACGGATCCAACAAGTGAATTCAACACGTATTATATACATCCAGAAACTGGCAATAATAACAGTGATGGTTTGACAAAAAAAAATGCTTGGAAAAGCATTCGTCAACTTAATAACATTGATTTACAGCCTGGAGATAAAATTTTATTAGCTAGTGGTACAATCTTTAGAGAACCTTTAGAATTGTACCATCTTGAAGGAACAGAAAAGCACCCTATAATTATTAGTAGCTATAACCCTACTGGTGCTGACAATACATCAATGGCCGTTATAGAAGTCACAAATAGTCTGAATGGTATTTATATCGAAGACTGCAGTTTTCTAGAAATTAAAAATTTGAAAGTAGCTGCAAATCCAGCTAGCGATGCCATAAATAACACCAAAAAAGCCATGCGTTGTGGGGTGTTAATAAAACCTAAACTCAACGGAACCACTCAACATATTGTATTGGACAATTTACTTATTAAAAATGTCTTTTATGAAAAACCTGGTTTTAATAGGGCTCCAGGAGAAGTAAACTCAGCAAATGGAACCCAAAATTACGGTTGGGGAATTCGAGTAATCAACAGTAATGAAAATGCCATCATCAAGGATATAACAATCAAAAATTGTCACATAGAAAATGTGAGTCATACTGGTATTAAATTTACAGGAAAAAACAGAAACATTAAAAACATAGTGGTTGAAAATTGCAAGGTTATTAAGACAGGAGGCCCAGGAATTCAGATGTCGGGAGTGGAACAAGGTCATATACTAAACAATTATGTAAACAAATCTGGGAGTAATAACGATTCTCGAAAATGGGGTCGTGGAAGTGGTTTATGGACCTGGGGATCGTCTGATATTCTGATAGAAAAAAATCATTTCTTAAATGCCAATGGTCCTGGTGATTCAGCCGGTGCACATATTGATTTTAATTGCGAAAATATTGTGTTACAATACAACTTTAGCGCTAACAATGCAGGAGGATTCTGTGAAATATTAGGAAACAACTACAACTGTGCTTATMGMTATAATATTAGTGTAAATGATGGCCACCGCGTGAARGGAGAAAATGGRGCCTTTCAAGAAGGAAAAACGCTATGGCTCAGTGGTTATGCTGGAAATGGAAATGAACGAAAAGGACCTTTTAATAGTTATATCTACAACAATACAATCTATGTTTCTGAAAATATCGTTTCTAAAATGGCTTTTGACAAGGCCGCTTCTGGGGTTCTAATTATGAATAACATTTTCTATATTGAAGGAACAATAACTGGAGTATTGGGAGATCAATACAAACCAGAAATAGAAGGAACCTCYAATATTACCAATCTTATTTTTGAGAACAACCTATTTTTAAAAACTGAAAACTGGCCAAATAGTATTGCTATAGAAGACAATARYCCCCTYTATGGWAAYCCCAAATTCAAAAACAGACATGGAAATAATATTCAAGATTTTATCCCTGAAAACATAGCACTTGTTAAAAATAAAGGAAAAGAAATTCCATTCATTCCTAATGATGCTATTGGAATTACAGGTGGACTAAAAGTAACACATGACATTCTAGGCACTACAATAATTGGAAATCCTGACCTTGGAGCAATAGAAATAAAATAATGATAATTATGAATTATAAACAACTTTTAAAAATACTTTTTTCAACTATTTTATTAGTCTCATACGGTAATGCGCAAGCACAAACTACAAGCTCTAATAAATTAAATACAAATCCAAACATCGTAATTATTTATGCAGATGATTTGGGTTATGGCGATGTGAGTAGCTATGGTTCTACTGAATTATTGACTCCCAATATAGATAGAATAGCCAATGATGGGCTACGATTTACCAATGGTTATGCCACATCACCAACATGTACTCCAAGTCGATTTTCAATGCTTTCAGGAATCTATCCTTTCAGAAGTAAACGAGCAAGAGTACTTCCAGGCAACGCTCCCCTACTTTTTGAAGTTGGAAAACAAACACTTCCTTCCATGTTACACGATGCAGGATACTTTACAGGTGTTGTAGGTAAATGGCATTTAGGTTTGGGAGGTGAAAATATGGATTGGAATGCAGCCATCAAACCAGGCCCAAGGGAAATTGGATTTGATTACTCCTATGTAATGGCATCAACTAACGACAGAGTTCCTTCAGTTTACGTAAAAAATCATCACATAGATGGTCTTGACCCTAATGATCCTCTAGAAGTCAACTATCGTAAAAACTTTGAAGGAGAACCTACAGGAAAACAGCATCCCGAATTATTAAAAGTGCACCCCAGTCATGGTCATGATAGAAGCATTCATAATGGCATTTCTCGTATTGGTTTTATGCGTGGTGGAAAAAGCGCCTTATTCATTGATGAAGACATGAGTGATGATTTTTTAAAGGAGTCTGTAAAATTCGTGAATGATCATAAAGATGCCCCTTTCTTTTTGTTCTATAGTCTACATCAGCCACATGTGCCAAGAATACCTCATCCTCGCTTTGCAGGAAAATCAGGCTTAGGTCCAAGAGGTGATGTGATTTTAGAAGCAGACTGGGCAGTAGGCGAATTTTTAAATGAACTAGACAAATTAGGATTATCTGAAAATACAATTGTTATATTTTCAAGCGATAACGGACCCGTTTTAGATGATGGATACCATGATGACGCCGTTGAAAAACTTGGAAAACATACTCCAAGAGGTGGTCTTAGAGGTGGTAAATACAGTCTATTCGATGCAGGTACTCATGTTCCTTTTATGGTGAGATGGCCTGCCAAAATTAAACCTGGCGTTTCGGATGCATTGGTTTGTCAAATTGACTTTTTAGCTTCCTTTGCTTCATTAACAGGGCAAGAAAACACAAGTCCAGACAGCGAAAATATTTTAAATGCGCTTACAGGAAAATCAAAAAAAGGCAGAGAAAATCTAGTTCTTGGTCAAAATGGAATTACTTCTTATAGAAAAGGAGATTTCGTATTGATACCTCCTCACAAAGGACGTAAAATCAATAATAAGTGGGTAAATATTGAAACTGGAAAAGATCTAAGTATGCAATTATATAACTTAAAAGAAGATAGAAATCAGCAACACAATTTAGCAGAAAAGAATCCGAAAATGGTTGAAAAAATGCTACATGAGATAGAAATCATAAAGAAAAGGTACTAATTTCAGAAAAGAATCACTTGTATCCCTTAGAATAACATTATTAAGATTTAATCCTTGAACATCATTTCTAAGAGACTATAAATAATTACAATTTCCAGTATCAACAATTCAATCAACTTATGAATCTAAAATTTAGTATCTCGTTATTTTCTCTTTTTATAATTGCCAGTTGCAACCTAAAAAAAGAATCTGATAACATCAAAAAAAAACCTAACGTAATAGTTATACTAGTTGACGACGCAGGTTATGGAGATTTTGGTTTTATGGGAAACACAGATTTAGAAACTCCCCAGCTCGATAAATTGGCTAAAAGAGGCGTTGTCTTTACAGATGCACATGTTTCGGCCACCGTTTGTGCACCATCAAGAGCAGGGTTGATTACAGGTAAATACCAACAGAGATTCGGATTTGAGGCAAATGGAACAGGAGGTATTGGATTGGCAGATGATGTTGCAACCATTGCCGATGTTTTTAAACAGCATCATTATAAAACTATTGCACTTGGTAAATGGCATTTAGGAGCATCAGAATCCGATCACCCTAACCAAAGAGGTTTTGATGACTTTTATGGTTTTATCGGCGGAAGTCGCTCTTACTTCCCTATGGAAAATCCGTCTCTAAATCATACACTACAGCACAACGGTGAACGTGTTTTATTTGATGGGTACTTAACAGATGTTTTAGGTGACAAATCGGTTTCCTATGTTGAAGAACATCAAARGGACCCTTTCTTTATGTATCTCGCCTACAATGCTCCWCATACTCCWATGCATGCWAAAAAAGARCATTTAGAAAAATACAAAGACCAYCCTCGAAAAAAATTGGCTGCAATGATGTGGTCACTTGATGAAAATATTGGAAAGTTGGTAGACAAATTGGAAGAAACCAATCAATTAGAAAATACACTTATTTTCTTTTTAAGTGACAATGGTGGTTCTGCTCATAATTCTTCCGACAATGGTCCTTTAAAAGGGTTTAAGGGAAATAAATTTGAAGGTGGACATAGAGTTCCTTTTATAGTACATTGGGGRAAGRAAATTAAAGGCAATCAAACTTTTGATGGTCTAACATCATCGCTCGATATTTTCACTACATCAATTGCTGCRGCAGGTATAGAAAATAAATTCAATATAGATGGYRCYAATTTAATTCCATATTTAAAAGGTGAAATGMATGGTAATCCACATGAAAAATTATTTTGGCGAAAATTAAATGAAGCTGGAGCACGTATAGGAGATCAGAAATTAGTRCGATTAAAGGGATACGGAAGCACCTATTACGATTTAAAAAATGATTTRGGTGAGATGAATGATCTAACGGATAGCRATAAAACCWCTTCCGATTTACTCCATAAAGAATTAGAAGCTTGGGAAATGGAATTAATGGATCCTCTTTGGAATGAGGGAGCATGGATGCCTGTCACCTTTCACATTCAACAAAGATTGATGCAAAATAAACCAATTCTCTACAACACTCCTGGAACACGTAAAAAATATATAACCAAAAATCCAACTAAAAAATAATATCATGGCACAAAAACGTTTTTTTAGTCTCCTCATTTTACTCAGTTTTGGAGTCCTGACTTTTGCTCAAAAATCAACTTCAAAAAAACCAAATATTATTTTAATCTTAGCAGATGATCTTGGATATGGAGATTTAAGCTGTTATGGAAGTAAAAGAATTCATACTCCCCAACTCGATAAAATGGCGTCTGAAGGTATTAAATTCACGCAATTCTATGCCGGTTCAGCTGTGTGTACTCCAACCAGAGTCAGTATTCTTACGGGGCGTTATCCCCTTCGCTTTAATGTTTCTACTCATTTTAATGATCGCGAAATGTTTTTAAACAACGATATGACAACTATTCCTAAGGCACTTAAAAAGGAGGGCTATGTTAGCAAACATATTGGAAAGTGGCATTTAGGTGGACTGAATGAATCCCATATATTAGACAGAAAACATTCAATGCCTGGACCATTACAACATGGATTTGACCATTACTTAACTATGGTTGAAGATCCTTTATATCGAGGTCCAGCAATGAGAGAAAAAAGATTGTATAAAGATGCGGGCAAAAATCTTGCTGCAGATGACAAATTGATGCCTCCATCAGATACCCATTGGACCACTTTGAAATTTGAGAGCGCCAGTGAGTTCATAGAAAAAAACGCCACCAATAAGCAACCCTTTTTTCTTAATTTATGGTTGGATGCCCCACATGCCCCTTATGAATCTTCCGAAGAAGGTGTTATGGAACAATATAAAGACCGAGCAAAAGGAGAAGACTTTTTATACMGWGGMATGGTTTCACATATAGATAAAGGAGTTGGTAGTATCTTAAAGCAATTAAGAAAGTTACACATTGAAGAAAACACCATTGTWATATTTACTAGTGACAACGGMCCCGCTTATCAAGGAAGTCCRGCACATTTTAAGGGWAGAAAAACAGATTTTCATGAAGGTGGAATTCGAGTTCCAATGATTGCYTGGTGGCCTGGAAAWATAAAAGAAGGAATTGTTACAGATGAAATAGCAAATACGATAGATTTATTACCAACATTTGTAAATATCGCTCAAGGAAAAATCAATCAAAAAGATCAAATAGATGGAATGGACATCACTCCTATCCTAGTTCATAATAAARTCCTGAAWAATAGAAAAACCATGTTTTGGGAAATTTCTACACGATATCAAAAGAATTATAATTATGTGAATGTTACMGATATTCAGTTAAAACCAACTGCAAACCAAATTGCAAGAAAAGGGAAGTGGAAATTACTCGCTATTGAGGGAATTCCAAATGAATTATACAATGTTGAAGAAGACCCTTATGAAAGATGGAATTTACTAAAACAATATCCTGAAATCACAAAATCATTATCAGAAGAACTAAATCAATGGTTATCAGAACCAAGAAAAAATAAACCTTATTAAGCATGAAATTTAAGCAATTATTTGAAGTGACATTTGCCGCTAGTATTTTAATAATAACCAGCTCTTGTGCACAACAAAAAAAAGAAATAAAGGAGCATACAAAACCAAATATTCTATTCATTCTGGCCGAAGATATGAGTATCGATTTGGAATGCTATGGTATGGAGGCTGTCAAAACTCCTGTGCTAAACGAGTTAGCTGCATCCGGAATTCAATTTATGAATACTTATGGAAACAATTCTATTTGTTCTCCAAGTAGGTCCAATATGATTACTGGTGTTCATCAAAATATCATCAATGCACAACACCACCGTTCAAATAGAAACATTCCATTAGCCGCACCATACAAACCAATAACATCGTATTTAAGAGAGGCTGGTTACACCTGTATCATTGGTAATAAATTAGCCAAAGGAGGTGGAAAAAAAATAGATGTCAATTTTAAACATAAAATGCTAGGAAAATGGGATGGCATTAAGGAATTYGGTTTATTTGATAAAGTAGGTGAATTTACTACAGAAGATCAACCTTTCTTTTCTCAAGTAACCCTCAATGTAACACATAGAGGAGATTGGTGGAACGACATTCGAAACAAATCACAACACAAAGTGAATCCAGCAGACGTAGTATTGCCTCCWCATTATGCCGATACYCCWGTAATTAGAGAAGATTGGGCTAAATATTTAGACCAAATTGAATAYATGGACAATGAAGTRGGCTTATTGTTAGCAGACCTTGAAAAAAAGGGAATGCGMGATAATACCATTATCATYTTTATTGGAGACAATGGGCGTTGTAATATACGMGGAAAAGGYTATGTTTATGAGCCTGGTTTGCACTTGCCCCTAATTGTTAACTGGCCAGCTGGAATTACTGGAGGAGATAAAGATACACGCTTGGTTGCCTCTATTGATGTTGCCGCTACAATCCTAGAAGCTGCGGGTGTAGAATTGCCAACCTATATGACGGCAAAATCAATTCTAAAAGAAGATAAAAACCCAAGAAATTATATATATTCTTCWAGAGATTTATGGGATGAAATCCTCGARCAATCCAGAGCYATWACMACWAAAAAATTCCGTTATATAAAAAAYAATRTTWTCGATCAATCTCACGATGCGCATCAGGCCTATTTGGAATTCCATAGACCCGCAGTACATATTATGAGAGGTTTGAAAGAAAAAGGAAAACTAACTCCTTTACAAGAAACCTTTTTCGCCCCAACCAAAGCACCAGAAGAATTGTACGATATTATCAATGATCCTTTTGAAATGAATAACTTAATCAATAACGCTGAATTCAAAACTGTTGCAGCGGAGATGAGAGCGCATTACGAACATTGGAATGCTAAAAATCACGATTTTGGTCTCGATCCAATTAATTGGGATAACTGCCCTCCTCCCAAGGCAAGTGCCATTATTAAATGGTTRGAAAAAGAAAAACCAGAAATAATAGAACAAATGAAACAAGGAATTGAACCAGGTTTTGGTAAAATTTCTAAAGAATATAAAAAACTTAAAAGCAATTAAAGAATACCCCAATATGAATCATTTCAAATATACCATTTGCACCTTATTCTTATGTTTTTTGACGCTTCAAGCCAACGCTCAAAAAACGGATGCACCCAATATTATCATTATCCTAACTGATGATCAAGGCTATAAAGACGTAGGCTTTAATGGATGTACGGATATACCAACACCTAACATTGATAAAATTGCAGCTAATGGCGTTGTATTTACAAACGCATATGTAAGTTATGCTGTTTGCGGTCCAAGTAGAGCCGGTTTAATGACAGGACGCTACCAAGATCGTTTTGGTTTTGGAAGAAATCCGCTTTTAGCACCAAATGACATAACTCAAGGAATTCCTTTAGAAGAAGAATCTATAGCGGAAGCCCTTCAAAAAGGTGGTTATAATACCTTAGGTATTGGTAAATGGCATTTAGGAGCACATCGCTTACAACGTCCTTTGCAACAAGGATTTGATGAGCATTTTGGGTTTTTAAGTGGCGGACATCGTTATTTCCCGGAAGATTGGACCTTAAATGACCTTTCAGAAATTAGAAGTCAGCAAGATGGGTATCTCACCAAATTATTACACAATGGAAAAAGAGTTGAAGAAGATGAATATTTGACAGATGCTTTATCAAGAGAAGCTGTTAATTTTATTAAAAAGGAAAGAGACGAACCTTTCTTTATTTATTTGGCTTATAATGCACCACATGCACCTTTACAAGCTACAGAAAAGTACTTAAAACGTTTTCCAAACATCAAGAATAAAAAAAGAAAAACCTATGCCGCTATGGTGAGCGCTGTAGATGATGGCGTAGGGATTGTATTAGATGCTTTGGATGAAATGGGTATCACGGATAATACCATTGTTTACTTCTTATCAGATAATGGAGGACCTATAAAAAACGGGTCCAATAACGATCCTTTAAGAGGCAAAAAGGGAAATTTATATGAAGGAGGTATTCGTGTGCCTTTTGCAATGCAATGGCCTAATAAAATTAAAGCGGGTCAAACTTATCACAAACCAATAATTTCATTAGATATTTTTGCTACGGTTGCTGAATATGCTGGAATAACTCCTGAAAACGAATTGGATGGTGTAAATATTATTCCTTTCTTAAATGGAGATTCTGATGCCACACCACACGAATTTTTATATTGGAGAAAATTCGATCAGAAAAAACTCGCCATTAGACATAGTGATTATAAGCTGGTAAGAGATAGTGGTAATTCCACTGAACTTTTTAATGTTACGGACGAAATTTCTGAGAAAAATTCGATCTCAAATGAGGACGTTTTTAATAAACTTTCCGAAAAACATACCGCTTGGTTAAAAAAAATGAAAGACCCTGTATTTTTAGGACTTTTGGCTGATAAAGAATACAACAAAACGCATCCGAATCGTTTTAAAATATCGGAAGTAAAAGAATCCTATCCTGAATGGGAAAATTTAGAAATTGTTGGTGTAAACAAAAAAGAAGCAACAGCTACATTTTATCATCATCCAGATGGTATTAGCGATAAAAACTGGAATGACTTCCCAAATTATCAATCTTTAAATGGTACATGGAAATTCAATCATGTAAAAAAACCATCTGATCGTCCTAAAGATTTTTATAAAACAACCTATGATGTCAGTAAATGGGATGACACACAAGTACCATCGGACTGGCAAATGAATGGATATGGTTTTCCAATTTATACAAACATTGTATATCCATTTCCTATTGACCCTCCATTTATTCCAGATAGTTATAATCCCGTTGGGAGTTATAAAAGAACCTTTAACATAAACTCTAGTTGGAATAACAAGAAAACCTTTTTGCATTTTGGAGCCGTAAACTCTGCGTTTTATATTTGGATCAATGGTGAAAAAGTAGGCTATAGCGAAGGTTCTAAAACACCTGCAGAATTTGATATTACCAACTATGTGAAAACAGGAACAAATGACGTCTCTGTTGAAGTATATCGTTGGAGTGATGGTTCTTATTTAGAAGACCAGGATTTTTGGAGGTTGAGTGGAATTGAAAGAGATGTGTATGTATACGCCGTACCTGAGCAACATATTTCAAATATCGTAGTAAATGCATCACTAGATTCTAACACGWATAGCAAAGGTATTTTAGAAACAACAATTGAGTTTGAAGGAACATTTAATACAAAACAAAAAATTGAATTGACATTAAAAGATGCTGCCAATAAAACTATTTATTCAACGAATAAAAATGCATCCAAAGAACTAATCATCAAAGCTAATCTTGGTGAAATACATTCGTGGTCTGCAGAAAACCCCTATTTATATAATTTAGAAATTGAGCTAAAAGATGCCAATGGAAAAATAGTAGATGCTTCCAAATTAAAAATTGGATTTAGAACTTCTGAAATTAAAAATGGGCAGTTATTGGTAAATGGAAAACCTATTCTATTAAAAGGAGTAAATAGACATGAACACGATCCAAAAACGGGTCATGTTGTTTCACTAGCTTCAATGATTGAAGATATCAAAGATTTCAAAAAGTACAATATCAATGCAGTAAGAACCTCCCACTACCCTAACGATCCAGTATGGTACGACCTGTGTGACCAATATGGTATCTATGTTGTAGACGAAGCAAATATAGAAACACATGGTTTTGGGTACAAGCAACATGAAACCCCTGCGGATGATCCCAAATTTGAAAAAATGCACCTCGATAGAATTCAACGAATGGTGAAACGCGATATCAACCACCCTTCCATTATTTATTGGTCTATGGGGAATGAAGCCGGCGCTGGAATTAATTTTTTAAAATCTTATAAGTGGATTAAAAATTATGATACTTCAAGACCTGTACATTATGAGCGTACCGGAAGAGAAGGCATTGCTTACAAAGAACGAATAACAGATATTATTGGTTGGATGTATTATCAAAAAGATGCCGTTGAAAAACGTCACCTTAATAAAGAAGCAAATTTACCTGCAGCAGAAAGACGTCCATTTATTTGGGGAGAATATAGCCATGCCATGGGAAATAGTAATGGAAATATTGCTGATGACTGGAATTGGGTGCGAAAACATCCAAATGTACAAGGAGGTTTTATTTGGGACTGGATGGATCAAGGTATTGAAAAAACAACCAAAGATGGTAAAACCTATTATGCCTATGGCGGCGATTTTACACCAAAAAAACACAAAATCCACACGGACAATAATTTTTGTGCAAATGGAATTATAGGATCTGATAGAACTCCTCACCCTGCCATATGGGAAATTAAACACGTTTACCAAAATATYTTGTTCAATCAGATTTCAAACTCACAATATGAAATTTATAACGAGCACTTTTTTATCAATACAAGTAATTATACTTTTGTTTGGGAACTTATTGAAGATGGTCTTGTGGTTGAAACAAATGAATTAGATAAACTATCCATAGCACCTGGTCAAAGAAAAACTGTACCTATTACTGTTGATTATACCCTTGACAGTAACAAAGAATATTTCATCAACCTAATTGCTAAAACTTCAAGTAAAGGGCAATTACTTCCTTTAGGATATGAAGTTGCAACAGATCAATTCTTACTTCAACAAGCATCATCTGGTATTGAAAAGGTGAAATCAAGGTCTAAATCAAAATTAAAATACAATAAAAAAGAGGACTCCTATTTACTAACGGGCAAAGGATTTTCTTACCAATTTAACAAAGAAGATTTTGGCTTACAATCCATCAAATACAAAGGTGAAGAAATTCTAATGGAAACTCTAAAATTGAATTTCTGGAGAGCACCAATAGATAACGATTTTGGAGCATTCAAGGTAGATAAAAGAGCAAAAGACAGTATATATTTCGAGTGGAGAAAAGCGGCTAATACAAAAAAATTAGTGTCTTTTGATCATACATCCAAAGGAAAAAAGCATGTATTTACATATGTATATGAACATCCAATTATACAATCAAAAAACACCATTACATATACAGTAGATGCCATGGGGGTTTTAACAGTACATTCAAAATTAAATCCGAGCAAAACATACAATTTCAAATATATGCCCCGATATGGAATGACTATGGCTATTGCAAAAGAATTTGAAAATGTACAATACTACGGAAAGGGTCCTTTTGAAAACTATTCTGACAGAAATACAGGTGCCAAAATAGGATTATACTCCTCAAAAGTAACAGCCTTTTATGTTCCATATATCCGACCACAAGAAAACGGAAATAGAACTGAAGTACGCTATATAAAATTGCTAAACAATGAGAATAATGGAATCCTTATTAAAGGAAGCAACCCCTTATCTTTTTCAGCGTTAAGCAATCCTATGGAAGATTTCGATCCTGGAAATTTGAAGCAACAAAGACATACAAGTGATATAAACCCAACAGATTATATTTATCTAAATATTGATTATAAACAAGTGGGTGTTGGAGGTGATAATAGCTGGAGTAAAGAAGGCTTAGCCGATCCACAATACAGAATTGACCCCAATACTTGTGAATATAGTTTTTCAATAAGCCCAATTAAAAATTAATATATGACACGTTTTAAAATTCTATTTATTTTTTCTTTTCTCTTATTTGGAATAGTCCATTTTTCAAGTGCTCAGGAAAAACCTAATATCATATTTATTGTCGCCGATGATTTAGGTTGGGGTGATGTTGGTTTTAATGGTCAAACAAAAATCAATACTCCAAATATAGATCAACTGGCCAAGGAAGGAATTGTATTTAATAATTTCTATTCTGGCAGTACCGTTTGTGGACCTTCCCGAGCGAGTTTAATGACAGGAAAACACATGGGGCATGCTTCTGTTCGTGGAAATCCAAGATGGACAGCTTCTGGTAAACCCGCAGATATTAGGGCTGATGAAATTACAATTGCTGAAGAATTAAAAAGAGCTGGATATACAACAGGCATTATCGGTAAATGGGGCTTGGCGGAGAATTTAGATGAGGGAAAACCAAATAAACAAGGTTTTGATTATTTTTATGGTTTCAACAAACATAAACCTGCACATCATTACTACCCAGATTCAATTTGGGAAAATGACAAAAAAATTGTTATTGAAGGTAATAATTGGAAGCTGAAGAAAAAGCATTACGTACAAGATTTATTCACGGAAAAAGCTAAAAACTTCATTCATAAAAACAATAAAATCCCGTTTTTCCTTTACTTGGCCTATACAGTTCCTCATTTTGAATTAACAGTACCTGAAGATTCAAAAAAGCAATACATAAACAAAGGATGGCCTTTAAGAAAAATGAAAGCTGCTCATTATTTACATGATAAAAACGGACATGTCACCTATGCCGCCATGGTATCTCGATTAGACAAACAGGTAGGTGAACTAATGAATCAACTAAAAGAATTGGGGATAGAGAAAAACACATTAGTAATCTTTACAAGTGACAATGGACATGCATATGACGCATTAAACAAGGAGTTTTTCAATAGTAATGGTCCGTATAAAGGTCGTAAAAGAGATTTGTACGAAGGAGGAATTAAAATTCCTTTTGTTGCAAAATGGCCTGAGGAAATCAAACCCAATACAAAAAGCAATCATATTTCAGCTTTTTGGGATGTTTTACCTACATTCTGTGATATCGCACGTACAGAAGTTCGTTCTGATACCGATGGAATTACATTTTTACCCGCTTTAAAAGGAAAAAAGACACAATCAAAGCACAAGTATCTATACTGGGAGTTTAACGAAGGAAAAGGCCCTATTCAAGCCATTAGAATGCAACAATGGAAATTGGTAAAACGCTATCAAAAAGATGTTGAATTATATAATTTAGACAAAGACCAAGGAGAAACTATTAATCTAGCACAACAAGAAGTAAAAGTATTGGATGAAATGCTTAAGTTGTTAAAAACAGCCAGGACAGCGCATCCAGAATTTCCATTACTAAAACTCAGGTAATACTATTTTTATGGTTCCAGATACATGTTCAAAAAATTAAATCAATATGGTTCTAAAATATTGATTTTCTGATTGCATATATTAAAAATATAAACATAAAAAAACACGGTTTAGCTATCTAAACCGTGTTTATTTATGTTTATATTTAATTGAAGGCCTCACCTTTAAAGTCGAAAATAAATGAAATTTATCAGTGAAAAAGAATTAGAAAATTTATAAACAGGRGCTTCTAATAATCCAGAAACAACATAAAACAWCAAAGTGTAGTCCCTGAWATRCACTTTCAGATGCTWATGCTAGTAAACAAAACGATTGAAKAAATCTTTGAATTTGCAAGTCCTTTATCTCAAAATCAACAATTAATTTATCTTTATCAAAACAGGTAAATGGTCAGAAAACCACAGATTATTTTTCCTTTTGTCATCTATACTCCGATAACTTTTAACTTCAAGGTTTTTAGTRAAAATGTAATCTATTCTTTTTGTAAGCTTACTYTTTACGTCAAATCCATTATAGGTACCAACGGGACCATATACYGGATAATTCAAAGCGYTATAACTATCTTCRAATTGTTTTTTGAGAATMTCGATAGGGGCTTCAGAAGGTACACTGTTAAAATCACCCATAATAATGACATTWTGAGCTGTCAATTGTTTCTTATTGATGATTTCYAACAATAATTTTGCAGATTGAACACGGGCAACTTTACCCMTATGATCAAAATGACAGTTGAATATATGCACTGTATCATTCGTTGTTTTATTTCTAAAAACACCATACACAACAATTCTCTTGTAAGCAGCATCCCAKCCTTTTGAAACTTTTTCYGGTGTTTCTGATAACCAAAATACTTCTTTACTCAATAATTCAAAYTTAGAAATATTATAGAATAARGGAATTCCTTCACTGTTWGTATTCTTACCTTCCCGACCATGTCCAATAAAATTGTAAAAGTCCAAATTCTCCRCCAARAATCCTGATTGGTTAGGCATTGCTTCTTGAACACCCAAAAAGTCAGGTTGATAGTATTTTATCAWATCTACAACTTCCTTTTTTCTKAATTCCCAGCRATTTTCTTTATCATGAGCGCTATCATATCTTATGTTAAATGACATGACAGTCGTTTGTCCTTGTAGGSTAACAAAACTTAAAARTCCSGCYAAGATTATACTATATTTAAATGCACTCATTTTTTATTCWTTRSAATTAATARCATTCATAAACAGCCRTTTCAAAACCGTTTAATGTTGTTGTATTCGCTTAATTACTTTCWATAWTTTTTAGCATTTTCACAAATTCATCTGGAGCAGACCATTGTGCATTATGATCCGCTTCTAACTGAAGCATAGACCAGCCTTTTTTCTTAGCTCTCWYAGCTTGAGAGGCAAAATCATCCAATGTTGGATCAGCACCTTTCTCGACAGTTAAAATGTATGTTGTTGAAATTTTTAGTCTTTCTGGATTTTTAAGGCGAATTCTATCTTTCCATGTTTTCATAGGATGAGGTACATCTTTAGGAGGCGATGTTCCTTCTGAAACCCATGGTGGAATTATACCGCCATTTACCACTTCAAACCTATTGTATCTTTCTTCAAAAATTGAGAAAGCACTTTCATTATCTTCAGGAACAATTGCATCAATATAAATAAGTTTAAAAATTCTCTCAGGAATGCTATCAGCTACGCCGGTTACAACCATGCCTCCATAACTATGTCCAACGAGAATAACATTGCTGAGTTCTTCGTATAGTATCGTATTTACAATGTCTTTTATATGTGTATCTAATCCTACATTCGGAGAGGCTAAATGCACCCTCTCTCCCTGCCCTGTTAGCGTAGGTCGGTACACTGCACTTCCAGTTTCTGTAAGTAGTGAATCAACTTTTTTAAAAGCCCATCCACCTCCCCAGGCACCATGAACAATTACATATACAGGTTTAGAAATAGTCTGTGCAACTAAAGGCTGAAACATAACAGNNNCCGTCANNAAAAAMMWMMYWWTRNTTCTAAWATATTTCATGTGTTTAAAATTTTGTAATTGAWTAAAAATATTTMAAAATTTGAGAACCCATGTAAGCACTCCTTACACTCGTTCTCTCATGATTTTATTTTAATCATACCCTTGGGGGTATTTTTTGATTAAAAAAAATCATGTTCGTTTCATGTGTTTAAAATTTTGTAATTGATTAAAAATATTTAAAAATTTGAGAACCCATGTAASCACTCSTTACACTCGTTCTCWCATGAWTTTATTTTAATCATACMCTTGSGKGTATTTTWTGATTAAAAAAATTCATGTTCRTTTCATAATACTTAATTTTTTAKCGGGYTATTTATGTAKATCACTKAGGTCTGMKGTWGGWATATACCACACATCGTTTTCTAAACTTAYACCWCCGTTCATTTCCTCTTGTACCACTCTGTCAATTATAAAAACACCTGTTTSAGCCATTTCAGAGAAACTATAGATTCCATTGTTCGGAAAATTTATCCTGGTTCTATGAATATTAAATGAATCTGAAAATTTTCTTCCAAAAGATGCTTCAACCCCTTCCTTACCAATCATAAAACCTAAAAGTCCACCCCAGGTAGCTGTTGGATTGTCAGAATCCCATCCWGCCAACGCTCCTATTTTAATGGTTTCTTTTAAATCTCCTTCTCCGTATAACAAGCTAATGATACTCGAACCAAAATTWATTCCAGCTGCAAAACAACCATTGCAATAACTGTTTTTTGATGTAATATCATAACCATCTGCTTGCGCTACCTGATATTTCTGGTAAAGTGCATCYCTTGTTTGTTCCCAAGGAATATTTAARGCATACTTTTCTTTAACAAAATCATACATTTTTGCTGAATAGGAATCATTTGGTAATCTCTTACGCGCCTGATCTGCCATCCAAAYAGTWKWWTCCTTWATAGGYAAKTCCTYRTYRACAKARGAAGCYAATGAATACATAAYTACATAAAATTCTGAAATCCATTCYGCATTAAATCGAGCTGTTGTTTGTATTGGWARTTTTGMCATYYTCAAMGCCACATCAGGYCTMGYWGGYGCAAAAAAACCAAATATYTCWGTKGTYAACTGAGCATCAATCATTTCGTAGTAATTGTTATAAATAGAATCTGTTGTATATTTTGGGTCACTCGTATCTGGAGGAGCATAGCCCTCGATCATTAAATCCAACGCCTTTTGATTAGCTACCCATAAAAAGTTTTCTTCTTCTTGCTTCATATGTTTCAACCAACCGGCTCTAATTTGCGTCCCAGTTAAAACACTTGTTTTATTTGTATACAATAAATGCTGGTACATAAACTCAACATCTGTATCATCATCACTACCCCAAATACTATCTTGATCTACAAATACAAAATCAATATTTTCAGATAAATTACTTGGAACGCCTTCTCCCCAAATACTAGGTTGATCTGGTTTTCCCCAATCATTTCTGGTATAAAAGGCGCCCGTTTTAATTTCACCAATATTCCCAATTTTATCCATTTCAGTCACTAAACCTGTCCAGTTGGCAATACACTGCCCCAACCAAAACCCCTGTAATTTGTTCAAATATTCCGTGCGAGAAATAATTTTATCGGTAGTTTTTGGTGTATAGTTATTATAAACTAAATTTTCATCTACCAATGGATTGCTAATTACTGATTGGGTATCTTTTTTCACCTCTTTGCAAGAAAAAAAACTTAAAAAGACAACACTTAAATACACGAAAACTTTATACTTTTTAGATAATTTCATATTACTAGTTTAATTATTTAAGAATTAATTTTTTCCCAAACCCTTATTTTTATTTTATTATTCCAATTCACATTTATACGGAACAGAAGCTTGAGCTCCAAGTCTACTAACACCAATTGCAGAAGCTGAATTCGCAAATAAAATTGCTTCTTTCCACTTTTTACCTTCTGCCAAAGCTACTGCAATAGCTCCGTTAAAAATATCACCTGCAGCAGTAGTATCAATAACCGCTACTTTTTTTGCAGCAACAATCAACTCCTCAGTTTTATTTTTAAAATATGCTCCCTTTTCTCCTAAAGTAATAATCACATTTTCAACTCCTTTACTCAAAAAAATATCCGCGGCTTTTGAAGCAGAAATTTCATCCGTAACCTCAACACCTGTTAACAATTCTGTTTCTGTCTCATTTGGTGTAATTAAAAATATTTTTGAATACAACGATTCTTCAATTTTTTGTGCTGGTGCAGGATTTAAAATAACTCTCTTCTTTAAAGAAAATGATTTATTTATAACATATTTTACAGTTTCTAGTGAGATTTCTAACTGAACTAAAACTATAGAAGATTTTTCAATTGCAGATATTGCGGTATCAATGTTTTCAGGTATAAGGTGATTGTTCGCACCTGGGGCGACAACAATAGAATTTTGACCTTTTTCATTGACCACAATAGATGCTACTCCAGTAGGGAAATCTTTATCCTTAAAAACAAATTCGGTATTAATAGTGTCTTTTAAAAAGCCCTTTATTGCTTCATTACCAAAACCATCATCTCCAACTCGAGCAATAAAATAAACGTCTCCCCCTAATCTTGCAGCTGCGACCGCTTGATTGGCCCCTTTTCCACCAGCAAAAGTAACAAACTTCCCACCTAAAACTGTTTCACCAGGTTGAGGGAATTTAGGGGTTTGAAAAACCAAATCGGTATTTGAACTTCCAACTACTGCTATTATTTCTTTCATAATTTATTTTATTCTTGCATAAATAATTAACACCAATCCAACAATAAAAAAAGCAAACATTAAGTTTATGTATTTTTTAGTTTTTGAAGATGCTTCTGCAAATTCTTTCCAGACAAAAACACCCCAAATTGCAGCTACCATTGTTGCTCCTTGACCTAAGCCATATGATATTGCAAATCCAGCTTGTTCTGATGCTATTAGACTTAAAGACATTCCAATAGCCCAAATTATTCCACCTAACCAACCTATGCTATGCAATTTTAAATTTCCTTTTGAAAAATACTCCTTATATGCAACTGGCTTTCCTGAGAATGGTTTTGCCATTGCAATTGAATTCCATAAAAAATTAGAAATCAAAATTCCAATAGAGAAAATAAAGAATGCGCTGTAAGGTGTTAATTTACCAACTTCTGGTGTTGAAAAATTTGGTGACATTGAATCGGCAACAAAACGATAAAAGAATCCCATTAAAACACCTGCAGCTAACGACAATACAATGCCTTTAGTGGAAAATTTTGAAGCACCTTTTGAAATACTTCTATAAACTTTAGCATCTAAAACTATTGCTACAACCACTAATAACACACCAATAAACAACATAAATGGGTCGCCTACTGGGTATTTTATATAATTCACCACAACACCAATTACCAACGCTAATCCAATACCAATTGGAAATGCTACTGCCATTCCTGCAATATCAATCGCAGCAACTAATAAAATATTTGCTAAGTTAAAAACTACACCTCCAATAAAAGCGGCTAATAAAACATTGTGCTCGGCTTGCAATAAATCTTCAGTAAAGGATCTTCCTCCTTCTCCAAAGCTGCCCAATGTAAAACCTAAAACTAAAGAGCATAGAACAATTCCAATGACATAATCCCAATAAAAAAGTTGAAAAGGCCAAGTTTTTGTTGCTAATTTTTGGGTATTTGCCCAAGAGCCCCAACACAACATAGTTACAAAAAGTAATACTACTGCTACTTCAAAAGATTCAATAATAATCATTTCTCAAAAAATTAAGTTAATATATTTTAATTTATAAATCATCTAACTACTCTTTATCATTACTCAATATTAATTTCTACTTTTTCTTGGGTACTGAAGACATCAGTATTAATAGTTAAAATATTATTTTTCAAATTCCATTTCTCTACATTCAACTCCGAACTATTAATAGAAATTTCATTAATTTTAGTTGTTACACCTTTTACTATAATTTGATAATTTCGTTCAACAACAGCGCCATCAAAATCACCAATAACTGGATGTATTACAATGGTAGATCCTCCTTCTTGGTTAAAGTTATAATCAATAGTTGTCCATCTAAATTTTTCGTTTTTATAGTCCAATGTTTTACCATCATCTTCATACAATTTGAAAGACGAATTAGCTGTTTTTGAAGGCTGATAACATGCTATAATAAGTTTATCTAACGGTTTTTGATCTGTATAATCCATATACTCAACCATCGGAATGATGGCTCCTTCTTTTACAAATAAAGGAAATTCGTCAATCGATTTTGAAACTACGATCTCCATAGGTCCTTGTACTTTTTCTCCCGAAAAATAGTCGTACCACAGTCCTTCCGGAATCCATACTTTTTTTGAGGCTAGCCCTTCCATTCCTCTGCCATCAACAGCAGCGTCCGTAATGGGTGCGCAAAGTATGGAAGAACCATACAGGTATTGTTCGTTGCTATACTCAAAAGATTTTGCATTTGTTGGATAKTCAAAATACATTCCGTAACACATAATTAATCCCTCGTCAAAAGCCTTTCTATTGAGAGAATACGTATACGGCATTAATTGATATTTTAACTGCATTGCTTTTCTTGCCGAAGAAAGYACCTTTTCTCCCCAATCCCATGGTTTTCTATTATGTACTAATCTGTTGTCCCAATCTACACCACCTGTAGCGTGCAATCGATTGAAAGGAGACATRACACCAGATTGWATCCAYCTACTAAAYAATTCACTATCCGYAKCCATTTTAYGACCTTCCATATGTCCACCRATATCATGAGACCARTAAACACCCAAATTGGAACCTTTTACRGTCAATTCGATATTRAAYTTTAARCTTTCCCAMGAAATATAGCTATCRCCAGAAAAYCCAATAGGATATTTATGATTGTCAAAACTACCAGCTACCTGTCTYGTCAATACAATSGCTCTTTTATTYGAATGCTGTTCTGTTAAWGTATAATACTCYTTTAAATTTTTAATGGAAGGACTCCCATCAACCCAATGAAAATCCAAGCCTTGATCCATCATAGGTTTTAGAAAAACGTCGAAGAAAGGTGCAATATCGTYTGAATTTCCCTCWCCATAAAACAAGGCATTTTCWATRAATTCCCATTTCGAYTCTTGGTATTGTTTYTCYGTMGCTACMAATAARGAATCATAATCCATATTCGCTCTTTTCAAAAAATCCTTTGCTTTTATATCATCTCTAATAACGGCTCCTGGATGATGATTAAAACCAACATGTAACCCRTTTTGATTTGTCCAATTTAAAAAATTGTTCATATCAGGAAATTTAACAGAGTCGTAGCGAGTCCCAAACCAGCCRTCTATATGCCARTTCATATCTGGAACAATCACATCAATAGGAATTTTCTCTTTCCTGAATCTAGATACAATATCTTTATAATCTTGCGCTGATAATGGTTGGTATCTACTGAACCAATTTCCTAAAGCCCATTTTGGCAATAAAGGAATGTTCCCATTTAACTGCGTAAAATCATTTAAGACTTTCTTGTAATCATCTCCATAACAAAATATGAATAATTCTTCCGAATCCCCTTCAACATCATTATGAATTAAGGCATCATCAATTACTTTTAATACCGTCCATCCTTGTTTACTCAATAAACCTTTTGGAATAGTAACTTCTTTTGATGGTGAATTAATATCGTACTCTTCATATTCAATTTTACCATCATACTTGTCAACAGACCTAATTAAGCCTCCCAAATTTTCAGTATCTATCTGATGAATGCTTGTAATAATAAGTGAATCCTGTTTTTTAAATTCAATAGAAATTTTATCCTCCATCCTACCCGCTCCTTTTTGGTAGGAAAGCTGGTATTTAGCGGTTGAAATAGTTAACAWTTCATTGCTTTGTTTCACATCAAAAACTACATGATCCACATTGTATTTGTAATTCCCTTTGTGAGCATTACTTGCTCTAACACCAATCAATCCGGAAGATAAAACCGAAAATGTATGATTGTCAAATTCAATTTCATTGTTAGTAATTGTATATTCCTTACAACCAAAAATCAATATGGTTATAGAAAAAAGAAACAGTACTTTTTTGATCATTTAAATAGTATTTTTTGATTAAGTTATTTCTTGTTATTGGTGTAACATTTAAAACTTTACGCGAAATTAATGAACTATTTTTTAGTTCACATCCACCTTAAATCCCAGCGCTTTTGTATATCCCTTGTTCACAAAATTATTTTTATATAGGCTATTTTCTAAATAGTCATTTAGTGCTTTTTGAACTTCAGATATGTTAGGTCTGTTAGCCCTCATATTTGCATAAGAAGAACGATCGCTTTTAGCATAATCCGAAATTAAATGATAATTTTCGGGCTCATCAAAATTCATAATTCCTTTCGTGTTATTCATCTTTTTATAGGGCCAGTAGCACCAGTTGACATCATTTTCATCTAACAACACTCTAAAATCATGTATCCATTGATCGGTGTTTTCTCCCGTTTCTCCAATATAAATTGGCACTTGGTGTTTGTCTCTAAAATCTAGATATGGCTGAATCACATTCTTAGCTACATCCACCCAATATGTATGAAATTCGTACACCACATTATCATCATTCAATTCCTCAAAAACGTCAAAATTAGTACTCCAAATAGACCCATTTAAAAATATAGTATGTTGTGAATCTACTTTTCTAATTTCTTTTATAATTCTTTCATAGAGCAAAAACAATTCATGATTTAAAACATCTAATTCATCTTTAAAATAATGTGCTATAGGTTCGTTAACAATATCATACCCTATAATAATTGGCTCATCCTTATACTTTTCAGCTATTTCCACCCAAATTTTGGTCATTAAATCTTGTGACGATTTACTTTTGAAAAGAAAAGGATATCCATAGCCATCATCAATATTATCACCAGTTTGTCCTCCTGGAGCACAATGCATGTCTAATAACACATACAATTCTTCTTCTTTACACCAATCTATCAATCTATCAAAATATTTAAATCCAGCATTTCTTTCTCCCATATACAAATCGTCTGTAAACATTTTGTAGTTAAAGGGTAAACGAATATGGTTACAACCAATACTTTTTAAATACTTGATATCCGCGTGAGTTATATAATTATCTAGAAAACCCTTCCAAAATACTTTCAAACTATCGGGACCAACAAGCTCATGTAATAATTCATCAATTTTGTAGGGTGAATTCACCTGATTCATTTTAAACATATAGCCTTCTGGAACAAGCCAGTTTCCCAAATTGGTTCCTTTTAAAATGATACGCTCTCCTTTAGAATTCACCAAATTTGACCCTTTGGTTTTAATAAAACTAACAGGTTTAACTGTAGTGGTGTCCTTCTGATTATCACCTTTTGACGTACAAGATGACACCAAGAATACTATTATTAAAATTGAAACTATTTGTACATGAAATTTCATTAGCATACTGTTTTTGGATTTATTTTTTACTGTAAATCATATTGAATTTGACAAAGATTAGGGCATTCAAACTCCATTCAAGAAACAACACCGCATCTTGAACATAATTTATTACTCCTCGCATTAAAAATAATCTCGCAATTACTTTTTTACTTCTCAAATAAGGTTTCCATTTCTTCCAATGTTTTTCCTTTTGTTTCAGGAATAAATTTCCAAACAAATAGAATAATCACCACTATAAATCCTGAAAAAAGAAAATAAGGCAAAGAATTATTCCAAATTCCTCCATCAATTTGTAATTTATTGACATCACTTTCAACGATTATAGGAAAAGATTGTGATACAAAATAGTTTGCCAACCATTGTCCTGCAACAGCAATGGACATAGCCACACTTCTAATTTTATTCGGGAATATCTCTGAAAGAATCACCCAAACTACAGGTCCCATTGACAAGGCAAATGAACCAATAAAAATTAAAACACCAATTAGACTTATGATACCTTCAGTAGGCGATATTGTAGGAAGTCCAGCAGAATTCAGTTGAGAATAATCACTAAAATACAAGGTGAATCCCATCATTAAAAAACCTATAAGCATTCCAAATCCACCAATGATAAGCAACGGCTTTCTCCCCAATTTATCTACTGTAAACATCGCAACAAATGTAAATATCAAATTCACCGTAGCTAATAATATTTGTTGTAGTAAAACATCTTCTTTTCCAAAACCAAGTGCTTGTTCAAAAATGTCTGCTCCATAATACAATACCGCATTTATCCCTGTAAATTGTTGCAATACAGAAAGTATTGTTCCAATAATTATGACAGGTAAAAATGATTTTGAAAAWATAGATACTTTTTTCGATTTACCTTCGGATAGAATTGAGTCTCTTATTTCARYAAATTCTTTCTTGGCTATTTCTTCTCCATGAATGCTGACTAAAACATCTAATGCTTCCTCYTCTTTTCCCTTTACCATCAACCATCTTGGGCTTTTAGGCACTAAAAAYAAYAGCGATAAAAATAAACCTGCYGGAATTAATTCTGACCAAAACATATACCTCCAMCCWGTTGCGATACTTTCTGCTTCACTCAGTCCATTTCCAATAAAATAAGTAACTAGAAAAACTACAAAAAATCCTATTACAATGGCCAATTGRTAAAATGTAACCAGCGTACCTCTTTTTTCGGCTGGTGCAATTTCTGCGATATACATTGGCGCATTCATAGAAGCCATACCTATGGCAATTCCCCCAAGTATTCTAAAAAACACCATCAATGAAACAGATTCAGGAAGGAAACTTGGTAAACCAGAACCCCAAGCAGAAACMGCAAACAATAGCGCTGCAATTATCAATGAGTTTTTTCTACCTATGGACTTGCTCAATACACCCGAAAAGGCTGCTCCAACAAGTGCTCCTAACAGCGCACTACTWACAATAAACCCTTTTAATGCMCCCGTTAACTCAAAGTATTTTGAAAAATAGAATTGGGTTCCATTAATTACACCMGTATCATATCCAAAAAGTAGTCCCCCTAAGGTRATTACCATGGTGATAAAATAGATGTTTATTCGTTTGTTTGCTTTATTACTCATTATGAAATATAAAATTATTTGATACAATTGTTTGAAAATTGAAATGCTATAAACAAGCTGTTATTCAATCGTTACTTTAATTTTTTGAGAAATGTTATCTGAAGCATTCCCTATATAGATTTCATAGGTACCCACTTCCAAATTCCAATCTGAAATAGTTTCATCATAAAAAGCGAGATCAGCAACAGCTATTGAAATTTCAACAGTTTCAGTACTTTCTTTTTTTATGACAACTTTTTTGAAGCCTTTTAATTCTTTAGCAGCTCTTTTTACAGCTGATTTTGACTTCCCTATATATACTTGAACAACCTCTGCTCCTGCCACTTCTCCAACATTAGTAACGTTGCAGCGGATTTTAATTTGATCTTGAGAAGTATATACTTTCTTGTCAGTTGTGGCTTCAGAAATTTTAAAATCTGTGTACGACAATCCATGTCCAAAAGCAAAAAGAGGCTTGATCTTTTGCGTATCATGCCATCGATAACCAACTAATATATCTTCCTTGTATTCTTGATTTACGCTATCTCCTGGATAAGAAATTTCACCAAAATGATGTGCTGCATTGTCTGTTAATTCTTTAGGAAAAGAAAAAGGAAGCTTCCCTGAAGGACTCACATCCCCGCTGATTACATCTGCTAAAGCATGTCCTGCTTCGCTCCCTAAGTACCAGGCTTGCATTACAGATTTCACCTTTGATAACCACGGCATAGATACTGCATTCCCACTTACTAGCACCACTCCAATGTTTTTATTCACTTTTATCAATTCATTCAAGAGCGCATCTTGTCCAAAAGGAAGTCCAAATTTTAATCGGTCTCCACCTTCACAATCTTGGTGATGRTTTTTATTTAAGCCTCCAAAAAACAATACTATATCCGCTTTCTTGGCTGCTTCWATAGCTTCTTGTYKCAAGGCTACAGCATCTAAATCTGATGGTATAACACGCCCATAAGCMGACGGTCCTGAAGCATACCCTAAAGCATGAATTATTGTTGCATTTGTAAATCTTTCCTGTAARCCTTTAAGTGGAGATATTTCGTTTTTAGCTTTCAACTCCGAAGAACCACCTCCTGGTGTCATTTTACGAGTTGCATTTTCTCCAATTACTGCAATGGTGATTTTTTTACTAGGGTCGATTGGAAAAAATGACTTATTATTTTTTAATAAAACAATTCCTTCGCTTGCTACTTCACGAGCTACTGCAAGGTGTTCGTTATTATTTGCTCTTCCAAATCCACGAGTTGTATTCATTGTTGTTCTAAACATCAAACGCAAAATTCTACGCACTTTATCATCGAGCACTTTTTCTTCCAACTCGCCACTTTTTATCATTTCTAAAAATGGGTAAGCTAAGTAATACCTGTCATAGGCATTCTTTATACTCGACGTCAATCCATCTGTTCCAGTTCCCATCTCCATATCCAAACCATAAAGAGCAGATTCCTTTGTATCATGTGCAGAACCCCAATCCGAGATCACCACTCCGTCAAAGGCCCAATCTCCTTTTAAAATTTTATTTGTAAGTATTTTATGATGGGTTGTATATTGCCCTCTAAATTGGTTATAAGCTCCCATAACAGACCATACTTCACCTTCCAAAACAGCTGCTTTAAAGGCTGGTAAATAGATCTCATTCAACGCTCTATCACTTACTTTYACATTGATATGACCWCGCCATATTTCTTGATTGTTTAAGGCGTAATGCTTTAAACATGCAGACACTCCGTTTTCTTGTACTCCTTGAATGTAAGGCACCACCATTTTAGAGGCTAAATATGGATCTTCTCCCATATATTCAAAGTTCCTTCCATTCATTGGAGTTCTATAAATATTCACTCCAGGACCTAATAAAATATCCTTTTTTCTATAACGAGCTTCTGCTCCAACACTCACYCCATAATCCTTRGACAGATTCGGGTTAAAAGTTGCTGCCAAACAAGTTAAGGCAGGAAAGGCTGTAATAGAATCGTTGGTCCAATTTGCATATCCCCAATTGTCCCAATTAATTTCTCCTCTTACTCCATGAGGACCATCTGACATCCAAACTTCAGGAATTCCTAATCTATCAACCCCAGGAGTACTGAATTTAGATTGTGCATGACACATTGCTACTTTTTCCTCTAAGGTGAGCAATTCTAGAATACTGTCAATTTTTTTTTCAACTTCGTTACTTTTACTTTGACTATAACCAATGCTTAGTACAAATAAAAGAACAATAGATAATACATTTATTTTCATTACAGTAACGTTTTTATTTTTTAGTAAAATTAAAATCTTTCTCTAATAAATCAACTGAATTTCCTCCAACAAAAACATTAAATKCTCCTGCTTCTGCTTCCCATAATTTATTGGCTGTATAAAACTCAATTGTTTTTTCATYAATTGTAAAAGAAATTGTYTTRGTCTCTCCAGCAKCAATAAATACTTTTTCAAACCCTTTTAATTCCTTCGTCGGTCGGGTGATGCTCCCCACCAAATCTCTAATATACAATTGAACGACCTCTTCTCCTCCGATTTCTCCAGTATTTGTCACATCTACAGTTACTACAATAGCTTCATTTTCTGAAAAACTWGCAGTACTTAAGTTCAAATTATCATATTTAAATGATGTATAACTCAATCCATACCCAAAAGGATATAATGCCGTCTTAGGMGCATCGTTATAATGTGAATACGTTACATCTGAAGGATTAGACGGTCTACCTGTATTTTTTTGATTGTAGTACAATGGTTCCTGACCAACGGTATACGGGAAAGAAACGGGTAATTTACCAGATGGATTATAGTCTCCAAAAATAACATCTGCAATCGCATTTCCTGCCTCAGAACCAAGGTGCCAGCATTCCAAAATTGTTGGAATATGTGCTGCATGCCAACTGATATCTAAAGGGCGTCCATTCATTAAAACCAAWACRATGTTTTGATTTACTTTRTAYACCTCYTCTATCAATTCTTGTTGTAATCCTACTAAGCCAATATTGGTTTGACTTCTTCCTTCTCCTGATTGAAAAGCATCTTCACCAACTACCATGAACACTACATCTGATTTTTTTGCTAATTTAACAGCAGCAGGAATACCTGAYCTGTCMGWTGTATTAAATGTCATAGGCGCCAAAAACGAACGCTTTCCAATACTCAATTCTACCCCCTTTTCAAAAGGCACTTTTTTATGCAATGCATTTTCAATTCCTTCTAAAAATGAAACCGCCGAATTTGCTGCTCCTTGCGCTCTCCAATTTCCAATGGGACTATCTTTATCGTTCGCCAAAGGACCAATAACTGCAATGCTTTTTACTTGCTTTTTTAAAGGCAACACCTTGTTTTCATTTTTCAATAAAACAATAGATTTTCGTGCAACATCTCTAGCAAAGGCTAAATTTTCTGGCGTATATATTTCTGTCTTTTCACGTTCTAGGTTACAATACTTATAAGGATCTTCAAATAATCCCAACCTAAATTTAATTCTCAACACTCTTCTAACAGCATCATCAATAGTTGCAATGTCTACTTTACGCTCCGCAACCAAATTTTCTAAACTTGATTCGTAAGCATTACTTTCCATATCCATATCACTACCAGCGTTTATTGCCAGTTCTGCAGCATGTTTTAAATCTTTTGCATAACCATGTGCGATCATTTCTCGAATAGAACCCCAATCAGAAACCATAAATCCATCCCAATTCCATGCTCCTTTTAATAGATCTCTTTGCAACATTTTGTTTGCTGTTGAAGGAATTCCATCAATTTCGTTAAACGAATTCATAAAAGTTGCAACGCCTGCATCAGCAACCGCTTTAAATGGAGGCAACACAACATTGTGTAATTCAAATTCTCCAATATTAGCAGAGTTATAATCACGCCCCGCTTCTCCAAATCCATATCCTGCAAAATGTTTGGCACATGCTGCTATGGTATATTCACTTCGTAAATCATCACCTTGGTATCCTTTTACTTTAGCGACTCCAATTTGAGACGTTAAATAGGTATCTTCCCCAGATCCTTCCATAATCCTTCCCCAACGGGCATCTCTAGAAACATCCAACATTGGAGAAAATGTCCAATGAAGTCCAGCTGCAGAAGCTTCTTTTGCTGAAATTTCGGCAGATTTTTGCATGATCTCTAAATCCCAACTCGCACTTTCACCAAGAGGAATTGGAAATATTGTTTTATAGCCATGAATAACATCATAACCAAATATAAGTGGGATTTTCATTCTAGAATTTTCCATCACCGCTTTTTGAGCTTCTCTTGTAGCATCTACTGTTAATACATTCAGCATAGATCCTATTTCGCCATTTCGTAATTTTTCGAATTTTTCTTTACTGTTCACATCAGATGGAGGTCCCGTTAAATCCCAACTTCCATTGTACTGTACTAACTGCCCAATTTTTTCTTTCAATGTCATTAAGGAGAGTACTGAATCAACTTTTTTATTTACGTTGCTCGTCTTCCCTATAGCAGTGTTACTAGTTTTATCAGAACATCCCTGTATTAAGCATAGGATGCAAACTATTCCAATAATATATATTTTCTTCATTTTTTTAAGTTTCGGTTTATTCATTGGTTTTAATTCAAAATAATAGATTGAATTGAGTGTTCTGGTAAATTTAATTCTGCTGTTTTCCCGTTGACAGTTAACATATAATTAAGTGCAGTATCACCGTCATTCAARGCAACAAYAACAATGCTCCCATCSGTRTTTTTAAATGATGTAGCWGATAATTGATTCGCTGTRGTACCTGTTGAAATACGTTTAGCTCCTGGTCTWATAAACTTTGAAAAATGACCTATATAGTAATACGAATTTGTAAAGGTTAATTTTCCAGTYTGTGTATTTCCGTGTACTGGAGCAAAACAAAGGTTTCCAACATGATTTGGYCCTCCTGTTTGATCTAATAAAATATTCCAATCTGTCCAAGCAACGGTTCCATTATTAAAATCGTTWATCATWGATTTCCCATARCGCTCAGCAAGTTTTGGRTCTCCAATTCTTTCCAAATTATAAGACTCATTACAACCTTCTGTGAAGATCAAATTTTTATCAGGAAATGCTTCATTAACTTTTGATACATTGTTATACATTGGAGTTCCATCTTTCCAATCTTCATACCAATGGAAACCTGTTCCCCAAACGTATTTATTGGCTTCAGGATCATTTAATATAACACTTGCTCTTTCAAAAAGTAAATCTCTRTTATGATCCCAAAYKATKATWTTTTTATCYCCTARACCTTCCTTTTCAAGGGTTGGWCCTAAGWAATTTTTCAAGAAATCACGTTCTTCTTCWGCGGTATATATACAMGAYTCCCAWSTTTGKWYWGCCATWGGTTCATTTTGAATRGTYAAYCCCCAAATWGGAACTCCTTCYTTYTCATAKGCTTTGATAAATTTWGCATAATARTTWGCCCARGGTTGRTAAAATTCMGGTTTTAATTTYCCWCCYTGTAACATATTATTAGTWGTTTTCATAAAWGCKGGTGGACTCCAAGGRCTYGCRTACATWRGTAAYTYYCCTCCTGCAGCTTSAATMGCTAATTTTGTAAAWGGCAAACGGTATTTTTTATCGTGATCAATAGAAAATGTTGTCAACTCTTTATCTCCTTCTTCCACATACGTATAACTGCCACTTGAAAAATCACAACTATGAATAATTGTTCTCCCAAGCGTATAACCAATACCTTTGTCTACGCTATAATATGCCTCCATAAACAAATCTTGTTGCTCCTTATCTAATTTATAAAAGGTTTCAGCTGCTGCATCTGTTAATGCTGCACCAATACCAACAAATGTTTGATATTGCTTTGAAGGATTTACTAAAATAGAAGCTTCTGTTTCTAATGGTTGCTTAAAATTAGAAAAAACAATTTCTTCAGAAGTTAATTGCAGTTTAATTTCATTATTTGAACTTGTAGTATAAACTCTTGCCTTTGTTATTTCAAAGTCTGTATTTGTGTTTGGTAATTTAACTTCTTTCGTTTGTTCTTTACAACTCAATATAAGTTGGGTAAACATAAAAATTGAAGCTATAAATAATAATTTCTTTTGGTACATTCTTAGCATTTTAAAATTCTTATTAAAAGTATCCTTTATCTTTAAAAGGTGTTTATACTATTTTGTCAATAACTTAGTAGAAATACTCATTTGTGATTTAAATCAAAACTTGAGATAAAAAACAATTGCATAATAAAATTATTGATACACTCTTACATAATCAATTTCCATTGAAGATTCACTAAAATCTTCGTCAATCTCACCTCCAAAACCACCACCCATAGCAACATTTAGAATTATAAACTGATTGCTAGTATATGGCCAAGTATCTGTATTTTTATTGGAAGGATGGTACCTGTAATGCGTCACATCGTCAATTCTAAACACAATTTCATCGCTAGTCCAAGTAACAGAATAGACATGAAACTCCRTTGARGCATCCGYTACATATTTAGAACCRTGATTGCTTGTATTCCCATAACTCGAAGGTGTATGCATAGCACTTTGAACAGTGCCTTGGTTATTWCCTACRTGTTCCATAATATCTATTTCACCGCATGCTGGCCAACCAACAGAGGAAATATTAGTACCAAGCATCCATAATGCCGGCCAWGTTCCTCCTCCTTCGGGAAGTTTTGCTCTTATTTCAACTCTACCATARGTAAAGTCAAATTTGYCTTGTGTTTTCATTCGGGTWGACGTGAATYCMGCACCTTCATAAKCTTCACGTTTTGCCGTAATTTTTAATAGYCCTTCTTCAATAGTTACGTTTTCTGTTCTATTTGTATAATATTGAGATTCTGAATTTCCCCAACCATTACTTCCWGTTCCWATATCRTAATTCCATTTGGAATCGTCTGGACTTCCATCGGTATCAAATTCGTCAGAAAAAACCAATGTATTAAATGAATCTTGAGCTACAAAGAGCGTAATTTGCTCTGATTTATTTATAAAATCTCCTGTACTAGAATACGCGTATACATAGACTATAATTATGTTTGTTCCTTTTTGTGTGTAGGTATGCGTTGCAAGCCCATCGCTACTTTCTACTTCTGTACCCGAACCAAATCTAAAACCATATTTTATGGCATTATCTGCTGTAGCAACACATGTAATCACTCCAGTACCATCACCATTTGGAGAATTTACATCTTCTCCAACAATAGAAATACTCAAGCTAAGATTTGAGGGTATAATTTTTTCTTGTTCTTCGGGCTCTGTAATAGATTCGTCTCCAACAGTATTTCCTCCACATGAGAGTAAAATAGTTAAAAACATTCCAGCACCTAAAAACATTTTGTTTATTTCTAAATAACTAAACATAAAAAACAATTGTTTATAATTTTTCATTGAGATTACACGAGAAATTTAAGCGTCAATAATCATTGATGTTTTTAATCTTCTTATACGAGAAAACAACGGAATTACCTCAGTCATAATTCTCAAATTATAATAACATTCTTCCTCTTATTTTGATAAAGAAGAGGGGGGAGTTGTCCCCCCATTCTTTATCAAAACTAGTAAGTACACACTAGTATTTGTTCACTTAAATTGTATTGTAAAAACACAATACAATTACTCTGGTTTAAATACCCAAACCCAACCAGTTCCTCCTGCATTCTTAGGCATATACAATATCATTTTATCTTCAGTAAGAGAAATAATAGTATACAAACCATCTGGATTACCCCTTGGTTCTTCTGCACCTAAAATATTTACTCCATTAATCTTTAACATTTGGTTGGCAATGTCTAAAACAAAACTTCCAGTTTCAGCAACTGCACCCGGTTTGGCATAATAGGTAAAGTTTCCTGCTCCATTTAAATCAAATTTCATTTTTCCAGTAGCATCTATTGGAGAATCACCATCTCCCCCTGCATTCCACCACGCACTTTCCCAAGCTTCAGGTTCGTTTGGAGGACACATATACCACCAAAATCCTTTGTCCCCACCAGTGCCATCAAAAACCCACGTTTTACCCTCTACAGTGTTTTCACTAACCAAATTATACCAGTCTTGTTCTAAACGATGATCCAATTGGTCTATCTGAACATCAATGGTTTTAGTGAAAAATTCAGCACCAAGAGTTCCTGTATAAGTAAATGTTGATTGCCCTGGTATCGGGTAAATAAAAGTAAACCTATCTGTTAATGCTTTACCTAAATTATAATCCCAATACCCTGTAATACCAGGCGTTACCATTTGCAGGGTTATTTCATTCCCTCCTACTGTACTCTGTGTAGCTACGAGCTCTACACCCGAAACATCCATTGTATTCATTAATACTTCTTCGTCAACTATTGGTTCACAGGCTGAAAACATCAGCATTAAT